>QCBF01000009.1:0-47768 GCA_003281705.1 Prochlorococcus sp. AG-347-C10
AACTACAATTATATCCACCATAAGTTTTTCCTATAAAGCAATTGGAAATCAAACTTTTGTGATTGATTTGAATCCAAAAAGTTTCGTTGAAATGATTGCTCCAGCAAGAACATTTGGTTTTAAAGATCAATTTCAAGAGTTAAGTGAGCTTGGATTAATAAAAGGCGGAAGTTTGGAAAATGCCCTTGTTTGTGACGGTGATAAATGGGTTAATCCACCATTAAGATTTGATAATGAACCAATAAGACATAAAATTTTAGACCTAATTGGGGACTTGGCTTTGGTAGGGTTACCTAAGGCTCAAATTTTAGTTTATAAAGGATCACATTCTTTAAATGCTTTATTGGCCTCATCGATAAAAAATTAACTTTATCTTTAATTGTTTTGGAAAAGAAATTATCCAGTGAAAATAATCAACTTACCTCTGAGCAAATACTAGGTTTGTTACCTCACAGATATCCTTTTGCTCTTGTGGACAAAGTCATAGAGCATATTCCTGGGGAGAGAGCCGTTGCGGTAAAAAATGTAACTATAAATGAGCCTCAATTTCAGGGACACTTTCCTGAGAGACCATTGATGCCTGGGGTGCTTATTGTTGAATCAATGGCTCAAGTTGGCGGAATTATTGTAACGCAAATGCCTGATCTTCCTAAAGGACTTTTCGTCTTTGCTGGAATCAATAATGTTAAATTCAGAAAACCAGTTGTGCCTGGAGATCAATTGATAATTTCTTGTGAGTTATTATCTATTAAAAGACAAAGGTTTGGGAAGGTTAAAGGTGAGGTGCATGTTGATGGGAAGTTGGTTTGCGCTGGAGAATTAATGTTTTCATTAGTTGATTAGGGATTATGGATCATAAAAATACTGAATTAAACACAAGCTTTGGAGGCGTAAAAGTGCACCAAAATGCTTTTGTTGATCCAAGTGCCGAATTACATGATGGGGTTATTGTCTCTCAAGGAGCTATTATCGGTCCTGATGTGACTATTGGGAAAGGAACCGAAATAGGACCGAATGCAGTTATTTCAGGAAGAACTCAAATTGGTATCAATAATAAAGTTTTTCCAAGTGTTTTTATAGGTCTTGATCCCCAGGACCTTAAATATAAAGGGGCCCCTACTGAAGTAATTATTGGAGATAATAATACTTTCAGAGAATGTGTAACTATTAATAAGGCCACTGATGAAGGAGAAAAAACAATTATTGGTAATAATAATTTGTTGATGGCTTACACTCATATCGGCCATAATTGTGAACTTGGTAATAAGATAGTTTTATCAAATAGTGTTCAAGTTGCAGGCCATGTAAAGATAGAAGATAAAGCTATTATTGGCGGTTGTTTAGGTATACATCAATTTGTACATATTGGATATTTAGCAATGATTGGAGGAATGACTAGAGTTGATAGAGACGTACCTCCTTTTTGTTTAGCCGAAGGGCATCCAGGAAGATTGAGAGGTTTGAATAGGATTGGAATTAAGAGAAGTGGTTTAATGGAAAATAAAGATTTTGACTTGAAATTACTGCAAAGTAATTGGAATCTACTTTTTAAATCTAATGATGCGATTTCAAATTCATTAGAAAAAGTAATGACAGGAGAATTAGATCTTTCATCTTCAAAATTATGTAGTTTTTTAAAAGAGTCAATATCTAAAGAAAGGCGAGGACCAATGCCAGTAGTGAATTTATGAATAAAAAGATATTTATAAGTACTGGAGAAGTCTCTGGAGATTTGCACGGAAGTTTGTTATCAAAAGCATTATTAGAAGAAGCTAAAAAAAAATCTATAGATTTAGAAATTTGCGGATTAGGTGGGGAAAGAATGAAGAAAGAAGGTGTAAAAATTCTTCAAGATACTACATCAATTAGTGCAATAGGAATTTGGGAGGCTTTACCTCTCATTATTCCAACCATAAGAATTCAAAAAAGGTTTTATAAATTACTAAAGAAGTATCCTCCGGATTGCTTAATTTTGATTGACTACATGGGTCCAAATATAAAAATTGGTACTAAATTAAAAAGATCGAAGATTGAAATTCCAATTTTTTACTATATTGCTCCTCAAGAGTGGGCTTGGAAGGTTGGAAATAATGCTACAACAAATTTAATAAAATTTTCTGATAAAATTTTCGCGATTTTTAAGAAAGAAGCATCATTTTACAAAAAGAGGGGTGGAAATGTTTTGTGGGTTGGACATCCAATGATTGATTTGATAAAAAAACTTCCTCTAAAGAAAGATGCCAGAACTATACTAAAACTTCGACCGGATCAAAACATCATACTTTTAATGCCGGCATCAAGACCTCAAGAATTGCGCTATATATTGCCTACTTTTATGAGGGCGGCTAAAAAATTACAACAAAAATATCCAAGTTTGATAGTCTATATTCCCTCCTGTCGGAGGGCCTTTGATGAAACATTCAAAAAAGCCTTTGGAAAGTATCAAGTTAAAGGAATTGTTATTTCTCAAAAAGATAGTGCAAAATTAAAGCCTTATATTTATTCGCTTACTAAGATTGCTCTTTGTAAATCTGGGACAGTTAATATGGAATTAGCTTTAAATGGAATCCCACAGATTGTAGGTTATAGAGTAAGTAGGGTAACTGCTTTTATTGCTAAAAAAATTCTCAATTTTAAAGTAAGATTTATTTCCCCAGTAAATTTGTTAGTTAATAAATTAATAATCCCTGAGTTTGTGCAGAGAGATTTTGATTATAAGAAAATTTTCTACAAATCTTGCAGGATTCTTGAGGGGAATTCAGAAAAAATTAAAATAAAAAAAGGTTATGCTTTTTTAAAAAAAGAATTAGGAGAGGAGGGCGTAGTCCAAAGAGCTGCTAAAGAGATTATTAACTCAATTGTTTAAACTTTATAATAAAAAAATGAAATATTTCTTACCTCTAATTATTGTTTTTTCAATATTTATAAATCCTGTAAACGCTTTTGCTGAGGAATTGATTCTCGCAGGAGGTTGTTTTTGGTGTTTAGAACATGATTTAGAGTCATTGAAGGGGGTAAATTTTGTACAAAGTGGCTATTCAGGTGGAGATTCGCAAAATCCTACCTACGAAAATCATGAAGGACATCAGGAAGTGGTTTTGGTAGACTATGATCCCAAATTGTTAACCTTACCTGAGATACTTAGGCTCTATTTCAGAAATATTGATCCTCTGGATGGCAAGGGTCAATTTTGTGATCGTGGAGATTCTTATAGGCCAGTGATATTTTTTAAAGATGCAACTGAGGAAAGTGATGCAATAAATGCAATTGCTTCCGCCTCTAATGAATTGA
Organism: Prochlorococcus sp. AG-347-C10; assembly: GCA_003281705.1. GTDB lineage: Bacteria > Cyanobacteriota > Cyanobacteriia > PCC-6307 > Cyanobiaceae > Prochlorococcus_A. The sequence goes on from QCBF01000009.1 coordinate 3,292, forward strand.
GTGTTCCAATAGAAACAATATCTGTAGAACTAAAATTAAAAGGTCAATTTTGGCTGGCTGAAGAATATCATCAGGATTTTGCTGAGAGAAATGAATTAAAATATAAGTTCTATAGATTCTCATGTGGGAGAGATCAGAGGTTGGATAAATTATGGGGTGATAAAGCTAGATCAACAAATCTTTGGAATGAATAATTTAAATATAGTTATTTATTTTTAATCCATTGAACAAGAGTTTTAACTCCAAAACCGGTTGCACCTGATGGATTAATTCCCTTATTCTTATCACTCCAACAAGTCCCAGCAATATCAATATGAGCCCATTTAATCTCTTTATCAAAGAATTCCTCTAAAAACAAAGCAGCAGTTATTGACCCACCTGCTCTAGGACCTGTATTTTTCATGTCAGCTATATGAGACTTTAACCCCTCTTTATATGATTTTTGTAAAGGCATTTGCCATAATTCCTCACCAGACTGGGCTGATGCAGCTTTTAGGTCATTTGCTAGATCATCATTATTGCTCCAGAATCCAGCTACATCATTCCCTAATGCAACAACAATAGCTCCTGTTAAAGTGGCGAGATCTATTATTGAATCCGGTTTTAAATTGGATGCGTAAGTTAAAGCATCGGCTAATGTGAGTCTACCCTCTGCATCAGTGTTATTTATTTCAATTGTTTTACCATTAGATGCCTTAACTACATCTCCAGGATGTACTGCAGATCCATTTATCATGTTCTCGCAAGCTGCCACAATAAAATGAACTTCTAATCCCTTTGGTTTTATTGCTCCCAGTGCTTTTGCTGCTCCTAAAACTGCAGCGCTTCCGCCCATATCATATTTCATCATTTCAATTTGAGAGGCTCCTACTTTCAGATTGTATCCTCCAGAATCAAAGGTTAAACCTTTCCCAACAAGCGCAATCTTTTCTTTTATAGGTCCCTCAGACCTTAAAGTAAGATGTATAAATTTTGGATCTAGATCAGAACCTTTTGCTACGGCTAAATATGCACCCATTCCTAAATCTTCACAATCTTTTGCCTCTAAAATTTTTATTCCCAAATCATGATCTTTAGCTATTTGAGAAGCTTGCAAAGACATTTCTTGAGGTGTAAGACTATTTGGAGGAGCGGCTACAAGTCTTCTAGCTAGTTCTACACCTTCACATATTTGTGCTGTCTCTTCAAAGCTAATATTGTCAAATTTTTTTAAATTCAAAAATTCTATTTCTTTAAGAACTTTCTTTTCTTCTTTTTTCTTATTGAATCTATTGTCCTTATAGGCAGATAATCTGGCTGACTCTGCTAATTGATTTATTTCTAGTTGTGAATTTATTAATTCCCAAGGTAGCAAGATGCTGATTTTTTCATTTTTATCAACAGTTTTCCTAACTAGATTTCCTATAGAGTTTTCTAGATCACTTTTATTTAGGTCTTTTGATTTGCCAAGACCAACTATGATTAAAGTTTCTAATTTTTGATCTAAAAATTCAAAGCTTAAAGTTTTTCCTTTTTCTCCTTTGAATTTTTTTTGAGTAACTTTTTTTAGTAATAATTTTGGGTCAACAACAAATTTTATGTTTTCAAATTGGCTTGCAATTTCTTCCTCTAAAACTCCAAAAATTAATGAAGAACCTTGCCAGTTATCTAGATTTTTTTGGAATGTGGAAAATTGCATTTGTAAAATGGATTTAATTAACTTTTAGTTGTTTGTGAAAGTAGTAGCCCACCTATCTCGAGTTTCTTTATTAAAAGGTGGTAACCATAAATATATCAGTTGCTGTTCTAATTTACGTCTTAATTTTACTTCTTTGGGTACATCTAAGAAGAAACGAATATCTTGGTGACTTGAGAGTTTGTTATGAGATAGGGCTTCTTTATAGTTCCTGAGGTAATTTTTGCAGTCATGTTCTCCCTTCCATCTCTTATTTGCAGAATTTGTTTCTCCTATATATAGGATTATTTTAGAACTCTCCATCGAGTCAATTACAAAATACATTGCTGGCCCATTGTGTATATATTGATTAGTTCTCCAAAAGTTCAATGATAATGGCTGTAGGGAAAAAGGATCAATTTTTCTCTCATTGGAAATTGTATTTATAGGAAGACTTGTTTGGTGCAAAGTTTTATTGTGAGTATCTTTTAAAATTTTGAATTGGTGATTGTATATTCTATTTCTCCATTCAGTTAGGATTTCTCCTTTGATTTTTAGATTATTTGAGTGTTGAAAATTAATTGATGTATTTACATTTGAACCAAATAATTCAAATTGTCTATTTTGGTTTGAAATATTATTTACGTTAAATTTTTCCAATATTTATAAAACATGTCTACTAAATTTAATTCTGAAAAAATATAAATCAAAGAATTATTTATAAACTAAAATTTATTAATGTTCTAATCAATTTAAAAGATTCTTGTTATCTTGTAGTTGAGTCTTTATCTTGCGAAGTAAAAAATAGAAATGGGATTTTTTGAGTCAGACATCGTTCAAGAAGAAGCTAAAAAGCTTTTTACCGATTACCAAGAACTTATGAAACTTGGTTCTGATTATGGAAAATTTGACAGAGAAGGGAAAAAAATGTTTATAAAAAAAATGGAATCTCTTATGGATCGTTATAAGGTTTTTATGAAGAGATTTGAATTGTCTGAAGATTTTCAAGCAAAAATGACGGTAGAGCAATTAAAGACACAGTTAAGTCAATTTGGGATTACTCCTGATCAAATGTTCGATCAAATGAATAAAACCTTAATAAGAATGAAGGATGAACTTGATAAAACTTCTTAAATTTAACGATTAATGCTTCATGTCAGATAATATAATATTGCCATCATGGCTTTCTAGAGGAATAGAAGAATATTTCCCAATTAAGGGAACAGATCAAACTTTTTCGGAGATAATTGATCATGCGAAAAAAAATAATAAAAAATTAAGGGTTAAACTCGGAATTGATCCAACTGGAACAGATATTCATCTTGGGCACAGCATATTGTTCAAAAAACTCAGGGCATTCCAAGATAATGGACATATTGCAGTTTTAATTATTGGGGATTTTACTGCTCAAATTGGAGACCCAACCGGAAAAAACAAAACAAGAGTGCAATTATCGGAAAAACAAGTTAAGGATAATGCAAAAACATACTTAACCCAACTAGGAATGGGCAAGCCAGCCAATGAATCTATTTTAGATTTTGATGCAAAAGATAGAATAGAAATTAGATACAATAGCGAGTGGTTAAAAGAATTAAATCTTAATTCGATAATTGAATTAATGGGGAGTGCAACAGTCAGTCAAATGCTAGCTAAGGAGGAATTTAATAAAAGGCACACTTCGCAAGTTCCAATTGCTTTACATGAATTCTTATATCCACTATTACAAGGTTACGATTCGGTAATTGTTCAATCAGATATTGAGCTTGGAGGCACAGATCAGAAATTTAATATTGCAATTGGAAGAGATCTTCAAAGGCATTTTAAACAAGAACCTCAATTTGGTGTTCTGTTGCCAATTTTGACAGGTTTAGATGGAATTAAGAAGATGAGTAAATCTGAATTTAACACCGTTGGGTTGACTGAAGATCCTGTGTCAATGTACTCAAAATTAGAAAAAGTACCCGATAATATAATACCCACCTATTTTGAATTACTTACTAAATTAGATTTAAGTTTTCTCGAAAACTCAAATCCTCGTGAATTACAAAGAAGAATGGCTTTAGAAGTTACTACTTTATTCCATGGGGCTGAAGAAGCATTAAAGGCGCAATCAAACTGCGAAAAATTATTCCTTGGCCACAAAGAAAAAGTTGGAGAAATTCCAGAGATTTCTTTAAAAGAAGTAGTTTTTCCAGTAAAGTTTTTCTACTTATTAAGTGCTCTAAAACTTTTCAAATCTAGCAGCGAATCCAAAAGATCTATTAAAGGTGGAGGTGTAAAAATTGATGGTCAGAAAGTAATAAATCCTGATTTAGTTTTTAATTCAAAAAATGATTTGGAAGGGAAAATTTTGCAAATTGGAAAAAAAATAATTAAGAGGTTTGAAAACTGAAAATTGATGAATAACAGATTTAATTCAGAAGATAAAATAATATTGGCAATAGATGGATTAGATTTATGTCAAGCAAAATTACTTCTAGAAAAATGTCCTAATATTAAGTGGGTGAAAGTTGGGTTAGAACTTTTTGTTAGGGAAGGTCCAAGAGTTATTGAAATATTAAAAGGTTTAAATAAAAAAATTTTTTTAGACTTAAAATTTCATGATATTCCAAATACCATGCGTGCAGCATGTTTCCAAGTTTCAAAATTAGGGGTTGATATAATTTCTATTCATGCTTCAGCAGGTCTTAAAGCTCTTAAGGATTCTAAAAAAGCATCTCTAGAAGGAGCCATCTCAGTCAGTTTAAAACCTCCATTTGTTATTGGAATAACTGTTTTAACAAGTTTTTCTCTTAAAGATTTTCAAACTGATCTTGATAGAAATAATTCAATTGAAGAAAATGTATTGAGACTTGCAAAGTTGTCTTTTGATGCCGGATTAGATGGATGTGTTTGTTCCCCTTGGGAGGTAAAAATGTTGAGATCTATTTATAAAGATAATTTTGAACTAATTACACCAGGGATCAGGTTAAAGATTGAAAATAAAGATGATCAAAGTAGAATTATGACTCCCCATGAAGCTTTAGATAATGGCGCTTCTAAGTTAGTCATTGGTAGATCAATATCAAAAGCTATAGATCCTAATAAAGCTCTAATAGAAATATTTAAATCTATTAATTCTGGTTAATTTTGGATTCTTCTCCCTTGAGCAATCTTGTTATGTTTGTTCTATGTTTCCAAATTACTAATAATGCCACAATTAGACTTATAAAGAAGTATGAGTGCATAAAATTACCGAGGTAAAAAAACATAAAAATAGGAAGTAAAATTGCAGCTGAAATACTAGATAAAGAAACAAATTTAGTTTTTGTTAGAACTATTAAAAAAATGCCAAGAGATGCGAGTCCAACTTTCCAAGAAAGAGCCAAAAACATACCTAATCCAGTTGCAACGGCTTTCCCTCCCCGACCTTTAAGCCATATTGGCCAAATATGTCCTGAGATAGCGGATACGCCTGCTATAACTTCTATAAATCCCTGAGCTGTGTAATATTGAGCAATTTTTACTGCAATAAGACCTTTGCCAACGTCAATGATAAATACAAAAAGTGCTGGCCATTTCCCAATATTTCTTAAGACATTTGTGGCACCTGTAGATCCAGAACCAATAGTTCTTAGATCTATATTTTTGAGATATTTTCCAATTAAAAAACCTGTCGGAAGAGATCCTAAAAGATAACTTGTAAAAATTATTAAGATATTCATGCAGATTAGTTTAGTTCAAGATCATCGTAAATTTCATTATCTGAACCAGCAAATGCAACCCATAATGGGAATTGAAGTATTGGAATTTCAACAGAGGTTTCTGCTGCATCAATAATAATAAATGGCAATTCTTCATTGGTTTCTAATCTATCAGCTCTTTCGATAACACCTTCAGGCCTTTCAAACAGAACAATCCCACTATTAGGTCCAAAGTCATCCCTTGTTAGACCAAGTGAATCTTGAAGAATTCTTCTCCATTCACCTAATCGTTCAGGTTGCGAAGCTAATATAAGAGTCTGAAATTGATCTCCATATAATTCGCCAAGAATAGATATTAAGCCAGCTGATAACAAGGCATTTTTTTGTCGAGATCCTCTACTTTCAAGAGAACCTCTTCCGCCCATGTTAAAGAACCAATCATTCATAATTTCTATATCTGATGAATCAAGACTCCGTCTTAATTTCCAAGGTTCTGCATAAAAGTCGGGTTGTTCTGTGAAACTTGTAAAGCAACTTTTTATAATCTCTTCATCTGGCTTAAATGTCTCAGAAAGAGCAGGAACATTAACTACATTATTTTTGCTAATGTCTTGCTTTTTCTCATCAAGTGGAGAAGGCTTTACGATTATTGGTTGAGAAACTAATTCAAGTTTCTCTACGTTTTGTGAAAGATTCTGCAAAGCTCCAGTTAAATACTCTTGAAAGCCTTTAACTCTTTTAGCAATATTATCTGACTGTCCTTTAAAATTAGACTCAATATCTTTTTCTATTTCATTTTTTTTTGTTTCTAACTCTTTTATTTCTTTAACTAAAGAGTCTTTTTTTGAAAAGAGATCTCTAAAAATTTTATTAGAAATTGCATCAAATGATTTATTTGATTTATCATTCTTCGGTGTAATTTTTTTATTTTGAGTTGTATTTTTCTTACTAATTTGTTTGGTTTTATCATCTGAAATTGACTTATCTATTTTTAATTCCTTTTCAGGATTATTGTCGGAAATTTCTGTATTGGTCATTTAAATAATTTTGATGATTAGGCAAAGTCTGAATTTTAAGAATTTTTAATTTCCAGGGAGTCAACTTTTTTTATGAGCTCATCTTTTAATTGCTTTGGATTAAATAAAATTGGTAATAAATGAGGACTGGACTTTTCTCTAAAATAAAAAATACCTGGGATTATAGGGAAAAAGAATTTCCATGATATCCAGTTCTTGAATGGAAAAGTTCTAATCTCTCTCCCTAATTGTAAAACGATAAAATCATCATTTGTTATTTTTATTCTTAAGGTGAATGACTGAAGTAATAAAAAAAAGCTAAAAGAAGCAAAAACTATTGTTGGCAAAGAACCAATATTCAAAAACAAAAGCATAAAACTTAAAACTATTAGAATGATTGGCAACTGAAATGAAGGAGATATTATTACTGGTTCCTCTTTTTTTGATTTAGTATTAAACATAGAATCATCCAAATAAAATTTGCGTTAGTAATACATCCATTAAAGATACAGTAACGAGAGTCATTACAACTGCACCTGTTGTACTTGTTCCAACTTCTTTTGGACCTCCTTTGGTTGTAAGTCCATATCCACAAGCAATGATTGAAATAAGTAATCCGAAAACTACAGATTTTATTAACATTGAAGTTAAGTCTGCACTGGTTAAACTCACATTACCTGATCTTACAGATGTCCAAAAAACTATTGGAGGAACTTTATAAAAAATTGTGCTCCAAATTTGTCCACTCCATAAAGCTACAGATAAAAACAAAAGACACTGTATTGGAGACATTATTACCATCGATAGTAACCTTGGGACTACCAAATATTGGACTGGTTCGGTCCTTAACATGGTTATTGCCTCAATTTGTTCTGTGACTTTCATAGTACCCAGTTGAGCAGCATAGGCAGTGGCAACCTTTCCAGTCATTAAAGTAGCAGTTAGAAGAGGAGCCATTTCTCTTGCCATGCCTACTGCTAATAAACCTCCAATTTCACTTGAAACCCCCATACTTGTAAGTTGTGATGCAACTTGAATATTAAAAACTGTACCTGCTGCAATTCCTGTAATTAATACAATTAATAAACTGCCAGGACCTGACTCCATAAGTTGCTCAAAGAGATCATTTTTGGAAATTTTACCTTTAAAGATAAAATTAATTGCTTGCCCGCCGATGACTAGGCTGCTTAGAAGTCTTTTGAAAAAATTAAGGTAATACATATCTTTATATTAGTTTGTAATTAATTTTCGATCCCATTTTCTCATGATTAAAAGACCAATTATTACCAATATTGAGGGTATAAGACCAATACATAATCTAATAGTTAATTGTGCTGAGTAGCATTGTTCAATAATATTTAGACCATCTTTATCAACAAAGCATGATTGATAACCTGATAAATATAATAAAAATCCTAATAATTGAACACTAAACGCAATACCTATTTTCTGAATAAGTACCATCCAAGCAGTATATAATCCTGCTGGTTTCTCTGGGTCTTCGTCTATTGCATCAGGAAGTAGTGACCAAGGGATAAGAAAAGCGGTTGAAGCTCCAATGCCAATAAGACAGATTATGAAAATTAAAAGAATGAACAGAAATATGTTGCCGGCATTTAGGAATAAACTATCTCCAATTCCTGAAATTTTTGATAATGAGGGTAAAAATAAAGTTGCTGTACATGAAATAATCCACATAATCGCCCCATAGTTTAACGCTGAAATCCTGTTCAATTTATTTGATACTCTGGTCCATATTTGTAAACCCACTAAAGCGCTAATTTGGAAAGGTATCGGGATCCACTTTGCAATATATGTTGGTACATTCAGTACATCCTCGACATAGATTAGCGCTACAGTTTGCATTAATTGTAAGGCGCACCATAGAAGAATATAGAGCGTAATAACTTTTAGAAATTTTTTATTTCTGAAGATTCTTTTAAATTGAAGTGTTATAGCTTCAACTTTTCCTGAAGGCCTTCTTGCTTTTTTTGCGAATGGAGCTAATCCCCAACAAGAAATTAATGTTGTAGCAACTGCAATACATCCGCTTATTTTACCCATTAAAAAATATTCATTATTTGCAGATCCTTCGGAACCTAATACAACTCCAGCAATTATTAAACCAGAGAGTCCTGCGATTATTGAGCCAGTAAATCTAGATGCGTTTAGTCTTGTTCTTATTGCTGTTTTTTCAGAAATTTCAGTAGATAGAGCTGCAAAAGGAAGATTAATACTTGTATAAGCAGTCATTACGATTATAGAAATTATGGCATAGTAAATAGTCTTGGTTAGCACTGAACCAGTAGGTGTCCACCATATCGCAGCTAAAGAGAAACCAAGAGGAACAGATGCTGCTATCATCCAAGGGATTCTAGGCCCCCATCTTGATTTAGTACGATCACTTAACCATCCAATTAACGGATCATTTACTGCATCCCATATCTTTATTAACATTAATAATGATCCTGCAATTATTACTGGTAAACCAGCAGAAATAAAGAATTTGAAAAGAAAAAAACCAAATTGTGTCGCGACTAAACCTGTGCCTGCATCTCCTAGCCCATAAGAGAACATTAATCTTGTTGTTGATCTAGAAATATTTTTTTTCGAGTGTGAATTTTCCAATCTTTTTACTTTGTTTATTGTTTGATAATGTATTATTGCAATGGTAATTCTATTACTTAATGCGGGCGTGGTTTAGTGGTAAAACCTCAGCCTTCCAAGCTGAAGATGCGGGTTCGATTCCCGCCGCCCGCTTTTAGAGTAAATTATTTTTTGCCCCAAATACTTCTTCTGAAATGATTAGTAAAGAGCTTCTACTCTTTATTGAAACAGATTCTTCATTAATAGTTAATGGTTCAAAAATCTCACACATGCTAGTGTCAATAACTTTTAACCAATTATATTTACATTTCGGTAAGGGGAAATCGATACTTTTTGAATATGCATTTAAACCTATCCAGACCAGCGGATTAGTATTGTCTTTATTAATGCTAAAGGCAACTGTGTGAGACCAACTACTCCAGTCGGGGCTATCTAAGTTTGTTCCATGCCAATGATATGTTGGAATATTTTCATTGGTTTGATTATTAGGGAAGAATGATGGATTGAAAATGTTTATTAGTTTTTTTCGGATTTTTATGACGTATTTAAAATATTCTAATAATTCCAAATCTTGTTGACCATGTTCCCAATTCATCCATCCCAATAAATTATTTTGGCACCAAGAATTATTGTTCCCGCCTTGCGATCTTCCTATCTCATCACCCATAAGTATCATTGGAACACCTTTAGAGATAAGTAAACTAAGAATAAGATTTTTTTGTTGTCTTTTTCTTAAATCATTGATTAATAAGTTCGTAGTTGGTCCCTCAGTACCATGATTCCAAGAATTGTTATGGTTATCTCCATCTCTATTTTGTTCTCTATTGGCAAAATTATGCTTTCTATCGAAAGTTACTAAGTCTTTTAGAGTGAATCCATCATGTGAAGTAATAAAATTTATCGACTTTGGAAAAACATTATCTTTTTTATAAATTGATGGCGTCCCTTTTATTTTATCGCTCATATTCCAAGCTGTATCTTTATCCCCCTTCCAAAATCTCCTCAAGTCATCTCTAAAATGACCATTCCAAGTGAAAGTATTCTTGGATGGGAAATCACCTAATTTATATAGACCGCCACAATCCCAAGGCTCACTTATAAACTTGATATCGATAAGTTCTGGTTCACATTCTATATCTTCAAAAATTGGAGGATTATCAAGCGGTGAAAGATTTTCTCCTCTTGATAGGGCAATTCCTAAATCAAATCTAAAACCATCAACTCCTAATTCACTCGCCCAACATTTTAATGATTCAATTATCAGTTTTCTAACTAATCCTCTGTTTGCTGCAATAGTATTACCACACCCTGAAACGTCCTGATAATTTTTATCTTTTCCAATAAAGTAATAAAGATTTTCATCTATACCTTTCCAAGATATTGCTGGCCCTTTTGAATCACCTTCGGAAGTGTGATTGTATACAACATCTAAGATGACTTCAATGTCTGCTTTATGACATTTCTCTACAAATCTTCTAAATTCCTCTCTATTCTTTTCGGCGGATTCATTCGAAAGATATTCAAAATGTGGAGTAAACCAATTAATTGGACTATATCCCCAAAAATTTTTTAGACCATTAGGGGCATCAGTAGGATCAAAACAAAAAATTGGAAGTAATTCAATTGTTGTAATACCCAGTTCTTTGAGATAGGGAATTTTTTTTAAAAATTTCTTAAAACAACTTTCATCTTTATCTGTTGATTCAGTGAAAGCCTTGATATGGAGTTCATAAATAATTGTTTCTTCCCAAGAATGTTTCGGTCTTGGATAATCCTTAAAATTAAATAATTTTCTATCGCAAACAACGCTTTTAAGACAAGAATTAGTATTTTCTTGCTTTTTTAATGCATTTTCTCTTTTATAACTTCCCCATCCGGTAATACCCCTTGAACATGGATCAAGTAATACTTTTTTTTCATAGTTATTATTAATTTCATTATTTTTTTGTTTTACTCTAAAAGCATAAATACAACCTTCATCTAGATTTTTTATTTCCGCATGCCAGTAAGGACCTTTATTATGAGTCTGATCTAATTTGAATATGCTTTTTGGGGAAATAGAGTCCTCTTTCTCAAACAATAAGATTTCTACATATTCTGCATTTGTGGCTACTAAGGAAAAATTAATCCCTTGTGAAGTTAGAGAACTCCCTAAAGGAAATGGTTTACCTTTATTGAGATGAATCACTTTCTCTTTATCATTGATTAGTTAAATATTGAGATAATTTATTTAAATTACTGATATTTGAATAATATATGCAAAATTAAAAAAAAAACTCAAATTTAAGGCTTCACTAATCAACCTTATTAGATCTTGGAGAGTATTAATTTTCTAATTAATTACAATTTCTTCATCCATCTGCTCAGTGCATAAAACGATTTATAGAGAAAGTTTATTAATGAGAAAACCAGATATTTCTTGATTTCAAAATACAAATTGTGTTTTTTCATGTGATGAGAAGGAAATATATCTGAAAATTAATAAAAAATAATAAATAATTTAAATTCTTAAATTCATCCCCCCTTTGATATTTTTACCCTTTGCTAAATGTAGTTAGATTTTTAATGCTAAATCCAGTGCTACCAATACTTTTTGCTGTTCTCTAAATGAAGAGGCTATTTTTTATAAATGGAAAAGCGTTGCTATAAGAAATAAATAATGTTGCTAAAAATGTCCCTAAAATTTGTATAAAGCTTTGCGCTGCCGGCCTTTTCGGTTGCCGTATTTGTATTTGCTCCATATGATGTGAAAGTTCGAGGTTGAAACTCGATTTAAATCTTTTTTTAACCCTTAGCTTTAATTTAAATTTCAATGAACAAAGCTGATTTAGTAAATCTTGTTGCAGCTCGTACAGAGCTCACAAAAACGGATGTTTCTTTAGTTGTTGATGCAGCTATTGAAACTATTGTTGATGCAGTAGTGGAAGGCAAAAAAGTCTCTTTACTAGGATTTGGTTCTTTTGAACCAAGAGATCGTTCTGCAAGACAGGGATTAAACCCTAAGACAGGCGAAAAAATAGCAATACCCGCTAAAAGAGTTCCAACATTCTCTGCAGGTAAACTTTTTAAGGATAGAGTTCAAGGGTAATTTTTTTAATCTATTTCTTCCTTTAATAACAAGGTGCTCTTTTAGGGCATCTTTTTTTTTAAATCGCAAAAAGATACAATTAGCTCAATGCCCAAAACTCTTAACGAGGCATCCAAAATTTTGAAATCTTTAGAAGTAATGAAATGTTTAGCTATTTTATTCCTGAAATTTTTGTTCTTATCTAATTTTGTTATGGCTGAAACAATACCAACAAAGTCTAAGATTTTAAAACAATCACTAGATTGTTTTAAAGATTCTCGAACCCAAACATGTAAAGAATTAGTTTCTGGAATAGAAAAACTTCAATTAGTAGTATTTGACCAAAATAGATTCAAATGTCAATCAAGTTTATTGGGGCTGCAAACGGAAATTATTGAAGCTAATTTTTTTAATAATTTCTCGAATGAGAGAATTTCATTAATGATCCCATATGTGATTAAAAATTGTTAATTACTAAAAAAATTTAATTTTTTGGAATATTATAAACTTGTTATTTAATTTGTAATGGTTAAAGGTTTTTCTGATAATGAAGTTAAGAATAATACTCAAAATACTCAAATAAAAGAAAAAAAAGGCTTAGCTGGTTTTCTTAAAGGCAAGAAATTTACTTACACTTTGCCAGGCAAAAAACAAATAAATATTTTTGGATCAATAGTAATAGGCTCAAATATCATTTTAGTATTGCTAGTCATCCTGTATTTAAAGAATCAAGAATTCCGTGACTTTGTATTTAATGTTGGACGTTAGCAATATTTTTAGATCGAAAGATTTTATTAGATGATATATTTAAATTTTAGAATAACTTATGAAGGTAGTTAATTTAGTTTCTCAAGTATTTTTTTTGTTGATAACTGTTCTATTTTTGATATATTTTCTAACAGGTTATGACTCAGCTTTTGAGGCAGACCAAAATTGTCATTCATATCTTTCAAGTTACGATAACCCATCTGGAAATTATGGTTGTGATCATGATACTGAGACACATCAGTGGATACTTTACGAGTCCAATGAAAGTAAAGAACCAGCAAAAATTATTAAGAAATTTAGGTACAAGTTTTTATAAATCAATTTTCTTATAAAAAAACTTTGCAGATAGAATAGAAATAATCGCTGTAACTGTGAAAGTAAGATATTGATATATGCTTCCTTCTAAGTAGATTTTATTTTTATATAGAGGAAAATCGACTAAAGATCCTATCGTACCCCAAATAATTACCCATAAAGATATGTATAGGAATACTTTTATTGGATTAGATTTTTTCGCTTCCATTTTTAATTAATACCAAAAATTGAAGAAGTAACAGGTCTGCCGCTAAAAACTAACTCGGTTAATATGAGCATTAAAAATCCGACCATTGCTGCTCTACCATTTACAAGTTCAGCACTGCTATTAAATCCAAAAACATTCTTTACTTCATCTCCCTGATTGTCTACCCATTTTGAGTATTCATTATCAGTTGATGATGTATTAGTAAAATCATCATTTTGATTTTCTATTGGAGAGCCGTTTTCTCGCATAAAGATTTTATGTATTATTCTAGTAATTTTAAAACTAATTTATTATTAAATTAAATTTGAAATTATAAAAAAAAATAAAACAAAAATTATTATCCATAAAAATTGTAATCTTAAAATTAATTGACAAATTAATTTAATTTTCTCTCCAGTACAATTATCTCCATTCGCATTGATCGTTGGCTTTTTAATAATCTCATTTTTATATTTACTTTTTCCACCCAATGTTATTCCAGAAATATAAGCAAATATAGCCTCTGAAATCCCAGCATTAGGCGAATCGTATTTTTTACCATCAAGATAGCTTTTTTTTATGATTGATCCATACTTATTAATTTTGGAACTAACTAAAGGTAATGTAATTAAAACTAATCTTGAAGGAACAAAAGTAAAAATATCTTCGATTTTTGCACTGAAAAAACCTAAATATCTAAAATAATCATATTTGTAACCTATCATTGAATCTAAAGTACTTATGGCTTTATAAGAAAAACCAAGTGATAAAGGCCCTGGCAGAAAAATTGAAAATTTCATAAAAAAAATTCCAACAAAAATCCAAAATAGTGGCCCAAATATTCCATCAACAGAATTTTCGGTAAGACTCTCTGTGCTTGATCTCAAAAGATGTTCTAAAGAAGATGAACTTACATCCCTACTTACTATCCTTTGTACCTTCTCTTTGATGATTCTCTTATTTTGGTCATTAATTTCTTCGCGTTCTATTAGCTCTGCAATCTCTTTCACACTTGAAATAAGTCCCTTAGTCGCAATACAACTTGAAAGTCCAAAAAAAATTAGCAATGCACCAAAAAAATTATTTCTTGATTGCACATAACTGAGTTCTATCAATTTACCTAAACCAAAACTCATTCCAATGGTTGATATAGCTACTATTAAACCTCCCCAAAACAATATATTTTTATTTTCCCCAAAATTATTTATCAGGTAATCAGATATTTTTTTTATGTAAAAGCCAATTACTTGAACAGGGTGGATTAAGAATCTTGGGTCGCCTATCAATAAATCAAAACCAATCGATCCAAGAAATATTAAAAATAAATTTATTTCAGCCAACTGAACATCGAGCGCAAACCTTTACCTACTTTCTCAATTTCATGTTTTGAGTTCTCTTCCCTTAATTTTGTCATTAAAGGTTTGTTTTTATCGCATTCTTCCACAAAATTCTTGGCGAAAGTTCCATCTTGAATATCTTTTAGAATTTTCTGCATTTCTTTCTTTGTATCACTATTGATAAGTCTTTTACCACTTACATAATCTCCATATTCTGCAGTATTTGAAATGGAATCTCTCATTTGAGATAAGCCTCCCTTAACCATTAAATCAACAATAAGTTTAACTTCATGTAAGCATTCGAAGTAAGCAAGTTCGGGTTGATAACCTGCCTCTACAAGAGTTTCGAATCCTGACTTGACCAATTCTGATAATCCTCCGCACAAAACTGCTTGTTCGCCAAATAAATCAGTTTCTGTTTCTTCTTTAAAGTTTGTTTCAAGAATCCCAGCTCTCGTTCCTCCAATCGCTTTAGCGTAAGCCATTGCCAATGATCTTGCACTCCCGGAAGAATCCTGCTCAACTGCGAACAGTGCTGGGACTCCTTGACCGTTCTGATATTCCCAACGAACGGTGTGTCCAGGTCCTTTTGGGGCGATCATTACAACATCAACAAAACTAGGAGGTTTGATAAGTCCGAATCTTATATTGAAGCCATGAGCAAAACTTAGTATCTTTCCTTCTTTTAAGTTTGGTTCTATTTCATTAAAGTAAACATCTTTCTGAAACTCATCGGGAAGGAGAATCATTATCCAGTCTGATTTTTCGCAAGCTTCAGAAACGCTAAAGACTTGTAGACCATCGCTAATGGCTTTACTTTCAGACTTACTTCCTTTATATAATCCAACAATTACATCCATACCGCTATCTTTAAGATTTAGGGCATGTGCATGACCTTGTGATCCATATCCAATAATCGCTATTGTTTTATTATTTAAAAGACTTAGATCTGCATCTGTGTCGTAAAAGAGTTGGGTCATTAGTTGTAGCTTCTTTGCATTTGATAGTTATTATTTTAGACATTAAGGTGGCAATAAACCAAAAAAATTATTAATTTAAAAAATTAAAATTAAAATATTAATTTAGAAAGTTTAAGACTGATTTGCTTCGCTTGGATGTGTAATTACTCTATCAATTAATCCATAATTTTTTGCTTCTTCCGCACTTAGAAAATAATCTCTATCAGTATCCTTTTCAATTTTCTCAAATGATTGGCCTGTCATGTCTGCCATAGACATGTTTAACATATCTTTAATCCTTAAAATTTCCTTAGCTTCTATTTCAATATCACTTGCTTGGCGTTGAGATGTCCCTCCTAAGGGTTGATGAATCATTATTCTGCTGTGAGGCAAAGCAACTCTTTTACCTTTTGTACCAGCGGCCAATAGGAACGCTCCCATTGAGGCTGCGAGGCCTACGCATATAGTTACTACATCACTTTTTACGTATTTAATAGTGTCATAAATTGCCAAGCCAGCAGTTACTGATCCTCCTGGGCTATTTATATACAGATAGATAGGTTTGGAATTATCATCAGAATCTAGATAAAGCATTTGTGCAACAAGGCTATTAGCAATACCATCATTCACTTCTTGTCCAAGAAAAAGAATTCTTTCAACCCCTAGTCTTGTATATATATCGACCCATCTTTCGTATTGACTTCCTGGAAGTCTGTAGGGCACACTTGGAGTTCCTATTGGCATGATTTTAAAATAGTTTTGTGAGTGTTAAATTTTATTTGGGAGATCTTTTTGACTTGTGAGTATTCTATCGATAACTCCATAATCTAGTGCTTCTTGGGGGTTGAGGTAACTCATCCTGTCAGAGTCTTTTGAGAGTTCTTCGATTGTCTTTCCAGTATTACGAGATAAAATTTCCAGCATTGATTTTTTATTTTTCAAAACTTCCTCAGCTCTTATTTGGATATCGGTTGCTTGGCCTCTTGCCCCGCTTATAGGTTGATGCAAAACAATAGAAGCATGTGGAAGAGCGGCTCTTTGTCCCTTAGTGCCAGATGAAAGAATAACTGCAGCAGTACCCATTGCTTGTCCGATACATATTGTGTGTACTGGAGGCTTAATATAGCTTATGGTATCGCAGATAGCGAAAGCTTCTGTTTCAAAACCGACTGCGTCACCAGTGTACCAACTTGTCCCAGTTGAATTGATATAGAAATAGATTGGTTTTTCTGGATCCTCAAACTCTAAATAAAGAAGTTGAGCAATAATTAGCTCAGTAACATCCATTCCTAGTTGTCTTTTCGCATCATCATCTGAAAATAATGGTAAACCAAGATAAACAATTCGCTCTTTCAGTAAAAGAGAGGGGAGATCTGGGGGCGGGGTCCTCATGACGGTGTTTTCGCCGTAATAAGGAGCAGATACAGTCATTTGTATCACAAAATTAAGATTGAACTGATTCTAGCTAGATTTAGCCCTGTGTCGCTGGTGATTTAAAAGATTTGTTTGACTCAGGATTATTTATTAGTTTTCCAAAGACCATTCTTCCTGTGGGAGTTTGTAATGCTCCTGTGATGACAATATCTAATCTGCTTCCCACAAAATTCTTTGCCTCATCAATAACAACCATTGTGCCGTCATCTAAATATCCAATACCTTGCATTTTTTCTTTGCCTTCTCTAACGATTTTTATATTAAGTGACTCTCCTGGTTGTACTTCTGGCCTTAAAGCAATAACCAAATCACTCAAATTCATAACTTTTAATTCTTTAACTTCAGCGATTTGAGAAAGATTATAATCAGCAGTAATTAAAGTTCCTGTCATATCTTCAGTAATTTTAAGGAGTTTTTCATCTACCCCATTACCTTCATACTTTGTTGGGTTTATTACAAGTCTTCTCCCATATAAATCCCTTAATTCTTTTAATAACTTGAGACCTCTTCTGCCTTTCGATCTTTTTTCATTACTGCTTGAGTCAGCTAAAGTTTGTAATTCATCAATTACACTTTGAGCAACAATTAATTGCCCTTCCAATAAGCCGCAACTTAATAGGCCATTGATTCTTCCATCAATAATTACGCTGGTATCTAGAATTTTTGGACTTGCTGCAGGGAGGATTCCTTCATTGACTAGATATGCATCAGTGTTATTTGGATTGAATAATCTCAATAATGTCCTTCCATGGGTATCTGCTAACTTATAACCAAGCACACCAAAGAAAATGTTGCTTAATATGGCTGCTAAAGGTTTCGCGAAAAAAACTTCTCTAGGGAAGGGAATTAATAGTATTGGAGCAAGTAGGAGATTCGCAACAAGTAATCCTAAAATTAATCCAACGGACCTGCTTATTAGTAAATCCGTGGGCATTGTTCTTATTTGATCAAGAAAAGTCTTTCTTAGTTGAAGAAATACAAAACCAGCTGCTAATCCTACAAAAAAACCAATTATTGATAAAACAATTCTAAAACCTTCAACATTAGAGACCTGTTTGAGGATGTCTACTGGCAATAGATCAACACCAAGCCATCCTGAAGCAGCCCCAGACAATACAAATAAAAATAATACTAAGATATCTGTCATATCTATAATCTACTAGGATTTATTAATTGAGTAAATAAGGATTTTATTTTTTTCAATCCTTAATACTTTTTTGGAGCTTAAAAATGAATTTAGATTATGAATAAGTTTCCAAGAAGTGCTTATGTGCACATTCCTTTTTGCCACAGAAGATGTTTTTATTGTGATTTTGCAGTTATTCCATTAGGAAACAATGTTGAAGCTTTAAAAGGTTATGGAAGCAAAACTGTTAAAGAGTATTTGCAATTTTTAAATAAAGAAATATTGTCAATTAAGCATAAATCACCTCTATCGACGATTTATATAGGGGGTGGTACACCATCAATTTTAGATCCAACCCAAGTCAAAGAATTAATTGATCTTTTTAAAGAAAATTATGGAATTGACTATGGTGCTGAAATCACTATGGAGGTTGATCCAGCTAGTTTTACTAAAGATGATCTTTATGGATTCATAAATGCTGGGATAAATAGATTTAGTCTCGGAGTACAAAGTTTTAATAATCAGATACTTCAAAAGTCTGGAAGGCGTCATTTGAAAGAAGATGCAGAAAAATCTTGTTTATGGTTGAAAAGAGAATATGATTCTGGGTTAATAAAAAGCTGGAGTTTAGATTTAATTCAAAACTTGCCACTTAGTGGATTTAAAGAATGGCAAGATGACTTAAAAAAAGTAATAACATTTTTACCACCTCATCTATCTATTTACGATTTAAATATTGAAAATGGTACTGTTTTTAAAAAATTAGTTAATTTAGGGAAATTAAAACTCCCAAGTGATGAAGAAGCTTTTAGAAATAGTGAATCAACACATTTAATTTTAAAAAAAGCAGGGTATTCAAGATACGAAATCTCAAACTATTGCCTTCCGCGACATCAATCGAGACATAATAGAGTTTATTGGAGTGGTTTAGGCTGGTGGAGTTTTGGTCAAGGTTCCACCAGTTCACCTTGGGGGGAAAAGTTAACTAGACCAAGAGTTAGTAAAGAATATAAAGAATGGGTAATTAGGCAATGCGAACTTAATTTAGATTTATCCCTAACTAATAAGGAGTTTGTCTATAAAGAACTTGATGAAAAAATAATGTTGGGATTAAGACTCAAAGAGGGTGTAGATATCAAAGAATTGTTTAAAGAACAAAACTGGGAAAACAAAAAATTTGAAAGCAACTTCAGTAAATTACTTGAAAAATGGGAAAGATTTCTTGAAAGTGGACTATTAGTAAGAAAGGGAAATAGATTCTTTTTAAGTGAGCCTATTGGTATGGAACTAAGCAATCAAGTTCTTGTCTCTATGTTTAGGTGGTGGGATGAGATTAATTAAGTCTTTCATAATCTACCCATTCTTTTAATTTATCCGTAAATAATTTCTTTCCTTGTATTATTGGTTGGCAAAATGGCGGTTGATCATCATTGAGGCCTAACAAATCTGCAGTAACTCTTACTTGCCCATCGCAATGATTACCTGCACCGATACCTATTATGGGAATTGTTAAAGAATTTTGTATTTCTTTAGCAAGCAAATCAGGAATATGTTCAAGAACTATTGAAAAACATCCTAATTCTTGAAGTATTGAAGCCTCTTTCTTAATTTTTTCTTGGCTTGCTAAGCTTTCTCCTTGTTTTTTTAATCCAATATTTAGATAGCTTTGTGGTGTAAGACCTATATGACCCATAACAGGGATTCCCATCCTTATTAATCTAGAAATAACTTTTTGTATTTCTGGTTCAGCTCCTTCTACTTTTACAGCTTTTGCATAAGTGCTCTGAATGATTTTTCCTGCATACTCAACAGCTTTATCCTCACCGCATTGGTAAGTCAGAAAAGGCATATCTGAAATGACTAAAGGTTGTTCCTCAATTTTTTTCTTAAATCCTCTTGAAACAGCATTAGTATGATAAATTATGTTTTCTAAAGTTAATGGCAATGTCGATTTGTATCCTAAGCAGACCATTGCTAATGAATCTCCTACTAGTACGAGATCAACATTTGCTTGTTCTGCAATAGATCCTGATATTGAGTCCCATGCAGTTAGTGCAATGATTTTGCGAGATTTTTTTTTATAATTAACTAGTTCTGAAGGTAACATAATAAATTTATGTATCTTTTTTAATCAAGAATTGCTAATATGATTCTGACTCGGCCTTTCGCGGTTTTAACGCCTAAACCTGGTCAGGACCGGAAGGTAGCAGCCACAAGGGATGCTTGAGGCAGGCGAGATAACCGAGTCACTCTATTTTACCTTTTAACCTATATCTTTTTTATTTTGCCTTAATCTCAAAAACTCAGGAATACTTGCTCCAGATTCTTTATTGTCGGAATAATTATATAAGGGTTGATTAGATAATCTGTTTTTTATTCTTTGCTGGTTTAATGGTTGGGTTGTTTCAAATCCTGTAGCAATTACAGTAACTTGTATTTCCCCTTCCATTGCCTCATCGACCACTGCACCAACAATAATATTTGCTTCTTGATCAACAACATCATAAATAATTTCAGATGCGGAGGTCATATCTTCTAAAGTCATGTCTTTGCCACCAGTAATATTTATAACGCAGCCTTTAGCTCCATCAATTCTAGCTGCTTCTAATAAAGGACTATTCATTGCTGCCTGTGCTGCCTCTATAGCTCTCGATCTTCCTGAACCTATACCTATTCCGAGAAGAGCAGTGCCAGCTTCAGTCATAACTGATCTTACGTCTGCAAAATCAACATTAACTAATCCCGGGCAAGTAATTATGTCACTAATGCCTTTGACGCCCATCCTTAGAACATCATCAGCATTCCTAAATGCTTCTTGAAGGGGAGCTCCTGCTATAACGTCTTTTAATCGGTCATTTGGAATAACTATAAGAGTATCAACGTTTTCAGCTAGTCTTGCGATCCCCTCCTCTGCTTGACGCATTCTTCTTTTTCCTTCAAAAGAAAATGGTTTGGTTACTATACCTACTGTTAGAGCACCACTTTGTTTGGCTACTTCTGCAACAACAGGAGCAGCACCTGTACCAGTTCCTCCACCCATTCCAGCGGCTATAAAAACTAAATCAGATCCCTCTAAAGCTTGTTGAAGCTCTTCTTTGGATTCTTCGGCTGCTTTTTGCCCAATACTTGGATTGCCACCAGCACCTAAACCTCTAGTGAGGTTTTGTCCAAGTTGCACTCTACTCTCCGCAGAAGATTGTATAAGGGCTTGTGCATCGGTATTGAGGACTCTAAATGATACACCTTCTAAATCACTATTTATCATTCTGTTGACTGCATTACTGCCACCACCACCAACACCAATAACTTCTATTTTGGCGCTTTGGCTTGGAAGGATTTCTCTCGATTGATCAAAGTTTGGATTGTTACCGAAGCTCATCTCTTAATAGGAATCTAATACTAGTATTGGGTGCATTATGAACTTACTGAGGTCATCTGTAGGAATTTGTTGAGGAAAATCCTAAAAATATTTATTTATTAAATATTTTGTTTAAATGCAAAACCCATATCAACACTACAATAATAAAAAAAAATTACTCAGAACCCTTTTTCAAATATTAGGGTTTGAACACTTTTATTTTTGGTTTATCTGGGTTAGTAAGATCAATATTATCTATTTTTTTTGAAAAGCTGTTTTTCTTAAATTCACTTTTAAGATTATTGATTATTTGTAATTGATAGTTGATTAAATTTGGCTTAAATCCTAAGAATATCGTTTTTAAATCTTCTTCCTCAACAGTTAGAAATCCATCGGATGAAAAAGTTATTTTAACTATTTCTAATTCATAATTCTCTATAGCGATGAAAATTTCAGATAATATTTTTTTAAATTTTTCTTTCCATCCAAAAACTTGTATGGTTAATTTATTCAATTTCTTTTCATCCACATTTTGTTTATTTATAAAAATTCCATCTTTATCAATGAAGCCTAATATTTTTTCTTCGTTTGCAACTCTCTCACCGTAAGCTATTGGAGTTCTTGAATTTATATGAACTTTCAAACCAAAAGGAAATAACTCTCTGTTTACCGAGACATTCTTGAGAGATAAATTTTGTTTTAACTCTTTTTCTAATAAATTAGTTTCAACAAAAATTAATCGGATCGGAAAATTTAAAGATGAATTTTTTACCACATCATTCTGCGAAAATAATTCACTACCAGAAATTCTAATGTCCTCTGTATCAACTTTTTTGAGGGTTTTTATGCTTAATAAGCTTGTTAAAAATAAAAATGAAATTAGTAAAAAAAAGCTTCTATTTTTGATTCCTTTTTGGTTTTTCACAAATCACATCGAGCTTTTTCCATCAGTTGATCCATCCATTCTCTCGCTTGCTCTGCATCTGAAAATGGTACATCCATCTCTTTACCACCCCCTACTAATCTCAACCTGCACTTACCTTGAGATTCACTTGTTAAAGGAGCTTCTCCTGAAGTTAGTGCCATTAACTCAACTAATTCCAGTTTCTTGATTGTAAAACAATCTTTTTCTTCGAATTTACCAGCTTCAAATGCGCTCCACTTCAACTCCCCATCTTTCAAAGACGCTGCACATGAACTATCTAACTTGCACAGTTCAGAATCACTCGCCCAACTTCTAAAAAGATTTTGCCTTCTTCTTTCTAACCATCCAAGTGCAGTTAGTAAAATGAAGATTAAAAGTAATGGCAACCAAAGTAGTCCATGCAACATTTGATTTAAATTACAAACCTAGAGATATTTGTACCAGTTTAGCCACAAGTTGTTCAATTTTTAAACCTGAAGCTTCCCAAAGCATTGGAAACATACTGTTTTTTGTAAAACCAGGAATTGTATTTATTTCATTTAGCAAAATTTTATTTGAAGATTTTTCTATAAAAAAATCTACTCTTGCAAAACCGAAAATACTTAGTGCTCTACAACTTTTAATAGCAATGTCTTTAATTTCTTTTGCGATTTTAGAATCTATGTCGGCTGGGATAATTATTTTATTATTTGAGTGATATTTTGAATCGTAATCATACCAATCACTTTCGTAAATTACCTCGCCTATCTCAGAGGTTAAGAGTTTTGAATTCCCAATTATTCCGCATTCAATCTCCCTTACCTCTAAACCTTCCTCTATTAAGATTCTTGGATCTATTCCCCGAGCCTTTTCTAATGCTTGTAATATTTCTGATTCATTTATAACTTTGGAGATGCCAAGAGATGATCCAGAGTTTGATGGTTTAACAAAAACAGGAAAATTTAATTTTTTTAAAATTTCATTAATTATTTTATTTTTTACTTCCTCATCGTTGAGGTCTTCATTTTGAAAAACTAGATAATTAACTTGTGGAAGTTTAAGATTTGAGAAAATTGTTTTCATCAATATTTTATCCATTCCTAGTGCAGAGCCAATAATTCCACATCCGACTAAAGGTTTCTTTGTAAATCTAAGTAAGCCATGAATTGATCCGTCTTCTCCATTAAATCCATGTAAGAGAGGAAACCATACATCAACATTTTGAAATTCAATTCCTTGAAGGAAGTTAATTTTTTCTTGATTAAAAATTCCTTGTTTTTTTGTTTTATTGTTTTCAATTTCACCAATTAGGATTTTTTCTGAATCATCACTATCAAGCCAATCTCCATATTTGTTTATGTAAAAGGGTTTAACTGTATAGAGTTCTTTGTTTATTTCTGAATTAAATGCTTGAAAAACTGTTTTTGCAGAGGATATCGATACTTCATGTTCATTGGAATTCCCTCCGAATATTAAACCAATACATTTTTTTTGCCCCCCTATCATTTAAAAAGATTATAAATAAAGTTCTCCTGTTAAAGAAAAAGGTCTTGCTTCGTTTATTTTGACATCTATCTCATCTCCCAATGCATAATTAAAATTAATGTTTTTGGGGATCTCTACGAAAGTTAATCTATTTGTTCTAGTTCTACCCATAATTTGCGAGGAATTTTTTGGATTTAAACCTTCAATTAAAACACTTTCGATATTGTTGATGTATCTTTGATTTCTACTCCTAGCAGTTTTCTCGACCAAATCATTAATTTCCTGCAATCTAGCTTTTTTCACTTCTTCAGAAAGTTGATTCGCCCATACTGCTGCAGGTGTGTTTGGTCTTGGAGAGTATGCTGCTGTATTCACTTGATCAAAGCCAATTTCTGATATTAGCTTTAATGTATCTTGATATTGTTGTTCGGTTTCTCCTGGGAAAGCAACTATTGCGTCAGCTGTGATTGATGCATCTGGCATTAATGATCTTATATTCTCGATAATATTTTTATATTTTTTGATAGTGTATCCTCTGGACATTTGCTTTAAAATTTCATTATTTCCACTTTGGAAGGGAATATGGAAATGTTCACATACTTTATCTAGTTCATAACAAGCTTGAATCAACCTTTTTGAAAAATATCTTGGATGACTAGTAGCAAATCTTATTCTGCGAATTCCTTTAACATCATGAATATAATACAAAAGATCAGTTAGAGTATTCTCCTTTCTCCCCTCTTTTGTAGTTCCTGGAAGGTCTCTACCATAAGCATCAATATTCTGACCCAAAAGAGTAATTTCTTTAAAATTATCATCAGCTAATTTTTGGATCTCATTTTTAATCGCGTTTGGATATCTTGATTGCTCTTTTCCTCTAACAGAGGGGACTACACAATATGAACATCTTTCATTACATCCATATATGATATTAACCCAGCCACAAATAGAGCTTTCTCTTCTGGCACTTGTTATATCTTCCGAAATGAAGGTTTCTTCTGTGGCAGCAACTTGATTTCCTAAATCAACTTTCCCAAGAAGATTCTCAAGATTATTTACATGTTGGGGCCCCATAACCAGATCAAGTTCAGGGACTCTTCTCAGTAAGGACTCTCCCTCTTGCTGAGCAAGGCAACCTGCAACAACAAGTTTTAAGCTTGGTGTTTTATGCTTTCTTTTTGCTTGTCTTCCTAGAAAGCTATAAACTTTTTGTTCCGCATTATCTCTAATAGTGCATGTATTGTACAAGACCAAATCGGCATTTAATTCATTATCTGCTCTGATGTATCCCATTTTCTCTAATGTCCCAGCCATTCTCTCAGAATCAGCCTTGTTCATTTGGCATCCAAATGTGGTTATCCAATAACTGCTAATAGTTGAATTCTTTTGAAATTTTTTTCCTTCTGGTTTTGTTTTTGTTAGCACTTTGCTAGAAATTTTTTATGATTCTTTAATTCAAAATTACAAGTTAAATAATTTTGCTGCAATTTTTTTGAGGGCGAGCGAGGGGATTCGAACCCCCGAATAGCGGCGCCACAAGCCGCTGCCTTAACCACTTGGCGACGCCCGCCTCACATTTATAAATTTAACAACTCAAGGGGAATTTTTCATAGTTATTTTTATCTTTTACTGAAATTTGAATTATTTTCTAATTCAGTAAAGTTTTCCTATGATTTAAAATAAAAGAAAATTTAAAAATTTGAGTAATTCCGACACAGCTGAGGTTCTTATTCCCAGAAGCCTTTGTTTAATAGAAGATATAAATAACCTCATTATCGATGTAGAGGATTTATGTTCAGTTTCCATTAGTTGGGAGGATGGATTTGTTTCTGAGTTAAAACCCTTAAAAAATAAAGTTACAAAACCAAAAAATATTTTATTCCCAAGATTTGTTGAAACGCATTCGCATTTTGATAAATCTTTTACATGGGCAGACTTTCCTAATCTGGAATCAAACTATGGAGGAGCATTATCAGCAAATCTTGAAGAACATAAAACTAGAACTACAGATAAGGTTCTCGAAAGAGTTGAGAAATCATTAAAACTTGCCATAAAAAATGGATACCGAGCAATTAGAAGTCATATTGATACATATAAAGGTCAATCTATTGATATTTGGATTGAACTTTTTAAATTACAAAAAAAATTTTCATCTGGGTTAACTTTACAATACGTTGCTCTAGCTCCATTGGAATTCTGGGATACAACTGATGGAGAAGATTTGGCAAAAACATTTTCCTCTAATGGAGGCATTTTAGGAGGTGTTATTGTACCCCCTTTCAATAAAAATAATACAAGCAAATTTCTAGCAAAGATGCTTTTTCTTGCGAGTAAATATAAATTAGAAATTGATTTGCATATAGATGAATCAATTATTGAACCTGGAGCGGGAATAAAAGTTTTATTAGAAACAATCGAAAATTTAAAAATTAATAGTATTCCGATCACTTGTAGTCATTTGAGTAGTCTTATTTCTTTAAGTAATAGAGAGATTTTAAATTTAGGCGAAAAAATGGCTGAGAAAAATATTAAAGTTATTGCCTTACCCCTAACAAATTTTTGGCTGCTCAATCGAAGTAATAAAACTACTTCATTGAAAAGACCAGTTGCGCCAATAAAGCAATTACAAAAATCACATGTGGATGTATCTCTTGGTAGTGATAATGTTCAAGATCCTTGGTACCCATTTGGTAATTTTGACCCTTTTTATATGTTGTCTTGCTCGATACCTATGCTTCAACTAAATCCCTGGGAGAGAATGACTTTATCTTCTATTTTTTTAGCTCCAAGCAGATTATTAAATTTAAAATGGGATGGTTTAATTAAAAAGGGTTGCCCTGCTGACTTTGTAATTTTAGAAGCACAAAGATGGGCAGATGTTTTTTCTACAGATTTAAAGAGAAAAGTATATGTAAAAGGCGATTTATATTGCTAATCGACTAATTTATATAAAACTCAAGAAATTTTATTAATGACATCTAATACTCTTAAATTTTTAGACAAATTTAGGGAAGTCAAAAACTTAGAGATTATTGAAAGCCAATCCGATGTAAAAAGACTTTCAAAAGATTTCTATAACTACTCTCCAATCCTTACTGAAAAATTAGACGAATGTATTGCTGATTTGGTGGTAAGACCTAGAGATCATAAAGCGGTAAAGGAAGTAGCAGAAATTTGTTGGGAATTTTCTATCCCAATTACTTTAAGGGGTTCAGGTACAGGTAATTATGGACAAGCTGTCCCATTGTTTAAAGGAGTTGTAATGCAGATGAGTCACTTTAATAAGTTAGAAGAATTTGATCCAGATACAGGTTTTGTAAAAGTACAGTCTGGCTGTGTTATGGGAGATTTGAATAAACAATTAGAGAAATATGGAAGGGAACTGAGATTGCTTCCTAGTACTTGGAAAACTGCAACAATCGGAGGTTTTATTGCAGGTGGATCAGGAGGTATTGGGTCTATTAGGTGGGGATTTTTAAGAGATCCAGGAAATCTTATTGGTTTAGAAGCAGTAACGATGAATGAAAAACCTAAATTATTAAAATTTGATGCTGAAGAATCCGAACCTCTAAATCATGCTTATGGGACTAATGGAATAATTACTTCTTTATTACTTGCTACTGATATCAAACGTAAGTGGTATTCAATAGTTATCGACTGTATTGAATTTGAAAAAACAATAGAAATATTGAAAACTCTTACGAGCGCAGCAATTGATCTGAAATTAGGAGCAATTCTTGAAGAAGAAATTGTAGATCAAATGCCAAAATGGTTTAAAAGTAAATCTAGAAGTCACAAGATATTAATTCAATCTACTCTTGGAGGAATAAAAACTATTGAGCTAATTTGTAAAAAATTTAAAGTCGAATCTACCCTCCTTGGGGAAGAAGAAAAGCTCGTTAATGGAATTTCTGAAGTCGTATGGAATCATACAACTCTTCATATGAGGTCAAGGGATAAAAATTGGACGTATTTACAGATGCTTTTGCCGCTTAATAATGAATTAGAATTAATTTATTTTTTTAGAAAAAAATGGGGTAAAAAAGTTCTTTGGCATTTAGAGGCAGTTTCTCAACAAGGATCACCGCGATTAGCGGCTTTGCCTGTATTAAAGTGGAGTGGGTCAGAAGAACTAAATGAAATAATGGAAGATTGCAAGAAACTTGGTGCGTTTATTTTTAATCCTCATGTTTTAACAGTTGAAGGCGGAGGTCTCGGAGTGGTGGATGCAGATCAAGTAAAAGCGAAATTAAGATTTGATCCTAAAGGGCTATTAAATCCAGGAAAATTGGAAGGTTGGGAAGTAAAAGAACAATTTAAAATTTAACATTTCTGTTTATTCGCAAATTTAATAAATTCAGCAACTAAAAAAATAGAACCTGTTAGAACAGGATGATTAGGTGGCCATTTTTCCAGGGAAAATAAATACTCAATGGCAAGTTCAAATGTTTTAAATTCAATTGTTTTTTGAAAGTCAATTTCTTTAATCTGAGAGAGATCATTTAATTGCCAACTAGGTTGGTTTGGAACTGGCACAAGTAATAAGCGATCATTTTTCTTTAGAAGTGTTTTTAATATTGCGTAAATATCTTTTTGTCTTTGGATACCTAAAATCCAATAAATTCCTTTATCTTCGTTCTCCCAATTGCTTCGCTCATAAGAGAGTGCTTTTGCAGCAGGATAATTATGCGCACAATCTACAAGAATTTCTTTGTTGAAATAATTTATTATTTCTAGCCTTCCGTTCCAAGTTGTCTTTTTAAGACCTTCAGATATGTGTTTTTCTTTTATATTGAATCCCAAATTATTCAGCGCTTCAATTGCTCCAACAGCTACTGAAGCATTTTGCTTTTGAAAAATTCCTTTTAATCCAAGTTCATAGCTGTTTGAAATTGAATCTTTCCAAATAATTTCTGCTCCTACCTCTTTAACTTTTTTGGTTATTAAATTTTTAACTTGACTATTTTGATTGCATGAGATGACAATTGAGTTTTTTTCAATAACTGCTAATTTTTCTTCGGCAATTTTTTCAATCGTATCTCCAAGAAATTCTTTATGGTCTAAGCCAATATTCCCAATAGCAATGATTGGTCTAAATTTATGGGCTGTTGTTGCGTCTAATCGTCCCCCTAAGCCAGCTTCAAGAATCAGTAATTCAACTTTTTGATGGTCAAAAAAATGTAGTGCGCAGCAAATGATCTTTTCAAAAGGAGTTAATTCAAATGTTGAAAAATTTTTTTCTATTAATCTATAGATTTTTTCAAAATCAGTTTTATTAATATTTTTTTTATTAACTCTAATCCTCTCGCATACATCCAAAAGATGAGGAGATGTCGTTACACCGAAATTCCTTTTAGCTTCAAAAAGTATACTTTCTAAATATGCCGCGATTGATCCTTTCCCATTGGTTCCAATAATTTGTATCGCAGGGATATTCATGCAAGGATTACCAAGTTCTTGAAGTGCTTTTTTAATTCTTGATAAACCTAACTTGATATTATCCCTTTCATATTTAGGAGATAATAATTCAAAAGTTTTAAAATTTGCATTTTTCAAAATTTTAATTGCTATAACTCTTCAAAAATTGAATTTAGCTTATCCAAAAGAATATTAATTTCTCTTCGAGAAATAACTAATGGTGGGACAATCCTTACAACATTTCCTCCTGCAGGAACTACCAGTAATCCTTTATCAAATGCTTTTAATGTAATTTTTTTTGCATCAGCATAATCATCATTGATCACAAGACCTTGTATTAAACCTAAACCTCTTTTCCCGCTAATAATATTTGGAAATTTTTTTGACAATTCTTCAAACCCAGCACTTAATTGTTCCCCTCTTAGATAAACATTATTGATAATATTTCTTCTATTTATTTCTTCTAATACAGTTAGGGCAGCTTTACAAGCGAATGGGTTCCCTCCAAAAGTGCTTGCATGATCACCTGGAGAAAAAATGTTGGCTTTTTCTTTTACCAATAATGCTCCAATTGCATGACCTCCTCCTAATCCTTTAGCAAGGGTGAAACCATCAGGTTCAATTCCTAAATTCTCATAACCCCACATTTTCCCAGTTCGACCTACTCCACTTTGGACCTCATCTAAAATGAGAAGAGAATTATATTTATCACATATCTGTCTCAGGCTTTTAAAAAATATTTTACTTCCAGGAATTACGCCGCCTTCGCCTTGTATTGGTTCAACTAAAACTCCAGAAATTTTTTGATCATTATTTTCACACTCTTCAAATAATTTTTTTACCGAATCAAAATTGTTAAATTTAAAAAATTTGAACCCTTGAATCATTGGTTCGAAACCTTTTTGATATTTTGGTTGTCCAGTGGCACTCAAGGTTGCAAGCGTCCTTCCATGGAAGCTGGATTCTGCTGCGAGAATAATTGATTCTTTACCTTTATTTGTTTTATTGCCATATTTTTTAATTAATTTAATTGCTGATTCATTTGCTTCAGCACCACTATTACAGAAAAAGACGCTTTTAGCACAACTCATATTCGTTAAAGTTCTGCTTAATTGTTCTTGTTCTTCAATGTTGTAGAGATTAGAAATGTGCTGAATCTTTTTTAGTTGAGTTGATAACCTTCTTCTTAAAACTCTGTCGCTATGTCCAAGACTACAAGTTGCTATACCAGCGACTGCATCAAGATACCTTTTACCTGTTTTGTCCCATAGCCAACAACCTTTTCCTTTTTTGAAAGATATATCGAATCGACTATAAGTATTCATTAAAGTGGGAGCGGTCGGACTTGAACCGACATACCCGAAGGTGCCGCATTTTGAGTGCGGTGCGTCTACCAATTCCACCACGCTCCCAAGGCTTTTGAAAAAATGAACTTTTTTATTATAACAAAAATCAATTTATTGACTATTGTTTTGGTCAAGGAACAGTTATCAAGATAACTTTTGTTAATAGTTAATCTTTTCGATAAAAACATAGAATTATTTATTGCATTTGCTGACAAGAAATGAGGAGAAAAAGAAAATTTAAACATTTCTGATACATTTTTGTGATTATATGCGCTTAAAAGTCTTTTTTGAAAGAAGATAGCTTCATGATTAGTAATATTGTGTTATATTTGAAAAAAAAGCAAATGTCTAAAACTCAAGCTAAAAAATTATCCTTTAAATTTGTCCCTTATCTTTTTATTGCAGTAACTATACTTACAACATTCGGATCTAATAACGGAACTTGGGCATGAACGAATTCAAATTTAATGGTTTAAATAAAATTTGGTCTAATCGCTTTCTAGTTTTGTTTATATTATTTTTGGGTTGTATTTCACTTATCAATATTGCTTACGTTTGAATCAACTTTCTTAGTTTAAAAATATATTTGGAAAAGACTAAGCTGCTTCGAGTTTTGAAAGATTTTCAGATCTTGGTTCAATTTTATATCCATTCTCCTCAAAAGTATTTTTACTGATCTCTCTTATTATTTTTACACCTAAATTTTTTAGTTTTAATTCGAAATTTTCATAACCTCTATCTAGATGTTCTAATCCATAGAAATCACTACTACCTTTTGCGATGATTCCTGCAATTATTAATGCAGCTGATGACCTTAAATCTGAGCCAACTAGATTCATCCCACTAATTGTTTTAACACCTTTGATGTGAGCTACGTTTTTGTTTAGTTTTATACTGGCGCCCATTTCATTAAGTAAATAAATATGATTCATTCTGTTTTCGAAAATTGTTTCAGTTATCTTTGATTCACCATTTGCGATTGTCATTAGAGTTGTAAATGGTGCCTGCAAATCAGTAGGAAAGCCTGGGAAAGGAGCTGTTTCAAGATCTACTCCTTTAATCTCTTTACTCTTGATAGAAATCGAATTACCTTTAATCGTAATTTTACTCCCACTCTCTTGAAGCTTATTAGTGACAGCTTCAAGATGATGAGGGATTACTGGAGAAATTGTTATTGAAGAGGAAGTTGCAGCAGCAGCTATTAGAAAAGTTCCAGCTTCTATTCGGTCTGGAATTACTTTATGGGTACATCCACCAAGCTTATTAACACCATCAATAATAATTGTTTCTTTACCGGAGTTATAAATTTTTGCCCCCATTTTATTAAGCATTTGGCATAAATCTTGAACTTCAGGCTCTCTAGCAGCATTTTCAATAGTAGTTCTTCCTTTGGCTAAAGAAGCCGCCATTATTAAAGTTTCAGTCGCACCTACACTTGGACAATTTAATTTAATATGAGTGCCATGAAGTATATTTTTGTTCCCCCTTGTTTTTGCCTTTACAATTCCCTTTTCAATAATAATGTCTGCTCCTAGTGCGATTAATCCATTAATGTGCTCGTCTATTGGCCTTGAACCAATATTGCATCCACCTGGCAACGGTACTTGAGCTTCTCCAAATTTAGTTAATAGTGCACCTATACAAAAGAAACTAGCTCTTAATCCTTTAACAAGTTCATATGGAAGTTCTTTAATCGAAATAGTTGTTGGATCTATTTCTAGTTGGTTGTTTTTACGAAATAAATTCACTCCTAAATTCTTTAAGATATTCCCCATCTTTTCAATATCAGTGAGAAAAGGTACATTTTCAAGAATTATTTTTTCATTAGTCAGCAATGATGAGGCTAATAAAACTAAGGCGGAATTCTTCGCACCACTTATTTCAACTATTCCATTTAACTTGCCTTGGCCAAGAATCTTTAAATTTTGCGATTTAAGATATGACTTCGTTTTGCTTCCGCAAATCATTAAGACTTAATTTATTAGATTCATCATGACAAACTAATAATATTAAGTCCACCCTATGTAACGTCATGAATATTAATTAAAAGTGAAAATGTATTTTTTGATTTCTTGGGAAATAAAAATTTAATAAATAATTGATCAAAATATTTATGTGCTTAAAATATAGTTGATAACAAATTTTTTAAAATACTCATAGAAAATACTTTTTTAAAAATAACTAGTAAAAACAACAATCTAGTTAAAAGATTTAGATCATTTAAAAGAGGATCATCTCCAAAAGATCAAGACTTTTTTTGCATAGAGGGTACACATCTCATTGAAGAATTGCTGAAGTCTGGAAAAAATCCCTCTAAGATTTTAGTTACCGAAAAATGGCTAAGAAAGAATCAAAATCTAAGCAAAAAATTTGAAGAGTCATTAATAAATATTGTCTCAGAGGAAGTCTTGGCATCTGCGATTTCAACAATTAATCCAGATGGGATAGCAGCTTTAGTAGAGATTTCAGCAATACCTAATTATCAATATAATAGAAAAGATGATTTTGTTCTTGTTCTCGACAGAATTCAAGATCCTGGGAATATGGGTAATCTATTTAGAACAGCTTTAGCTGCGGGTGTTAATGCAATTTTTTTAGCTGGAGGTGCGCACCCATTAGGCCAAAAGGTATTAAGAGCATCCTCAGGCGCAGTTTTTCATCTGCCATTTTTAAGATTTGATGGCATTGAAGAAGAAATATTAAATTCTTTACTTAAGTCTTTGTCTGAATTATCAAATGTAGGATTTAAGATTTTCTCTACTAGTAGCAATAATGAGAGTTCAAAAAAACCTTCAAAACCTTACTGGGAGGTTGATTGGTCTAGACGTACAGCATTAATTTTGGGTAATGAAGGCCAAGGTATTCATAAAAAAATTCAAGAAGCTTTTAATGAAACAATTACAATTCCGCATTGCGAGATTGTAGAATCATTGAATGTGGCTTGTGTTGCTGTTCCGTTATTACTAGAACGAAAAAGAGTCGCATACACATCTAAATAAATAAATAAAAAGTGACTGATTCAAGTTTTGATTTTGATTTAATCGTAATAGGAGCAGGATATGGAGGTTTTGATGCCGCTAAACATGCTGCTTTTAAAGGACTGAAAGTCGCAATAGTAGAGTCTTCTGATATGGGAGGCACTTGTGTTAACAAGGGTTGTGTTCCATCTAAAGCTCTTTTGGCTGCAAGTGGAAAAGTTAGAGAAATAGCTAATTATGAACATTTAGCTAAATTTGGTATTCATGCTTCACCAGTAAGGTTCGAGAGATCAAAAATTGCAGATCATGCAAATAATTTAGTTTTAAATGTTAGAGAAAATTTAACAAAAACTCTTAAAAGGAGTGGAGTTGAAATTATTTTGGGCATTGGAAGAATTGAAGGAAATCAAAAAGTAGGTGTAAGAGATAAAAACGGAATTGATAAAATTTTCACATGTAAGAATATTGTTATAGCAACAGGCTCTTCTCCTTTTGTGCCCCGTGGAATAACTTTGGATAATAGGACCGTATTTACTAGCGATGATGCGGTTAAACTTGAGTGGCTCCCAAGATGGATAGCAATTATTGGAAGCGGATATATAGGTCTAGAATTTGCTGATGTTTATACCGCGCTTGGTTGTGAAGTTACCATGATCGAGGCTTTAGAGAATATTATGCCAACATTTGATCCAGACATCACTAAAATTGCTAAGAAAAATCTTATTCAAGCAAGAGATATAGAAACAAAATCAAATGTCTTTGCGACAAAAATAACACCTGGATGCCCTGTAAAAATAGAACTGACTGATGCAAAATCTAAGGAAGTTGTAGAAACTTTAGAAGTTGACGCTGTACTAGTCGCAACTGGCAGAAGTCCTAATAGTAATAACTTAAATCTTGAGTCGGTTGGTATCGAAACAGTAAAAGGCTTCATTCCTGTAGATGATCAAATGAGAGTTAAGAATGGTGATGAACTAATACCTAACATTTGGGCTGTTGGAGATGTAACGGGCAAACTAATGCTTGCCCATACAGCTGCAGCGCAGGGTACTATTGCTGTTGATAATATTTGTGGTGGTAATGTCGAAATTAACTATAAAAGTATCCCAGCAGCAACCTTTACTCACCCAGAGATAAGTTCAGTTGGTCTCTCTGAAGTTGAAGCCAAAGAGATATCTACAAAAGAAAATTTTACTTTGGGAGTTGTCAAAAGTTTCTTTAAGGCTAATTCAAAAGCATTGGCTGAATTGGAGAGTGATGGATTGCTAAAGTTGATTTTCAACAAAGATAATGGGAAAGTATTAGGTGCTCATATTTTTGGATTACATGCAGCTGATTTAATTCAAGAAATTTCGAACGCTATTTCAAGAAACCAAGATGTAATTGAATTATCTAAAGAAGTTCATACTCATCCTACTCTTAGTGAAGTAGTTGAGGT
This sequence comes from Prochlorococcus sp. AG-347-C10, assembly GCA_003281705.1. GTDB lineage: Bacteria > Cyanobacteriota > Cyanobacteriia > PCC-6307 > Cyanobiaceae > Prochlorococcus_A. The sequence goes on from QCBF01000009.1 coordinate 38,372, forward strand.
CGCATATAAACAAGCGGCTTCTCAAATAAAATAATTTCTAAAATTAATGGAGATAAGACGCAGGCCACCAAATCCAACAGTAAGGGTAGAAAATTTAGAATATGCTGTCCCTCATAGAGAAGCTCAAGCAAAAAATATTCTGGAAGAAATTGTATGGCACAAGGATATTGAAATTAAGAATTTTAAAAAAATAGTCTCTTTAGAAGATCTCATCAAAAAGATTGAAAAACTTCCTACTCCCAAAGATTTTTATAAAAATATTTTGGAGTCAAAAATAAAACCAGGAGTTATTGCTGAAATAAAAAAAGCTAGTCCGAGTAAGGGAGTTATTAGAAAAGATTTTAACCCTGATAACATAGCAATTTGTTATGAAGGATTGGGTGCATCATGTATCTCAGTACTTACCGATAAAAGGTTTTTTCAAGGTAGTTATGAAATACTCGAAACTGTAAGGAGATCAACTAATCTCCCTCTACTCTGCAAAGATTTTATTATTTCTGCTTATCAGATTTATAAAGCAAGGGTATCTGGTGCTGATGCAATATTATTAATCGCTGCGATTTTAAGTGATGACGATTTAATTTATTTAAAGAAAATAGCTGATAATTTAAAGATGAGTGTTCTTGTTGAAGTCCATAACTCTAATGAATTAGAAAGGATTCTAAAGTTAAAATCTTTTAATTTGATTGGAATAAATAATAGGGACTTAAAGACTTTTAAAACGGATTTAAAAACATCAATAGAATTGATGCATACGTATGCAGATATATTTTTAAAACAAAATATTATTCCCATAAGTGAATCTGGAATTAATTGTGTCGAAGATTTAGAATCGCTTAGATCTATTGGAATCAAGGGAGTATTAATTGGTGAAACTTTTATGAGAGAAACTGATATTGAACAATCTTTCAAGAAATTATTTAACTCAATTTAATATTGACTTCATATCGTGCTATAAAATTTTATAAACAGAGTTGTACTGAATATATATGCAGGCTGTAATTTTAACAGGTATATTCGCAGGATTTGTGCATGTAGTTAGTGGCGCTGATCATCTAATTGCAATGGCACCAGCAGCGATTAATAATCCCCAAAAAGCTCTTAAAAATAGTTTCTCATGGGGCTTAGGACATTCTTCAGGAGTCCTCTTGTTAACTTTTCTAACGATTTTTATTAAGGATATTACGCCATTAAACAAATTTTCTAGTATTGCCGAATTCCTAGTTGGAATTTCACTTCTAATTGTTGGAGTATTTGCTATAAAAAATTCTTTTCAATTAAGTATCCACTCGCATTCCCATAAGCATGAGAACGGAATAGCCCATCGCCACTTTCACTTTCATGTTAAGGAACAAAAAAATAATAATAAGCACTCACATGCTTTAACTGGTTTAGGCTTGCTACACGGTATAGCTGGAGGTTCACATTTTCTTGCAGTTCTTCCTGCTTTAGCACTACCTTTAACAAGCGCTTGCTTATATTTGATTTCATATTTGATTGGTTCACTCATAAGTATGAATCTTTTTACTTGTTTAATATCTTTTACTACCTTTAAAGCAAGTCAAAAATTTATTAAAAGATTAATAGCTGTAGCAGGAGGGCTTTCCTTTTCTTTGGGATTATTTTGGATTCAAAGAAGTGCTTCTGTTTTTTTGAATTAAAAAATTTTTTAATTTAGGAATAATTAATTTAGAGGTGACAATCCCAATTATTTTTTCGTTATTGATTAATCCAAATTTATTACTATCTTCGCTAAATTCAATATTGTCGCCAATAACCTCAACGTTATTTTGATTTACTGAATTTATCCTTTTTATTAGGTTTTTATTTTTAATTGGATGATTAAAAATAACTATTTGTCGATTTTTAAGTATTGATTTATTTTTTTTATATTTTTTAAAAAATACAATGTCACCATCTTTTAGGTAAGGAAACATAGATTCACCACTAATAATCGCGGTTTTTCTTAAACCTAAAAAAAATAAAATAAAATCAAAAAAACTTTTGAAAATAACTCTGACTAACTAGCTTTTACAAAAGCGTCTGATCTTCCTTTTGAAGCCCAGAAAATATTATGAATTTTTTCTACATAACTCATGAGTTCTTCAGCTTGGGCTAAGTCAATATTAACTTTGCATGCACTGCATAATTTTGCCGCCTTCCAAATGGTTTCATGTAGGTCTGGATAAGTTTCTAAGTGAACTGGTTTAAAGTAATCTGTCCACAAAATTAAAATCTCTTTCTTTGTTTCTTTTGCTTGCTCTTCTTTAACTGCAACATATCTAGAAAATGTATTACTGTATGTAGCCCACTCTGCTGAATCAGTGCTAGAAGGGGCTTCTAATGCAATAAGTTTTTTTGTCATTGATAAAACTGCTTCAGCTGCAACTCTCGTAGATGCTGGGTCGTAAACACCACAAGGACCATCGCAGTGAGCATGAACTGTCATTGGGGATTTTTTATCTAGAAAAGAATTGAAGAATTTACTTAACATTTCAAATATTTGGTGTTGTATATATATTACTTGGAGATTAACTAAATTGAAAAGTCTTAGATATTTTTCTTACTTAATTTAATTGACTTTTAATAATTCAACTTCAAATATTAAAGTCGCATTAGCAGGTATTACATTTCCAGCTCCTCTTGATCCGTATCCAAGTTCCGGAGGTATGGTCAATTTTCTTTTGCCTCCAACTTTCATGCCTGCTACACCTTCGTCCCAACCTTTTATTACTCGTCCAGCACCCAAGGGAAAACTGAATGGAGCTCTGCCGATACTGGTATCAAATTGTGTCCCGTCTTCTAGTGTCCCTGTGTAATTTACAGTAACTGTTTGCCCAGCACTAGCCTCATCTCCTTCCCCGTTTACGATATCTGCAATAATTAAACCACTTTCTGTAGTCCTTGAATTGTTGTTTGATAGTGTTTCTTCTGCCATAGCGAAAAGTATAGGATTTGGATCAGATGGGTCTAGTTCAAATAAATTATTATTTGAGACATTTGATGATTTTGCAACAGGTGTTCTTTGAACTGACTGAGTTTCTGATTCGGCAGCATTAACAACTTGAGGTGAATTAAATTGACTGAAAAGAGTTAATGAAACGCAAAAAACAAAAACTGCAAAACTGATAAAGACTTCTTTCACTTAAATTTTGAAAGTTACTAAAACTTAGTTTACAGAATGAAGGTACAATAAATGGGTGATTATAAATTTAATTTCGTAATTTTAGATTGTTAATCCCAACTCAACTTAAAAGTCTAAGACAATATTTTTACCCTTGTTTAGGAGGGATTTTAGGAGGAATTTCAGTTTCAACTCATTTTTGGCTGATTTTTATGCCGATATCATTATTTATTTTATGGAAGGGAAGTGAAAGGAGAATAGCAAATTTTTGTTGGGGTTTTTTCTTTATCTTGATAAGTCATTCTTGGCTTTATGATCTTCATCCATTGACATGGCTTGGGTTTTCATGGCTTACAAGTTTAATAATTACCATTTTAATATTATTATTTTGCTCTTTTTTGGGTGGGATATTAGTTTATTTATGGGGATTGTTAGTTAAAATCATTCTCTGGAAAGAAGATGTTTTCAAAATGAAAATATTATCTTTAACAGTTAAAGTATTTTTTTTATCTTTGACTTGGGGTATTGGTGAATTGATACTTTCTCAAACACCTTTTTTTTGGATAGGTTTAGGAGAGAGTCTTATCCCAGGTGATATTTATCTTGCTGGTTTAGCAAGATGGATTGGTGCAAGTGGTTTATGCGTAATACAAATATTGATTGGATTTTGGATTTTTTATATTCAAGGTAGATTGGAAAGAAAACTTTACTTTAAAAAAATATTTCTTTTAGGACTTTTGGTTTTTATTCTCTTACATTTATTTGGAAGTTTAACAACTCCAATTAAAAGAATTTATGAATATCCAGTAGCTATTTGGCAAACTAATATACCAACAAGAGAAAAATTAAAAATAAATGATGAATTTATTGAAGAAAAGATATCTATAGCTCAAAGGTATGCTTTATCAAACAAAGTGAAACTTCTTGTTGCTCCTGAAGGGACTTTAAATAGTAATTTTTATTTATCTAAAGGCTTTAAGGTTAATACCTTGGCAGGAGGTTTCAGAAATTCTAATAATGAGTTAAGAAGTTCTTTACTCGGATTTAAAATTGGAGATAAATCTTTTACCTCATTTATAGATAAACATAGACTTGTTCCATTAGGTGAAAAAACACCTAGATTTCTAGATAGTTTTTCAAGGGGATTATCTGCTGTAGGAGGAATTCAACCTGGCCCTGATTCAAGATTGTTTGATCCTAAATTTACACAACCTCTAGCAGTGGCTATTTGTTATGAAATTAGTGATGGATTGAAAATAAGAAAGGCTATTAATAGCGGTGCAAAACTAATAATAACTTCAGCAAATTTAGATCCCTATCCAATTAAGCTTTATAATCAATTCCTATCTTTGGCAAGATTGAGAAGTATTGAAAATAAAAAAGATAATCTACTTGTATCAAACACTGGTCCTTCGGGTTTAGTTAAAGACGATGGGAAAATAATTCAACTTTTAGATTTAAATGTGGAGCAAAATAAAGTAGTTTTCCCCAATTTTTCATCCGATAAGACCTTCTATACAAAATTTGGAGATAAACCTATTTTGTTATTGTTTATATTTTTCATGGGATTAAATTTCTTTTGGAAAATTAATTAATTAATCCGCCACCTAATAAAATTTCTCCTTTATAAAAAACTGCAGCTTGTCCTGGTGTTACCGAACTTTGACTTTCTTCAAATATTAATTTAAATGTTTTAGTTGGATTATCTAAATTTTTCAAAGGGATTAAAGTTCCTTTTACTGGATGACTTCTATATCTGATTTGTGCTTCTACTTGTATCTCTTGCTTAGGTTCTTCGATTGAAACCCAGTTAACCTTAGTAATTATTGCTTCTTTATTAAATAGATCACTTTTATCTGCTACATAAACTATGTTTTTTACCCTGTCTAAACTTTTTACATATAATGGTTCAGGCCAAGCGATGCCCAAACCTTTTCTTTGACCTACTGTAAAGTGCTGAATACCATTGTGCGTTCCTAGGACTTTCCCATTTACATGCACAATTTCTCCTTCATTGGGTTCAATGTGTTTGTCGATAAATCTCTGCATTGATCCATAATGCTCAACTAAACATAAATCTTGACTTTCTGGTTTTTGAGCAGTTCTAAGGCCTAATCTCAGGGCTTCCTTTCTTGTTTCTTCTTTTTTCATTTCACCAAGAGGAAATTCTAATCTGCTTAGTACTTCTTGAGAAAGAGAATAAAGAAAATAACTTTGGTCCTTGTTTTCGTCAGCACCTCTTAGAAGAAGGAAGTCCTTAAATACAAAGCTCTTGCAATCAAGTGTTTCAGCATAAAATGATTTTTTTATCCTTGCGTAATGTCCGGTTGCAATATAAGTAAAGTCTTTTTTGTTTATTGCGTAATTAAGCATCTCTTCAAACTTTACATTCTTGTTGCACATCGAACATGGAAGTGGAGTGAATCCTTTCTCATAGCTTTCAGTAGTTTTTTTAATTACCTCTCTTTTGAAAATTTCTCTTGAGTCTATTATTTTATGATTAATTCCCAAATCTTCACAAAGGCCAGCAGCATCTACTAATCCTTCAGAACAACAGGAGCCTTGTCCTTTCATTAGCCAAAGAGTTAGTCCCTCAACATTCCAGCCTTTTTCTACAAGAAGAGCAGCTGAAAGGGAACTATCTACGCCACCAGAAAGACCTACAATAATATTTTTCTTCTTTTTAGTTTTATTATTAGAAGAAAAAAAGTTCTCTAATTTTTTATCCTTTTGTGTATTTAACATGGAAGTTTAAATTTTTGAACAGTTCTTCAATTGCTTTGTACTAATTATGAACGAAATTGTATGGCCAACAATTGATTCTAAACATTTAATTGTTGATTCAAAGCAAATGTTGATAGTAGAGAAAGAAATGTTTTCTGATGGAATGCCACAAGAAGCATTGATGGAAAAAGCTGGTATCCAAATTAGTAGATGGCTCTTAAAAAAGAAACCTCTTCTCAAGAATGGAATAACTGTTTTTATAGGTCCTGGGGATAATGGTGGGGATGGTGGAGTAATAGCTAGAGAGCTTTTTTTGAAAGGTTTTTATGTTCAGGTATGGTGTCCATTCCCGATAAAAAAAACACTAACAAATGACCACCTTAATTATCTTACATCTATTGGTGTCACAAAATTAGTAGAGCCTCCTGATGCAAATGGGAAAGATCTTTGGATTGATGCAGTTTTTGGTAATAATCAAACAAGAAAAGTTGATGATAAATTAATTAAACTGTTTAATCAAAAATTTAATAAAAAATCAGGAAAGGTAATAAGTATTGATATTCCAACAGGATTATGTCCTGATAAAGGAGAGCCTTTTTTAGATGACGCAGTAAAGGCAGACTATACCTTGGCCATTGGTCTTTATAAGATTGGGTTGACCCAAGATTCTGCTTTGCCTTTTATTGGAGAATTGCACCATATAGATATTGGGATGCCTACTAGTAAGCTGTCCAAAATTGATAAAAAGATTTTTAAGGTTACTTACAAAGATTTAAAAAATATTGACTTACCTTCTTTACCAAAAAATTCCAACAAATATCAAAGAGGTAGAACATTATTAATAGCCGGAAGTGAAAAATATCCTGGTGCTGCATACTTGGCATTAAAAGGGGCCATATCTAGTGGAGCAGGCTCTATCTCTGCAGTCCTTCCTGGGATAGTTGCTGAATCTATTTGGCAAGTTACCCCAGAAATAGTTTTAAAAGAGACTATGCAATCTAACCAAAATGGAAATGCATCTTTATTTAGTGCATTAAAGAATATTGATTTAAGTGCGTTTGATTCATTAGCTGTCGGTCCAGGAATAGGAATTGATAATGATGATTGGCAAAAATCAAAAGACTATCTTATGGCTTTTGGAGGATTATTGATCTTGGATGCAGATGCACTTAATAGAATTTCGGAATCAAAGTTGGGGTCAAATTTCTTTTTAGAGAGAAAGTTTAAGACATGGATTACACCACATAGCAAAGAATTTGGAAGATTATTTCCTAATATCAAATCTAAGACTAATGTTGGGCTTGCTCGTGATGCGGCAAAAGAATTCAATATCAGTATTTTGTTAAAAGGAGCTAACAGTATAGTTGCTGATAATAAAAAAGTATGGCAAATTTTTGGAACCGATTCTCAGACAGCTCGAGCTGGATTGGGTGATCTTTTATCTGGTTTTGTAGCTGGTAGTTCTGCGATTGATTTAACTTTGTGTAGAAATATATCAACAGATTTTTTTGCTAAATATGTACTTTTGCATTCATTTGCTGCATCAAAGTGCAAAAGTGGGTCAAATGCTTCTGCTATTGGTGATGAACTGACAAAATTAATGAGAAATATAAAAACGAGACAAATATCTTGAAAGAAACAATTTAAGAGAGTTATTTATAGTTTTAAACACATAAGTATACAAATATTACTTGAAATCTGAAGCGCGCATTAAATATTTGGCCATTTCTCCAAAAGTGTAGGAGAGTTTTACTACCTAAAAGGTTTAAAAAAAATGGTCTCATCATTACCAATTCAATCGGAACAACCTAAAAGGAGGAGTAATGATCCAATAAGTTGGTATCTGCAGAATATTGGTAGAGTACCCTTATTAACACCTGCCGAAGAGATTGAATTAGGTAATCAAGTTCAGAAGATGATGATTCTTACAGAAGATGGACAATTAAATGAAAACATTAATGATTTTACAACTCAGCAAAAAAGAACTATAAAAATTGGTCGAAGAGCAAAAGAAAGAATGATGAAAGCTAATTTAAGATTAGTTGTCAGTGTGGCAAAAAAATATCAAGGTAAAGGATTGGAATTACTTGATTTAGTACAAGAAGGTTCTCTTGGGTTAGAAAGGGCTGTTGAAAAATTTGATCCGACAAGAGGATATAAGTTTTCTACTTATGCCTTTTGGTGGATTAGACAGAGTATGACAAGAGCAATTGCTTGTCAATCACGAACAATTCGTTTACCTGTTCACTTAAGTGAGAGGTTAGCTTCTATTAGAAAAGTTAGTAGAGATTTGGCTCATAAGCTTGGTGCTATGCCAAGCAGAATTGAAATTGCAGAGGCAATGGAAATTGATGTTGAAGAATTGGATTCTGTTTTAAGACAAGCTTTATCGACAAGTAGTTTAGATGCTCCAGTAAATGGTGATGATGGCAGGAGCTTTTTAGGTGATTTAATTGCAGATAGTAATAATGAAGAGCCTTTAGATCAAGTTGAACAAAAAATGCATCAAGAGCAACTTGGTAAGTGGTTAAGTCATTTAAGCGAGCAAGAACAACATGTTCTCAAACTAAGGTTTGGACTTGATGCAAATGAGAGACATACTCTTGCAGAAATTGGAAGATTATTAGAAGTCTCTAGGGAAAGAGTAAGACAAGTTGAACTAAAGGCACTAAGAAAATTAAGGAATTTAACTAGAAAATTACCTAGCGGTATTTAACCTAATCTTCTGCCCAAATATATTTGGTTAATTCTTCTGAAGGAGGTTCAGGCGCTTCAATTGCATTTTTAACTGACTCCGATATTTCAGCATCAATTTTCTTTTCAATAATTTTCAATTCTTCTTCCGTGGCGAATTTACCCTCAATAATTTCTTGAGCTAATTTCTTAATAGGATCTCTTTTCCCCCAAAACTCCTTCTCTTTTTCAGACCTTAATTCATCTGGATCTGCAAGAGAATGCCCTCTATATCTATAAGTTAAACATTCTAAAAGTGTGGGACCTTCTCCTGCCCTAGCTCGCTCAATTGCCCTTTGTGCTGCACCTCTTACTGCTAATACATCCATTCCATCAACTTCCTCGCCGTGCATGCCAAAAGCAGATGCTTTTCTCCAGATTTCAGGATTACTAGTAGCTCTATCATGAGCCATACCAATGGCCCATTTATTATTTTCAACAACAAAAATTATGGGTAATTTCCATAACTGGGCCATATTTAAACATTCAAAAAACTGCCCATTATTACAAGTCCCGTCCCCAAAAAATGCTGCAGTTACCGCATCACTATTACTATTTCCAGCAACTTCCTTTTTGTATTTACTTGAAAAGGCTGCCCCTAAGGCAACTGGAATTCCCTCTCCAATAAATGCATATCCTCCGAGTAGGTGATGTTCTCTTGAAAATAAGTGCATGGATCCGCCTCGGCCTTTGCTACAACCAGTGGATTTACCAAAAAGTTCACTCATTACTTCAAATGAGGGAACACCCGCACTTAGTGCATGAACATGATCGCGATAAGTACTACAAAACCAATCATGTTTCTTTTTCATGGCG
>QCBF01000010.1:0-41458 GCA_003281705.1 Prochlorococcus sp. AG-347-C10
GATATCTTTATAAACTCTGATATAAGCCTTTCTTTTTCTGAAATTGTAAATACTGAAAGTGGAAATATTATTATTTATAATTCATCTGGCAAAGTTTTTGAAAAAATTGATGTTACTGGAGATCAAGTAACGGGTGATGGGACAAAAAATATAAAAATTAATCCTAGTAAGGACTTTGCAGAAGAAGCCTCTTATTACTTACAAATAGCAGATACTGCTTTTGATGATATTAATAGTAATTCTTATGTTGGCATTAGTGATAAGAAAAGTTTAAGTTTCACTACAGCTCATGAAACATCTATTTTAAAATTCTCCACTGCCAAGGATGTTTCATGGTCATTAACAAGCGGTGAAGATATTACAAGATTTAGAATTAATAGTTCCAGTGGTGAATTGTTCTTTGCCAATCCTACTCGTACTTCAACAAAAAGTTCTGATGGAAACAATGAATATATTGTTGTAGCCAGATCTACTGAAAATAACAGTACTACAACAGATAAAACTATAAAAGTTAATGTCGGCAAAAATCACTCATTAGGAATTTCAGTTCATCAAGAAGTTAGCAGTGTAGATAATGCAAGCGTTTCTCAAGTATCTGGAACATTAGCAAATTCTGAACTTTCCTCGCTTGCTATTCTTAATAACTCAAAGGGAAGTTCAACTAGTAGTAAATTAGTCGAAAAACCTATTTTTTTAAAAGGAGGCTCTAGTGCAGATAAACTATATGGAGGCTCAGGTAAAGACAAATTATATGGAGGAAGAGGGAATGATTATTTAAAAGGAGATTCTGGTAATGACAAATTATATGGAGGCTCAGGTAAAGACAAATTATATGGAGGAAGAGGGAATGATTATCTAAAAGGCGATTCTGGTAATGACAAATTATATGGAGGATCTGGTTCTGACAGATTATATGGAAATTCAGGAAAGGATTATCTAAAAGGCGATTCTGGTAATGACAAATTATATGGAGGATCTAGTTCTGACAGATTATATGGAGGATCAGGAAAGGATTATTTAAAAGGAGATTCTGGTAATGACAGACTTTATGGAGGATCAAGTTCTGACAGATTATATGGAGGATCAGGAAAGGATTATTTAAAAGGAGATTCTGGTAATGACAGACTTTATGGAGGATCAAACAACGATACCTTAATTGGTGGAACTGGTAAAAATGATATTTATGGAGGAAGTGGAAAGGATATTTTCAAACTTACAAAAGGGAAAGGTTATGACAGAATAAGAGATTTTAAAAAAGGTCAGGATAAAATCTACGTCAAAGGTTTTAAGAGTTTAAGAATTAAAGACGTTGGTAGACATGCAAAAATTTATAATGGCAAGAAAGACTTATTAGCCATAATCTATAACGAAGATAATATAACTAAATCTGGTAATTATCTTATTTAAATCTTTATAGTAGATCGTTAATTAAAATATAAATTGAATGAAATATTTATTAAAAACAAATTATTTATTAATAAGCACTTAATTTTATTGAAAATGAACGTTGATTTAATTTCTTCAATTTTGATTGATGTATTAATTTAATTTTTGGGAATTTTTTGATGATTATTTTAGTTTTTATGTTCTTTCTACTTTTAGTAATAACATTTATTCTTTATCTATCTGGAAATAAAGAAACAAAATTACCTAAGAATTTTTTTTATAATCCAGAATTAAAGGAAAAATATAATCCGGATGTTGACACCATTAATTGGGATTTACATAAAAATAGACTAAAGAAATTTGGAAGATCCCAATATAAGGGTTTGACATTTTTTATTGATGATCAAGGAAGAATCTTTTACCTTACAGAAGATAAGAAAAGAGTTTATTGCTAATAATTTTTAAAAAGTTCATAATTTAAAGAGAATTATAAAAATAATTGCTGATCGCCTGATTCAAAGAACAGTAACCAGCTTTAGTAAAAATGATTAATAGATATAAATTAATACCACAAGATGATAGATGTTCTTATAAAAAATCTTTAAGTTATTTCTTTTTGAAAAAGAAGGAATTAAATTTTAAGTTTGAAGATTTAAATATAAGTAAGTGAATGATATGAAGTATTTTTTTTTATTATCAGAAAAGTTTTACAGGTTTATTGAATGGGAGTGGAATACCTTAAAGAATCTAAGAAGAACAAAAAGAAAGAATTTTTTTTTAAGAGGATCATTTGCTTTATTTAGTTTATTCTCTATCCTTTTTTTAATATTTTCGCCTCCTATTGCATTTGGAATATTATTTGGAGAGGGATTAAAATTTAGTACTTTTTTTATTTGGATATGGATTTTAAATTTAAAGTTTTTTTGAAAATGTATAATTTATTTTCCGAGATTATTTAAAATTAAGAATACAAAAAATTTTCCTTATGCCAAAAATATTCAAACAAAATAAGTTTGCTTTGTTGGGAGCAAATATATTAATAATTTTACTCTGGGTAACGATATCTTCCTTTTTGTTAAATTTATTTCAAAGTGAAAATGCTCCATTTTATATATATAAAATTTCTTTTTTAATAAGATTTCTCCCTCCTATTTGGGTTACATGGTTCCTGTGGATAAAAAGAGGTGGTTTAAAAAGATAAATAACAAAAGCATTTTTGTGTATTTACTATAAAAATAAATCACTTAAAATCTATCTACTTACTTGAAATTTTCATGTAAGAATTAGGTAATTGAGAGATTGTTTATATCTAAGAAACAATCTCTTTTTTTATAAATATTTTTTCTTATAAAAAAGTGCTTGTCAGTATCCCTATTGACAAACACTCATGACGATCAGTTTTTTAAAAATTAAACGGGCAATCTATGATCAATTTCCACAACTCCTGAATCCATAAGACGGCCGATTTTAATAACTAAAGCCATATCTAACCTTGAAAATTCAGATTGATGGTTAGTTATCCAATCAAGTTCAGAAAGAGTTATAACTCCCAAAGTATTTACTTTAAGAAAAAGTAAGCCTAAATTCATTTTAAAAGATTCCTGGAATTATCCAGCCGAATAAGCCATAATTTACAACTAAAGCAAATAAGCCCATCATTGCCATTCTTCCATTAGTTCTCTCGGCAGTTTGCCAATAAGTTTGTTTTGAATTTTCCATTTTTTCTGAGTTATAAGTTTATCAAATAGTTTGTTTTAAACGAAACCAGGAATTATTTGACCTGTTGTTAGATATGCTCCAACAGCAGCAATTAGTCCAAGCATTGCGAATCTTCCGTTAAGAGTTTCAGCAACAACTTTTTCTTTTTCGATCTTTTTGACTTTTGTGTTAGTGTTTTTCATTTGATTAGAAGATAAATAGTTTAAATTTTCATTTAGAAATTGCTTCGTTAGATAAGCAACGAGGGTGGCTGTAAAGAATACAATTACGGCTAAAAAACCTGAAAGTGGACTCATTAAAAAATGCCAGGAATAATTTGTCCAGTTGAAACGTAAGCACCTACCAGTGCAACAAGGCCAATCATTGCCCAACGACCATTAACTTTTTCTGCATTTTGTGGGTAGCTGTCGTATGAAACAGACTCATCTATATAAGGACGTGTTTCAGTAGGAAACATGTTCTGTCTGCCGCCTGATTCAGTAGTAACGTTTGAATTAGCCATTGAAATTGTGTAATTGTTAATAAATGTAACACTACTATTAACAAATGTAAAGTATTAAGCCGAAATTAAGTTATTTTCAAGATAGTTACTACATAACTGTAGCATAATCGTAACATATATTTTTAAATAGTTGTTTTTTGGGCTCGCTACGCTTTACAGATTGGTTCGCAAACTTTTAAAAGTTCAATGCGGTTTTTAAGTATTTATTTTTAAATCTTTAGAAAGATATCAATTTGGTAGAAAAAACTACATCATTCTAAGATTTGAATTATTAGTTTTTATATATAATCTATTTCACTTTATTATGGAATTCGCAAAAAAAATCATGACCGAAAAAGCTGAAAAGCTTAATGGTAAAGCGGCAATGCTTGGAATGTTTGCTCTTGTGGGGGCTTATTATTTTACTGGTCAAATTCTTCCAGGAATTTTCTAATAGAAGACCTTTTTAAATTTTTTTCAGGGCTTTATCAAGCCCTTTTTTACTTGATGATTATTCCCTTTTTAATTATCTAATAATTCAAATAATTTGCTTATTAGAAGCTTCCTTTTTAAAAATGTTTTATCAATATATTTTTTATTCTCTTCTTTTAAAATTTCCTGACCATTTGAGCCCAATCCTTTAAGGACAAATTCTTTATCTTCTTTAATCCACTTATTTATCATTCGCTCCGTTGTTATTACATTCGCCTGCTTTTTCTAAAACTAGATCTCTATTATTATGAATCGATTTCAGGCCAACATTTTGCATAGCAGCATATGGTTGCAGCCATTCTGTATGCATTTCACTAATGGGACTCGCTAAAGCTACAGTCAAAGTTGTCTCATTACTGGAACCATCTGTATATACGATAATTACCCTTACGTACTTTCCTTCTTCTGATTCTGTAAGTGTATAAGTAGAACTTGTTGCTCCGCTAATTACCGTCCAATCAGTGGAACCATCTGCTGATGATTGCCATTGATAGGAAGAAACGGTGCCATTACCCTCTGGGTCATCAGTAGATACAGCAGCAGTTAAAACGTTTCCTGCTGCTCTTGTTCCAGATATTGAATATGATGCGGCACCACTGTCGGAAGCTGCTTTTAGCATTGTTAAAAATTCATAAACTCTTTGTTCATATTCGAACCGAAACATATAAATTCCACTTGGACCATATGAGAAAATATTGAAATCAAGAAGTTGACCAAAGACCTCGGAATCAAAGTCAATATCTTCTACTTGACCAGCTGGTGTAATGGCGAAACCATCGATGTCTGAAAGATTAAAAATAGTGTCATCTATTGTTATAGAAAAACTTTGAATAAAGTCAGGTTTAGTACCCATAGGATCTTCTTCAAAATTTTCTGTATCCATTTCGATTGTTGCAGATGCAGTTGATCCTTCTGGAGCATCTATTGTTATATCAAAAGTATCACCAGCGTTAAGAGAAACATTTGGGACAACAAGTGCGAAAGGTAAATAGTATTTAACTAATCTCGGAAGAACTTTTCTTATTTTCATTTTCTAAAGATCCTGGATTGACCCTAGCTAAAAAATTCAAGTAATAACAATAAAAATTTCTAGCATTAAATGATAGGTATCAATGACTACTTAACCTGAAAGTTTTAAACCTGTTTTCTTCTAAAAATCTTTGTATCAAGACAACATTAAGTATTTATATATCCTTATTCTACGAACTACTGGTCATGTGGCACTAGGTCGGAGAGGGGGGCACAAAAGGGGGCACTTAGCGTATGTACTTAGTATATAGTGCTATGTACTTTGTGCTAGATTGAGACTCAAACCCATTTGCACCACTTAACTAAACCCTAGTTATAGCAGGAAAATATTGATAAATCTCATTTCATAGATCGAGTGCTTTGGGAGCACTAGGTCGCAGGTTCGAATCCTGTCGCCCCGATTGACTTCTCAAGATTCTTAAAAACCTTTTGGGCGATCCCTGGGCGATCATTTGCAATACCTTGCATAGCTTACTAGTTCTAAATTACCTTCCTATTCTTCCCACAGCCTCAATTGATTTTTTTAAAATTTCTCCTTTCAAGGGAACGAAACCTAAAGCAGGAGCTTTATCTTGATATTCATCACTGAGTAATTTATAGAATGTATCTTGAATTGCCTTAGTATTTCTTCCGTTACCTTTTTCATAAGCAAGTATCCAAGTCAAAGTTGCTATTGGATAAGCTCCTTTAGCAGAAGGATTCGGATTTTTACCAGCCAAGTTTTCATCAAGATTTATTCCATTCAAAGCTATCGCGCCTGATTCAGTATTAGGAGTAACGAATTCACCAGAAAGATTTTGAAGTGCAGCAGCCTTAACATTACCTTTAATGTATGACTGGTTTACATAACCAATTGCACCCGGAGTATTTTGAATAACACCTGCAACACCAGAATTACCTTTTGCTCCAACTCCCGAAGGCCATTTAACAGATTTACCAGTACCTAAATTCCAGGTTTTAGAGAAAGCCTCCATAGAATTTGTAAAAGCTTTAGTCGTGCCTGATCCATCAGAACGATGCGCCCAAGTTAATTTACCTGACTTACATCCTAATTCCTTCCAATTTTTTATCATTCCCATCGCTACCTGAACAGCCCTCTCTTGTGTTAGTTTCAGGTCGCAATCATAGTTATATCCAAACGCAATTGTTCCACCTACCATTGGTATTTGCACAAGTCCTCTTTTAACTTTCTCTATATCAGAATCTTTCATAGGATCATCTGATGCACCAAAATTTACAGTTTCGTCTATGAAAGCTTTTCTTCCAGATCCAGAACCTACTGCCTGATAATTAACTCTAGGGCCTCCAGATTTAGCTAAGTCAAAAAACCACCTGGTATAAATTTTCGAAGGAAATGATGCACCAGCTCCGCTCAATCTTTTTGAAGCCATCGCAGATGGAGCAAGTATTAATGAAATTGCAGAAGATAAAATGAGAGATTTTTTTAAAATACTCACTAGCCACTTTGATTAAAGTCAATTCATTTATAGCATCAAACAAAAGACGAAATTCAAAGGTTAAGAATACATCAAATTATTTTGATATAATCAATAACTCTTGATATATATCTAGCAACTGATTTAAAGCTCTTACTTCTTGCATAGAAAAGCTGAGCCCGCATTATTTATTGCTTAAGGTCACAATTTGACAGTGATTGGCTCGTGAAAATTATTATTGTTTTTATGACACTAGGTCTTAGCCGGGCGATCCCTGGGCGATCAAATGCTTAACCTTGCAACACTTTGCTGCATATAAGACAATTCTTGAGACTAATCTTGATAACAAATATTTCAGACTAAAGTCATAACCTCACTTCGTTCTCATGGGTGCTGTCGCAATTTGCTGATCGAGTGCTTTGGGAGCATTAGGTCGCAGGTTCGAATTCTGTCGCCCCGATCAGTTATTGCAATAGGTTTGAGATATTGACTAATCGTCTTAATATAAGATTTGCCCCTCTAGTAGCCCCTCCTGAGCTATGGCTTACTATTACTTGCACCTATTGGTGCCCCTTTTGCCCCTCTAGTCATATACTTTCTCCTGGTCTAATATCTCCCTCTTATAACCCTCAGCAAGCTCATTATTATATCTGCACTCCTCAATTATTTTTACTATCTCGGAGATAGCTATAGTTTTTCGATCTTGCATCATTTAATAGTTATTTTTAAGCAGCATTATATTCATTCCTATCTTCAAGCTCTCTCATAAATCTTTTATCTAATAAGTAATTGTCTATAAGCTCTGCTGCCATCACTATCTCAGCAGCATTTTTAGATAGTTCTTGTGGATCTTTGTCTAATAAGTAATTGTCTATAAGCTCTAGATTGTACTCGTTTTCTTTAATTGGTTTATCGCTCTCTAATAGCTTTCTTATTTGTGTAAATACAAGCTCTTGATCGTATCCACTATCTCTAATTTCTTTTAAGATTTCGTCAGGAATTTCCATAATCGTCACCCCCTTAAAAACTTCTATATATATATAGAAACGTATTTCAAATAAAAATCAAATATTATTTATAGAATTAGTTAAAAGAAAAATAATCTTTGATATTAAATGTTGCGACTTCTTCCGTTACCGATTTTTATTTGCATTTATCTATTCTCTTGGTGGAGATGCAAAAAAAATATTATCGCTAGTGATAAGCAACTAAAACCTTGCATTGATTGGGCATATATAAAAAATTTACCTCTCCCACCAAAACCTTCATTTGTCGAGTTTTATATTGTTTATGTCTCTTCTTTTTTTAAATTTCCCTTTGGGATAATTATTCAACAACTACCTTTTGCAAAGAAAGTAAGATACTACGAAAGAGAAATGAAATTAATATTTGATAAATGGAATCTTGAAAAAATTAAAAAAATAATTAACTAATTTATTGATATGTCTGGAGTAAAGATATATAAATTCCTAATAAAACAAATATTGCTACACCTATTCCCATAACTGTAGTAGGTTGATTATTCCAAAAATTAGTTAAAAATTCCATTAATTGGGCAGTTTAAAACAAGAAACCCTTCCAGAAATTCCAACTACTGAAAGGGTTATTAAATCGACTCGCAACTATATAGAATCAATTTATGTCTTGCAGCAAATGTAGATTTTGCTGACGAGGTTTGGCCTCAATTTATTTATAGCAATAATTTTTAAACTTCCGCTATTTTTTGTTTCGCTAGTCGTTTTTTTAGAATTGAATAATTTTGAGAAGCCCATTTTCGAGAAATATCTAATTCAGCATCTAACTTCTCTCTAAGTAATTTACTAATTTTAAATACTTCTACGAAACCTAGATAAATTATTACCAGCAACTTAGTTATGTTTACTGCAACAGCCACTAACTTTTCAATTCTTTGATCTCGCATTTGAACTTAATGAAGCCCACTAAAATTACCAGTTTTAAGAATTTATGCAAATGTTTTTGCAAATTAAAAATGGCTTCTGAAAAATACTTGTTTTCTTCCTAGTTACGAGCCCATCATATTGAACAACTTTTAAAACCTTATGGAGCACTAGGTCGCAGGTTCGAATCCTGACGCCCCGATTGGTTTCTCACGAAATCGGAAATGATACTGAGCGAGATTTGACCGAGGATTTGCTATACCTTGTAAAACTTTGCTGCCTCATGTCGCTCAGTATCACTATAAATAGCTATTAAATATAGAAGTTTCCTCCCAACCCTAAGCTAGTAAGTTTTTATATTCTTGCCTTGCACTTTCTGCAGTCTCTATCCTGCCGCCTCTCATAACTGGTTTACTACTTCTCTTATAAACACACCCATAGGAAATCATCATTGCATCAATACTAGGAATAGGTTTCAATACATCTTCAAATACTTTTATCATTAATCCATAATTATTTATAAATAAAAATACATTCATTAATTATCTTTTTAATTCTTTTAAAACATTTTCAAGTTTTTTTGTAAAAGTTTCTGTATTAAACAATTCTCCATCACTCTTCAATTTAAACAATTTACTTTTTAGAGCGTCAATTTTACTTGGATTTTTTGAATAAAAAATTACTTTTTGCTTATATTCATCAATTGTATTTGCTATTAATTCCTCTAAACCAATTGATCTTAAAATGCTTGCACTTACCCTAGATGGGAAATTTTTACCTTGAAGTGTGATTACTGGGATTCCAGACCACAATGCTTCAATTGTGGTAGTGTGTCCGTTGTAGTTAAAAGTATCTAACAATAAATCGCCAACTTTATATCTTGAAAGATGTTTTTCATAAGTAGGCTCTCTATCTGCAAAGATAATTCTAGTACCATCTATATCTCTCATTTCAAAAAATTCTAAAAGATTTCTCATGGCATATTTATTTGGCTTCCTAATCCATAGAATGCTATCTTCAATTGATTTAAGTATTTCACACCAACATAAAACAGTTTTTAAATTTAATTTTTGCGGTTTATGAAAAGCAACCATAATAAAATTATTTTGCTTAAAGTTATAGGAATTATATTTATCAACTTTTTCTGAAATTTTTGTAGTATCGTCGAAACACATAAATGTCCCAGGAATGTTTATTACTTTTTCAGTGAAATTCTTGACTTCTGTTTCAGGAATAACATGTTTATCAGCTAATAAGTAATCTATTTGATTTGATCCCGTAGTCGAAGGATATGCTAAATAACTAATTTGTATAGGTGCTACCTTCTTAGATAATATTTCCATTCTTGATCCGGCAGTATATCCCATTAAATCAATTATAAAGTCTAAGTTATCCGATCTAATTATATTTGCGGCTTCATCATCAGACTTAACAGATATATCCCTATAAATATCAAAAGTTTTTGATAATTTTTCTGAAATTTTATCTTTTTTTTCATTAATAGAATAACCATAAATTTCAAATTCTTCACGATTATGCTTCTTAATAACTCCTGAGATTAGAAATGAAACTGGATGAAAAATAAAATTGTTTGAAATATAACCTATCCTTAATTTTTTATTATACTGAGAATTTAATTTTATATGATCCCTTCTAAAGTTCGAATTAAAAAAATTTATTGCTCTTAATTTTCTTATGTAGTTTTCCTCTTCTAAATAGAGAAATGTTAAAGGCTCACCACCTTGAAAAGACTTAACACCAAAATTTTTTAATTTAGGTTCAAATTTATTAATAATTCTCCATTCAAATGTTTTTAATAACAAGTTATAAAAACCAACTATTGCATTTCCGTATGACGGGTTTAGATTAATTGCTTTTATATAAAAATCCTTTGCTATGTTATAGTCTTCGACAGTATCAAATAACTTAGCCAAATTATAAACTACTAAATAATTCTTAGGGTTTACATTCAAAGCACTCAAAAAATATTTTATCGATAATTTATACTCTCTTTGATTCTTATATATAATGCCTAGATTATTAAGAGAGCTAAATAAATTCTTGTTGAAATCCAAAGATTTTAAAAAATATTTTTTTGCTTCGGAAATTTGATTTTCTTTTAGATATAAACTTCCTAAGTCACTATATGAATTTGGATATTTTGGATTTTTTTCTATAGATTTTTTTAATAAATTTATAGCTTCTTTACTATTAGATTTGATGATATTTAAAAAAGCTAATTGATGTAACTGAAGATAGTCAATTTCATTTTTATCGTATAAATTTTTTAGTAATTTTTCTGCTTTTTCATATTCTTTATTTAGTATCAGCTCGTTGATATCTTTTTTCATTGCAAGAGATAAAAGTGAAGATATCTAGTAAATTAAAACTAGTATAATTCCTATTTACTACTTTTCCTCCAAATTCTTTTGCTATTACATCTAGACATTAAGATTGATTTAATAATGATTAATTAAATCTTTATCATCGGACTCCATCATCCAACGAGCTCAATCTAATAGACGGCATCCTTGCAATTATTTTTTTATCCCATTTCTTTGCAAAAGGTGATTCCATCTCTTCACCTAATTTTTCTAAGTCAGTAAAGTTCATTAATAAATGAGATTTGTGGTCATTGACTTTTACAAACTCATGATCAGTGACAAACTTTTGGCACATTTCTTCAAGAAATAAATTAGTAACATCATTTTAAATTTTTCAAATGTACAGCTAAAAGTTGAAATGATGAGTTTGTTCATAAAAAAAGGTTTTATGCCTCCATGTTAGATCGACTGTAAATCAATAAAAAGTTCGAATGGAATTTCTTTTAAAAAATAAAACCCCTGCTTGGACAAGCAAAAAGCATCTTGCGCCCTTTTCATTAGCCAGTAATTTATTTCAGTCATATCAACGAATTAGTAGAAAACTATAATGTGTTATGAGTGTGTGAACAGAATCTTAAAAATGTTCAATTCTAGGTTAATTATCCATTAAAATTTCCATTTAGAAAAATTATAGGTGGTATGGGGTAATTAATTCTCTAATAATATTGTTTTTTGATTTTCACTTTTGGAAGTATCATTTACTTAAATTGAAAGTTGAGATGATTTATGACTTATCACGCTATTTATGGTTTGAGGAGATCTGGAAATCATGCAATTCTCGAATGGATGATTAAAAACTTTAGTCAAAAAGATCAAAGATACGTTTTAAAACATAGATTGATTGCAAGTGGAAATTCTTGCTATTTAAATGCAATTAACGAATATATTCAATCGAGGGATTTGTTTATTGATTACAATTTCGCAAAAATTACTTATAAAAATCTTTTGATAACCTATGAAGATATTCCTGAAACTATTCATTCAGAATATACCCTAGGTTTTAATAAGATAGTCATATTACGGGATATTCTTAATGTCGTAGCAAGTAGATATAAAAGAATGATGGATAAAGATCCTAAATCATTAGATTATAAATTAATGAAAATAGATGAAAATCTTTTTAGTTGTTGGATATCTCATGCAAGTGCTTTTAAGAGGAATATAATGACTATAAAATTTGAGGACTGGTTATCTTCCAAAGAACAAAGAAACAAAATAGCGAATAGTCTTGGTTGCAAAAATATGGATTGTATAAGTACAATTCCTTTTCACGGAGAAGGATCTTCTTTCTCAAAGATGGAAAAAATACCCTCAATAAAAGATCTTTTAAGTAGATCAAAGCAAGTAAAGCTGCCAACTGAAATTTTAGAACGGATTAAAAAATCTGATATCTCAAATTTAAGAAAAGAACATGGATATTTATAGAAAATTTTAGAATTGTTAATAACCTTTATAGATTGAGTTTGTATTTTAAAAAACCTAATAGGGCAGAGGTAAAAATAAAAATTTGTCTGAATTTTAAAAAATTTAATTAATTCATCTATATCTTATTTTAGAGAATGCTTTGAAATTTAAGTTTTTCAGGTATCAATTCTTTGATCCAATCAGTAATGATGAGGTGATATTGAATAATAATTTTTAAATTAGAAGGTATGAATGAATTTCGAATAGAATTTTTGTTAAAATTACAACCTTTGCTATTACTTTGAAAATTGATCATATTCACTTTTCATTAGTCCGTATATAGGCTAAGTCATATTGCATAATTTACGGGAAATAGTTTTGCTATGAGCTTTCTCTACATCACTTTAAATTATTTTTCTAAAATCCCTTAGACATCGAAATATCTGTATTTCTATGCCCACCACCTGTATAGTCATGGTTAATTACGATTGAATCCTGATTGATACTTGACCAAAAAACAGAGTGTTTATCCATCCTGTTATAAGTCTTTGGAAGCCAAAGAGTATTTAACTCAAATTTCCCTTTATTAAAAACAATATCTAAGAAAGGGTCATCTCCTCTTGTTTTATTTTTTGTTTCCCTTAATATTTCTATCCAACTTAACAAGAGATGAATTGATGGTGCGGTGTAGCCATATTTTTGAACCCCTCCAGAACACATAAGTGATTTAGCCTCTTGATCATATGGAATTTTTCCAAATAGATGATGATTATTATCTGCTATCCAGTTATAAATTGCGAAATCATGTTCTTCAAATAATAAATGTGGATATTGCCAAACTTCTGTATCAATATCAAGCCAAACAACGTTAGTTCTAAACTTCAATAAAGATTGAAAAATAAAACTTGGTTTATAATAAGTTCCCTCTTCCCATGTTCTGAAAGAGCGGTTTATCTTGACTATATGGTATTTTAAATTGAATTTATCTAAGGATCTTTTTAATTTAAGCGCTAGTTCTGGATATCTTCCATCAGGAGTAAAAAAAGAAATAAAAACTGTATTTTTCAAAAAAAAAAAATGATCTATATATATATTCTTGCAATATTAAATGAATATATTGCTAAAAACAAGTAGATCAAAATCACTTTTTGGAAAGTCTGGTACTTCGGCAGCACTAAGTCGCAGGTTCGAATCTTTCCCAAGTCTCAAATAATCCAAGTTATAGAGATGTTTCTCAGACTCTTGTTTATTTTTTACAATCTCAAAGGAGAAATGAGCGCTAGTTTTACATGCTATTTATGTACTTGTGCCTTAGATAACCGTGGCAAATAGTAATCATTTAATTTAAAACCTTCGAAAGCATGTGTCCCCAATTAACAAAATCTTTAAATATTTATTTTTAGTTTTTTTAATTTTTATAAGATAATTAGGATTGATTGAGAGAAGGTTCCCAATTTTTACAGAGCCATCGCTACCGTCTTTGAGGATTTTAAAAAAACATTTCCTACTATTTCCAGAAATAAATCCAGGCCAAATTGAAATAACTCCTATAGAAAACCCTAAAATAAAAATTGGAATTATTTGAAGATAAAAGATTTTATAAAATTTTCGCATAAAGATTAATACCTTATCTATAAAGTAATTTAATTCTCAAATTCAGCAAAAATATTTAAAGTATTAGCACCCTCCAAGCGGTCTAATGCAGTCTTAATACCCTTTAATTCCTCTCTATTTTCTCTATCAGCAATAATATTTTCTAATCATCCTAAAACTGCCATCTAAAACCTCCACCATAGGCATACTCATCACCACCTTCTGCTAAGCCATATTCTGCTTTTAAATTAAACATAAAATCTTTCGTCAAAACAAAATCTGCCCCCACTTCTAAAGAGCTATTATGTTTACCAAATGTTTTTGCAGATACTGAGGTATGCTCTGTTGAACTTTCTGTTAAACCTCCTTTTATACTTCTATTAGAATTATCTGCATAAGTATCCATTTCATAATTCAAGGCGAGTGATGGAACTAATAACCATTTTCCTCCTTCCATAGAAATTTGTTTATCAATAGAGATGCCTGTTTTAAAAAGAAGAGATTCGGCTTGATTAGCATCAATAGTTATTAAATCTCCATTACCTGACTCACTAAAACCTTCTTGAGCATGAGCTGCATAAGCAACTCCAACAGATGGTTTTAAGCGGAATGGGGTTTTCATATTTTTGATTGTTTTTTTAATATCCCAAATACCATTTATTTCTGCTGTGTATCCATCGGAATCATATGATGATGTTGCAGATGTAGTTGAATAATTTCTTTTTCCTTCGTAATCAAAATCAGAACCACCAATCATTCCCTTCAAAGTGAAAATATCATTTACTTTCTTTACTCCATAAATAGAGTAATGAGTATTAGTGGAACCAAAGCTTGCTGTTGTATTAGAAAAATTAAAATTATTTAAATTAGATGAACCAACACCATAAGCAATACCTGCTTTCCATTTTTCATTTAAAGTTTTCTCCAGATTTAAGGAGGAGTTAAAGACTGCGGATCTATAAGAGCCCTTAGTACTATCTCCTTTTACGTAAGAAACAATATTATTTGCATTGGTATAAAGACAATAATCAGAATCACCAATAACCCATCCGTTGTTATTACATTCACCCGCTTTTTCTAATACTAAATCTCTATTATTGTGAATTGATTTCAAACCAACATTCTGCATAGCAGCATATGGTTGCAGCCATTCTGTATGCATTTGGCTAATAGCTTTAGATAAAGATACAGTTAAAGTTGTCTCATTACCGGAACCATCCGTATAAACAATAATTACTCTTACATACTTACCTTCTTCTTCTTCTGTGAGTGTATAAGTAGAACTCGTTGCTCCACTAATTGCAGTCCAATCAGTAGAACCATCTGCTGATGATTGCCATTGATAGGAAGAAACTGTACCATTCCCTTCTGGGTCATCAGTATATACAGCAGCAGTTAAAACATTTCCTGCTGCTCTTGTGCCTGTTATTGAATATGTTGCATAACCAGAATCAGAATTAGCAGCAAAAGCTTCTGCTAGTTTCATCAAAAATGCATCAATATCCCCTGCGTTTGTCTCTCCATCTAAGTCCCCAGATGTATAGCCAGTGATATATAAAGATCCATCACTTGCTGTCGCTACTGCCTCACCATAATCTGAATTTGAAGATCCTACTAATTTTGTCCAAACTTTTGTTCCATCTGAAGAGTATTTTGAGACAAAAATATCAGCAGATCCTGCGTTAGTTTCTCCATCTAAATCTTCAAATGCATAACCAGTTATAAAAATCGATCCATCACTTGCTGTAGCAACCCCTTGACTAATCTCATAGCCATCGGTTCCTAATGATTTTGTCCAAACTTTTGTTCCATCTGATGAATATTTTGTAAGAAATACATCAGCAGATCCTGCATTTGTGTTTCCATCTAAATCACCAATTGTATAGCCAGTTATATATACAGATCCAGATCCATCACTTGCTGTCGCGACTCCGAAACTTAGTTCAAAAGATGAACTTCCTAATAATTTTGTCCAAACTTTTGTTCCATCTGATGAATATTTTGTAAGAAATGCATCATAACCTCCTGCATTTGTTTCTCCATCTAAAGCATCTCTTGTAATACCAGAGATGTATATAGATCCATCACTTGCTGTCGCGACTCCGTAACTCTCTTCAACACTTGTAGTTCCTAATAATTTTGTCCAAGCTTTTGTACCGTCTGATCCGTATTTTGTAAGGAATGCATCCTTAATTCCTGCGTTTATCTCTCCATCTAAGTCCCCAGGTGTATGGCCAGTTATATATACAGATCCATCACTTGCTGTCGCAACTCCCTTACTTTGATCGCCACCTGAAGTTCCTAATAATCTTGTCCAAGCTTTTGTTCCATCTGAGGAGTATTTTGTAAGAAATACATCATAACTCCCTGCATTTGTCTCTCCATCTAAATCTAAAAATGTAGTTCCAGTTATATATGCAGATCCATCACTTGCTGTTGCAACCCCTTGACTACTCTCGGTGTCAGAAGTTCCTAATAATTTTGTCCAAGCTTTTGTTCCATCTGAGGAGTATTTTGTAAGAAATGCATCATAAGCTCCAAAGGTTGACACCCCATCTAAATCTCCAGATGTAGAACCAGTTATAAAAATCGATCCATCACTTGCTGTTGCAACCCCACGACTAACATTTTCTGTTGAAGTTCCTAATAATTTTGTCCAGGTTACGTCAGGAGCAGTTTCTGCCTGAATTGATAAAAAAGGAGAAAGGCCTATTGAACCAGCTAATAAGGGTATTATTGAGTTTTTAAAATATATTTTCAACTTTCAAAAGCATTTTTTTTAATATACAAATCAAAAAATAAAATATTAGCTGATGTCAGGAATTAACATTAAATTCAACTCATAAATAAAGCAAATCTCTTACATCTTAAATTCATTAATTAAATAATATCCAGTCTCCTTTATGCGACCTAGCAAACACCAGGCACTAGGTCGTAGAGGGGGGCACTAAAGGGGGCACTCAATATACATACTAATTAAATACAAGTAGATACATAGTGCAATATGCTGTCTCAAATACGTTCCACCAAATACCTTATACTCTAGTTATAGCTTGATTTTATTGGATATTCTCAAATTAACAAAGGAGTGCTTTGGGAGCATTTGTTGGATTTGTTTCTATCAAATGGCCTAAAAAGAAAAAAAATTTAGTTGATGAAATACCTTTTTAACCTATTTAGCCTTTTTATTTTTTAAGATATAAAAAATTTAAATTTCTAATAAGATGAGTAAATTTAAAGATAACTTTTCAAGCGAAAGCTTTTATCCCGATAGTAATTATTATCTTGACCAGGGCAATAGTCCTAAAGAGACCACAAATTCAGAAGCTCAAAAATCTAGTATGGGAGAAAATTTTGAATGGCCAAATACCTATTGGTTTATTGCAGAAAGAACAAATGGAAGGCTTGCAATGATAGGTTTCATGGCCGTCATAATTAACTATACCTTATTTGGATGGATAGCTTATCCAATCCTTTAAATGAGTAATTCTAATTTTGACAAAAATGGTGTAGATAAGTCTGGAACGCATTGGCTTCAATATGCTGCATTTGTTTTAACTGCATTTGCTATTTATTTTGGCTGGGCATTTTTCAATGATGCTAATTTCCACCATTTCGCTGTAAAAATATTCAAGTTCTGGAATTGTAATGGATACAATCCTTTAAGTTATTGCGTGATGCGTTGGGGAATAGATTTTTATCCTTAAAAACGCAATAGATAGGTCTTACTGGTTGTTTAATTCAAATAAATGAAGAATAAAAAAATTTATCAAAAATAAAAATAAAAAAGATCAATTTTTTTAATATATCTTTGATTTTGAGAAATTTACTTCTATATGTATATGGTGCGAAGAACAACCTATCATGACAACTAGAGAAGAATTAAAGAAAGATAAAGCTAGAGAAGAAGGGGAAAAATTAATTGCTCAGGGTTGGAGAATAACCGAGGAAGGTTGGACAAAAAAAACTAGGGCTGCTAATCCTTAAAAAGTGGTCAAATAATCCTCAATTACTAACTAATATCGGTGCAAGTAGTAGGCCTTTAATATTATTTAAATTATTTCTTTCAAAGTCGAAACGTATAAATCTTGCTTTTTGCTAGCCAATTAACTTTAACTTAACAATTACTTTTATTTGTTTTTATTATTCATATGTTTTTGAGGAGTTTTCGAGTAATCCATTTAATTCTAGGAGTTCTTCTTTACTAAATTCTCTATATTCTCCTGTTGGCACGTCTAACTTAATATTCATAATTCTTACACGCTTTAATGATCGCACTCTATATCCTAAGGCCTCACACATTCTTCTAATCTGGCGGTTAAGTCCCTGTGTGAGTATTATTTTAAAACTTCTTGGGCCCAACTGTTTTGCGAAACAATTTCTAGTTATTGTGCCTAATATTTCGACTCCATTACTCATGCTATGAATAAAGTCGCTATTAATCGGACGATTAACTTTTACAATATATTCTTTTTCATGATTATTTCTTGCTCTGAGTATTTTATTTACGATATCTCCATCATTGGTTAAAAAAATCAATCCCTCACTAAGTTTATCTAATCTCCCGATTGGGAAAATTCTTTTAGGATATTTAATGAAATCGATTACATTATTTGGTTCTACTTTTCTATCTGTTGTGCAAACAATTCCTACAGGTTTATTAAATGCTAAGTATATGTTTTTTTGTCTCTTTGATTTTTCTATTCTTTTACCTTTAACTTCTACTTGATCACTTTCTTCTACTTTGGAGCCAATTTCTGGGATTTTGCCATTAATGGTTACCTTTCCTTCTAAGAGTAATCTATCTGCTTCTCTTCTAGAACAATAACCGACTTCGCTTAAATATTTATTTATTCTGGTAGCCATTTTGGATGTTTCTTTTTTATCTGCACTAAATAAAATAATTTACTAATCTCTTCATATTTTAGATCGGCTGTCAATTTTAGTTATTATTCTCATTATTTAATTTCAGATTATTTTCATCAGCAATTTATACCGCACATATCTAAGTCTCTTTTTAATTCCAATTTTTTTCAATTTTCCTCCATCCCTTAGAAAGTAATCTTTCATAAATTTCTCTAGCTAAATCTATTTCAACAGAAACTGTATTTGTCATTACTGGTGGTTTATTTCCTAATCCCCCCACTATTTTTCCAGTATCTATAAACATATACTCAAAAACTCCATCAATACTCTTATCGTTTTTCATAAATCTTTTTACTTCTGAACAATTTGAATTAATCAACCAATAAGATTTAGCCATTAATCTAACCTTGGAATTAGTAAACGTTCCATTTAAAACAAACTCATTTGATCAGTTTCTTTTTTCTTTACATCCTCTACTAGCCAACCATCAGGAGACCAACTCATCATGATTGCAAATAATCCTCTTAATTCATCTGCATCTTTAACTTGCTCTGTCCATTGTTCCTCATATCCATTAGGGACTATCACAGGCATGCGGTGATGTAAAGGTTTAATTAAATCATTTGGATCAGTAGTTAAAATGCAGCAACTCTCAAATTCTGCTCCATCTGATGAAGTCCACTTACTCCAAATTCCTCCCAACCAAAAAGTTTCATAATTCGCTTTTCGTACACGATATTTTTTTTCAAAAAAACCGCTAGCAGGTATTAGGCACCTCTTATGTCTCCAACTTCCACTAAAAATTTTTTTTTCTTCAACGGTTTCTGATCTTGCATTAAATGGCCTTGGTCTCTCTTTATCAAATGGGTCTCTCGCCCAAGGAGAAATAAAGCCCCATGTCATAAAAGTAGTTTTAATTCTTCCTTCGTTTTTAATTACAAGAACAGGATCATTAGGTCTTATTAGACTTTGAGTCTCATATTTAGAATCAAGTCCACTTGGATAGTCTTGTTTCAAAACCGTTGGCAACTTCTCAAATTTAGTTTTCAGCTCAAATCTTCCGCACATTGATTTTTAAAATATTTTGTAAACTCACTTAAAAAAAACAGCAAATTTACCTTATTTTAGATCTATTTTCAGTTTTCTCAAAAAAAAATCTTTTGATCATAAAAAGTTTTTCATCTAAATAATTAAAAGAAAATATAGATATTGAAAACCTTCCTCAAATTTAATTTGAATGTTTCAAACTTAAGTTATGACAGACCCTGTTCTATATTTATCTATGTTATTGGGACTTGGAGGAGTTTATGTATTAATCTCTTCCTTCCATGATGATGACGATGGTGATGATGATGGAGAAAAATATATTTATAATTTCAGGCACACTAATTTAGCGAGATAGTAGATTTATTTATAAAGCATTAGTTTTTTAAAAAGAAGTTGATTGCAAAAACTGGCTACTATTAAAAATAAATTTATAGGAGATACGGGAATATTATCTATCTTTCACGTAATTCACTAAACATTATATTCATTTTTAAATTTAGTTGTCGGTCCTTTATCCGTATATGTTTGTGCCTTAAACCGTACATTCTTATTAGTCGGTTATTGAGCATGACTAGTTAGAACTTAGTGGTAACAGAAATAAATTAAATGCCTTCAACACCGATCAAATCTTGTAATAAATATGTGTTGAGTTACAAAGATTCATCAAATAAGACACATGAAGTTGGCTTCTACGCACGCAATACTTACGATTGCCTAATGCTTGCGAGAAAATTCAACTCTTACGTACATGACAATCCAGGATCTGTAATCAGAATCCAACAAAAATTATGAGGGAATTAATTATGAATTTAAAAAGATCACCATTTGCAATTCAAGATAAAAAAGCAAGAGATCTTGATAATGCAAAAAATTATCCAACAATTGCAGATTTAATGAAAGAACAGAAAGTTCCACATGATGGCATAAACACAGTTCACCACCGTAGAGATTTAGACTCCCTCGGTTAGTTTAGAGAAGGGCTATTTACTAATTTTTAAAAATTAACGATCATGATGAATGCCATTTACGATTCATTCATAAGATAATATTTTCTTCCTCAAGTTTTTTTTTAAGTTCAATGGGCATATATGCAATATCTTTCTTTATTGCATTAATGGCATCTCTATACTGTTCAGGTTCAGCTAAAAGCATTTTTATTAAATTGTATTGACTTTCAATTTCTTCAGAAGAAAATTTTCCCATAAAAATAGTTACTACCCTTTTATTTTAGATCAACAGTCAAACACTTAAAAGATTAATTATTAGTTAGAGGCTGCTGCAATTTCTTTATGGACTGAAAGAAATTCTTTATCTGTTAGAACTGGTGTAACTTCAATTTCTACGCCAAAATTATCGACCCAGATACTACTCCATTTCCAAATGTTCTGATGGTTTGAAGACTCAACTATTGCCCAACCATTAGCCCCCTCAGGATTTACTACTCGATTAAGAACTTTAAACCCATCAAATTCATCACCTTCGCATCCTCCTTCCACAAAACCTGCAAAAGCTTCGGCCCCTTGCATATGACTTTCTTGATCTGGGAATTGCCAGTGTACGATGTAAGTTTGCATAAATAAAATTATTTTTTTAATTATTAATTATCGAATTTAAAAATTAAATAAAAAGTCTTTAAACACTAATTAAAAACCCATAAGCCTAAAAGGCAAACAAACAAAAAAAAAGACTCTTACGAGCCTAGGTGATGGGGACTCCTATAATGACAAATTAAACAGAAACAAACAACCCCATCAATAGGTAATTTTAAATACTTACAAACACCATATGTAGTGCTAAGATTTTAAAAAGGCTGGGTGATGGGGATTATCCCGCTTTTTGATGGGGGCGAAGCTAACGCCCTTTTTTTTATGGAAAAATTTACTTTAATCAATAAAGCCAGATCGAGGATTAAAGTATTTGAACCTTTTGATGATAGTTCTAAGAACCCTTCTATGATTAATGCAATTTTAATCTCTTATGGTTGTGTGTTTAAGCGATCAAGTAAGCCAGTTATGAAAGGCTCTAGGGTTGAATCTATTGAAGAAGCAAGAAAAGAATATAAAAAACTATTAGAGGAAGGGTGGGAAAAAACTTATAGATTCAACAGTTAAAAAAAAAAAAAAATGGTTAAAAGGTACTTTACCTAAAATTTGACATTATTAAATATTAATTGCTATTTAAGCTTCAGAATGGAAGATTAACCATGAATAAAGACATTTATTCAAATATTAAAGATTCCTATGATTTGGAAAGTTTTTTTGAATGTATAACTTCTTTTAGCATCAATAGTGAGGGAGTAGATTGCACAACAGCATGTTATGTAAAACATTTAGAACCAAACAATATCGATTACCCTTTAAAATTTTCATAAGCAAAGCTTATTGATAATTGTTATGTTCCATTAATGTTATTTCCTCCTCCTCAAGTTATTTTTGGTCTATTGCTTTTATCTATAGCAGTAGTTCTCATCTGGGATATTAGATACAATCCTTTTGGAGAAGACGAAGATGGAATATAATCTTTAACTAGGAAGCTGATTCGTAGGTGGTGCGTGAAATTGACGTTTCTTTCTTTTGAGTCTTTTGTAAGCGACTAAAGAGCTTAACAATAACAATGTAATAGCTATTGAGTTAATCATATCAACTAGTTTTATATATATAAAAACAAATTTGTTCAAAATATCAATGATTAAAGTTATTTTTTCAAAAAGTGACTAATTTTGGACTAATTTTGAATATTTAGCTTTAGCATAAGGTACCCAAAACAACCAAGAGAAAATGCTTATCTGACCAAAAGTATTTTCTATTAAATAAAAATAAATCACTTTTTCTTATTTCTCATTTGATATTGCAGAACAGCTTTTAGGTGTTGCACTTCTTTTTCTAAAGTCTCAATTCTTTTTTCTAGTTCTTCATTAGTTGCCATATTTTTAGGAGATAAATTCCTTGATATCTATACTATTAAAAAAGTACTTTGTTACCCATAGCAAAATTCAAATAAGTATTAGAGCCTATTGATGGGCATAATTTCTCTAGATAAATTATGCAGAGTATAAATTTAGGGGGAATTTATGAGTGGAGATTATGAGACACTAGAAATAAATCAACCTAAAATTACATATCTTCAGAAAAGATCCGAAAATAATACAGAATGGTTAGATGAATTAATCAACCAAATTGAAGATATGAAAAATAATATATCCAAATCTGCTTAATGAAAGAGTTGAAGGAATTAGAAAAATTCGCAAAAGAAAATGGATACAATGAGGAGCTAAAAGATATATATTTAAGGGAAATTATTGACAGAAATAAAGAATACGAATGAGATCAAATTTTCGACCAAACATTCGATTAGCTACAAACATTCTTTTAGTTATTGGTACTTTTGCAATTGCTTTAAAGATTGCTCCAATAGCAATGGTATATCAGGAAAAAAATTTATGTATTAAATATTTAAAACATCAAATAGATCGAGACAAACTTATCAAAAGACTAAAAATAGTTAAACAAGCAAATCCATCTAGTATTTGTGACTCTATCCTTAAAAGTTAAAAATGAGGATTAAGTCATTTACCCCCTTAATTACAGTCTTTGGCACTTCATTTCTGATCACCATTACATTGCTTAAAAATTTCCAAATTTTTATGGGGATATCAATTTGTCTTTTAGCGATGCTTAAGCTTATGGATATTGAAGCTTTTGGAACAAGTTATAAGAAATATGATTTAATATCCTCTCAATTTGATAGATGGATATATATTTATCCTTTTTTTGAATTAATAATTGGGATAAGTTTTCTGAATTCTTCTCCACCTTCTCTAATTATTTTGATTGCTCTAGTTTTAGGAATTTCTGGAATGATTTCAGTATTTAAGGCCGTTTATTTGGATAAATTAAAATTAAATTGTGCATGTATCGGTGGATATGCAAAAACTCCTTTGGGAATTATTAGTTTTATCGAAAATCTTTTAATGGCAATTATGAGTGTCTTGATTTTGATTAAATAGCACTTTTATAAATTTTCATTTATTGTTGATTTAAATATTAAATTTAATCGTCTTAATTTGTATGGCAATTAATAAAGTATTTATAAAAACCAGATTTTTAAATTATCTAATTTCTTCTGGAATGCTTTTTGCAAATACAATTAACGTTCATAGGATTAGTGCAGCAACGCAAGAAAATATAGATATCCCAAAAGTTGTTTCTTACAGATCAGCATCATGTGGTTGTTGCAAAAAATGGATCAATCATTTAAGAGCTAATGGATTAAAAGTTGTTGATAATATAGTTGAAGATGTTTCAGTAATTAAAAACCAATATCAAATTCCCAATAATCTGCGATCATGTCACTCTGCTCAAATAGCTAACTATACGATTGAAGGACATGTCCCGATTGAATCAATCAACAAACTTTTTAGAGAAAAACCAATTATTAATGGGATAGCAGTTCCATGGATGCCACTTGGCTCTCCAGGGATGGAAATGCATTCTCACGAATCTCACTCTCATGATTATGAGAACTACAAAGTAGTTTCATTTAGTAAAACTGGCAAAACAAAAATATTTGATAAAATCTCTCCTTAATACAAATACTTATTAGAAATAATGCATATTTTTCTTAGAAATTTTAAATTTTTTATTTTTATATTTTCCTTATCTCTAAATTTCAATAGTTATTCGCATGCACATATGAGGGGTACATTTCTTTCTAAAGAGGACGCCGAAAATAGATCTTTAGAACTTGGTTGCGAAGGAATACATAAGAATCAAGATAAATGGATGCCATGCAAAAACGAAAAAGAATTACATATCTATTTGAGGAAATAGATGGAAAAATTAAAAACAAATCAAAGGAAAATTCACAGAAAAATAACCGCAATTTCAGCAATACCCTTACTAATTACTATTGTATCTGGGACTATTTATAGTATTCTTCAACCATTAGGAGTAGATGCTTTTTGGTTAATAAAATGGCATACG
This sequence comes from Prochlorococcus sp. AG-347-C10, assembly GCA_003281705.1. Classification (GTDB taxonomy): domain Bacteria; phylum Cyanobacteriota; class Cyanobacteriia; order PCC-6307; family Cyanobiaceae; genus Prochlorococcus_A. The sequence goes on from QCBF01000010.1 coordinate 24,718, forward strand.
GGTAATTTTGGCATTATTAATTTGCAACCTTTTTACTCGATATTTCTTGGTATAGCTTCAATAATCTCAATAATATCTGGCGTTAAACTATTACAAAAAAAATCTTAGATATATTCTAAGCCAAGCCAAAATCTAACTAATTAATACTATTTGCGCCCCCACTTACTAAGAAAATTATCGCCCCTAGTGCCATTGTTGCTACACCCATATAAGGGTATTTCTTAATTCTTGATTTAGTAATTGGAAGCCATGAAAGGTATCTATCAGATTTATTTAATTCATTTTTTTGTCTAGGTGGCAATCCTAATTCTTCTCTTCTTTTAGCTTCGCCCATAATCTTAAATTTGTTCATATATAAATATAAAAAATTATGTTCTACACCTGCGAGTTAACTTTATTAAAAACAGAGGTCCTTTATGGATGAACAAATTATTTAAAATTTATTTAGCCTTCTTTAAATATAGATTCTTTGTATTTGCCTGATCTGATGTAAATAACAAAATTAAGATAGTTCCAACTAGAAATGAAAAAATCATTGTCAAACCAACAACTTCAACCATTTCACTAGGCAGATAATTTAGAAACATTAATGAATAGATCTCTTATCTTAAACTTAGCAACTTTATTTTTTATGTAAAGTAAGGATTCCTCCTTAAATTTCGAAAAGAACTTTCTGAGACTTTTTAATCTTTATTTATTTTTATTTGCGGGATAAATCTAGTTCTAGCCGATCACAATTTTCTTACTTAGCTATTCCCATTTTCTTAAGCAATTTCAGGTAAGGCAAGGCCCAATTACCAAAGGTAAAAGAGATTGTCGTATTTTTTGTAGTTGGTAATAATATTTTAGAACGTTTTGAGGCTAATTTAGAAAATATGTTAATAGTCTCTGCTTCTAAATTATCCATATACAGTTTTTTTTGAACGCCTCGATCTTTCTTTTGGGGCAAAAAATTTTCTATAAACCATAAAACTTGATCTAAATTTGATTTATAAGGTGAGGTTTTAATTTGTTTATTTTTCTTTTTAAACATATTTATTTACCTCTTAATTATTGATTTAAATTTGCCATTTATATAATTTAAATCAATAGTAAAAGCATCAAAATTATGTTCTTTTTAATAATCGATAATCGAAAAAATATATTAATAATTACGTTATTTTTATAAAAATAAAAAAAGAGGGGTTTTAACCCCCTCTTAATTGATCAGTTTCAAAAAAGAATTTAATTTTTTGATTCTTTCAATTTCATTTCTTTTTGTGTTTTCCTGATTCTTTCTTCAAAGACGGATCTTCTGTAGGGAGTAACTTCTCCACTTTTAGTTGCCAAAAGTTGGGCTTCATATAACCTATTGGCTCTTTTGATTTTTTCTCTAATTTGTAAGAGGTTATTCATGGTCTTTTGCAGTTAATAAGAATCCCGTTCCCTACTCCCATATCATGCGTCCAGAGATATAAACTTGGATGAACGTTAATGAACAATAACATCTTCAAAAAAATTCCGCGAGAGTAATTTTTACTAATTTTTCTCAAAAAAATAGACATTGCATAAATAGTACAAATAAGCTTTTAAGAATACGTAAATTAAGATAAGAAAATTGTTTGCGACCCATCATTATTATCTTGAATCACTATTTTATTATTTGGGAAAATATCTGATAATATTCTTTTCAAATTTGAATTATCTGAAGGAATTATATTACTCATATTTTTTGAATTAATTTTCCAATTTTCATCTACAAATAGTTCTTTATCATCACCTTTTTTATTCTCTAGTGATGTCTTATTTAGAATCTTAAGTAACAGTTCTGAATCATAATCTTTAAATTCTTCAGAGCTCTCTTTTAAGTTTTCAATCATTATTTAGAAATCCAATATTTCTAAATCTTGCATGAGAAATTTGAAGAATACAAGGTATTAATTACCTAAAAACTTCTCTCAAGATAAAAAATCCGGATGCAATTAAAGTTATTTTTCTGAGAAAATTAAATTACAAAATAGCTAAAGAATGATATTTAAAAAGATTAATTAATCATTTACACCATTTATTTACTTGTTAAGTTGCAATTAAGTGATTCAGAAAAGATGCCAAGAGTAATTAACAAAAAAATTAGACTTTTAAGATGGTTAAACTCAGGCATGATATTACCATTTATAATTATGGCTGCATCCTCATCAATCATTCTTTATGGTGTTTTATTTATCCTAATAAAATAGTTTTCTAACTTAAGCAGCTAAGTTTTCCTCAGATTTAGACATAATCATTGCAGCTTTTTTTAATAAACTAACTACTTCTTTTCTTCCAACTGCATTATCAGCTTGACGCATTATTTCAGCATATTTTTTATTTATTCTTTTCATTAATAGTTTTAATTTAATCTAAAATTAAAGCACCTCAAGATGGTGTCAATAGTAAATAATTAACATAGATTATTTTTTCATCATTAATTACACATTTATTTTTGATAATTTAATATCCTTAAAAATTTTTTAAACAATGGTCACAAAGAGTCATCAATATCAAAATTCACAATCATCATAATTAAGCAATATTAAAGGATTTGAAAACATAAAATAAACCTCCGATTAAGATAACTATGGCAGCTCCATAAAAAGAAAAGGGATAATTGGATATTTATATAGTGTGGACCTAACTTTTTGCTGTATGGCTTTTTTATCGAGTTGGGGCAACTTTATGTCTTCATTTTTTTCTCTAGGCGGAATACCTAAATTTTTTCTTCTCTTTACCTCTCCCATAATTAATACTGAGGTATGCCCATACATTTTAAATAATTGTTATCAGCTAAATCTAAAATTTGATTCCATTCTTCATGAGATGTTTCCAAATTATTTTTAAAATCTTTTTCAAATTTAAGAATACATCTTTTTTCTATATTTTCTGGAGAATTATAATTTCTTAAAAAAGTAATACTCAAATAAGATAATGATGAAAAAACTATAATTACTTTAGCAATTCTAAAACGATTCATATCCAAGATGATTCTTCCATACTTGAGAAATCAACTTTGTGACTTTTTATCCATTCACAATTTGCTCTAACAAACTTTTGAATATTTCCCTCTGGAGCCTGATGTATACAAATTACTTTTTTTGGATCATCTTTACTGAATCCTCTAAATAGTGGCTTAATATCAAATTCAGAATGTCTTAGATATGCTTCTTTACTATCAAAAATTTTTACCCATTCTTCGAATGTACTTTCAATTTTAAAAGAAATTACGGTTGTTATTTTCCCAGACATTAAAGAATAATCTATTTTTTTTATATTAAAAGGTATGTCAAACATTCTCAATTATTTAAACCATCTAATTTTGAAAACAAAATAACTCTAAAATAAAAAATTTCATCTTAATCTTTTAAGTAATTTTCAATAGAACATTAAAAGAAAAATAATATAATTTTATTTATCCTAAAAATTAAAAAATAGATCTTAGAAATTCTTAATTAAAAGGTGTAGTGTTTTTAGTAGGAGCTATTAATAGGATTTCAAAAACTATCCCAGTTATGGCAATTGGCAAAACCCAAATGCCAATAAATCTATGATCAAAAAATCTTAAATGATCTTCACCCTTAAAAACATTCCTCAAAGCAGTAAATAGTGTTTCTGGTTGTTTATATGATGGACCATTTTCAGATGGCGAATATGGTTTTACAAAAGCGGATGCGGAAGAAAACTTTGCAAACTTTCTAATGAAATAAATTGGCAAAACCCATATAGCAACAAATCTTGCTCCTAACCATTGCCTTGCATTAGGAAGGGCATACTCTTTTATAGATTTATTCTCTGGCATCCCAGATTCTAAATCTCTATAAATATTTTCTAAAGTATCTTTTTTATTTAATTCATTAATCATTAAATTCACCTATGGATGAGATATATTCTCTAAAAGTTAAATATTTAATAAAAATATTCCTAACTACTAAAATAACTAAAACGTAGTTAAGAATATTTTTGTTGGCTAGGTTCATAAATACGGATTGTAAACCGTTGCAGATGCGCCAAATATCTACATATTCTTTATAAATAAAAAACTATTTTTTTAAAAGTAAATAATATACAAAGGAATAGATATTTTTTAATTGTAAGAGTTTATTTTTGATACTGAATTTTAACCTTATATTATTTTCTTTTCTAAAAATATTTAAACCTCATTTTCTAAGATTGCGAAAAAGAAAATGAGGTTAAAGGGAGGTTCTCATTAAAACCGTACTTATCAAAGCTGGCGGCTAGTAGATTTCCCTAATATCTACTTTTATATTTATATAATAATTTTCTTAATTTAGAAAGATTAATTTTATACAAAAAAGTGTTTTAAATTTTATGTAATTTTTATTTAGGAAAAGTTAATTAAGGCACTTACTATTCTTATTGAAAGATGAAAAAAAGCGTAAATAGAAACTGCAAAAAATAAATACTGTTCTATTGGAATCATGACATTTTAATAAATAAAAATAAATGAATTTAATTTAATTTTTTGTTAAAAAGATATTTCGCAAAATATAACTTTGCTCTGCTGATTGATTTTTTAAAGTCATATTTTTTGACAAATTATCATCAGGCAATATAAAAGCACCCCATTTTCTGAGCCAATATAAGGTATAGAAAAAGGCAATTACGAAGGGGGCACCAACAATAAAGAATCTTATATCCATCAAAGTACCTAATTAATAAGATTTGAACTGCATTGCCAAAATTGCTCCTAGAAAGAAAACAGTTGGAATTCCTAAAGCGTTTACAGCTGCAGTTCTTACTGTAAAAACAGGATAACCTTCTGCTGGTCTACCTGTATCAGGAATTAGTGCAGAATCTTCCCATACTTGATAGTTTTTGAAAGGAGCAACTCCCTGCTTGGGTAGTCCAAATGGTGTCAATCTAAATACATCCCATCTACCTAACCAAAAAACCGTAAATATCCATGAAAATACTATCGGTGTAATAACAAGTAAAACTCTAAAATCCATTTCTATAAAGTAATAATAAATTTGTTAATTATTTTGACCTTTTAAAATTAATAATTGATTAAATCATTAACTTATATTTATACAAAAACTCTTTATAACATTATTTTTAATCATTAATCACAACTAATTATGATTAATTGATTTTTTTTAAGTATATTTTTTAAATAAAAATATTTGAATATTTATTTTGATGTAGATTTAATTTAATTTAATTTAATTAAAAAATTAAGAAAGAATATGGAAAATTTTAGATTTTTACTTTTTGGAATCGCAGGTGTAAGTATTATTTTTTGGGTTGCAGTAATAACATTGTGGCATACTTACATGTTCCCAAAATTCTTTAATGAAGATAAAGGTTTAAATTCACTTATCAATCAAGAATTGAATGTCTCAACCGAACCAATTTTAGGCAGCTTGGTTAAAAGTAATAATTTCAAAAGTAGGGATAAATATTCAATGAAAAATTTAGTTGTGGCAGATTTTTCATCAAGCAATAATTTCACATTAAATAAACTCTATACAACGGTAATGATTGGTGTAACATTTGCAAGTTTTATATTTCTCACTTATGGATTAAGTAGTTCTATTACATCGATTAGTTAAATGGATTCTCTATATGTAATTATTTTCTTAATTTGCTTCCTTTATTTTATTTTCGACTCTTTAAAAAATACAGGTATCAAATAAATTACTAATGCTTTTCACCCCTCAATAAAATTTTTCTCCTTATATAAAAGAAAACTAATGTAGTTATTATCATCACCGGTGGATGAAATGAGATTGAATTAAGATATTCATAATAACTAAAGTTTTCCAAATCCTTAAAAACAAACTCTAAAAACTATATCCTTTTTTCGAATCTCAAATTGATATAAATAAACCATTCTCATGTATAAAATGTTTATTTAATTTTTATATTTATTTAAAGTTTTAGTAAATAAAGATTTTTAAATAAGATGATCAATTAATCCTTCTCTTAAAGGAACTCAAAGTAAGTAAAAACCATAATTAAATAATTCTCTATCTGGGTTTATAATTTTTTAATCTATTATCTACAATAATCAAATGATTAGTTCTGTTAATTTAAAAGATCTTCCTATTCAGGATTTGGTTATCTCAGGGTTAATAATATTTATTATGTCGACAATTATTGCCAATATTTATGACCCATTATTAGGAATAACTTATGCATTTGGAAATATACTCACTCTTACTTTTTTGAGTTGGTTATACAAAGAGACTTGGAGTGATCCAAGGAAATAAATCTAATTAAGACAAAAGATAAATAAAAAACTACTTCTGTATTTTTAATTTTGAAGAATACTTTGAATTAACAATGTACGTTGCAAGAAGAGAAAGTATCAAAAAAAATAATAAGCTTTCCAAGGTAGATTGGGGCATAACCATGAGTAGTACCAAAAATGATATATCTTTAAAGAAACGAATTCTGAAAAAAAATCAACCCTTTCATTATTTTTTATTCTCAAACTTATAAATTTAATTTACCTTATAAAATTTCTGATAATTAAGTTGATTTTAATTAAAAAAATATTTTTCTGCCCTCCTAAAGGCTTTTATTGCTCCTTTATAATCAAGACTTTTTAATTTTTCCTTACTTTTTTGTTCCAGCATTTTTACTATTTCATTTCTCTTTATTTCATCAATTTTCAGCTTATGATCGAATATAAGATCAAATTTTGAGGAATACAATCTAGATAATTCATCTCTATATTTTTCAATAATTTTTTCATCACAAGATTTGGATTTCAATATTGCATTAGCCTTCATTTTGTCATCTATTGCTCCTTTAAAATTTCCTAGTTTAAATTTCTTTTCACTTGATCTAGTTAGCTTAATAATATTTCCTAAAATAAATTCATTAGAATCTTTCATTTATTTATCTGACCCTAGGTTAATGCTATCAGAATTAAGAAAAAACAACTTATTTTTTTAATACTAAAATAATTAAATAATTAACCAATAACAAGTCCTTTTTCAAGAAGTAAATCGAAAACCTCCACACTTCTCGTTTTCCCAAATTGGGGGGGCTTATGTAAATCTAATATTTGAGCAAGGCACATAATCCAATAAGTATCTTTTTTTAAATTTAGACCTTCGCAAATATGGGTGGGAGGCGATTTAAAACAGACAAATTCTTTTGATATATTAATGTTCATGATTTGAGTTTCAAGTTCTAGACTTAAAAGTTCTATTTCTTGATCAGAAAGGGATGTCCCAAAAGAATATGATTCAATTAAAAGTTGATAATTCATAAAAGATTTATTTTTTCAAGAAATCCATCGAGTTATTTTTGTACCCGCATAAATATACCCTGAAGCTTCAAGAATAGGTTTTGTTTCAGGATTCAAAAAAATATCGTATAGAACATTTTCTGGTCCTTTAAAAATTACTTTTGCCCTTGAGGATCATCTAATGATTTACCAATATAAAGTATTTTAACTCCCATTTCTTTAAACATCGACTGCTGTTCCTTAGCATTCATATGAGATTCATATTTTTCAAACGTATTACTTAGTTGAAAATCAAAAATAGTTGTTTCAATAGTCATAGTAGTAATAAGATGTTTCTTAGATTTTTAATCTTTTTGCAAAAAAATAATTGAATAAAGATTAGTTTTTATTAAGCAGTGTATTAACTATTTTTTATTTATGAGTTATAAATCAACTATAAAAAACAGATTTTAATTTTAACAAATTAGAAAGCCTTCAAGAATAGATAACAAATTTGATGTCAACCAAATCTGATTCATTAAAAGGAAAGCTTACAGAAAATTTTTCTGAATTTTCTCAACTATCTGACTATTCTTTTATGGATTCTCTTAAAGCAGATCCTCAATCAACAAAAGATGGAAATGATCATAAGCCTCGTTCAGTATATTCGGGTCATTACGTACCAGTTGTTCCAACTGCTATTCCAGAACCAGAATATATTTCCCATAGCAACAAACTTTTTAAAGAACTAAGACTAAGTTCAGAACTTACTAAAGACAAGAATTTTTGTCGTTTTTTCTCAGGTGATATTTCTGTAGCTAATTATCCAATGAGTCCTTTTGGTTGGGCAACAGGTTATGCATTATCAATTTACGGTACTGAATATACCCAGCAATGTCCCTTTGGCACTGGCAATGGTTATGGCGATGGCAGAGCAATTTCTGTTTTTGAAGGTTTATTCAATGGAAAAAGAATGGAAATGCAACTTAAAGGAGCAGGTCCAACTCCCTACTGTCGTGGAGCAGATGGTAGAGCTGTCTTAAGGTCTAGCGTGCGAGAATTTCTTGCACAGGAATTAATGGATGCCTTGGGAATCCCTACCTCAAGATCTTTAACACTTTATGTCTCACGTTCAGAAATAGTTAGAAGACCCTGGTATTCCAAAGGTTCCAGGTATTTTGAACCTGACATCATGATTGATAATCAAGCGGCAATTACTACGAGAGTCGCTCCATCTTTTTTACGTGTAGGCCAGATTGAACTTTTTACAAGACGAGTTCGCAGTAATGCTCATGATGAGGCCCTCAGTGAACTAAAGATGATAGTTCAACACCTTATAGATAGAAACTATAAAGATGAAATTGAATATGAAATTTCATTTGAAAAAAAAGTAATAAAACTGGCTTCTTTATATAGATCGAGACTTATATCTCTTGTAGCCAACTGGATTCGAGTTGGTTATTGCCAAGGTAACTTCAATAGTGATAATTGTGCTGCTGGGGGTTATACCTTGGATTATGGCCCCTTTGGATTCTGTGAATTATTTGATCCAAGATTTCAACCATGGACAGGTGGAGGTGAACATTTCTCATTATTTAACCAACCTTCTGCTGCGGCAATAAACTTTAAAACATTCTGTTCTTCTCTTAACCCCTTAATATCTGAAAGCAAACAAGATCAAGAAAAGTTAGATCAAATCGAAAAGGATTTTTCAGAATTGATGAACAAAGAGTTGAAGAAAATGTGGGCCAACAAGCTTGGTTTAGAACATTACAACGAAGCTCTGGTAAATGATTTTTTTAATCTTATGGTCATTTCAAAAGCAGACTATACAATTTTATTCCGTAAACTCTCTGAAATACCGGATAAATTAGATTTGTTAAAAGACAGTTTTTATTTACCAATTAATGATGAGCTCAATAATAGGTGGGAAGTATGGCTTGAAAACTGGCAATCAGTCTTGAAGAAAGAGGGAAATATTAAAGCAAAATCGGCATCGATGAAATCTCTTAATCCAGTCTATACATGGCGCGAATGGATGGTCGTCCCTGCATATGAAGAAGCTGAAAAAGGAAATTACAACAAAATAAAAGAGTTGCAGGATGTTTTTAGCAACCCATATATAGAACAACCCTCAGAAATAGATCAAAAATATAATCGACTAAAGCCAAGCAAGTATTTTAACTATGGAGGAGTATCTCACTACAGTTGCTCTTCATAAAAAGTTCAATCCTCAAAATGCAGGTTGAACAAATTTCAGAAAATATTATTTATTTATGGTAGTAGGCATTCCAACTACTGATATAACACCCACATGAAGTATAGCCGGCTTCTTTCCAACATTTTTCACATAGTGGGCTCCCCCATTATTACTCTCCACAAATGCATCTCCTGCTTTAAAGAAATTAATTTCTTCACCCCTAACGTGCTTTAATCTACCTCTTGTGACATGAATCAACATCGGGGAAGGGTGCGTATGAATTGGGGTTTCTATCCCTGCTGGAATCTTTACTTTTAAAAGTCTTAATTCAGGCTTTCCTTCTTGATAATTAAAGTTTTTGCCACTTAATCCTTTTGAAGTTTGAATAATAGGTACAACCTCAATCTTTTCTTCTGCGACAGAAAATTGGTGCACAAATAATGTCCCAATAAAAAGGAAGTAAAATGGAATAAATTTTTTTAATTTCATTAGATATTTGATTTTCACTAATAATAGGTAGTTTGCAAAATAATAAACTAATTTATTTTTTATATAACTTTTCTAATTGCTTAATTTCCTCTCTTAAATCCTTACCTCTCTTATTTAATGTATTATTTTTGATAACTATTGGGATAATCCACCAAGCTTGAAGACCTAAAAAGATAAATACTAGAATCAATAATTCAAAAGTTCCAGGCTGCATTTAAAAATTAACCTTCTTTGTAAATACCAATATTCTAAAAGCTATTAAATATTAAAGAGATTTGCAATATTTCTAGGCTGCTTGTAATTCAATATGAAGTTCAATGCCTTTTGATATTATTGCTTCTTAAAAGTCAATCAGGTTGTCAATAATTTTTTGCTTCTCCTGTTCGGTTTTATAAACATCCTCTACAACCTCCTGTATCGCAAGTGTTACTTTTTGTAGTTTGATTTCTAAATCTTCCCTGTAATTCATAAGCGCAACTAAATTATCTTTTTTATTAAAAAACAAACTAATTATTAGTAAATAAGTACATTACCCTAAAAGGATTGACAGCAAAACAAAAAGAATATAATTTATAGTACAAATGTATCAATATTCAAATAGTCTGCTAAGTTGAAAGCATGAAGCCTAATTACTCATTTGGTTGTAGTACTAGCATGCCAAACGGATGTCTACTAAATCCCGAAGGCAGCAGAATGATCTTTTTCGAAGAATGCAAAAATTCTCCTAAACCTAATTTAAAAATTCATACTCATCTTTTCTATACAAATCACCTTGGAGAACCAGGAGGGTACAAATCCTCTGAGAAACTCAATATAGATTCAGCCTGGGAAAAGTGGCACGAACTTCACCAAAAAGGGTGGACAGAAGTATCGCACAATTACGGATAAGGGATCCCACCAATAAAAAACATTTTTGTTTATTTGAAAATTTTCTTTCCCATTCATGGATAACTATGAATTAAATCAGGGTTTGATAACAATGTAATCGTGGATACCAACAGCTTTTTTGTTAATTGATTATAAATTAAAATACGGATAACACGTTCCAATTTGTTGACTCTGAGGTTATAACCGTTGATACCTTATCTAATTCTAGTTGTAACTCCCTAGTTGAAAGATTCAAAAACGGCATTAAATTAATCTAAATCATGGAAAAAAAAATTGCTAAGAAATACGCAGATCTTATAGTCCAGGCTAATAATTCAACTGGCAGAAAAGAAGCTTTGTCATTAATTAAACAAGCAACAAAATTAAAAACCAAACTTGATCAATACGAAATGATGTAGTTTTTAACGATCGATAAGCGATTCAAGATTAGGTACAAACTAGCTCCTTTATTTTTTTTCTTGCTATACAAATAATAAGAAATGATTTAACTTCTCTTGCCTAAATAAAATATTGTGTAATTTACTGAGCTTATTAAGGATTACGTTGCTACAGAATTATTATCAAGTATTGAACTTGACTTTCTTGAAGGAGAATTATGGGAAACTACTCAACATATGGCAGAAATAAATACAGTTATCAAAGCTCCAAAAAATATATGTAAGAAATTAGGACTAGATGAAAAATCTTGTTGGCAATTATGCTGTGCAGCCGTTCTTGACTCCTCAAGACCATTAAAAAATGGACAAAATAGAGTTGATGATTTTGAAAAACTAATTAATCGATATGAAATTAGCTACATATAAAAAAAGAATCAATGATACTTTTACTTATTGCATCAATTCTTTTTTTGCTCCACTAAGAGGTTTTGCTGATGAAAAGCAAAGAGAAATTGAGAATGAAGCTATAAATCTTGTTATTAAAAAATATGGAAAAGGCTTAGAAAATAGATTAAAAGGAACGGGAGTAACACCCAGTTATCGAAGTTGGTATGAAAATAATTGTTTTATAATTAATCAGCAGGTACATACCAAGAGGATACTTGGTCGGCAATGAAGTGGTTTAGCGTTAATGTCTGTTCTGAATCCGATGAAATAATGGAGAGTGAATGAAGGAAATAAGACGCCTATTAGTTTTACAGCATTTAGAAATAGAGGGGCCAGGTCTTTTTGAACAATTTGCTAAAGAAAGAGATTTAAAAATCGAAATTATCCGTTTAGATAATAAAAATGCTCTACCGCAAACAAAAAAAGGTGACTTAATTTTAATTATGGGTGGACCAATGGGAGTTAAAGATATTGGAAGCGACAGATATCCATGGCTTAAGTTAGAGAGAGATTTTATAAAAAAAGAATTAGAAAATGAGAGACCGATAATCGGTGTTTGCTTAGGTGCTCAGTTGCTCGCGAGTGCTGCTGGAGGAGATGTAGAAATTCTTAAATGTGGATCACCTCCAAAAGCATTACCAGAAATCGGATGGTCTCAGATATTTATAGACAAAACGAATAAAGACTTTAGAGCACTATTTGAAAGCCCTTTTCATGTACTGCATTGGCATGGAGATAGGATTTTTTTACCTAATAAAGCAATACTCATAGCTAGTAGTGCACGTTGCAGGGAACAGTTTTTTAGGATTGGTAATTTTGCTTACGGATTGCAATTCCATATAGAAACAACGGAGCGAATGATAAATAAGTGGATTAAAGAAGATAAAGAATTTGTCCTTAAAGGATTGGGCTCAAATGGTCAGGAAATTTTAAAAGAAGAGAATAAAAAATATATTGATAAAACATTTTTAAAAAGGAAGCTTCTAATAAGCAAATTATTTGAATTATTAGATAATTAAAAAGGGAATAATCATCAAGTAAAAAAGGGCTTGATAAAGCCCTGAAAAAAATTTAAAAAGGTCTTTTATTAGAAAATTCCTGGAAGAATTTGACCAGTAAAATAATAAGCCCCCACAAGAGCAAACATTCCAAGCATTGCCGCTTTACCATTAAGCTTTTCAGCTTTTTCGGTCATGATTTTTTTTGCGAATTCCATAATAAAGTGAAATAGATTATATATAAAAACTAATAATTCAAATCTTAGAATGATGTAGTTTTTTCTACCAAATTGATATCTTTCTAAAGATTTAAAAATAAATACTTAAAAACCGCATTGAACTTTTAAAAGTTTGCGAACCAATCTGTAAAGCGTAGCGAGCCCAAAAAACAACTATTTAAAAATATATGTTACGATTATGCTACAGTTATGTAGTAACTATCTTGAAAATAACTTAATTTCGGCTTAATACTTTACATTTGTTAATAGTAGTGTTACATTTATTAACAATTACACAATTTCAATGGCTAATTCAAACGTTACTACTGAATCAGGCGGCAGACAGAACATGTTTCCTACTGAAACACGTCCTTATATAGATGAGTCTGTTTCATACGACAGCTACCCACAAAATGCAGAAAAAGTTAATGGTCGTTGGGCAATGATTGGCCTTGTTGCACTGGTAGGTGCTTACGTTTCAACTGGACAAATTATTCCTGGCATTTTTTAATGAGTCCACTTTCAGGTTTTTTAGCCGTAATTGTATTCTTTACAGCCACCCTCGTTGCTTATCTAACGAAGCAATTTCTAAATGAAAATTTAAACTATTTATCTTCTAATCAAATGAAAAACACTAACACAAAAGTCAAAAAGATCGAAAAAGAAAAAGTTGTTGCTGAAACTCTTAACGGAAGATTCGCAATGCTTGGACTAATTGCTGCTGTTGGAGCATATCTAACAACAGGTCAAATAATTCCTGGTTTCGTTTAAAACAAACTATTTGATAAACTTATAACTCAGAAAAAATGGAAAATTCAAAACAAACTTATTGGCAAACTGCCGAGAGAACTAATGGAAGAATGGCAATGATGGGCTTATTTGCTTTAGTTGTAAATTATGGCTTATTCGGCTGGATAATTCCAGGAATCTTTTAAAATGAATTTAGGCTTACTTTTTCTTAAAGTAAATACTTTGGGAGTTATAACTCTTTCTGAACTTGATTGGATAACTAACCATCAATCTGAATTTTCAAGGTTAGATATGGCTTTAGTTATTAAAATCGGCCGTCTTATGGATTCAGGAGTTGTGGAAATTGATCATAGATTGCCCGTTTAATTTTTAAAAAACTGATCGTCATGAGTGTTTGTCAATAGGGATACTGACAAGCACTTTTTTATAAGAAAAAATATTTATAAAAAAAGAGATTGTTTCTTAGATATAAACAATCTCTCAATTACCTAATTCTTACATGAAAATTTCAAGTAAGTAGATAGATTTTAAGTGATTTATTTTTATAGTAAATACACAAAAATGCTTTTGTTATTTATCTTTTTAAACCACCTCTTTTTATCCACAGGAACCATGTAACCCAAATAGGAGGGAGAAATCTTATTAAAAAAGAAATTTTATATATATAAAATGGAGCATTTTCACTTTGAAATAAATTTAACAAAAAGGAAGATATCGTTACCCAGAGTAAAATTATTAATATATTTGCTCCCAACAAAGCAAACTTATTTTGTTTGAATATTTTTGGCATAAGGAAAATTTTTTGTATTCTTAATTTTAAATAATCTCGGAAAATAAATTATACATTTTCAAAAAAACTTTAAATTTAAAATCCATATCCAAATAAAAAAAGTACTAAATTTTAATCCCTCTCCAAATAATATTCCAAATGCAATAGGAGGCGAAAATATTAAAAAAAGGATAGAGAATAAACTAAATAAAGCAAATGATCCTCTTAAAAAAAAATTCTTTCTTTTTGTTCTTCTTAGATTCTTTAAGGTATTCCACTCCCATTCAATAAACCTGTAAAACTTTTCTGATAATAAAAAAAAATACTTCATATCATTCACTTACTTATATTTAAATCTTCAAACTTAAAATTTAATTCCTTCTTTTTCAAAAAGAAATAACTTAAAGATTTTTTATAAGAACATCTATCATCTTGTGGTATTAATTTATATCTATTAATCATTTTTACTAAAGCTGGTTACTGTTCTTTGAATCAGGCGATCAGCAATTATTTTTATAATTCTCTTTAAATTATGAACTTTTTAAAAATTATTAGCAATAAACTCTTTTCTTATCTTCTGTAAGGTAAAAGATTCTTCCTTGATCATCAATAAAAAATGTCAAACCCTTATATTGGGATCTTCCAAATTTCTTTAGTCTATTTTTATGTAAATCCCAATTAATGGTGTCAACATCCGGATTATATTTTTCCTTTAATTCTGGATTATAAAAAAAATTCTTAGGTAATTTTGTTTCTTTATTTCCAGATAGATAAAGAATAAATGTTATTACTAAAAGTAGAAAGAACATAAAAACTAAAATAATCATCAAAAAATTCCCAAAAATTAAATTAATACATCAATCAAAATTGAAGAAATTAAATCAACGTTCATTTTCAATAAAATTAAGTGCTTATTAATAAATAATTTGTTTTTAATAAATATTTCATTCAATTTATATTTTAATTAACGATCTACTATAAAGATTTAAATAAGATAATTACCAGATTTAGTTATATTATCTTCGTTATAGATTATGGCTAATAAGTCTTTCTTGCCATTATAAATTTTTGCATGTCTACCAACGTCTTTAATTCTTAAACTCTTAAAACCTTTGACGTAGATTTTATCCTGACCTTTTTTAAAATCTCTTATTCTGTCATAACCTTTCCCTTTTGTAAGTTTGAAAATATCCTTTCCACTTCCTCCATAAATATCATTTTTACCAGTTCCACCAATTAAGGTATCGTTGTTTGATCCTCCATAAAGTCTGTCATTACCAGAATCTCCTTTTAAATAATCCTTTCCTGATCCTCCATATAATCTGTCAGAACTTGATCCTCCATAAAGTCTGTCATTACCAGAATCTCCTTTTAAATAATCCTTTCCTGATCCTCCATATAATCTGTCAGAACTAGATCCTCCATATAATTTGTCATTACCAGAATCGCCTTTTAGATAATCCTTTCCTGAATTTCCATATAATCTGTCAGAACCAGATCCTCCATATAATTTGTCATTACCAGAATCGCCTTTTAGATAATCATTCCCTCTTCCTCCATATAATTTGTCTTTACCTGAGCCTCCATATAATTTGTCATTACCAGAATCTCCTTTTAAATAATCATTCCCTCTTCCTCCATATAATTTGTCTTTACCTGAGCCTCCATATAGTTTATCTGCACTAGAGCCTCCTTTTAAAAAAATAGGTTTTTCGACTAATTTACTACTAGTTGAACTTCCCTTTGAGTTATTAAGAATAGCAAGCGAGGAAAGTTCAGAATTTGCTAATGTTCCAGATACTTGAGAAACGCTTGCATTATCTACACTGCTAACTTCTTGATGAACTGAAATTCCTAATGAGTGATTTTTGCCGACATTAACTTTTATAGTTTTATCTGTTGTAGTACTGTTATTTTCAGTAGATCTGGCTACAACAATATATTCATTGTTTCCATCAGAACTTTTTGTTGAAGTACGAGTAGGATTGGCAAAGAACAATTCACCACTGGAACTATTAATTCTAAATCTTGTAATATCTTCACCGCTTGTTAATGACCATGAAACATCCTTGGCAGTGGAGAATTTTAAAATAGATGTTTCATGAGCTGTAGTGAAACTTAAACTTTTCTTATCACTAATGCCAACATAAGAATTACTATTAATATCATCAAAAGCAGTATCTGCTATTTGTAAGTAATAAGAGGCTTCTTCTGCAAAGTCCTTACTAGGATTAATTTTTATATTTTTTGTCCCATCACCCGTTACTTGATCTCCAGTAACATCAATTTTTTCAAAAACTTTGCCAGATGAATTATAAATAATAATATTTCCACTTTCAGTATTTACAATTTCAGAAAAAGAAAGGCTTATATCAGAGTTTATAAAGATATC
>QCBF01000011.1:0-38643 GCA_003281705.1 Prochlorococcus sp. AG-347-C10
ACCACCTTTTAAAGTATTTTTTTGAGAATCAGATGTAATTGTGTAATTAATTAATTCCTGAGCAAAAGAGAATTCAGCGAATAGAAATAAAAAAGATGCAAAAAGTAAGCTTTTCATCTACTTCCAAGCCTCTTGTGCATTTTGAATAATCCATTGTGCGAGAATCTTATCCTCTCCATCCTTCAATTTATTTTTATAACCCTTCATAAAACCAATCCCATCATTAGCAATTATTCTTACTGAATTTACATCTGCTATTCCTCTTTTTTCAAGGTCGGAAAGTTTTAATGATTTGGATCCTTTAAGAACGACTGATCCACCTCTTACATGGCAGCCTGCACAAACGTTTCTAAAAATGGTTTCTCCATCTCTAATATCAGAAGCCATTAGATAATTATTTTGCAAAGAGGTTTGAAAAATAATCATTAAAGTTATTACAGGAATTACGAATAGAATTTTAAATATTTTCATTTGATTTTTTCCACCCACAATCAATCTAGCAATTAATTCTGAATCTCGATCTATCTACTTTAATAGCTCTACTGCTACAACAAGATTGCCCAACAAACCGTTCAAGATATTTAGTTGTTCTTTACTACCAAATGCTATTAATACCTGACCTGGTTGAAGTATGAAATTCCCTCCAGGGTTAGTAAACAACTTTTCATTTTCTTTAATGGCTAATATTTTTGCGCCACTCTTTTTGCCTATTCCAAGTTCAGAAAGTGATCTTTTCTCTGCAGTTTCAAAAAGACTAATATCATTACTTAATTCAAATTCTTCAATTTCACATTCACTTCCAGCAAGAAGATCTAGAAAGTCAATAGCAATAGGTCTTAAGGCCATTGATGCCATTGCTCTTCCTGCGGCTATGTAAGGACTTACAACTATACTTGCCCCAGCTAATCTCAATTTACTTCCAGCTTCTTCAGTGCCTGCTCTTGCTATTACTCTTATAGAACTTCTTATCCCTTTAGCACTTAAAACCACATATAAATTTGCAGCATCATTAGGTAAGGTAACGACCAAACTTTTACATTTTTCTAATCCTGCCAGTTTTAAAGTCTCATCAAGAGTGGCATCAGCACAAAGTACTTCTAAACCATTTTCTTCTGCAATCTTTTTTCTATCTTCATCACTCTCAACAACGATAATTGGGATATTTTGTGTTTTTATTTGATTAGATATTTCCTGACCTACTCTCCCATATCCGCACAAAATTACATGATTTTCCATTTTTCTAAGAATTCTTTTAAAACGTAATTCGTTTACTCTTTGAAAATAGCCGGATTCGAATAATCTAACAGCTTTTTGAAAGGTAAATTGAATAAAGATCAATCCGCCAACGATTACTAAAACAGTTACGATCCTGCCTTCAGGACTTAAAGGTTGAACTTCTCCAAAACCAATAGTGGTTATTGTGATCAGAACCATCCATAAGCAATCACTCCATTCCCATCCCTCTGTTATTCGATAGCCAATTGCGCCTAAAAAAAACAGAAAGAATAAAGAATAAATAAGACCAAACCAAGGCCTTAAATAGTCTTTAATAAAATAGAACTCAAATAATCTAAGCTTCATATCCTTTATTATCGTTAACTATTCAAAAATTTCAAAGAATTTTCTATTATGTTTCTAAAACTATTTATTTGTTTAAGTGAAATACATATTAAGCAGGGTAATAATATTTATTTTCGTAGCTGTATGCATTAAACAAATGATTACCGTCTCAAGTCTTACTTTAATGCTTCATTAAAAATTAATTCAAGGTTTTACTTGCACTGATTCAATAAGAAAATCAGAAGCTGCTTTTAACCAATCAGCGATAGTAAGGCGAAGGTCAGGTTGAGAATATACAAGCGCGACAATAATTCCAACTAAGATTATCTTTACCATGACAATTCAAATATTCTTATGAATTAAAGCACAACTATTTAGTAAAAAGAACCTTAAATTTAAAAAAAATAGATTAATTAAAATTTCTCTAATTGATTAAATAAATATTCCACTCTTCTAAGATTTACACCTAAATCTGATTGACCTAATCTTGCTGCAGATCTTATTTGGATTATCCCTTTAGATCGATCTACATAACTTCTTACATCAAGCTTTAAAATTTCAAGGTCATCAGGAAATCTAAAAATCAAACTCCTACAAACACCTCTCCAATAATTTCTACCACTTTCAATAATTTCAGTACGAGGTAATCCTTCTGCCAGAGAAACAAGTTGAATGAACTTTTGATCAACATTAAATAGTTTCTTTTCTATTAAGACACTATTTAATGGATTAGTTATTGGAGCAAGACCTTGAATGGAGGAAACCATATTTTTTTGAAACGATAAAGATGTTCTAACCGATTTCATACACAAAGTGAGAGGGAAAAAGTAAAGAATTTGCCCATAAATTTGATCTCTTTATAAAGATTCCTTATTTTGTGCTCAAAATTCTAAAATTTGAGATTTTTAATTGTTTTTTTTGATAGAGATGGTTGCCTACCTTTTTTACTATTTAGTTTCCTAATCCATAAAAAAACTCCTACGAACAAAAATATTTCAACAATAATTCCAACTTTTATTAAACTCATTTTTTATCCTCTTTTTTTTTGTTGGTGCCCTCTATGTATGGCACAAGAATATTTAATAAACATTTTTTAAATAAATTTAACAGTTTCATAATCTAATTACTTGCCTTTTCTCCACAAACTCCTCCCTTTAATGAGATCCTCTATATTCGGCCATGCTGCTATTAATTCTTTAAGTGCCTTTCTATTAGGAGTATAGAAAACACATGACAATGCACTTATTACATAAAGGATGAACCATAACTTACTTTCTGAATAAGCTAAAAACAAAGAGAAAAGAAAACTTCCAATAAAGAAAAAGAAAAATGTCCTATTTAGTATTTCTAATGGAGTTCTTTTAAGTCTGTAAAATCTATTCTTTTTACTATCTTCAGTATCTTTCTGAAATTTACTTTCGTATGAATTTATTATTTCTTCTTCTAGAACTTTTTCATACTCTAGATTATGAACTGGATCGCTTTGATCCTTATTATTTATCATTAGTATCTATAAAGTATAAATATGATAACTATTTTAAGGTATTTTAAAAAGTATCAAATTTTATCTGTTAACTGGAGCTATACGAACAGATCATGGTTTTGAAAATACTTCAAGATTGTCTTATTTATATAAGATAAATTAGTCAAAATATTCTTTTTAATTTTCCCAAATCTTTCGGTCATTTAAAACAATCATTTCTATAAACTTCATAGCATTAATTAAATTGGGAGGCAATATCAAAATCTAGAGTTAAAATAGTTTAGAGATTTTAATAATAATCTATATGCAAAGGTATTTGATTTCCTACGAATTTACAGATGGCGAGGATCAAGAAGAAGGGGCAGAAATGCTAATTAATTGGTACGAATCAGGTGGTCCCCAAAACAGACCTGAAAACTATGAGGTTCATTCTTGGATTTTTATGGTTCAAAATGGGATTGGACATTCTGTAGTGAGTGCAGATTCTCTTGAGACAATTTGGAAGCAATGGCATCCCTGGAGAAGGTTAATGGATATAAGCATTCAACCGTGTATGGATCTTGATGAGACAGTCGGATTATTCAAAAAACAAAAAATGAATACACGGATGGTCTAAAAGTATTTCTAACTTCTAAGTATAAATTTCTTTTTAGTAGCACCTTATACTACATACATATTTGACTGCGTTAAAAAGGATAAGAGTAATTTTCCATAATGAATGATTCTTATCACATTTACTTCAAAGGAGAAATTCTTTTCAAGAATTTAAGTAAAGATGAATTCGAATTTGTTTGGGGAAAACTTTATACATCCTATATAAATGCCCTAAATAAAGAGCTAACCTACGAATTAGTAAGCGAGAATAATATTAAAGAGCCTACTTTTAACCTTGAGCCCTCTTATTAAATAAAAAAAGATCTAAACTTATGAATAAAATAAGAAAAGTTGTTTCTCTTTTATTTTGAGATACTCTTTTTCCTCTTTAGTTATATCCAAACCAATTTTATTAGCCTCAATTTCGACATTTGAACTATAAATTTCATAATTTTGCTCCCTTTTAAATAGGGCGGCAATACCAATATCTGTTATGAACCAAATAAAGTGATCAGTTTCTCCAATTGGCTCCTCTTTTAAAAAGTCAATAATCAACTCACTTGTCAAATCCATTTAATTTTTCTGTGAAAGACTTTTAATTGCCCCCATTGCAATACCTTACCGCCTCTGAATTAGTACCACCATCTTCAATAATTTCGGCAACACATTTATTGAAAAGTTTAGACTCTTTTTTTACTGAACAGAATCCAAAAGCAATCGCAGCTAAAGCTATTGCAGATACGAAACTAGAACCAAGTTGTATAAAACCATAGGCAAACATAATGTTTTTCTTCCCAGAACATTTTTTTGAATCCTTTTTCTCTTCTGTCATTTTAAATATTTAACTCATTCAAACCTATTTGATTAATCTTACGTTTGGGAAGTGTTGCCATAGAGAAAACCGAATCAAGACTTAATTTAAACAGATGAGACAAATTTTCAAAAATTCAAGATTCCTTTTATTTTTCTTAACTTTATTTGTCAATTTGATACATCATTCAAAAATAAATTTTTTAATTTTTTCTCAACATTAGTTTCTAGATAAAATCCTTTTTATAAATATAAAAGTAATGATCCCACAGTCATAACAATAGATCATGAAGTATTTTAAACTATATTTAAACTGTTCTTGATGAAGTATTAATACTTAAAAATTATTCGAGAAAAGCTTGTTTTGAACATGCTCCCCGAGAGTTATCCACTTTTTTAGTGTTTTTCAACAGGGTTTTCCACAATATGTTGATTGAATTAAATATTCTATGTGCAAAATAAAATATTTTCTCTTTTTAAAAAAATATATCCACATTTTGTTTTGTTGATCAGTAAGATCAATTGTGTAATTTTTTTTTTAAGTGATTTTAAATTCATGAATATCAACAAAATTAAAAAAAATCCGACTTCTGAAATCAAAGAAAAACTTAAGAAATCAAAGTTTGATTTACTTACTAACGAAAATGATTTTTTAGTTAGAAATCTAAAAAAGGCTGGATAGTCTCCAGGATTTACCAAAATTATATTTTGCAAGAGTCTCTTCAATTTAAAAATTTGTTCTACTAAAACAACAAATAATCTATTTTTAAAGTTTTTAAAATTAGTTCTTTAAATATAAATTTTCTATTAAAATAAAAAATAGTATTTCTAAAATAAACATTCAAAAAAAATATCAGTTATAGTTATTCAATCTCAGTATGAGATCAGATTAGAAATATAAACGGTAAATTCATAGGGCTTATTTTAATTATTTATTGCTTCTTTTTACCTATATTTGAAAACTAGTTTCAGTTAAAAGATGAATACCCAAGAACTTAAAGTCAACTACAAAAAGCTTTTAAACAAAGCTGCCAAAGCAAACGGTCGTAAAGAAACTGTTTCTTACTTAAATCGTGCTGCTAAAATTAAATCAAAAATTTATTCAAACACTAAAGTAAATTGCTTTAGATGTAATGGAGCCGGTTTTCTAAGAATTTCATTAGATGAAACTAAAACTTGTCTATCTTGCTATGGGAAAGGTTTTTTAATTAAAGAAATTCAGCAGGTTTAAAAAATTTGATTGTTCATGAAGGATCTCATTCAAGCTCACAAAAAATTAATTAAAACAGTAAAAGAACAAATGGGATTTTCTGATTATGGGATGTACTGGTTGGCTTTCTTAGAAGGGGGTTTAACAATATGGTTGCTGGATAGAATATTTTTCCACTGGTTAAAATTTTAATTTTTATCTATGTCAAAAAAATTCTGCAGGTATTAAATTAATTAATTTATCGAAACCATTTGAAAAGTTGTAAGATGGTAAAAAACTAATATGCAATTACTCGGATTAATTCTTCTTCTAGCTAGTAGCTGGTATTTATGGAAATTAACATCAAACTTTCTTGATGAACCAACAAAAAAAGAACTCAATAATAGTTTAAATAACCTCAAAAATAAATTCTCTGAGGGGAAAAAAAATTTCTCTAAAGCAAAAATAAGCGAAGCCTGGGAAAAATATAAAGAAGATGGTGGTGCCTTATCTAATAAAGAAAAAAGCTAGTGGACTTTTTTATTATTACAAGTCTCACTAAAGAAATTTCTGGAATAGATCTAATTGGTATTTTGTTTGGTCATTTAATTTTTGGTGTTGCATTGACACAGCTTTTAGATTGGACGTGGTTAAAGAACCTTATGAGTGAAGAAGATAAAACAAGGATGCTTAAAAGTTATACATGGAAAGACTTATTAGTAGATGGAGCAATTGTTACGGTAGTTCTAGGAATAATCTTTTTGATAATTAGCATTTTTCTATAAATGAACGTAACTTACATCCTTTTAGTTTTTTTAATGATGTCAATTGTGATTTTCACTCAAATAATCAATTCCTCCGATAAATCAAAATAAATGACCGAAGTAACTAGCAACTCCTCAACTGGGTGGTACTTAATCGCTTTGGTAAGCACTTTATCTTTTTTAGCCTTAATTTACTTCGGCCAAAAAAGGTAGCATACACTTTGAAAGATTATTTAAATTCATAAAAAAAACTCTGCAACTTCATGAGATGCAGAGCTTTAAAGTATTAAGTGACTGATTTATATAAATCTGTTGATTATAAAACCTTTTTTCTTAATCAAAGAAAAAGAGACCAATGAATGTGATGAAGATACTGAATTCACGGCCCCTTTAACAACCGCATTTTTCGGTAGATACGACAATGAATCACCTCCTTTACTAATATTTACCCAAAGATAACTAAAAGAATTAAACAAGGAAAGAAATATGGTAAAAATTTAAAAGTTTTTTAACAAATTAACGATATAAATCTCTTATGGATAAAAATATAGATACTACCAAGGCAAAACTTCTCCGTTGGCATGCCAAAACGTACCCGAGTTATTTTTATTTAAAGAATCAATACGTTTTAAAAGGCCATTTGCTGATTCTTTAGGACTAATTCCATTTCTTGTAAAGCCAGTCATTCTTGTACTCACTAACCCAGGATGCAAGATGGCTACATAAATATCTTCATTTGATAAATCTATAGAAAGTGATTTTGCTGCCATGGACAAGGCTACCTTAGACATCCTGTAACCATAAGAACTTCCGGATGAATTATCTTCAATAGATCCCATTCTACTTGTGATAAAAGCAACTTTAGAAAATCTTTTTAAAAGGTGTTTAAGTGAATGAGTCATACATATTGGGCTCAATGCATTAACTTCAAATTGCCGCAAAATACTTTTTTTATCTAAGTTTTCGAAAGAATTAAATTCATAAATTCCTGCATTATGAATTAAGCAATCTAAATTAACTCCAGATAGTTTTTTACACAAATTTGTTATCGACTCATCAGAAGAAATTTCTATATTATCTTCAATTCTCACTCCTAAATCTCTAAGTTCTTTTGAAGCTTTCCTACATGTTGCAATTACATTATCTCCCCTCTTATGAATTTGCCTACATAGTTCTAATCCAATACCCCTATTTGATCCTGTAATTAGAAAAGTCGACATCTCTAAACTAAAAATAAAAAATTAATCTAAATCCAAATATAAAAGAAAACGAACTAGAAAAAGAAAAAATTTATAAAATTCCTTATTAGATTTTCTAAGGTTATGATAGGTTATGAAAATTAAAAGAATCTATAAAAGAAAGCAAAGATATTTTTATCATCAAAATTTAATGTATGGAAATTTTCAATCAAGAATTTATACAAGAGATTATTAGGTTAACGTGGAGAAATCCTGCTTTCATGGCTATAACTATTGCGTTAGTTTGGCTTATCCCACAATTATTTATCAGAAAAATAATGGCAAAAAAATATGAAAGAAGAAAAATAGAAATTCAGAAAAATAAAATTCAGAAGCTTTACCCAACTAATACTCCTAAATAAGATTTTTATTTATAAGATGATCTAATGAATCAAAAAATACTTTTTGCATCTAAGTAAAATATGACATACAAAATAATTAGAATTGATGGGAAAGATGACGAATTAACAGCTCAAAGTTTTGATAAATATTCAGATGCGTACGATTTGTTAGAGGAACTATATGGAGATTTATGTTGTTCAGATGCTGATTATGGAGACATAACCTATTACGATATTGTGGAAAATAATTTAAAAAATATTAATGGAGAATAAAAAATGGGCTCCCTCCCAAGAAGAAAATTTAGGGGTAATAACAAGTGTATATGAATTCATTAAAGAAGAACTTTCAGAACTTCAGAAAGAAACTGGATGTCCCGATTCATTTATTTATGATTTTATTGGCAAAATTCAAAATGAATGGCATCCTGAATCTTGCCACTCCATAGTTAGAAATAAAAAAAGGAAAAATTAGAAAATATTAAATCTTCAACTCAAATTTATAAAATTTCCCTAATATATTTTGAATTAAAAAAAGTTAAATCATGATTATTAGAATACTAGGTATCGTACTTATCCTTGGTACGATTGCATATTATGGTTTAGTTTTAACTGGGCAAAGCAATCTTTAGTTTTTCAAATTTTAAAATTTCTCATGAAATGGCCTCCTACTATTTGTTGGACAGCACCAAAAACTATTAATGGTAATAGGCATTTTCAAGTTAAAGCTTATGGTGGTAAAAATGAAGATAGATGGGTTGATATTTTTCCTACCAAAAATAAAAAAGATATTAAAAGGATCCTATGGACAAAACTAAAATCAGAATGGACTTCTGGATGGTTAAGGCTCCCAAAAGATAAAGATTAATTTGTCTATGTAAACAAATATTATTAACCAGAAAACTGTAAAAAATACTACCTAATGCAAAAAAAATATTTTCTAAAATTTTTAAAATGTTTTTTAATATGAAGCCAGAACCGAAGAAAAAACTCCCTAATAAAAAAGTTATAAGTTCAGCAAAATTTGAGGCTAAAGAACAATTCACAAAATCTGCATTAGAAAATTTAAAAACAGAAAATGAAAGGCTTGTTAATTCACTAAAAAAATCTGGGGAAATTAAAGAATCAAAAAGAAAATAGACTTACGGTATTAAAAAATTTTTATTATGATATTAATTTAATGATTGAAAAATGATTGAAAAAATCTCTCTAGCAAATTCTCATTTACCTCAACTTATTGGGTTCGTACTCATGTCGATTGGTTATACATTAGGTAATAAATTTTACCTTCCTGAAATCAAACAAAAGTAATAATTTCTAGTTATTGAATATATTTTAAACAAATTATATTAAATGTATATTCCTAGTAAAAATTCAATACATTATCTGATTTGACGAAACAAATTTTAAAACTTTCTGCGATTCAATTAAGAAAAATCATAGGATATCATTAACACATTAATGTAACACTTTAGTCTTTAAAAGTGTTAAATCCAAAGAAAAAGTAAGAATTCATACTAATTTTTTTTAAATATGTTACATTAATTAATAATTCAAGTTAAGATTTCCTCTGTCAATAAAGCAGAAAAAAGGAAATGTTTGATACATACAAATGTCATTTACTCTTTGGCTTACTAATTGATCACACATGAAATATAAAAATGGATGCTCTTACTAGTTTTATAGTTGTTATCATCGCAATTACTATTCAATTCGCTTTATACGCCATCAAAAGGTTGCAGGAACCTTTAGAACCAAATTATTTGATAGATAAAAATTCGAAAAAAATAAAAAACTATATGGGCAAATTTTGGAAAAATGCCGAAATAACAAATGGGAGATTAGCTATGATTGGTTTTTTTGCTTTGATAATAAACTACGGTTTTTTTGGGTGGATAATACCTGGATTTATTTAAACTATCAATACATTAAGGTCTTAAAGAAAAAATAAATCTATTGTTCACAACAAACTCTCCTTTTAAAAAAAAAATTTTTATTATAAGTAAAAAAGCAATTGAGTAATTCTGATTTTGATAAAAATGGAATAGATAGCTATGGATTACATTGGCTTCAATATGCTGCTTTTGCCTTCTCTGGTTTTGCTATATTTACAACCTGGGCATTTTTTTATGATGAAAGATTCCACAACTTTGTAATGAATATTTTTCGGGTTATTAACTGCAGTGGGTTCAACTGTAATGGAGCATTTTAAATCCTATGGCTAATCCAGACCAAAAAACAATATTAGTTGATAATGCTTATGAGGAAATAAAAAACATTTGTGTAAATCTTCAAAAAGATACTGATGCTTCGAATTCAGAACTTAAGAGTTTACTAAAACTAATTATGAATGAATGGGAAGAAAAAGAAGAACAAAAAACTAGTTTTGGATTCAGGTAAAGTTAGCAACTATCTAAGAATAGAGTTAGTCATCAAATCATTTAAATATGATCAGATTTTTTACTTTAAAATTTAATATTTATAATTTGCATTTTTTTTGAAAGAAATTAAAAAGGAATGAATCTCAAATAGAAAATTAATTCCAGATTTAGCATTAGTTTTATCTAGGTTTAAATTTTATAATTTAACTCCTCTGGTGGACTGTCAATCATTAGATCCCTCCTATTCAACAAATTAAACTTGCGCCTTACTTATAAAGAAAGTAAATCAGTAAAAATGCTGATTTTTTATTTTCTAAAATGTTTGAATTAAAGAAGCCAATTCTGGTGCATCTAATAAAAGTGCAAAAAATGTAAGCACAACTAATAAAAATATGGAAAAGTAGAATTGAATCATGCTTCAAAATTACTTATAAAGAATTTTTTAAGTTGTATAAAATAATGCTTTGTTTACATAATTAAATATCTCTACCTAGAGCAGTTTAATTAGAGAATAATTAAGATGCTTCAGGAGAAAATATCGTCCTATTTTTTTACCAATACTCACGACCTTTAAGTAAATGATCACCCTGTGGCATGCGTTTTTCGTGTTTTGGACAGATCAAAATAGTAGCAAAAGTTTCTGTAGTGCTGTTGCGAAAGTGATTGCAAGTAATACAAATCTTTTTTCGTTTTCTTTTTAGGTAGATTCTTTTAGATATTCCCATTTTGACAGATTTACCTTGATCATGATTACTGGAATTTATTAGTAACAATTTGCCAACCTCTTGAAATTAATTCATTCCATGTTTCACAAGCACAATCAATAGAATGAAGTCTTGAATTTTTAATTTGGGCTGGTTCACCTAACTCATTTGCATAAAAAAGATGAGTATACACTTTTAAGTTATTAGATACAGATTTCCTATAACTCTCAAAAAAAATTAATAAACCACTTTTTTTGTTAAACAACCAGCCAGTTGGGGTGTCAATAAGACTGCCACGATAAAAATAAGTCCGAACATTAGCGACTCCTGAAGTCATAAAGATAATACAGCTGTACTAATAATATAAATGTACTACTCCTGGAAGTCAAGTATTCCTCAAAGTAATTATTTAAATAATAAAATTACTTTTCCAGAAATAATCAGCCGTAAACTTCTTATTTGGTAATAGTGTATACAAGTAACACCTTGAGAAGGAAAATAACATTAAAGAGTATATCCAAAAGAATGCAATGTATCGCAATCCCTTCTATTTAGGATGGAATAAAGGTTGGTCTTTTTTATTTTTTTTAGAGGGTGGCATTGCAAAAATTGAAGCAAAAGGTTTTGGTATATCCATTACAACAAAAGTTGAGAAAGGAGAATCGCCCCTAGAATCTGCGGATAGACTAGTCTCGAAAGAGCAAAGGATTAGAAAATCAAGATATTATTCTTGGGTTAAATCTATTAATGAAAAAACAATAAATTAAGCAATCCTATAATTACTAAAGTAATTTGTTGACAATCAATTTAAAATAGAAATTAATTATTTATTTTTCGTGTCAAATAAATTTTATGAATGGTGGAAAAACCATAGAAAAGTTGTGACCTATGGAGCTTTTATCATCTTGTTTGGTTTTTATTTATCTCCTGTTGTCAAAGAAGCAAAATACAAAAACCAATGTATTAAGTACTCTACTAAAGGAGCTTTAACTAAATTTAATAAGGACGATATAGGTGAAACTTTATTAGAGGAAACAGGTTTGAACATTGATGAACTAGCAAAGATTGAAGGTTATAAGAATTGCATTAATTAAAAAGTTCGTAAAAATTAAGCTGAGTTGTTAAATGATTAAAGGCATCTTTAAACTTATTTTATTAATATTATTATTTGGATTTATATCAATAAGTCCAAAAACAAGATATTTGGTTGGCATAACTCTAAAAGAAATTTCTTCATTTCTTTTTTGGACTGTTAAATATGAAAATAGAGAAAAATGGATCATAGATAAACCAAGTTGGATACCTAGCCAAAAACTTAAGCCATCTTATTAAATGAAGACTTATTTAGAAGAACGAATTGAATGGTATGACGATAATTATAGAAATGGTAATGCTTTAATCTCTGATAAACAGTTCGACCAACTTGAAAAAAATTTATTAAGAACAAACCCTAATTGTGATTACTTTAAAAAGAAAAATAAACTAGTTTTACCTTCATTAGAAAAGGATTCAATAGATAATTTTTTGAAAGGATTATTAGCAGATACCAGATTATTAATTGAACCGAAAATTGATGGTTGTGCTGTTGCTTTGCAATATAGGGACGGAACCTTGGAGAAAGCAATTTCAAGAAAAGGAACAGACGTTACTAGTAAACTTATTAAAGTCCAAGACATTCCCAATAATCTCCCTTTACGAGGAGTTCTTCAAGTTAGAGGTGAATTATACGCACCCAACCAAAGTCCAAATATCTCCCAAAGAATCGCTTCTGGATTTCTAAGAGCTAAAGAAGGATTTTCTGAAAGTCTTAGCTTCTGCGCATTTCAAATACTTAATTCAACACTTAACCAATATGAGTCCAAAAAGAGTCTTTCAAAGCTAGACTTTACGATCCCTCAGGATATTTCATGCAACTTTACAAGCCAAGTTGAAGTATTTAGAAAACGTTGGCTAGAAGGGAAGCTTTTTAGTAAATATCCAACAGATGGAATTGTAGTAAAAATAAATTCTAGAAAATTACAATTGATTAGAGAAAAATCAAATTTAGATTATCCTCATTGGCAAGTAGCAATAAAACGTTAATGGAATTAATACACCAGATTTTTCCTACTTGGAATATTTACTTGGATATGTTTTTGGTTGGCTTTACAACTTATGGTTTTCTAAGAATTAAGAAAAAAATAAAAACCAAATAAGTAATTCATAAATAAAATTTTTTAAATCATGCGTGATCCTTAAGCATGGATTTAAGTTGTTCGCTATCTAATTGTTCAAGATAATTTCTCATTGCCAACCAGGATCTTCTGCTTTCTAACTTTCCACTTTGTTTAAATAAATTTGCGGAAACTTGATCTATCAAATCTTTATGAGTCATATTTATATTCTTCATCAAGTTCAATGACAACACCATTAAAAAATTCTGCTAATAATTTTGATGGGTCTTGTATAGATATCTTTCTATCTACTTTTGATAGTTTTTTTTTGATTGGATTTAAGTTAGTCATGCTGATTCAGGTAATTCAAGTTCTTCAAAAGTCCAGCCTTCTAATTGAAGGTCATGCCATTTATCCCAAGCATTATCCAAATACATCTGAGTTGATGATTTAATTGCCATTGGCTCACCAAGATCATTTGCAAAATATGTATGAGCAAAAATTCTCATACTATTTCTTGGAGATTTTTTATTCCTTATAAATAAAATTAATCTGCTGCGGTCTGGGCTAAGCAACCAACCACTTGGGGACTCATTACGATAACCGTAAGAAAAATTAGTCCAAACATTAGCTCCTCCTAAAGTCATTATTTAGTAATACATGTGTACTATTAATATAAATACTTTAGAAATGGTTCGTCAAGTATTTTGGCAAATAAATTATTTACACTGATAGAGTATAAAAACAGCTCAGTTATTTCTAAAAATAAAATACCTACCAAAAGCTTGTTATAGCAAGCATTTTGATAGGGAACGGTACCCCTTTATAAATTACGCTTATCTGTTGGAAATATTGAAGGAAAAATCTTTAATCGAGAATTTATTAAATAATGACTTACCTATATCTGAACCCACACCTTTGTTTTTGAGTTCCTTTTGATATGCCTATTTGCTTGAGAGAATGATATCTTTAATCGAGAATTTATTTAACAATGTCATTCTTATTTGTGAAAATTGCTTTGAAGATGATCACTTAAGTTCTCAATTCTTTTATAAAGCATAGCAATTTGCACTTCAACTGATACAGGCATGATAATGATCATTGTTATCCAGAACAATTTTGTATTAAGTTCTCATGATTTTAGATTGATTATTTAAACTATCTTTCTTCCTTTTATAGAACTTATTGTTGCTGTTGATCTTGTATCTTCTTTAGTTTTTCGTATTCAACGTGCAGAACACCTAGACGCCAAGCATCTTTCAATCCTTTTACACCTCTCATTAATAGCTTTGCATCAGCAGGTGAATGTGACTTCATGTTCAAGAAATCTTTTTGCCAAGATTCATCATTCCATTTATTAGGCATTCAATTTATTCCTTTAGTAATGCCAAAGTAACCAAAATAATCCAAAGCCATAAATAATCCCTGTGGTTACTACTACTGACATTAGTATTTTTTTCATTTAATTAAAAATCTACCCATATCATTCATGAAAAACCAAATTGCGATTGAAAGATTTAATAATACTGTGATAGAAATGAATATTATTAAAAACTTTTTACCAACTCCTGATTGATTTGCATCTTTACCGGCAACTGAAATCGACTCAAGTTTCATATCAACAAGGTGCTAACTGCAGATTATTCTAGATCGACTGTCAATTGAAGTCTTATAAAACTACTTGACCTAAACATTTAAAAATATTTTTGTGCAGACTCAAAATAAAATACATTTATGTAACAGTATTGTGTGAAATCAGCATAAATATAAGCACGTACGACTAATTTCTTTACATTCATTAATATTAGTGTTATATTTCTTAATATAGATTTCAGCTAAATTCTATGAACTCAAACAAAGACATCCTTGATAGAGCAATTGGCAGACCCGCAATGATGGGCTTCTTTCTATTAGTAGGAACTTACCTTACAACTGGTCAACTAATTCCTGGAGTATTTTAATGGAAAATTCTAATCAAAAAAGGGACATTGATCCGCAGAAAATTTCTGCAGAGAAACTTAATGGAAGATTCGCTCTTTTAGGAGTTATTGCTCTTGTAGGAGCATACATCTCCACAGGTCAAATTATTCCTGGCATAGTGTAATGCTAGAGGCAGAATTCAATACTTGGATTAACACTATACTTTTTCCTTTTATGCCAGTCATAACGGTATTTATTGTTAGTGCATTAATGTTGAGTGATTTGCCTCGGAATGACGATGACGATGATGGTGGAGGAGGTTTATTCTCCCCAGTATATAACTACGTTCCCCAAGGAACTTAGAGGTATATCAAAAATGATTTTCATCTCATCTTTATTAAACTCAGTCCCTTCAAGTTCTATAGACCTTTTAGAGTTTGGTTTCTTCCTAACTATAGGTATTACAGCAGGAAAAGTAGGACTCTTATGAAAACATATTTAATTGCCATATCACTATTTGGCATTTCAATAATAACTACTGCGATATCACCAAGTATTGCTTACGCACAATAAAAATTTTAATCACTCTTATTAACGAACAATTAAAAATGAAAAACTCAAAACCAACTTATTGGCAAAATGCCGAGAGAACCAATGGAAGAATGGCAATGATGGGTTTATTCGCATTGGTAGTAAACTACGGTCTTTTTGGCTGGATCATCCCAGGTATTTTTTAAAATGAATATAGACATTTTCTTAATCTCCTTCTTTACATATCTATTAGTGCCAGTGGTAATGATAGCTAAAGGAAAAAAAGCAACTAATTAAAAAAATGAATTTAGGTATTCTTTTTCTCCTAGTTAATGCAACTGGATCAATAACTTTATCCGAATTAGATTGGATTGCAGATCATCAATCAGAATTTTCAAGGTTAGATATGGCACTAGTTTTAAAAATTGGTCGCCTTATGGATGAAGGAATAATAGAGCTTGATTGTAAATTGCCAGCATAAATATTTAAAATTTAATCGTCATGAGAGCTTTCTTTTTAGTGATATAAGCAAGCTTTTTTTTGTTTTCTATCTGTGATGAGTGTGTTCATAAAAAAAAGGAGTTATTGCCCCTTATTTTAGATCGACTGTCAATCAAAAATAGGCTGCTTAATTTCGCAGCTATCGAATTTATTTTTTAACTTTGCTGCCTTATGTAATAGTCCAACAGCTTCTTTTCTTCCAGTAGCTTATTGCGCCTGATGCATTAATTCAGCATATTTTTTTACGATTTTCTTTTGCATGGTTTAAATTAAATAAAGACCGTTTTTGAATCTCAAGCTGCAAGGAACAACTTTCAGTAGATAAGGAATCAACGGTAAAACCTCAGAGTCAACAAATTGGAACGGGTTAACTCGTATGTAATACTTATAATCAATTAGCTAAATACCTGTTGGTATCTAAGATTACATTGTTTTCAAATCCTGATTTATTTCAGTTTTATCTATATTGAAGGATTGTTTTTAAATATTGAGTGTGTTTTAAATCTTGAATCGATCTCTAATAATTTATGGTTGGCTTCAGTTGTATCTCTGCAACTGTCTCATAACAACCATGTATTAATCCTAGGACTGCTTTAGTATTTATTGATTCAAAAAATATACCTCTTCCCGTACCTAATAGTTCCTCAAACCGACCTATAAATTTCAAGGCAATAGGAGGACAATATAGGTATAGATCCAGGAGGTCTAAATGAAACTATTCAATCAATTCACAATCCTTCCAAGATACCTAAAAGCATTTAATTATGCTGGAAACAGAATGGAAGAAACAACAAGAAATCCTAAAATAGATAACTATTTAATTGAAGACTATTGGAAGAGGGAATGCAGAGAACATTTAACTAATCAGCATTGTTTAGTCTATTGCGACTGAGAATTTTAATCTTAAGGGTTGACAACTGAGTATAAATACTCTATAAATAAAGTGTAGTTAATGCTACCAAATCGTCCGATCTACCATTAGATAGACCGCAGTACGACTCAAGCCATAGGACGGGGACTTGAGCAAGCCCAGGAGCTGCATCATAGTAAACATGTATTTTAACGGCAAATCTTTCGTATATTGCAAGAGCCAAGAAGAGAAAACAATAAAGCTTACTTATAGAGGATCTAGTTACTTGAGATAAATAAATCTCATATCTATTAGATATTTAATAAACCATTTTTTTAGAGGTACTATGCTATGAAATTTACTAATTCTCCTTTTACCATACACGACAAGAATATGAACGCATTAGATTATCAAAAAAGTATGTATATAAGAAATCAACTGAAACTTGGAAATAATAATCTAGGTAAATTAATAAGGGATTTGCCGTCCAGCATGAATAGCCCGCATCCAATCCCTATTAATAAATTATTTAGCTAAACCGAACCATGCAATAACCACAGCTATTTAAGGGAATATATTATTATTAGATTGGAACGGGTTAAAAGCCTAATATTAATTAAATACTTAAATGAACAAGCACAAACACCTCGCTAAGAGGTATGTGTCTTTGATGGAGAGAGCTAGTAATTCTATTGGTAGGAAGGAAGCAATTTCTCTATTACATAAGGCAGAAAAAATTAGATTAAAAATGGCTAGCACCGAAGAGTTAGAAGTTTTCTACCACTTAGATGATTCCGACCCTTATTTCGCTAGTTATAGAAAGATCAAAAAAAAATGAAAAATGTTTGAAGGTAAATATATACCTTTTTAAAGTGGAGAATCCCCCCATCGCCCCATCAAGAACTAATTGTTGACCAATAGCTAGTTTAATTGCTATAAATATTAGTACACTTGTACTATATTTTTATGGATGACTGGAAGGAATGGGACTATCTAGAGGAAGAGACATTAACAAGAAAACGACGGGAGATATGTATTACTTGCAATCACTTCAGATACAGCACGACAAGTTCTTGTGTCACCATCCTAACTTGTCCCTTTCATCAAAAGCTTATTCCTCAAGGAGATCATCTCATTAAGGGCTGTAGATACTGGAGAAAAAACAGTAGGATCTTTGCCCCAGAAGCCGCTTGAAATCCACAGAACAAAATTAATCGCTTCTATCATAGAGACACTTACAAACTTCTAATGAAATCTCTTCTTGCAAGTAATAGATCAAAAGCCATATTAGGTATTGGAATATTAGCTATTGGTATTGGTGCGATATCAAAAAAAGTTATCAGCTACCCATCAGGAGGATGTATGAAACGAGCTCAAGAAATGACCTTTAATTTGAATAAATCCATTCTCAATAAGCCCTTGATAAGCTGAAATCTGAAAAGTTAAATATGCCTTAACAAAATTTTAGCTGCAAATAATTGCTATTAGTATTGTTACAGCTGGTGTACTGGTAACGCACCAATAAGCTTTTACACCTTGGAAAAGCTATAAAACATCTCAAATATCTTTAATTCAATCTTCTTGTGATCTGCCAATATATATGAAAAAGTGCAATTATAACTTACTTTATTTCAATTTATTAATTTGGTAAGGCATAGTGGTAAGGCAGTTTGGTGTGGCACGCCGGTAAGGCACCCTATAATAATAGCAATAAAAAGACCTCTCAAAAACAGTTGCAATGACTAGCTTTTGAAAGGTTTACCGGACCCCCGTCAGTTCTCTGCTGCATCGACCTGGAAATGCCAGAAGAGGATTCAAAGTGGGCTTTCGTTTCCGATTACAAGATCGGTTTACTACCGCATCACGACAGTCTCCTCATGTCGAAAGAGAGTCAGATCAGAGCACATAAAGAAGAACTTAACCAAAGATCCAGTGACTTAACTTTAACTTATTTTTTTATTCATTTGGAGATGGCCAAATGTCTCTTACTATAGTTAATAAAACTTGTGCCTCATCATATCTTTCTGAATGCGTTTTGCCATTTAATAAAAATGTGACATGAGCCATTTTTCTTCCCAGAATTTCTCGAGATTTGCCATAACAATGAATATTAGAACCCTCAATTTCAGATAACATTTTAATTCTGGTTTCCATTGAGATTGGGAAATTCTTTTTTAATCCCAGTAGATTTATCATAATTGCCCCTTCACAGTTCATTTTAATTTCAGGCGGCATTATCCCAGAAGAAATGCAAACATATTGATCAAACTGACTTGAAGTGCAAGCTTCAATAGAGAAATGAGCTGAGTTATGTGTTCTAGGAGCTATTTCATTAATTAAAAGACCATTATCTCCATAGAAGAATTCAATAGCTAAAACTCCGACGTAATTAAGTTCATTGACTATTGAAGAGAAAATATTTATTGCAAATAAGTTCAAATCATATTCATTTGTTCCAGGTGCAAGAACCCAATCACAAACATGGTTTGATTGGTATGTCTCTACTATTGGAAAGAATCTTATCTTACCGGTCCTATCTCTCGAACCAACAAGAGCCAGTTCTTTTTCATACTCTATCCATTCTTCTATCAACCAATCATCAGAATTATTCGCTGTTAAAAAAGAATCTAAATCTTCTTTTGTCTTTATTTTTCTGTTCCCTTTGCCGTCATATCCACCTTTATTTGATTTTGCCATTAAAGGAAAAGTCCAATTATTGATTTCCTCATCTGAGAGACTTTTAAAATCTTCAATACTTATCCATTTTGGACAGGGAAAATTCATTCTATCTATTAATTTTTTTTGAGAAAACCTATCTACTAATGGCTTAATTGCATTAAGGCTTGGAACAAAAATATCGTTATTGTCAATTAAATTTAATTTATCAATTTTTATCCATTCATTTTCAAAAATTATTTTTTCACACTCATTAATTAATGATTTATTACCTCTTATCTTTAAAGGATCAGCTTCTATGACATGATCTGCTTTTAAACCAGCAGGATCATCACAAGATTTTGTTTGCACACATACTTCTAAATCTCTTTTTTTTGCTGCCTCCGTTAACATCAAAGCCAGTTGACCGCCTCCAATTATTCCTAGGGAATAATTTTTTTTAATATCGTTTATATTTTTTTTAAAACTCATAGCATGATTTTATTACCATTTCTAATTCTTAACAACTGAATTTTTAAGTATCTAGAGCTTAGATTTTGCTAATATATAAATTATTTAATACCAAATATTTATAAATTTAACTAGGTAATCAATTGTGAATAAGAGACAAATATTAGTCCCATTAGGCGATAAGTCATACGAAGTAACTCTAAAAGCAGGGGTACTGAATAATATCAGCGAAGAACTCTTAAAAATTGGAATAACAAAGAATAGAAAAATACTTGTGATTTCAAATGAAGAAATATCAAATTTGTATGGAGAAAAATTCTTAAATAATTTAAGAGATAATAAATTTCAGGCCAAAATGTTCCATATCAAGGCTGGAGAATCACATAAAAACCTAAAAACCTTAAGTGAAATATATGATGTTTCATTTGAATTTGGCTTAGATAGAAATTCAATTATTATTGCCCTTGGAGGAGGAATTGTTGGAGACGTAAGTGGTTTTGCAGCTGCTACTTGGCTGAGAGGTATCGAATATATTCAGATTCCAACAACATTATTATCAATGGTTGATTCATCTGTGGGAGGAAAAACAGGAGTAAATCATCCAAAAGGTAAGAATTTAATTGGAGCTTTCAATCAACCTAAAGCAGTTTTTATTGATCCAGAAACTTTAAAAAGTTTGCCCAAAAGAGAATTTAATGCAGGCATGGCCGAAGTAATCAAATACGGAGTAATAAGAGACAAAGAACTTTTCGAATACTTAGAAATTGAAAAAAACAAGAATGAACTTATAGATCTCAAGAATGAATATCTAATTAAAATAATTAATAGTTCAATAAAAACAAAGTCTCATATTGTTTCTCAAGACGAACATGAAAATGGTGTTAGAGCAATATTGAATTATGGTCATTCTTTTGGTCACGTTATTGAAAATTTATGTGGATACGGCAAATTTCTACATGGTGAGGCAATATCAATTGGTATGAATATTGCGGGGGAAATAGCAATTGAGAAAGGGTTATGGTCTAAAGAAGAATTAGAAAGACAAAAGAATCTTTTGAGGAGTTACGATCTTCCTACAGAGATCCCAAAAATAAATAAAGAAGATGTTCTTACAATACTTATGGGCGATAAAAAAGTTCGTGATGGCAAAATGAGATTTATATTACCCAAAGAAATTGGCGCAGTAGATATATATGATGACGTAGAGGATTCATTATTTTTAAAGTTTTTTTCTTAACGCAAACAGGTTGAATTTATATTCATTTCCTTGTCCTTAAACTTATTAAAAACAAACCACTTGAAATCACCTAGACATACAGGATCTACGAGTCTAAGTAATGCCTCTCTTCTGAAAAGAGCATTTGATAAATCCTTCTTAAATTCCTTTTGAATTCCATAAAGTCTCTCTGCTAATCCAAGTGCCAACAAAGCCTCTCCTTGTTTAGTTATTCCAACAGTATTAAATCCAAGAGTCTCAGCATCATTAATTAAAGTTTCTATGCAAACATGAGATGTTAAATCGCAATTTCCAGGAGAATCTAGGACATTATTCATCATTTTTTGATTTTCATAAGAAACTATCGTCCCATCAAAATTCTTAGAGTTATAGTATTTTTTAGCTTCTTTAGCGTAATCAATTATCAATAAAATACCATTATTAATTTTTCCATAAATAGCTTTTAACCATTTTGAGTTATTTAAATGCCATTCTGTCGTCCATCCTTCGAGAGCATCTTCAGGCGGAATAGTAATTCCCAAATCACTTTTAGCAAGTTTAATACTTTTTTCTAATTCACTTGTAATTGGCATTTCATCAAAAAATAATTTTTGAGATTTTTTGTCTATAGAAACTGCTTGTCGAAGTAATTTTCCTTTTGAGAAGGTTACTCTCTCTACTGGCAAAGCATCTAAAACCTCATTTGCAAGAACTATGCCATTTATATTATTTTCCTCTACTTCATCCATACCTTTCCATAAAATATCAATACCTAATTTTAAAAATTCCTCCAATTTATTTTTTTGTTTTTCTACCATTCCTTCATTGGGTTCAATAATTACAAAAGAAACTCCTTCCAAAAAATTCTTGTTATTTTCTAAAAAATATTTAATTAATCCACTCATAAAGCTTCCATCACCAGCTCCAAATTCAATTACAGCTAATTTCTGATTAGATAAAAAACTACTTTTGAATTGAATTAGCCAATCTTCTATTTGTTTGCCAACCAAAAAAGCAAAATCACAAGATAAAGAGGGTGATGTAACAAAATCTCCTCGAACACCTAACTCAGCTTTGCCGCTGCCGTAATAACCATTAATAGGATCATTTAAAACAAAATTCATAAAGTCATAAAAACTTACAGTCCCGCCCATTTTTATTATTTTTTTTACTAACCAATCTGGATTATTCGCGGGTAAGCTATTCATCGGCGAAAATATAAAAAGACAAAACTTATTTATGCCTTCAAAGATTAACTATTTATTTGGAATATTTCTATCTATATTAGTTTTAATTTCACATAAACCCGTTTTCGCTATAAATAATCCAAATCTCTTACCAGAAGAAAAAACACCAGTAATTGATTTAGCTAAAACATTAAGCCCTAATCAGAAAAAATCTTTAGAGAACAACCTAAATAATCTAGAAATTGAAAGTGGTTGGAAAATTAAATATTTATCTCAGTTTGAGAGTTCTCCCGGTAGTGCAATAAAGGACTATTGGGATTTAGATGAGACAAGTTTGTTGATAGTTGCAGATCCTAGAGGAGGAAATTTACTGAACTTTAACGTCGGAGAGGCTTATTTTAATTTTATGCCAAGGTTATTTTGGGTTGAACTTCAAACAAGATTTGGTAATCAATA
Source organism: Prochlorococcus sp. AG-347-C10 (assembly GCA_003281705.1). Lineage (GTDB taxonomy): Bacteria > Cyanobacteriota > Cyanobacteriia > PCC-6307 > Cyanobiaceae > Prochlorococcus_A. Next base: position 23,002 of record QCBF01000011.1, read on the forward strand.
TTATGTGAAAGATCATGGTGAGGATGGCGCAGTATTAGATGCAATTAATTCCGTAAAGATTTGCCTTGAAAGAGGAGGTTGTCAAGTTGTTCCTGGCCTACCCAAAGAGCAATATATATGGACTTTATGTACATCTATTCTTGGAGGTTTAGTAGCAGGTTTCGCATCTGCACCACGAAAAGAAGGTCAAGTGATATCAATTGGATTTTTAGCTCTTCTTTCTCCTTTATGGGGAATGTTATTTGGAATTTTTGGTTTGGCACCGATAATATCCAGAACGAATGATTTATTACCATTATTTAAAAATGGTTTAGCTTTTACAGCAGCAGGAATTGCCGGCTATATTTTATCTCAAACATTATTTTCAAGATATGAAAAGCCCAAAAATACTTAAAATATGATCAAAGGTAACTAATCCTAAAAAAATTTATCTTCTTCACAAATTTCACCAGACTCTGAATACCATCGGTGAGAGACATGTCTTAATTCCTTTTTTTCAAACTCAATCCATGAAAAGTTAATTAGTAATTTCCCATCTTCATCAGTTTTATATCTTGGCACTAAAGCAGTATTGAAATAAATTGTCCCTTTGCTATCAATTTTAAACATCTCTCTTAAACCAAGATTTCTTTTAAGCCGATTGTGCATATGACCAAAAATTACAAGATCGACTTTTCTTCTCTTTTGTATTTGAGAAATAGCCACAGACAAATCTCTATCTCCCCAATCTAAAGAGGGTAATTTCCAGTCTTTCCCACAAATGCTTTTAGGTTCTGAACCTAAACCAGAAGGGCCTGCATGAGACATAATTATTAAAGGTATATCGTCAATACTCTCTTCTGAACATTTGATGATTTTATTTATTGAATCTTGTTCGGTAATGGGGCCATAAACGCCTTTAACTTCTTTTGAAAGATAATAGCCGCCGCCAGAACTGCATGGTCTTGCAGACAATAAATTTATTTGATTATTAAAAACTTTCAAATCCCATGCACAATATTTTTCACCAAGAACACGTATCTGCTTTGAGAGAATTTCGCCTGTAGAATCCTTCCCTCTATCATGATTTCCTAAAGTCACAAAAGTAGGAATTTTGATCTCATTGATTTTTTTAATTATTTTGACACTTCCATCAGAAATATCACCAACAAATAAAACAATATTTGGTTTGATAATCGATAAAACTTTCAAGTCTAATTCAGACCATTGACCATGACAGTCACCAACAATAGCAATTTTTAAATTTGTCAGAATTTTTTCTGTTTAAAGGCATATAATCTATTTAGAGATATTCTAAATCCTGACCAGTATAACTTCTACTGCAAAACAGAAATCAGTTCAAAACGAAGAGGATTTGATTTCTGAAATAAAGGAGCGTTGCGAAAAAGCTAATGCAATTATTCTTGCGCACTATTATCAAGCTCCAGAGATTCAGGAAATCGCAGATTTTATTGGCGATTCATTAGATCTATCTAGGAAAGCTGCAAATAATGACGCAGACATAATAATTTTTTGCGGTGTGCACTTTATGGCCGAAACCGCAAAAATACTTAGCCCAAATAAAAAAGTACTTTTACCAGATATTGACGCAGGATGCTCATTAGCAGACGATTGTCCCTCAGATAAATTTCAAAAGTTCAGGGAAGAAAATCCAGATCACTATGTCGTAAGTTACATAAATTGTACTGCAGAAGTAAAAGCTCAAAGTGATCTGATTTGTACAAGCAGTAATGCAGTCTCATTAATTAAAAAGATACCTGAAGATAAAAAGATAATATTTGCACCAGATCAGAACCTTGGGAGATGGGTACAGAAAAATTCAGGAAGAGATCTTAAATTATGGCCTGGCAGCTGCATTGTTCATGAATCGTTTAGTGAAGAAGCACTTCTAAAATTAAAATATCAAAATCCAGGATCAAAAGTCATTGCTCATCCTGAATGTAGTCAAAATTTACTAATTCTCTCAGACTTTATTGGATCAACAAGTAAGCTGCTTGATTTCGTAAGCAAAGATCCATCTAAAACTTACATGGTACTAACTGAACCTGGAATAATTCATCAAATGAAAAAAAAAGAACCTAACAAAATTTTTATTGAAGTCCCAGATTTAGAAGGTTGTAAATGTAACGAGTGTCCATATATGAAATTAAATACTTTAGAAAAAATTCTAGATTGTTTGAGAAACAATTCCCCGTCTATCGAACTAGACCCAGAAATAATAAGTAGAGCCTATGTGCCAATAAAGAGAATGCTGGATATGAGTAATTAATTTAATGAAAATACTTTATCTTCCTTATTAATTTTTAGGAATGCATTAAGGTTTGTAGTGTCGGGCTTAAATTCGCTTATCTGATTCTTTCTATTAATTATATTTATTAGCTCTTTTTCACCAGCTCTATATTGTTTATCTTTTCTAGTTCCTATCTCTCTTTGGAGTATAGGGTTTATATTCATTTTTACTTCTATGTCTGGAATAATTCCAGATTTGTTTATATCAGTGCCGTTTGGAGTTAAATACTTAGCGACTGTAACAGTTAGACCTGAACCATCAACTAATGTTCTCATAGATTGAACTAAACCTTTACCAAAAGTTTTCTTCCCAACTAATTTTCCTCTTTTGTTATCCTTTATTGCACCAGAGACTATTTCACTAGCACTAGCAGAACCCTCATTAACTAAGACAACTAAGGGCTTTTTTGTTAGAGCTTGACCGTTTCCTCTTTTTGTTTCTTTTAAACCATCTTTACTTACCGTACTTACTATTACTCCTTTGTTAATGAAGTGCCTTGAGATATCAATGCTTGATTCTAATAAACCTCCAGGATTACTTCTCAAGTCAAGAACATATCCTGCGACTTTTTTTGTTTCTAAATCCTTAATAGCATCTCTAGTCTCTTTTGATGCATTTGCATTAAATTGTTTAATTCTTACATAGCCAATTGATAAGCCTTTTTTGGTTTGATTGACTTTACTTGATACAGATTTTATTTCAATTTTTTCTCTTGATAAAATCTTAAAAAAGGATTTAGAATCTCTAAGAATTTCAAGCTTTACTTTAGTACCTCTTTGTCCTCTTATTAATTTCACGGCCTCTTCAATATTCATACCTTCAGTAGAAATATCATCTATGGATAATATTTTATCTCTAGCTTTAATTCCAGCATCAAATGCAGGGGTGCCCTCTATGGGAGAAATAATTATTAAATCATCAGATTCTTTATCTTTAACTATTTGGATACCAACTCCAGTTAATTCACCAGAGGTATCGATTCTCATTTGATTAAATTCCTTAGGTTCTAAAAATCTTGTATAAGAATCATCTAATTTAGAAAGCATATCTCTAATCGCATCATATGCTTCATTGCTATCTGAATATGTTTTTGATAAAACTTCTTTTCTTAGATTAATCCAATTGGACTTTTGAAATTTGCCGTTTGAATCAAGAAAATCTCTATATACAATTTGCCAAACATTATCAATTACTTCTTTATAACTATTATTTAAAACTGTTGCCTCTGCAAAATTATGTAAAAATAGTCCAGAAAAGGATGTCGCAAACAGAAATATATATTTTTTTTTCAGCAATTTTTTTATCTTCAAATAATTCAATATTTTTTATTATAAAAAGAATTTATTTATAATTCAAAATTTTGACAAATCCTTAAGGATCAATCCACTTCCCATCATCCTTAATAAGTTGGATTAAAGCATTAACCCCCTCATCTTCAGGTACTCTTTTTATCTCTTCTTTCCTTCTATATAAGGCAATAGTTCCTTTACCTTTCCCAACATAACCATAATCAGCATCTGCCATTTCTCCTGGCCCATTAACAATACACCCCATTATTGCTATATCTAGACCCGTTAAATGTGAGGTGGCGTTCCTAACTTTATCTACAACTTCTTCTAGATTGAAAAGTGTTCTACCACAACTAGGGCAACTGATGTATTCAACCATTGTTTTTCTTAATCCTAAAGATTGCAAAATTGAATAGCACACTGGTATTTCCTTTTCTGGAGCTTCTGTTAAGGAAACCCTGATGGTATCTCCTAATCCCTCTGCTAAAAGCGTTCCAATTCCAGCAGTACTTTTAATCCTTCCATAATCACCATCACCAGCTTCGGTAACTCCTAAATGTAAAGGATAGTTATATCCTTCTGAATCAAGCCTATCTGCAATCATTCTGTAAGCTGCCATCATGACCGGAGCCCTAGAAGCTTTCATAGAAATAATTATGTTATGAAAATCAAGCTCATCACAAATTTTGACGAACTCCATCGCAGATTCTGTCATTCCTAATGGCGTATCTCCATAAGTAAAAAGCATCCTCTCAGATAGAGACCCATGATTAACTCCAATCCTTAGAGCTTTGTTTTCAACCTTTAAAACTTTAACTAAAGGGGTAAATCTTTTAAGTATTGTTTGCTTAATAGTTTCAAATTCCTCATCTGTATATTCAGTTCTTGTAGGGTCTGATTTTTCAAAAACAAACAATCCAGGATTAATTCTTACTTTATCAACATGTTTTGCAACTTCCATTGCAATTTTCATACCATTATGGTGAACATCAGCCACCAAAGGGGTGTTGATATTATTTTCTAGTAATTTTACTTTTATATCTCCTACTGCTTTGGCATGTGCTAAAGAAGGGACAGTTAACCTTACTATTTCACAACCCACATCATGAAGTCTTTTAATAGCTAAGTAAGCATTTTCGACATCCATCGTATCTTCATTTATCATCGATTGAACTCTTACTGGATAATCACTTCCAATAGCTACATCACCCACCATTACTGTTCTAGTTATCCTTCTCTCAATATGAGTTGAATATCTTTTGGAGAGACTATTAACCTCTTTTGATTGAGTTAATGACATTAAAATTCTTGATATTCAAAAAGGATTTCACTAAATTATACGGCATATAGTTTACCACTTACAGTCTCTAGGTCTTTCAAAGTTAGATGGTAAGGTTTATTGATTTCTTTTGAAGGAAATCTCAACAAATAAGATGGATGAAAAATTACCATAATTTCTCTCCCATCTTTTTTAATCCATTGACCTCTTAAATTACTTATAGGATCTTTAACTTCTAAAATAGCTCTCATAGCAGTTGAACCAGTAAGTAATATAAATTTTGGATCAACTAGCTTTATTTGCTGTAATAACCAAGGTTTATGAATATTAATTTCTCTAGCAGTGGGTTTTCTATTATTTGGTGGACGACATTTAATTACATTGCAAAAATAAACATCATTCTTATAGTCAATCCCAGCTTGTATTAATAATTCGTTTAATAGCTTACCAGATTTACCTACATAAGGTTTTCCTTCTAAATCTTCCTGTGCTCCAGGTGCCTCACCAATTATTAACAAATCTGCAAATACACTTCCTCTCCCAATTACTAACCTTTTCACCGAAAATAAAACTTTAAATATTTTTATCTTAAGAACTCAAAACATGAAAATAAAATAGATTAAGAAAATGAACTAAATTAAACCATAGTGTGATAGTTTTATTTATTGTTAATTTATGCATTTGTCATTATTAAAAGTCATATTTGAAAAGTCATAAGTCAATGAGTCAAGTTAATTTATCTGATCGGGCACTTTCAATTGAGCCTTCTCTTACATTGAAGATAAGTGCTAAAGCAAATCAATTATCTGCAGAAGGAGTAGATATTTGCAATTTAAGTGCAGGAGAACCTGATTTTGATGCTCCAAAAGAAGTTATTGAGGCTACAAGTAAAGCTATATTTGATGGATTCACAAAGTACGGGCCCGCAGCGGGGAATTTAGATCTCCGAAAAGCAATTGCAAATAAACTTCAAATTCAAAACGATTTAAATTATGAATTTGAAAATGTAATGGTCACCAATGGTGCTAAGCAAGCAATATATAATCTTTTCCAAGTCTTGTTAAATACTGGAGACGAAGTTATTATTCCTTCTCCATATTGGTTAAGTTATCCTCAGATGGTTAAATTGGCGGGTGGGAAGCCAATTTTTACAAATTCTTCTGCAGAAGATGGATTCAAAATAAATATAGAAGATTTGAAGTCTAAAATGTCTTCAAAAACTAAATTTATAATTATCAATTCTCCTAATAATCCTACTGGAAGAGTTATGTCAAAGGAAGAATTATTACAAATTGCCGATTTAGCTAGAGAAAATCCAAATATCAATATTCTTTCTGATGAGATTTACGAACTAATCCTTAAAAAAGAATTTAAACACTACAGTTTATCTTCATTAGCAAATGACTTAAAAGATAGGATTTTTATAATAAATGGTTTTGCGAAAGGATGGGCTATGACTGGCTGGAGGATAGGTTATTTAGTAGGTCCCAAAGATGTAATCAAAGCATCCTCAGCATTACAAAGTCAAAGTACAAGTAATGTTTGCTCTTTTGTTCAAAAAGGTGCTTTAGAGGCTTTAAAAATTAATAATGAGTTTTTCTCAATGATAAATAGCCATTACGATCAAAGAAGAAGACTTCTCTATGAGGGCCTTTATAATATAAATGGGATTTATATTGAAGAACCTAATGGAGCATTTTACGCATTTCCAAAATTACCTAACTCCTCAATTACTTCTGTTGATTTCTGCAATAAAGCTCTTCAAGATTACGGATTAGTTGTTGTACCTGGAAAAGCTTTTGGGGCTGATCAATGTATAAGAATATCTTGTGCAGTTTCAGAAATTAAAATAAAAGATGGACTACAAAGGATTGAAAAAGCAATTTCTGAATATTATTAATTAAAACTAAGTTATGTTTAATTTAAAAAATTTCCTACTAAGTTCATCTATATTATTTTCTATTTTTTCATCACCTGTATTTTCAAATCCCAAAGTTTTAAAAGTTGGAGCAATACCTGATCAAAACCAAGATGTTTTGGACAAAAGATTTAATTTATTTTCAAAAGAATTATCCAAACAACTTGATGTAGAAGTCAAATACATTCCTGTTATTAATTATGTTGCAGCAGTAACTGGATTTAGAACTAAAGATTTAGATTTAGTTTGGTTTGGCGGTTTATCAGGAGTTCAAGCCAGACTACAAACTCCTAATTCAATTGTCATAGCTCAAAGAGATATCGATAAGGAATTTAAAAGTGTTTTTATAGTAAACAAAAATTCAAAACTTAACCCAATTTCAAACATTAAAGGACTTAAAAAACTCAAAAATTTGAGATTTACTTTTGGCTCTGAAAACTCAACTTCTGGAAGATTAATGCCAGAATATTTTTTAAATCGAGCAGGGGTAGAAATTAAACACTTTAAAGGGGAAAAAGCAGGTTTTAGTGGGAGTCATGATGCCACTATAGCTTTAGTTAATAGTGGGGCATTTGATGCTGGAGCTTTAAATAAACAAGTTTGGGAAAACACTCTTAAAAATAATTCCAAAAGAACAAGTAATTTAGAATTATTCTGGATCACCCCAGAATATGTGGACTATCATTGGATTGCTCAAGGGGATCTTGAAAATAGATTCGGGGAAGGGTTTACAAACGAACTTAAATCAGTAATTCTAAATTTTGATATAAAGCAAAAATCACATAAACAGATATTAGATATGTTCAATACAAAAAGATTTATAGAGGCAGAATCAAAACAATATAAAAATATAGAGGAAATCGGGAGGAAATTAAATAAAATTAGATGAATAATACTGTCTTAGAATTAAAAAATATATCTTATAAATACAAAAATGATCTTATTCTAAAAAAAATAAATTTAAAAATAAATTTAGGGGAGAAAATTGCACTTTTAGGTAAAAGCGGTTCAGGAAAAACTACACTTATATCAGTACTTAATGGCACTATCAAGCCAACTCAAGGTGAGGTTAAATTATTCAATAAAAGTTTCGAGGAATTAGATAGAAAGCAGAAAAGTAAAATAACAACTATATGGCAAGATTTAAGATTAATAGAAGATCTCTCTGCAGAACAAAATGTTAATTGTGGACTACTAGCGGAAAACAATTTTTATTTCGCTTTTAAAAATTTACTAAATATAAGTTCTTTTAAGAAGGCGCATAAATATATGCAATTATGTAGACTTCATAACTCTATTTACGACAAAAAAATCAGAAAACTATCTGGGGGGCAAAAACAAAGGGTGGCTATAGCTAGATCATTAATTCAAGGATCAAATATATTACTTGCAGATGAGCCTTTTAATAATCTAGATCCCAAATTGATAACAACAATTAAAAACCTACTGCTAGAAAGTGTCGCTAAAAATAATACAAAAAAAACCACAAAGACTGCATTAGTTGCATTACATCGATTAGATTTGCTGAGCGATTTCGATAAAGTTATTGGAATCAGGGATGGTAAAATTTTTTTCAATATCAAAAGAAATAACTTAAAGAAGCTTCATTTAGACAAAATATATTAATTAGTTGAATAAATTAAAATTAAACTATACCTCATTATCTTTTCTTCCAATTTTGGTTTGCATACCTCTAGGGTATCAATTAATAAACAATATTCATTTTGGAGGATTTAAATTATTCCAAGAATTCTTAATTTCTGCATTTAATCCCAAGATCGATAATGAAATTATTATTACCGTAATTAAGCGATTAAATGAAACTATCTTAATTGGTTTTTTTAGTTGGTTAGTAAGTATTATTTTTGGAGCAATTTTTGGAATAATTTCCTCAAATATTTTTTATAAAATCTTTAATATTCCAAATTTTTTCTACCACATAATAAGGTTTTTTTTAACAATAATTAGATCTATACACGAAGTGATTTGGGGAATACTATTAATTCAAATATATGGAATAAATTTTTCGATAGCAATAATAGCTATATGTATACCTTATATTGCTGTAAATTCAAAAGTTTTTGCTGAACAATTAGAAACTATTGACTACAAAAGTTTTGAATCTATAAATCAAATAAATGCACCTGAATTTTCTTCTTTAATAACTTTAATATGGAATCCAATAATAAATACATTTAAAAACTTTGGTTTATATCGATTAGAGTGTTCAATAAGAAGTACGGTGATTTTAGGACTTTTTGGGATTGGAGGAATAGGTACCAGTATTTTTTTATCTTTCCAAACTTTGAATTTTAGAGAGTTATGGACTTATTTATGGTCCTTAGCAATTTTGATAATTCTTTCTGGATTAATATTCAAAAAAATAAAATTTAATACTACAAATAAAATCCTATCTATTTTTTTTATTGCAGTTTTTTTCATAACAATTTTATTTTCTTTTTCATATTTTCTTTATTTTATTTTTAATAATAATTTTGAAAATTTTAATTCCGTTAGTTCTCTATTTAAATCAAGCTCAGATTTAGGATTATTTGATTTCTTAAAACTTATATTAGAAACAATAATTTTAAGTCTTTTATCAACAGGAATCGCAATTAGTTTACCTCCATTAGTATTAGGAATTTTTAACAACAATATTTCTAAAATTTTTATAAAAATTTTTGCATTTTTATTACGTTTAATACCTACACCTTTAATACTTCTAACTCTATTAACTTTTAATAATCCTTCTGTATCTTTAGCAGCTTTAACATTAGGTCTCCACAACGCAGGTATTACTAGCAAATTACTTTTTACAAATCTAGATCGCCAAGACAAGAGAAATTATATTGCAATGAAATCTTTAGGAATCTCAAAAAAGACTAGTTGGATTTTAGGTTTATTTTCTCAACAAGCAAAAAGTTACTTAGCATATTGCGCTTATAGATCTGACATCATTATTAGAGAAACTGCAATTGTTGGGGTTATTGGAAGTGTTGGTCTAGGTTGGCAAATGCAAGAATCACTAAGTTCCTTCGCATGGCAAGAAGTTACCATTGTTTTGATAGCTTATAGCTCCATCGCAATAGTTGGCGAAATAATAAATGATAAAATCAAAAATAGTTTAACTTGATTTTTAAGAATAATTTGTTGAATCAAGTAATTATTTTTTCCGGTTATAGTGATTAGTTTACCTAAACAGCTAGTTGTAATTGGAGATAGCTCAGTTTATGGATGGGGAGATAATGAAGGTGGCGGATGGTGTGAGAGGCTTAGAAAAGATTGGTGCAATAACCAAAATGGGCCAGTTATTTATCAACTTGGAGTTAGGGGAGATGGGATAGAAAAAGTTTCATCTAGATGGGAAAAAGAGTGGTCATCTAGAGGAGAAACGAGAAGAAATAAACCTAAAGCAATCCTGCTAAATATTGGTCTTAACGACACTGCAGCAATTGGTCAGATAAATGGAAGACATCAATTAGATATAGATGGATTTGAATATGGATTAGAGAGGCTAATTAATGAAATGAACTCTCAAACAAATGTATTTGTTATTGGTCTTACACCAGTTGACGAAAGCAAAATGCCGTTCGCAGGGTGTCTATGGTACTCAAATGATTTTTGTTATTCTTATGAAAGGAGAATGGAGGAAGTATGCCTCAATCAGAATGTCCCATTTCTTCCTACATTTAGAGAAATGTACTCTGATAAAAGGAGTAAAAATTGGATTACGCATGATGGAATTCATCTAAATTCCGAAGGTCATTTCTGGCTTTTTCAAAGACTAAAGAGCTGGGATATTCTTACAAAATGGAAAGAATCCTAGGTCTTTTCAAGAATTTTTAATTTAAAAAATATGAATATATAACAAGAGCAAAGATAGCAAGAACAGAAGCAATACTTGTCTGAATAGCATTTACCAATTCATTACTTAATTTATATTTGTTTTGAAATCTAGCACCAATAATACTTTCAGAAAGTGTTGCCAAGAATCCAGAAACAATAACAACTATAAAATGATATCTTGTAGAAATAATTGCTAGACGAAGCATTATAAAAGCCATAAATATTGATCCCAAAACACTCGCTAATGTTCCTTCTATACTTATTCCTCCTTCAGTTCCTCGCTCAACCTTTGTAAGTGAAGTAATTAAATATGTATCTTTACCAAATCTTTTTCCAATTTCGCTGCCAAAAGTATCCGCCAACTTTGCAGCAAAACTTGCAGCAAAACCTACTTTAAACATCACTACGTTGGCAGCATTGAATTTAGTCATAATAGCAAGAAATAATCCTGTAGCTGCAGAGCCCCATACATTCTCAGGCCCTCTTCTCCCACCTCTTTTTTCAGCTATTCCTTTTTCTTTTTTAAATTTAAAACCTATTTTGGTAACGAGAGATCCAAATAATAAATAAATTACAACTGACATCCATCCTTGCCAAGACAAACATCCCCACAAAATTGTGCCTAAAATTCCCGCACTTATCCAACCACTTTTCGTCATCAAAGGAATCTTGCAGAATATATAAATTAAAATAAAATTAATGAAAAAACCTATAAAAAATTGATTTCTAATTAAATCCATATTTGTCTAGTACCTTAATTTCAAATCATTTCTCCACTGATTTAGAATTGATGATGCGTTAATACTAGCCGTTGAAGTTCTTAAAATAGTGTCAGAAAGTTTAACAAAGGTAATATTTTTTCTATTAAAAAAATCAATTTCTTTAGGGGACCAACCTCCTTCAGGGCCAATTACATTCCAAAAAATACCTCTTTTTTTATTTACAAATTCTTGTTGTTTTCTTAACCATTGATTTAAGTCATATAGTGTTTCTTCTCTAGTTATAGAAATTGAAACTCTTTCTTGATTATCTCTACTTTTTAGCCATTCAATAATATCCATACCATTTAAAATAGATGGTTTCCATAATCTCTCACTTTGCTCAACTGCTTCTTTGATAATTGAATGCCATCTCAAAAGTTTTCTAGAAAAATTTAAATTTTTGTTTACCTGTCTTTCTGAAAATAATGGCTGTATACAATCAATTCCTATTTCAGTACACATTTTTAAAATATCCTCAAAACCACTTTTTGGTATGACAACAGCTAGGCCTAATAAGTAAATTTCTTGTTCTTGATATAAGTAAGGTTTTTTTAATTTAATTATTTCTAAACAATCATTTTTAACTTTTATAGCTTTCCATAATGATCCCTTTCCGTTAGCTATAAATATTTCTTTACCATTTTTTATCCTCATTACTTTATTTAGATAATGAGCCTCTTCTTTAGAAAGTTCTAAATTATTGTTCTTAATATTTTCAATTCTTTCGTGGGAAATAATTAATCTTGTTAAGTCTTCCATCTAAAACAATTAATCTTTGAAAACTAAATCTTCATGTTCTTCAATTGCCCAATCATTATTTTCACCCCCAATAATTAACTCTTCAATTTTTACATAATTATTTGATATCTCATTGAGAGAATTAATTAATATATCTATTGAAATGGAGTCTGAAGTTCCAAAATCAACCCAGCATCTTCCCCACAGATTTTGATATTCCATAATTCCTAAATTATGCATTAAGGCTGGAAGAGATGCGTTTTTTTGGTCATTATCGTAGTACATCCAACTTAGATCGGAACCCTCTTCATGAGTTTGCAAATTTTCAGAATTAAATCCACCTAACCTTCCTAAAACGTACCAACTATCAAAAACACCATCTAAATAATTTTTTTCATCTTGAGTAGGTGATTCTGAAAACCTGATCCATATCCAACAATTAAAAGGATCAACTTCCCTAAAAATAATATTCATATTGACTAATAGCTTTTTAGATCTAAAGCTATTATAAGTAAGTTATTACTAGATTAAAATTCATACCTATAACTTAATTAATAATGCTTGTTTTAAAAGAAATATCTTATCAACCCCAAACTGGTGAAAGAAAAATAATAGAAAATTTAAATTTAAAAGTTCATGAAAATGAAATCATTTTAATTTGCGGCAATAGTGGTTCTGGGAAAACAACACTTCTCGAAATAATAAGCGGATTAACAAATCCACAAAAAGGAAAAATTACTTGGAAGAATAAAATTTTATCTTCTAGACAAAGAAGATGGTTTTGTGGAGTAGTATTCCAATTTCCTGAAAGATACTTTATAGGTACAACCATTGGTAAAGAATTAAAAATAGGCCATAAATCTTTAAGAGAAAAAAATATAGAAATAGTTTTAAATAAAGTTGGTTTAAAAAAAATTAATCTGACCCAACCACCAGAACAACTAAGTGGCGGACAACAAAGGCGGCTAGCTGTAGCAGTTCAGCTACTTAGAAATCCCTCAATTCTTTTACTTGATGAACCAACTGCTGGATTAGACTATTCAATGAGAAATGATGTAAAGAATTTAATTCTTGATCTAAAAAATAAAAATACAATTATTGTTGTTACTCATGAACCTGCCTTATTTGAAGGAATTCCTTCTAGAATATTATTCTTGGAAAAAGGGAAAATTAAAAATTTTATAAAAGAAAATCATGCAGGATAGGATAGTTCGGGCTACTGCCGCAAATGGAGGAATAAGATTAGTTGCGGTCTTAACAACAGAATCTTCTTTAGAAGCAAAAAAAAGACACGGTCTTTCTTATTTAACCACCTGTATCTTAGGAAGAGCATTTAGTGCTTCACTGCTTTTAGCAAGCTCGATGAAGATAATGCATGGGAGAGTTACTTTAAGAGTTAGATCTGACGGACCTTTAAAAGGACTACTAGTTGACGCAGGTAGAGATGGAAAAGTTAGGGGTTATGTAGGGAATCCTAATTTAGAATTAGACCTAGTCAAAATAGGTAATAATAAATATTCTTTTGATTTTTCAAAAGCATTAGGTACAGGATATTTAAATGTAATTAGAGATAGTGGATTTGGAGAACCCTTTACAAGCACTGTTGAATTAGTAAATGGAAATATTGCTGAAGACTTAGCTTCATATTTATATCATTCGGAGCAAACTCCCTCTGCTGTATTTATTGGAGAAAAAATTCAAAATAAAAGTGTTATTTGTAGTGGTGGCTTATTAGCTCAAGTTCTGCCTAAAAAAGATACTGACCCTCTACTTGTCTCACTACTTGAAGAAAGATGTAAAGAAATTAATTCTTTCAGCGAAGACCTATTTAAGGCAAAAGATAATCTTCTTTCGTTAATTAGAAATATATTTCCCGATATTGACGATAAATCAATCTCTGAAAAAGCTCGTTCCCAAGAAGTAAGTTTTAAATGCAAGTGTTCCAAACAAAGAAGTTTAAATGCGATGAGAATGCTTGATAAGAGCGAGTTGGAGGACATCCTCAAGAAAGATGGCAAAGCAGAGTTAGTTTGTGAATTTTGTAAGAATAAATATCTTATAAATTATGAAGAAATTAAATCGATGATAGAAAATCAATCATAAAAAAATTACGCCTAGCCATAAAATAACCATGGCTGGAATACTTTGAATTTTTTGTATTGATAAAGAGTTGTTTGATACTTCCTGAATGAAAGAATTATTTTCAAGCAATCCACCAAACATTAATCCTATCGAGAGAAAGGTAACACTCCAACCCAGAGAACCTATAAATCTTTTCCCCGATTTAATTTGAGTATAGGTAAGTATTAATGTTGAAATAGAAAGTAAAAGTCTATTATTAGAGTCTGGACTGATAAATAACAAAATTAAAAATAATAGACCAACAGATATTTTTATTGAAAGATTATCAAATGAGGGGGTGGTGATTTTTGGCAGACTATATTGACTTGAGTTCTTAGAGTTATTATTTAAGTTTTTTATCTTTGATAGCAGTGGGAAATTATTATTGGTAAATTGATTAATTTGTTTTTCTTTTTTTGAGGCACTCACAGCTTCATAGCTTACATTTCCTGATTGCCTAGCTTTCAAACTCCCCATGAGTAATTGATCAAAGGAAGATTCTATTTTCGCTTTTAAAATTAAATCTTCGCCAGCCTCTTTAACTTTAATATCTCTAGCCTTCTGAATATCCTCAAAAGCAGCACCTTCTTTTACACCTAAAATTTCATAGGGTGATTTTTCGTTATTGTTTTTACTACTGTTTGAATCCAAAATTTTTTACTAATACTAACAGATTAACTAATTTTATAATCCATTAAGACTTTATAAAACAATTGGTTCGACTCCACTAACAACGGGAGCAACTTTGTTTAAATTTAATTGATTATTGTCTTCAACGAATTGATTTAGATTCCACTCATTTTTGAAAAGAATAACTGGCCTATTCCAACTATCTTTAACTATTTTACAATTGAATATTCTGCCTAGTTTTTCAATGGCCGGCCATCCATCAGAAATCCATCTAGCCAATTGATATGGCATTGCTTCAAGATTTGCATCTACACTATATTCACTTTTTAATCTGTGAATTACTACCTCCAACTGCAATTGACCAACGGCTGCGAGTATAGGGTCTCTTTTGCTCTCATCAAAGTCATAAAGAATCTGAACAGCACCTTCTTCTCGAAGTTCATTAACACCCTTTCTAAAGTTTTTAAATGCTGAGGGATTTGGATTTCTTAGCCAGCTGAATATTTCAGGACTAAAGGATGGTATGCCCTCATATTCCAGATGAGCACCGGTATAAAGAGTATCTCCAATAGAAAACATCCCTGGATTATTTAAACCAATAACATCTCCGGGATAGGCATCATCAACTACTTCTCTATCTTGCCCAAATATTTTTTGTGGTCTTGATAATCTGATTGTTTTCCCAGTTCTGGAATGTTTAACTGACATATCCTTTTCAAATTTGCCACTGCAAACTCTTATAAAAGCAACCCTATCTCTGTGCTTTGGAT
>QCBF01000012.1:0-33180 GCA_003281705.1 Prochlorococcus sp. AG-347-C10
CGTGAGTATCCCAGACAATTCTCTTTTAGCAGGAATGCTTGAAAAGGGATTAGATATCGCTAAACATGCAGATATATTGTTGAACATGTCCTATGATTGGCTGCCTATCTGGATGACTCTAAATTTAAAGATACCCATTGCACATATTATTAGTATGGGTTCTGAAAGTTCTGTAATTAGTAATTTAATTTCTAAAGTATATGATAAATATCCAAATAATTTTGCTTTTCATTCAAAAATGCAAGCTAGTGATTATCCATTCATAAAAAAACCAACAATTATTGGAAATGGGTTTAATTTAGATAATTATATTTTTCAAGATTCAGTTAAGGGACCTTTGGCATGGGTTGGAAGAGTTGCTCCGGAGAAAGGTTTGGAAGATGCAGTTTATGTGGCAAATCAACTTGGCGAAAAATTAAAAGTTTGGGGATTTATAGAAGATGAGATGTATGCCTCAAAGATAGAAAAATCATTCCCTCAAGAAGCTATAGATTGGATGGGGTTTTTATCAACCGATGAATTACAAAAAGGACTTGGTAAATGCAGAGGGTTGCTAAATACTCCGAAATGGAATGAGGCATATGGGAACGTTATTGTTGAAGCTTTAGCCTGTGGGGTACCCGTCGTAGCTTATAAAAGGGGAGGACCTAGTGAAATTATTCAGCATGGCCAAACAGGTTATCTTGCGGATCCTGATGATAAAAAAAATATGCTTTCTTATGTAGAGATTATTGAAAAAATAAAGCGTCAGAAATGTAGAGAATGGGTAGAAAAAAATGCCTCCGCAGATATATTTGCTAGCAAGGTTGTGAACTGGCTTAATAAGGTAATGCATGAATATAAATAATATTTAATGATTCTTCTTAACTCAAAAAAAAGGTTTATAACCTTATTTATAGTTTTAGTTTGTGGGCTCATCATATTCATCTTAGGTTTAGGTAATACAGGATTAGTGGATGAAACTCCACCTTTATTTGCCGCTGCAGCACGGGCAATGAGTGAGTCTGGTGATTGGTTAACTCCAAAAGTCAATGGAATATTCCGTTTTGATAAGCCTCCACTGATATATTGGCTAATGGGTTTTTTTTACTCATTACCGAAAAACGAGATTTGGGATAGTCTCGGGACTCTCTCAGCAAGACTACCTTCAGCTTTGGCATCATTATTTTTAATGTTGATGATTGGAGATACGTTGTTTTGTTGGCCACAGAAGAGTGATAGGCAATTCCTCACTCCAATAGTTGCATCATTAGGCTTCGCTCTTTCTCCATTAATAATTATTTGGAGTAGAACCGCCGTGAGTGATGCTCTTTTAACTGGAACCTTAGGGATTAGCCTGCTTTTATTTTGGAGAAGAATGGCAAGTGAAAATAATGATCAATGCATTTCAGCTTGGGTATTTTTAGGTTTTGCAATTTTAGCTAAAGGACCTGTTTCATTTGTTTTGGCATTATTGACTATTACGTCTTTCTTGTTTTGTCAGAAGAATTGGAAAACGTTGCTCATTAAGATAAACCCTAAGAAAGGTTTTTTAATAACAACACTTATCAGCCTTCCATGGTACATATTGGAACTTCTAAAAGAGGGAAAGCCTTTTTGGGATAATTTTTTTGGTTATCATAATTTTCAAAGATATACCTCAGTTGTAAATAATCATGCAGAACCATTTTGGTTTTTTCTTTACATAATGATTTTGGCTTCATTACCATTTACTCCTTTTTTATATCACGGGATATTCAAGGCCTTTAAGGATTTCTTGAAAAGTTCAAAAGAAAGTTGCAATATTACTGAAACTCTTTATACCTATTCTCTATGTTGGTTAACATCTGTTTTAATCTTCTTTAGTCTTTCTGCTACAAAACTACCAAGCTATTGGCTACCAGCAATTCCAGCAGCCGCAATCTTAATTAGTAATAGTTTTATAAACTTAAAAAATTCAATGAAAAGTTATCTATATTTATGGATTTTTAATATTTTTATTTTGTTTGGCGTTTCAATGGCATTCTTTTTCTCAAATAGTTGGTTAAATTCAATAAATGATCCTGAAATGCCTAATCTTGCATCCGAACTTATAAGCTCTGGGATTATTTTCAAAGCTAAATTGTTCTTCTCTTCATTTACCCTTCTTGCAATAATTTTATTTTCTTTAAAATCTAAAAATATCCTTCTTTATCTTCAAATTTTACTTTTAATTGGACAATCTTATTTGATGTCGCCTATTACAAAATTAGCAGATACTTCAAGGCAATTACCTTTAAGGAATATCTCAAAATTAATTTTAGATATTCGCGAGGGAAGGGAAACTTTAGCAATGATCGGGATAAGAAAACCTTCATTACATTATTATTCGAGACAAATAGTTTTTTATGAACCCAACACTGAAGAGGGATTAATTAATCTGTCAGAAAGGCTAAATACTGATAGGAGAGAGAATTATGAGGATCAACCTGATTATGAAAACAAATCTCTTTTGGTCGTGATAGATGAATACTCTACCCGCCTACAGCAATGGTCAAAAATTAATCATCAAAAATTGGGCAAATTTGGGATTTATAATTTATGGCGAATTCAAAAAAGTGATTTAAATAAGTATTCGAGATTTTTAGTTAAAAGTGGTTATAAATCTGACTGGGAAAATAGAAAAGTTGAAAAATTTTAACAAAGTCTTTTTTTAAGAAGAGCATTTTTTAAATCATCAATGCTGCACTTGCTTGGGATATCAATTTTATTTAAATCTTCCATTAATTCGAGATCGATGACAGAATCTTCAGCTAAAAAACTAAAAACTTCATTAATGCTTATTCCCATATCTTGAGCCATCTCTGAGATAAGCCTTAGAGTATCCCTCCTCACAGAAATCCTTAGATCTAAAGGGATATATTCATTTTCAGGGTTTGCTGACTTCATACACTAAATCTTAAGACATTATTTAGTTATCAGGATATAATCTTTACAATATTCATTAATCATGCTGCAAAAAAAGTTTTCGTTTAAGTTGTTTGAATAAATAAATTCATAAACATTTTTAATAAGGGAATTGTAATTATTGAAATTAAGGTTGAAGTAAAAAGAATTTTTGAAGCTATTTTTTGTTTCACGCTATAAGCCTCTGCCATTAATATTGTGGATATTGCCGTTGGGGTTGCTGCCTGCAGAATTACTGCAGATGATTGATAAAAGTTAAAATTTAAGATTTTGCATTCTAAAAAAACAATAACGGGAAGAATAAATAACTTTAATAAAATTGAAAATTTAATTTCTTCATTTAGATCCAAAATCCTTTCATTTTGATTTGTGATTATTCCAAGTCTTGTTCCCACAATTATTATTGCCAAAGCAATAACTATTCTTGCAGGAATCCAAAGATAATTGCCTAAAACTTTATCTATTTGAAAAAGATATGCAAGAAGTACGCCAATAATACCTCTTGATGCAGGGCTATTTATCAATGCATTTAATAGTCCTTTGATGTTTGGGATGTTATTGCTGTTGGATTTTTCTTGAAGAAAAAAAGGTCCAAATATCCAAGCGAAAAGTGTTGTTCCTAAATCAAATCCAATAGTAAAATTTATAGTTGTTGAAGGTAGAAGAGCTAGCGCAATTGGTATTCCAAGAAATGATGTATTACCTATTAGGCCTGCTAGCTGCAAGGTGTAATTTGGAAGACTCTTCTTAAATATTGGGATTATATTTATTAAAGTTATTAAAAATCCAATTATAGAGAATGCTAAAAATGCACTTTTAATTAGATTTATATCTATACCTTCCTTTAATAGGAGACCCATTACACTTAATGGAATGCCAAATTTTATTAGAGGTCTTGCTATATATTTTGAAATCTTTGGATTCTTTTTCCCTAGAAGAAAACCAAAGATTAAAAAAGGGATGATATTTATAAAAAGAGAATAGATGGTATTAATTAAATATTTATTAAAGCAATATTAACTCGCCGTAGTGCAGTCAAAAAGTTTTTTATTACTCATTCTGAATTTAAATTATTTTCCAGATTGCTTTGTCAGGAATTTGAGGAGATTTATATAAATTTTCTGGTTCTTTAGTCAAAACTCTCCATGTAGGAACCCGACAAGTTACGTAAGCAGGACTTTCTATTATAACTCCTGGGTTCTCATCAAAAGTACATGTAAAACCTTCTTTCCAATATCCACCCTTGTTAAGGCTTCCTTTAAACCAAACCCAGCATTTTGAAGTTTTCAAGATCAGTAAATTTTTGTTCTATCTTAATCAAGATTTAAGTAATAAATCTAAAGTTTATTACTTTTGAAAAAAATTTTACTCATTGCAGTTTTTTGAAAAATAAATTTTAGAGATCAATATCAATAAATTTAAGATCAGAGTAATTAAATTTGCTATCAATATTGGTGTAGAAGAAATTTTATAACCGTAAATAATCCAAGATAAAACACCGATAATAAACATTACTAATGTTGTCAAAGAAACATCATCGGCCTTTTTTGTTTTTAAAGTTTTTATCAATTGAGGCAGAAATGCGGCTGTTGTTAAAATCGCTGCAAAATATCCAAATATATCTACATTCATAAAAAAATTTAAAAACTATTCTTTAATAAAATCAGATAAAAATCCTAAAGGATCTCTCATGTTTGATGAATATCCAAGTACATCATTTGAAAAAAATTTATAAATAACATGATTTTTATTGTTTATTAGAAAAGAAGCCCCTCTTTGAGGAAGGTATTTTACATTAAGAATATAATCACTCCAATTTTGGATTATTTCATTCATGTTGTTTAATCTAAATGTTGCCAATTCAAATGGTCTCAAATAACCATCACCAAAAACCTGTTTAAAAGAATTACCTGAAAATTTTAGAAATTTTAAAACATCAATTTTGTCAAATTCTGAATAGATTTGCTTTGCTTTTTGGTCCCCAGTATAACCTCTAATAACTTCTTTAATTGTTTTAAAAGAATTTATCCCTGATAGCATCAAAAGCATATTGATCCAACCTCCTAAACCAATATCTAATCCTCTTGAGACCTTCAGATTATTGTGGATTTGATTATCAGAAACAACTATTAAATTTTCTTCTTGAAAGCCAGTAAATTTACAGAATTTTTGTTTCCCATTTTGGTTGCCAATAGCAATAGCAAAAATATCTAAATTTTTATCTTGATGATTATCGATAAAATTTTTTAAATTTATTGCATATTCAAAGCTATCAAAATCTCCCAATAAACCAAATAATACGATTAATTTAAATTTTTTATGCCCATTAAAGTTGAATTCTTTAATAAGATTTTTTAAATCATTTTGAAATTTATCAGTCACGATGGTTTGAATTTTTTATAAATTAATCTCAAAAAATTTTTCTTACCTTGATTAGTATAAAATTTTACATGAAAAAGTTTTTAAAGAAATTAATTTAACGTTTTTAGATTTTATTATTTTAATGTAAACATTTTGAAGTTATGACTGTAGGAATTTATTACGCAACTACAACTGGAAAAACTGAAGACGTAGCAGATCGTCTTCACAACTTTATCTCTTCTGCAGAAGCACCTAAAGATGTATCTGATGTGGATGATCTTTCAGAATTTGAAGGTCTTGAAGGAATTATCTGCGGGATACCTACTTGGAATACTGGTGCCGATGAAGAAAGGTCTGGAACTGCATGGGATTCAATCTTAGAAGATATCGGTGAACTAAGTTTATCAGGAAAAAAAGTTGCAATTTTTGGCTTAGGAGATTCTTCTACATACACAGAAAACTATTGTGATGCCATGGAAGAGCTTCATAGTTACTTCGCAAAAGCAGGGGCCGAAATGGTCGGTTACGTAGATAAGTCTTCTTATACATTTGATGAGTCTAAAAGTGTAATAGGAGAAAGCTTTTGTGGATTACCTCTTGATGAGGATAGTGAATCTGATTTAACTGATTCGCGTCTTGAAACATGGGCTTCTCAACTGAAGGGTGAAATTCCTTCATTGGCATAAGCTTTCAAAGATATTACTACCCCAATTTGTAACATTTGTTCTCTCGTAATATGTTTTTTTTACATAAGTAATTAAATCTGTAAAGAACATGTAAAAACAATACTGAATAGCAATATGCTCAATTTGCTGTTTATTTAAATCAAGTGTTACAAACTTACGGAAAATCTGATGTCAGCTATGACTGGTACGCAGGAAATTCTGGTGTTGTAGGTCGTTCAGGTAAATTCATTGCTGCCCATGCTGCTCATGCAGGATTAATGATGTTTTGGGCTGGAGCTTTTGGGTTGTTTGAACTAGCTCGTTATGACGCCAGCATTCCAATGGGTGCCCAGAAAGCAATTGTTCTTCCTCACCTTGCAGGTATTGGAATAGGCGGAATTGAAAATGGAGTTATTACAGAGCCATATGGAATTGTGGTTATTTGCACATTGCATTTAATATTTTCTGCTGTACTTGGAGCTGGAGGCCTACTTCATTCCAATAAATTTGCTGGTGATTTAGGCGATTATCCAGAGGGTAGTAAACCAAAAAGTTTTGATTTTGAATGGGACGATCCTGATAAATTAACTTTTATTCTTGGACACCATCTAATTTTTCTTGGCCTCGGAGCAATAATGTTCGTAGAATGGGCTCGGATTCATGGAATTTATGACCCGGCAATAGGTTCTACAAGACAAGTTATTTATAATTTGGATATTGCTGCTATCTGGAATCATCAATTTGACTTTTTAAAAATTGATAGTCTTGAAGACATCATGGGCGGTCATGCTTTTGTGGCATTCTTAACCATTATTGGTGGAGTTTTCCATATTTGTACTAAACAATTTGGAGAATATACAGAATTTAAAGGAAAAGGATTACTTGGCGCTGAGGCTATTTTGTCTTACTCAGTGGTTGGTGTTTCTTATATGGCTTTTGTTGCAGCTTTTTGGTGTGCTTCAAATACGACTATATATCCAGTTGATCTATATGGAGAACCCCTAAAGCTTCAATTTGAATTCGCCCCTTATTTTACTGATACAGTAGATTTAGGTTCAGGAGCGTATAGTTCAAGAGCTTGGCTTGCTAATACTCATTTTTATTTGGGTTTCTTTTTCTTACAAGGTCATCTTTGGCATGCACTAAGGGCAATGGGATTTGACTTTAAGAAAATTGGTCAAGCCTTTGACAATATTGAAAATACAAAAATTACTCAAAACTAATTCAATCTAAGAAAAAACCTCTCTTCTAACAGGGAGGTTTTTTTTTGTAGAATTATTTCAAGTATACAAAAAGTTAATGGATAATCTACAAGATATTAATTGTAAGAAGATTTTTAAAAAGGCTTATGAAAATCGTTACACCTGGAAGAATGATTTTCATGGTTACAAAGGTAAATGTATTTTCTTAACTAAGAATAATATTCACAAAGGCAACTTCATATTAGGTAAAGATTTTAAACCAAATATTCAAAATATAAAAGATGAGAAAGTTGTAAAAAGTATTGCCTCTCAGTTATTTGAAGTGTGTATACATAGGGTAAAGAGAGAATTTGAATCAGTGCACTCAGAAAATAATTTTAATCTACTTAAAAATTCTGAAAGTGGGATTGAAATGAGTGTTTCAGGTAAGAATCAAGGTGATAAATATAGAGTTAAAAATAACTGCATTAATATGGTCTATAGAAAAATTCATGGAACTATAATAGAAATTTTTGTAGAAGAATTTTTAGATACAGGAAAAGGTTCCCTTGGTAAAAAATACAGTAGTCAACAAATTGATCCAGATACACTTGAGACTAAATCTCAAAAATTGGAATACGAGGATGAATTTCTAAATATGGGTAAAGAAGATTATTGGATATTAAATTCGAGGACAATAAAATACTTAAACCTAAATCAAGAAGAAGAAATACAAAAGTTTGTTTTCGAGGATCTATGCTTATTAAATTAGGTTTTTTATTCAACCAATCTAAAACCTTTATCAAGTAGTTTTTGATATAAGAGTCTTGCTCTAAAAGCTAGAATTTGCTCTTCATTTTCATTACTAATTACATGAAAATAATTATTATCTAATTTATTTTTGCTAAAGCAAACATTTGCTTCTCCTAATCTTAAAGTCCAGTTCTCTTCTTTTGCTAAATGTTGATTAGGGCCAAGATCCCAAGGACATTTTTCAGGATATTTTTCTCTTTTAGAACCCATATGATTAATTTTAACTACCCAATATTAGTAAAAATTTAAAAGTATGGCTATGAAAAATAGTTGATAACTTTTTCTTAGAGTTGTTGTTTAACACAATGCACTTAAAAATTTACTCTTTGGTAGCTATTAAACAATAAAATGGGTCTTTATTTAAAAAATTAAAGATATTAAGTGCTGGTTCAGTAAACTTTTTGATAATATTTGGCTCATTAAATCCGTTTGAAATTAATACTTTTCTTACATATTTAACCCTCTCTTCTTCAGTAGATGAGGTCCATATGTTAGGAGCTTTATGCCAAAAGGCTCTGTTTGAAAAAGCAATAATAATCTTGCCATTTATACTCAATATCCTTGCAATTTCTTTGGTTAAATTCTCTGGATATTGTAAATATTGCCATGCGGCTACCATCAAGCAATAATCTACGCTTTCTTTATCAAGAGGAATTTGTTGACTTGAATTAAAATTTTGTATCCAAAAAGAATCAAAAATTTTGTTTTTTTCAAGTTCTTGTTTGTTTAAACCATGTCCAATAACTTTTTTATATTTTTTCCCTTTAGGTAAATAACTATCCCAACTGGACATTAAATCAAGGACGGTTGAATAATTATCAATTTCTCTTTCATATAAATCTGATAGATTTTGCCTGAAGTTTGCATCTAGATGATAAACAAATTTTGGATCAGAATAAAATTCTTCATCATTACTCTCATCAAGTTTTTTCCTTTGATAATTATTTAAAACTTCCAAATCTACTAATTTAGGATACACATTTCAAATCTAGTAAAAAGAAATTCTAATTGTGTATTAGGAATTTTTTTCATTTAATTAAATTAAAAATTCTCAAAAAAACTAGACATCTATTCAAAAAAAGTTAAATTATTAATTAATGATTTATTAATGATGATTCAGTTTAAGAAGAGCAAAAAAAACAGGTCTAAAAATGCTCTTTTCAATCCTTATAAAAACGGAATAAGTTCATACGATATGGCATATCTTTCATCAAAAAGAAATTTAAAAAAATAAAACAATTTTGCTAAAAATTGATTCTGAAAAAGATTATTATGCCGCATAGAGATGCCTTATATTAATGTTTCGACTTCAGCAAAAGTAAATGATAAAGATAAATTGCTTGAAGAAATTTCAATCTTAATTTCATCTTTAACTAACAAATCAAGAAGATTTGTTATGGCTAAAATAGATGATAATTGCCAAATGTTTTTTGAGGATAAAACACCTTCTTGCTTTTTAGAAATCAAATCAATAGGTTCTCTAAATCCTTCAGAAATGGCAAAGCCAATATCAGATTTCATATATGAGAAAATAGGAATCCCAATAGATAGAATTTATATTTCTTTTGAGGATGTGCCAGCCTCATTGTGGGCTTGGAATGGAAGAACATTTGGTTAAGAATTTTTTAAGTATAAAGTTAATGGATATAAATAAATTAGTTGATTTAAATAATCTTAGAACTGCACCTAAATTAACTAATAGGCAAGAAAAAAAACTTTTAGAAGAACTAGAAACAGATATATTAAATGCCGATTGGATAACAATAGGAATAATGGCACCTTGCGACAATGGGGCTATAGAAGCATTACAATCAATTTCTAAGAAATATTCCTCAATTAAATTTGGAAATTTAGATTCCCTTCATGCTGATGGAGGTGTTTTTTTAAAAGCTAATCAAAAAACTGGTAATGTTTTTGTAAGATCTGAAAATGGCCTAGGAGAAGGAATTTTAATAACATGTCAGTATGACGAAGCTGCCAAAGAATCTAATACTTTTGGACCATTGCCATTAGATTTTTTTACAAAATAAATTCCTCAATTTTTTTAAGGATCTAATTTAATGAATGTTTTTTATCGGATGATACTTTTGAGAACTTTGATTTAAAAATATTCTTTACATTAAAGTTTGTTATTATGACCACTGGCATTGATCTAAATTTTTTCACTATTTTAATTTAATGTTTTTTCAGGACATAATTCAAAATTTAAATAATTTTTGGTCAGAAGAAGGTTGTTTGATTATGCAGCCATATGATACCGAAAAGGGTGCTGGAACAATGAATCCGCATACTTTTTTAAGGGCTATTGGACCAGAACCTTGGAGCGTGGCATATGCAGAGCCATGTAGAAGACCTACAGATGGGCGTTTTGGCGATAATCCAAATAGGGCACAACATTACTTTCAATATCAGGTAATTATTAAACCTTCACCGGAAGGAATTCAAGAAAAATATTTGACATCTCTAGAATCTCTTGGAATTAATCCTAGAAATCATGACATAAGATTTGTCGAAGATAATTGGGAGTCTCCAACACTTGGAGCCTGGGGTGTAGGTTGGGAAGTTTGGTTGGACGGCATGGAAGTTACTCAATTTACTTATTTTCAGCAATGTGGGGGGATAGATTGTAATCCAATCCCAATTGAAATTACTTATGGGCTAGAGAGGATTGCAATGTTTTTGCAGGATAAGGAAAGTATCTGGGACTTAAATTGGAACAAAGATTTGAAATATAGTGATATTTGGCTTCAATTTGAAAAAAGTCAATGCTCTTATAATTTTACTGAATCTAGTGCTGACAATCTCAGAAAATTATTTGAAATTTACCAAGCTGAGGCAAATAATTTAATCGAAAAGAAATTAACTTATCCAGCTCTTGATTTTGTTCTGAAATGTAGTCATACATTTAATCTTCTTGATGCAAGGGGAGTTATTTCAGTCACAGATCGTGCACAATATATTGAAAAGATTCGAAAATTAGCAAGAGAAGTTGCATCATCTTGGATTGAAGAAAGAAATGCTTTGAATTTTCCTTTATTAAAAAAATAAAAACTCTTTAAGTGAGTTTTTTGGATTGAGTCTATGTAAAAATTGATACATGTAACTGAATCTAATTTGCCTACCTAAAAAAGTTGCCTTAGATACAATTTGTATACCCATTTCTATGGGTAATTTTAGTGTGAGGTAAAATGAAACTCTTCCAACAAATGTTGGTTGCAGGTGCTTCTTTGAGTTTATTAACTCCAATTGTTGCACAAGCATCCGATGTTAATCTTGAAGAAATGAATAGCTACACTCGTAGCACCAAATCTTCAAAAAAACGACTCGATAGTAAAACTTTCTCTAAAGAAATTGTAAAAATCAATGAGAGAGTTGATAATATTGAATCTAAATTTAATGAATTCGAAGCTGGTGGCTTTTCGGATACAACTGTATTAGATGGTAAAGCAATTTTCGATGTAGGAAGTGTCGATACTGATGACGACACTTATGATGGTACAACTCAGTTCATGTATACATACACAATGAACTTAAATACTAGTTTTACTGGTGATGATAATCTCTACACTAGAATTAAAACTGGAAATCATACTTCTTGGTCCAAAACAAAATCTGTTTACAACACTTATCTAAGTTCTGGTAACGGTAATGGTGATATCCTCGAGGTTGATAAACTTTGGTACACAACTCCAGTTGGGGATAGCAATCATACAGTAACTTTCGGACCAAAGATTGAAAATTATTATATGCATGCAACAACGCCTTCTATATACCAACCAGTACTGAAGGCATTTACTCTAGGAGGTAATGCAGCAGGTTATGGTGCAAGTACTAGCCCAGGAGTTGGTTGGGCTTATACCGCAGATAACGGTTTTGCAATGAGCTCTAATATTACATCTAAAAACCCTGTATTTACTGATGAAGCTGCACAAAGTTGGGCAACACAAATTGGTTATACACAGCCTAATTACTCTGTTTCTGCTTTACTTAACATGAAATATAATGGTTGGACTGATTCTTATTTCATGACAACCGATGGAAAAGCCAGAGCTGGCGACGGAAACAGTACTAACGTTGGTTTAAGAGCTTGGTGGAGACCAACAGATGCAGAAACTGCTATACCTTCTATTTCAGTTGGTTACGACACCTCAGAAACAGATGCTTCATCAAATTCAAATACTACTGCTTATTTTGTTGGACTTAATTGGACTGACGTATTCAATGCAGATGACAAAATTGGCTTAGCATTTGGTCAGCCTCAAATGGTTGAAGGAGAGACAATTGAACCTTTCTTGTACGAACTTTATTATAAGTATCAAGTAAATGATTCAATTTCAGTAACACCTACAATATTTGGTGGAACTTCTAAAAATGAAAGTAATGTTGAAACTGACATGACAGGTTATCTTTTGCAAACCACATTCAAATTCTAAATTGTTTTTGGAATAAAAAAGCCCCTTTTAAGGGGCTTTTTTTTGTCTATAAATATCTTGATTGAGGGAATTTATTTACTCTGGTTGAACAATAATTAGAAAATATAAATTCCTCAAGAATTTTAAAAGTGTCTATTTAAAATTAGATATATTTGAATCTTTCATTAAATAAAAAATTGATTTTTTAAATCTTTTTTATAATCACCAGCAGTTTTCTCCTTCGCCAATAGGGATACATGCGGATGATTTGGCTGCTTCATCAGCTATTCTTTGAGCTTCGGCGTCTAATTTGAAATCCGCATCTAAAGGCATATCAGTATTCCATTCTTTTAATCCACCTAAATCATTCTCACCTGATTTAACTGAATTATTATCTGCGGTTGAAATAGCTAATGCGCTTGTAGCTGCTATAAAAATTGCAATTGAACTCTTTTTTGGCATTCGAAAAATAAGTTTTCTAATATAATAATCAATTCCAAATTAATATTCTTTTTGTTGTATAAAATGATTCTTTATTAATCACCCATAACTCTTAAGAGATTTGAATAAGATTTAAAAATGAGATCAAGTTCGTCAGATCTACCATGCTTTGCCAATAAACTTCTTGCACCTGCATCTAAATCAAATAAATATTCCCTTTTTTCAGTTGATTTAACATAACTTTCTATCCAACCCACGCATACTAATCTTTCACCATTATTTACTTTATTCACTGCATGCAAATAAGAACTTGGATATAAAATTATCTCTCCAGCATTTAATTTGAATCTCTTTTCTGAATTCATTGTTTCAATAATTAATTCTCCACCTTTATAAGATTCTTTATTTGTTAATGAGAGAGTAAAAGACAAATCTGATCTGCCGGAAGACATGTAAGGATTGTCAATATGTCTCCCATAATGCATATTATTTGAAGATTTTGTAAACATTATTCCATGTATTTTTTTTGGCAAAGAAAAACTTTTTATTAATTGGCTGGAGAGGATCTTTTTATTTACTAATTGAGCGTTGTTTTTTGATACTTCAGAATTTCTATTTAATTGCAAATTATTTTTTACCTTTGAGGCATGACTGCCAGCAGTTTTTTTCCCATCCTCCCAATCTTGAGTTGCTTCTTCTAATTCTTTCTTTATAAGATTGATTTCTTCAGCATTTAGTAACTGATGAGTTAAATAATTCATGTGCAATATAAAAAATGATACATCTTTGTGTATAGAAGATAGCTTTTAAAGATTTTACAGTTTTGATAAGTATAAAGTAACCATAGATACTATTTTGAAAAAGTGCAAAAACTCAAAAAACTATTTTATACAGCACTAACATGTACATTTTTAATGAATGTAAATATTCCTGTTAATTCAACAGAAAAAGAAGTCAGAGTTTATTCGGGTAGGCATTACAACACGGATAGAAGTGTTTATAAAAAGTTTGCAGAAGAAACAGGAATTAAAGTTAGGCTTATAGAGGCAGCAGGAATATCTTTAATTGAAAGATTGAAACGAGAAGGAAAGAATTCTCAAGCAGATTTAATATTACTTGTAGATGCCGCAAGAATTACTAATGCAGCAAAAGCTGGCTTACTTCAACCAATAGGATCTTCTAATTTAGAAAATGATGTTCCAATTGGATTGAAAGACCCAAATAAGACATGGTACGCTTTAACAAGAAGAGTAAGAGTTATGATAGCCAATCCAAAAATCGTAGATGTTAGCAAGATTAATGATTACACTGATTTGGCTGATCCCTCTTTTAAAGGGAAAGTATGTTTAAGAAATAGAAAAAGTCCATATAATCAATCTTTAGTTGCCAATCAAATAATTAACAAAGGCGAATCAGAAACTAAGGCTTGGTTATCAGGAATGATTTCAAATGTTTCCCAACCATTTTTCCCAGGGGATATTTCAATAATTAGAGCAGTTTCTAAGAAAAAATGTGGAGTAGGAATTGTTAATCATTATTATGTCGCAAGAATGTTAGCAGGGGTTAATGGTAGAAGAGATGCTTTATATGCAAAAAAAACAAAGGTCATTACTCCTAATCCTGCACATGTAAATATTAGTGCCGGTGGTGTTGCAAAATATGCAACAAATAAAAATGAAGCTATTCAGTTGCTTGAATTCTTAGCATCTCCCGAAGGAAGTAAAGGTTTAGCTGCTCCTACTTTTGAACATCCTTTGAAGGAGGTTAATCAGAATGAAATAGTAAAGAACTTTGGAGAGTTTACGCCTGATAGTGTAACCGTTGAAGACCTTGGAGAAAAAAATTCTTTAGCTATTAAATTGATGAAAGATGCAGGTTGGGATTAAAAATTAAAATTAATTATATAGTTTATTATTATCTCTTTATTACGTGCATACTTATAAACAGGCGGAGAGGTGGCTGAGTGGTCTAAAGCGAACGACTCGAAATCGTTTAATAGGCAACTATTCGTGGGTTCGAATCCCACCCTCTCCGTTAATTTATATTTTCTGGAAGTCCTAAAAAAAAATAAGGGGACATTTATTTGCCCTCTTCGAGTCTTATGCACCTCGCTTTCCACAAAGTCGATGAAGTGCTATTGACTTCAGAATTATTTCTACTCCTAATATTAATATATTATCTTGAGAAAGATAGTCGCGCTAACCATAAAGCACTAATACTCGGGTATTAATACTCTATTAATTTCAATTGAATAGAAGGATAATTAAATAGTAGAGATATAGGAGGTTTTATGAGGCTCACCACTCCATTCACTGCCCTCAGAAATGCAACTTCAGATATTTGGAGAATGCATGATTTTAATTATCAACTACCTAAAGACCATAGACAAGATTATTGGGAAAAAGAATGCAAAGGCCACCCAACAAGTTCGCATTGTAAAGTTTACTAAAGGCAATATCAAATCAAGACAATAAAGACCCATTTAAGGGTATTTTCTTCTAAGAAAGTAGATAGCCTATTATTATAAAAGAAAATATGGCTATTAATATTAATAATTCAATATCTAAATATGATTGGCAGTATCTTGTAACTGTATTTTTTTTAATCTCAGTTTTTATTTTTACAGATTTAATTAGAATTATTAATAAAGAATATTTTTACTTTGTACCAAGATTAATTACTGATCAACCTTACAGGATATTGACATCAATTCTAATCCATGCAGATTTAAATCATTTATTAAGTAATCTTGGTGGAATTATCATCACTAGATATTTTTTAATGAGACTCAGAATTAAAAGTAGATTTTTTTATTTGAAATTTATTTTAATTTGTTCTTTTTTAAACTTTTTTATTATCTGGTTTTACGAAAAGATCTTGTCGTATTTTAATATATATCTGAATTATGCCGCTTTAGGATTTAGTGGAATAATTTATTCTTTATTTGGATTCATACTATTAACTTCTTTTTATGGAAAGAAATATTTTTTAGGTAAAGAAATTGGTTTAAAGTCCAATTATGAAGTTCAAAAAATGTCAAAGACAATATGCCTAATAGGTTTGATTTTCTCTTTTTTGCCAGGGGTAAGTTTATTAGGTCATTTAAGTGGATTTATTACAGGGTGTTTTTTATTCTTAATCTAATTAAGATTAATTATTATTTGATCAAATTAATACAGATATTTTCCCATATATCCAACTTTTTTCTTTTACTCTTTACTTTTAAATAGATCAATTTTGATATCAAAAGTAACTACTATTCCAAAACTATTAGCAGTAATCCAATCGCAATTTGGGGTGAATTTAATACCATATAAGTCTTAGTTCCAACCACGCTATCGAATCTTTCCCAGTAAAGATGAAAGATTGAAGTATATTAATTCTGAATAAAGCATCACTTTAAAAAATGGCAAAAGTAGAAAATGATCTTGATATATATTACGCAGTCGGAAATGCAAATGCTCAAAGACAAGAAAACGAACTTGCAACAATTATGAAAAAACGTAATTCTGCAGGATGGAAGTTGATCTCAACAAGTACTGCAATAGTAGATACTAAAAACCAGTTTTCAAATCTTTATCTATTTTGGGAAAAAGAATTAGTAATCAATACTGTGAAAATTTGATACCTTTTGCCATTAGATTGTATGTATCAAAAAATCCTCACACACTAACTTCTGATAAGTAACCACCCTTCTCTATAAATTAGGATTTTTAATGATAAATTTACCGCAATAAACAATTGGCACATGTGACAATTAGGTAACATTCCATTCGCCCCTTCCACAGAAAAGAAATATTTAACATAATATTCTAAATGTGTAGGAGTGGTTTTACTTACTCAGTGGTAACAAGGAAACACTTGATTTAGTAAAACCAATAAAGACCTCTAGTAATAGGGGTTTTTTTATGCAAACTTACTATTTCTATTGACTTACCAATATCGTCAAATATCTGCACGTTTTGATGTTGCGGGATATTTCTCATAATTCCAAAAAATAAGTCCTATAAGCGACTATATCTAAATACTTATGTTGAGATTTAATTTTGCGCTCTACGCTTATTGTTGTTAAAAAAAATTTTAAGAACTTAGTTTTCCCAAAATGGGTCTGTTGTAAGTGAAACATTTAGTATTTGTTCTTTTTTACTTTTAATATTTGTTACGCAAGCTCTTACAGTTTCTCCATTAACATCAATTTCACAAGCTCCGCAACTGCCTGTTAAACAACCTGTAGGTATTTCTAAGCCTGCTTTTTCTGCAGTTGAAAACCAATCATCTCCTTCAGAGGCATATGTCTCGATATTATTAGACCATGAAATTTTAATGGATGATTTTTTCAATTCAATAATGATGAAATATTTAAATTTTTGTTAAATTCATTCGCAAGATTATCAATAATTGATTCTCTCTTGATTTTATAAGATTTTGTTTTTTTATCCACTGTCGGTAATTTTTTATTTTTCCTTATTAAATTTATATATTGAGCTCTCCATTCATCATTTTCGAAGATACCGTGAATATATGTACCAGCAATTGTACCTCCTCCCTCGTTTTCTCTATACCAACCAAGCTCTGCATCTTTAAAAATAGGCATTATTTTTAAGGATTTTTGACTTTTGTCCAATTCTGTTATGCCATTATGTATCTCAAAGCCCTTTATTTCTGATGAGCAAGGCCATATTGATTTGGAGTAAGTTTGACGCGTTA
Organism: Prochlorococcus sp. AG-347-C10; assembly: GCA_003281705.1. Lineage (GTDB taxonomy): Bacteria > Cyanobacteriota > Cyanobacteriia > PCC-6307 > Cyanobiaceae > Prochlorococcus_A. The sequence goes on from QCBF01000012.1 coordinate 17,506, forward strand.
ATTTTTGCGCGAGGAAGGTTGTTTTTAGTGGGAGTAATCCAATACCTCTAATTTTTTTTTCTAAATTAGTTTTTGAACCTTCCTTTAAAAAAGGATCTTCAAGTACAGTTCCTAACATTTGTAATCCACCACAAATTCCAATAATATTACCTTTATTTGAATATTCTCTTATGTCATCAGATAGACCCGACTTTTCGAGAAATAGTTGATCTTTAATGGTTTGTTTACTTCCAGGAAGAATAACAAAGTCAAATTGATTTAAACTCTGAGATTTAATTACCCACTCTATTCCTATTGACTCTTCATTTTCTAAAGGATCAAAATCTGAAAAGTTGCTTATAGAGGGTAACTTTACAATTCCAACTTTGATTTCAATATTTTTAGCAAGTGATTTTTTTTCTATTAAATCTAAAGAATCCTCTGGAGGGAATGAATCATTTAACCATGGAATAATCCCAATAACAGGTATTTGAGTTTGATTCTCTATCCACTTTTTCCCTTCTTCAAATAATGAAAGGTCTCCTCTGAATCTATTTATAATAATTCCCTTAATAAGCTTCTTTTCTTCAGGCTTCATTAATTCAAGCGTGCCAATTATTTGTGCAAATACTCCTCCTCTTTCAATATCAGTAACCAAAATGCAATTTGCATTTAAATACTTAGCAACTCTTAAATTAGTTAGATCTCTATGAATTAAATTCATCTCTACCGGACTTCCAGCCCCTTCGATGATTAAACGGCAATTCGGATTCCGTTCGTAAATAGACTTTAAACTTTTTTTAATTACTTCCCAGCCAGGAATAAACCAATCTTCATAGTAATTTTGTGCGGTTGTGGTCCCTATGCTTTTGCCAAGGTGAATCACCTCGCTTATTGAGTTCCCTTGTGGTTTTAATAAAATGGGATTCATCTCTGCAGAGGGATTAATTCCACAAGCAAAAGCTTGAAGTGCTTGTGAATATGCCATCTCTCCACCTCCCCAGTCAACCCAAGCGTTATTGCTCATATTTTGTCCTTTAAAAGGTATTGGTTCTTCTCCTAAATTTTTAAGTATCCTGCAAATAGCAGTAACCGTTAACGATTTTCCCGCTCCACTGGAAGTGCCTAGGACCATTATTGGTTTCTTTATTTCATGTAATTTTGCTTCTAACTCCATTAGTAATTTATATTAATTTTAAAATTTATTAATTATTAAATTGAATTATACTTTGGTAAAAAATTTGTGTTAATTCTAGCCTCTGCTTCTCAATCTAGAAAGAAATTACTAGAAAATTGTCAAATCGAATTTATCCAAATATCAAGTAACTTTGATGAAAATACTATTCAAGAAAAGAATATATTTAATTTAGCTTTGGAATTATCTTTTCAAAAGGCAAATAGTTTATCTGAAAATATTCAAAAAATATCATTGCCCAAAGAATTTAATTATGGTCCTTTGGAAATACTTGGGTGCGATTCAATTTTTGAATTTAAAGGTGAAGCTTATGGAAAACCATCTAATAAAGAAGAGGCATTTATTAGATGGAAAAAAATGTCTGGAGAATTTGGATTTTTACATACTGGTCATACTTTAATAATTGGGAATTTTGATTCAACTTCCAAAATTTTTAAAATCACTGAAATAATAAAAAAAACAGTAAGTTCAAGAGTTTATTTTTCTAATTTGGAAGATTGGGAAATCAAGAGTTATGTAGATACGAATGAACCTTTATATTGCGCCGGAGGATTTGCCTTGGAAGGAATAGGGGGTAAATATATAGAAAAAATAGAAGGTTGTTTCAGTAATGTAATGGGTTTAAGTTTGCCATGGCTCAGAAAAAATTTATATAGATAATAAAATTGAGCAAAAAAAAGCCCTATCCTTAGATAGGGTTTTTTTTGATGAAATAGAAATTAATCTAAATCAGGCATTTCTAGAGCTGGTTCACTCTTTCTGTCAATTCCTTTTTCGAAACCAGCAGCGGCTGCTCTAGCACGTCCAGCATGCCAAAGATGACCGATGAATGTAAACCATCCTAGGAAGAATTGAGCTGCAGCTAACCATTGCCTTAAATTAACGAAGTTAACAGCATTAGGCTCTGTAATAATTCCACCAACAGAGTTGATAGAAGCGTTAGGAGCATGAGTCATATATTCAGCAGCTCTTCTTACCTGCCAAGGCTGAATATCATTTTGAATTTTCTCAAGGCTCAACCCATTAGGTCCTCTTAAAGGCTCTAACCATGGGCCTCTGAAATCCCAAAATCTCATTGTTTCACCACCAAATATAATTTCACCAGTAGGAGATCTCATGAGATACTTACCTAGACCTGTTGGTCCCATTGTTGAACCTACATTAGCTCCAATTCTTTGATCTCTCACTAGGAAAGTAAAGCTTTGGGCTTGTGAAGCTTCAGCATTTGTTGGACCATAAAACTCTGAAGGGTAAGCAGTGTTGTTAAACCAGATGAATGTTGATGCAATAAAACTTGCTACACAAATTCCTCCAAGAGCATAACTTAATAGTCCTTCACCGTTCCAAATAAATGCTCTTCTTGCCCATCCAAATGGTTTAGTAAAGATATGGAAAAGACCACCAATTATTGCGGTAATTCCAACATATACATGACCACCAACTATATCTTCTATAGAGTTTACACCGATTATTGAACCAGCACCTCCCCAAGGAGACCTAAATAGGTAACCAAGTATTACTCTTGGATCTAAGGTAGGACTGACTAACCTAACTTCGCCACCTCCAGGTGCCCATGTATCATAAGCACCTCCGATGAACATCCAATCAAAAACGAAAAATAATGCACCAACTCCTAAAACTATTAGGTGATAACCCAAAATGTTAGTCATTTGATTCTTATCTCTCCAGTCTGTTGAGAAGAAAGGAAAATCTTGCTCAAGTTTTTCTGGACCTGCTAAGGAATGATATATACCACCAAATCCTAAAACTGCAGAAGAAATTAAATGCATAACACCAGCCACAAAGAATGGGTATACATCAGTAACTTCTCCACCAGGACCTATTCCAAATCCAAACATTGCAACGTGAGGCATACAAATTAAGCCTTGTTCCCACATTGGTTTATCAAATGTGAAATGACTTACTTCGAATAACATCATCGCCCCGGCCCAAAAAACGATGAGACCAGTGTGTGCAATATGAGCTCCGAGTAAACGGCCAGATAAATTAATTAATCTGGCGTTACCTACGTACCAAGCGTAACCAGTTTCTTCAATACTCTGGTTAGGCGCTCTAAGTAAACTATTAAAGGGCGTTTCCACGTGGTAGAACCTCCTCAGGGAATACAAAGTTTTCGTGTGGTTGATCCACAGAAGACATCCATGCTCGCATACCTTCGTTCAAAAGTATATTTTTTGTATAGAAAGTTTCAAATTCTGGATCTTCTGCTGCACGAATTTCTTGGCTTACGAAATCATAAGCTCTTAAGTTTAGTGCTAAGCCGACAATACCGATTGAAGATGTCCACATACCCATAACAGGAACAAATAGCATCAAGAAATGTAAGAAACGCTTGTTTGAGAAAGCAATACCAAAGATTTGACTCCAAAATCTATTTGCAGTAATCATTGAATAAGTTTCTTCTTCTTGAGTTGGGTCAAAAGCTCTAAATGTTGAGCTTTGAACCTTACCATCTGTGTAGATACTTGTATCTTCATACAAAGTATTTTGTACTGTAGCTCCGTGAATAGCGCAAAGTAGAGCACCACCAAGAATTCCAGCAACTCCCATCATATGGAAAGGATTTAAAGTGATATTGTGAAAACCTTGAATGAACAGGATATAACGGAAGATTGCTGCAACACCGAATGAAGGTGCGAAGAACCAACTATGCTGTCCTAAAGGGTAAATAAGGAAAATACTTGTGAATACTGCAATTACTGCTGAGAAAGCTAGTGCGTTGTATGGTCTAATTCCAACAAGGCCAGCAATTTCAAACTGACGAAGCATAAAACCAATTAGGCCAAATACTCCATGTAATGCAACGAAGTTCCAAAGACCGCCAAGTTGTAGCCATCTTACGAAACTACCTTGGGCTTCAGGACCCCATAAAAATAGAAGACTGTGTCCCATGGCATCACCAGGGGTGCTTACAGCTGCTGTTAAAAAGTTACAACCTTCAAGGTATGAGCTTGCAACTCCGTGTGTGTACCAAGAGGTAACAAATGTTGTTCCGACAAACCAACCACCTATAGCAAGATATGCACAAGGGAGTAGAAGTAGTCCAGACCAACCAATAAATACAAAGCGGTCACGCTTCAACCAATCATCGAGGATATCAAACCATCCTCTCTGTGGGGCGCTACCAACTGCGATCGTCATGAGAAATCGTTTTTAGCTTCGGGATACGCAGTGACTGTAACAAAGATTGAGAGTAATGTGGGGAAATATTTGTATATCTGAAATGCCTTGTAAAGCTTTCCTGACTTTTTTATTAAAAATTAGGTAAGAATACTCCGTTAGTTTGTTAAATTATCTGAATTAGACTCTAAAAAAAGATAAAAATGATTTCAGACCTCTCGTCTTTCGATAAAATCGAACAAAAAATTGGTGGATCAAGAAAAATTTCAAATTATATTATTGGAGGAATGCTAACCATAGGTGGTATTGGTTTTCTTTTGGCCTCTATATCTAGCTACACAGGAAGGGATTTATTACCTTTAGGAAATCCTTCAACTTTATTGTTTATCCCTCAAGGAATAATAATGGGAGCATATGGAGTAATAGCCAATTTATTGAATTTTTACTTGTGGTATTTGGTTTATATAAACTTTGGTTCAGGAAGTAATTATTTTGATAAATCATCAAAATCTGTAGAAATAAAAAGAAAAGGATTATTCAAAGATATTGAAGTTAAATTAAATTTCGATGAAATTAAATCGGTTAAGTTGGATATAAGTGAGGGATTTAATCCCAGAAGAAGAATCGCTTTAGTACTAAAAGGTAGAAAAAAACCTCTCCCTCTAAGTGGAGCAGGTGAACTAAAACCACTGCTTCAAGTTGAAGAAGAAGGAGCTCGTCTGGCTAAATTTTTGGATGTTAATTTGGAGGGCTTAAAATAAAAAAAAAATATTTTTTAAGAACATTATCTTTTATACAGGTTTTGTTTTTGGTGCAAGCTTGTAGTTATAAGAAACAGTTTGATTCAAATTATTACTGCAAAAAGCTTAAATTTAGTTGTATTCAGAGTAATAAAGTGGTCAATTTCAAAACTTCAAAAGGTAATTTTGAGGTTAAATTATTTGGTAAACATAATCCAGTAACAGTATCAAACTTTCTGGAAAATATAGACAATAATATTTACGTTAATCAAAAATTTTATAAAATAATAAATTACCCCCAAGTAAAAATCATACATGGTGGTGTTAATCCAGAAAATAAACTTTATATTGAACGAAAACAAAACCTAAATAAGATAAGCCCATCAATACCTTTAGAAATAAAATTCAAAGAAGAAATTAAACCAAAATATAAATATCAGATAAAAAATCCTAATGAAACTGAAAATTTAGTTAATACTTTTGAGAGTGGTTCAATCGCTATGGTTAAGAGCGGTAAGAATATGTCTTCATCTACTGAATTCTTTTTTGTAACAAATAATATCAAAGAACTAGATGGAAGATATTCTATTTTTGGAAAGATTATTAAAGGATTAGATGTACTCAAAAAAATCAATAAAGAAGACTACATAAAGTCAATCCAGATAACTAATTAAATTTCTAGAGAATATTTGTTTATTTTCAACATTTCTGTATTAACTCCCGAAGAGCGTTTAAGAGCTACCTTACCAGTCCTCGCTATTTCAAGGATGCCGTATGGCTCGAGTAATTTCTCTAAAGCAACTAACTTCCCAGGATCTCCAACTACCTCAAGAGTTAAGGCCATATCTGATACATCAACAACTTTTGCACGGAAAATCTGTACTATATCAAGGATATTACTCCTAGTATCTTCTTTCGATGAAACTTTTAGTAACATCAATTCCCTCTCAACAGCTGCGAGATTAGTAAAATCTACAACTCCCAAAACATTAAATAACTTATTAAGTTGCTTAGTCATTTGTTGAAGAGTTTCATCATCACCTTCTACTACCATTGTTAACCTTGAAATCCCTTTAGATTCTGCAGGACCTACTGCAAGGCTATCTATGTTGAATCCCCTTCTAGCAAAGAGACCTGAGATCCTACTCAAGGCTCCAGATTCGTCTTCTACAAGAACTGATAATGTATGTTTCATATTTTAAAAGGTTTTTAAATCTTTAATCCATTCATAAGAAATTCTATTGAATACTGAAGGATCTTCATCATGGATACAATGACCTGAATTGGATACTATTTTTAATTTTACCCATCTATGGAAATTTGCAATCTTTTTACCAACAAACAAAGGTATGAAATTATCTTTTTCTCCCCAAATTAATAAAAAAGGAACTTTTTTTGAGGCGCTAAGTTTTCTCAAAAGGTAAGAAGCTTGAAAAATTTCATCTCTTGAAGACATTCCAATACACATTGCTCTTAATGATCTAGCTGAAGTTCTTCTTAAAACTGGTTTTGTTATCAAATCTATTAGTTCGCGATCAATATTATCTTTTTTAAAATAGGCAGAATTTAGACCAAGTCTTATAACCCCTAATCTGGTTATGAAAAATAAAATAATCTCTAAAGGAAAAAAAATAAAAAATATTTTTATAAACCTATCTTTAAATTTTTTAAATAATGATTTTTTTGTTATCAACTTTTTTTTTTCTTGAATTTGATCTGGCAGAGGCGATGCAATCACTTTTGCAATCTGGTCCTCTAATAAAACAGCACATGTTAAAGCAACTAATGAACCTAAGGAATTTCCAATAAGAATGACCTTTCCCGAATTCTTTGGTCTTATCACCTGTGAAATAAAGTCTCTCACTTGATTACACCAAATCTCATTATTTAATTTTCCAATTTGTCTTATCCCCGGTTGATCTGAATCTCCAAAACCTATTAAATCCAAAGAATAAGAGGCACAATTCCTTTTCGCAAAATAATCTAAATTGTTTCTCCAATGTTTTCGATTGGCGCCAAATCCGTGGAGAAAAATAATTGGAATTTCATTATCTTCGCCTGTAACACTCCAACAAATTTTGAAACCATTCCAATTCCAGTAATTAGGAAAGTTTATATTTTGTGCAAAATTATTATTCATTTATTTAAAAATTTTCAAGTTATTTGCATTATCTACTTTTTTTACAATTAAATGTATATTGAATGTAAATTATAGTAATCATTAAATTTTACTATGGCAAAAGAAATTTTTAGTATTGCAGCAGTTTTTTGGATACTGATACCAATTGGATTGGTTGGTGGCGCTTTGTTATTAAAGTTTCAGGGAGATTGATTCTCACGAACACATCACAATTTGAGTTATGGTCTAAAAGTTAAGTAAATCTTAAATATGAAGATTCTTTTAGTAGGAGCAACAGGAACACTTGGTAGACAAATAGCAAAGCAAGCTATAGAAGATGGACATGAAGTTAGATGCTTTGTAAGGAACCCAAGAAAAGCTTCCTTTCTACAAGAGTGGGGTTGTGAACTAACAAAAGGTAATTTATTAAATTCTTCTGATATTGAATATGCATTGCAAGATATTGAAGTAGTTATAGATGCAGCGACTAGCAGGCCAGATGATCCTAAAAGTATTTATGAAATAGATTGGGATGGAAAACTTAACTTATTTAATGCTTGTGAATCTTTAGATATAAAAAGGGTAATATTCCTTTCAATTCTTTTAACAGAAAAGTTTAGAAATGTTCCTTTAATGGATGTTAAATTTTGCACTGAAAAACTTCTTGAGAAATCAGATTTAGACTATACAATTTTCAAATGTGCAGCTTTTATGCAAGGGGTTATTGGTCAATTTGCTATCCCAATCTTGGATAGTCAAGCAGTTTGGATGAGTGGTAATCCAACTAAAATTGCTTATATGAATACTCAAGATATGGCGAAAGTTGTTGTAGCAGCAGTAAATAATCCAAAAACTCACAGAACATCATTGCCATTAGTAGGCCCCAAAGCATGGGATTCAAACGAAGTTATATCTTTATGTGAAAAATTTAGTGAAAAAAAGGCGAAAATTTTTAGAGTTTCCCCTTTCCTTATTAGTGTCACACAAAAAGTAGTTTCCTTTTTTCAAGATTCTTTAAATGTTGCTGAAAGATTGGCTTTTGCTGAAGTAACTAGTAGTGGCGAATCATTAGATGCTGACATGAGCAAAACTTACGAAATATTGGAACTTAAAAAAGAAGATATGACCTCACTAGAGAGTTATATAAAGGAGTACTACCAACAAATTCTTAAAAGATTAAGGGAAATGGAAGCAGATCTAAATATTGAAGAAAAAAAGAGATTACCTTTTTAATATTGCAATTCTTGACTTACATAGTATATTTGTACTATATAAACAGATTTGATTATGTCAGTTTCTAAATTTAAAAATCTTGAGCGAAAACTAGATAATTTTGCAAAAGAAGCAAAAAATGAATTGAATAATGTTTGCGGATCTTCATTATGGGAAAGCCTTGGGTTTGTTTTTTTTGATCAATTAGAAGATTCTGAAAAAATTGCGAAAGCTAATTTTTATTATGGTCAACTTCAAATAATAAATGAAATTAAATTTTCAATTTGAATTGCATTTAGTATTTTTACTGATGTAATTTTTCTTAAATCAATTTTGACCAATCTTTTTCTGATAATATGAACTTAGTAAAAGATTAATTAATGATTGAAACTTCAGGTGTAATAGAAAAAGAGCAGGGTAATGGATTTTATTTGGTTACCTTAGAACAACCTGAAGGACATCAATGTTTATGTAGAGCTGCAGGTAAATTGACTAAATTTAGAATTAAATTATTAGCTGGAGATAAAGTTTTAGTTGAGATAAGTCCTTATGATCTTTCTAGAGGGAGGATTACTTATAGAGAAAGAAATGCAGGAGGTGGTGCTAGACCTACTACTAATAAAAATAATCCTAAGAGAAATAATAAATAAAAAGTTACTTTAGATAATATTTTCTATCGCTTCTTTAAACTCACTTCTTTGTTTAACACCTTGCCATTGTTTTTTTAATAATTTTTCTTTAAAAAGTTGAACTGTTGGTGTGCCGTTAATACCAGCTTGTTTTGCAATATCTTGATCTTTATCAATATCTATTTCAATGCCAAGAACTGCACCATTAAGTTCTTTAATTACTCTTTTTAACTGTGGTTTCAAAACATGACATGGGCCGCAGCTTGGGGAACTAAAAATTACTAAGATAGGTTTTTTACTCTCGTGATAAAGTTTCCTCAATGCATAACTGCCTTTTTGCCATTCAGAATTTGAATCGAAAGTATCTTCATTAACTTCTTCTTCATTAAAATCTGATGAATTAAGTTTTTTTTCTGGTTCAGGAGTTTCTCTGACTATAGTTTTTGATAAGTTTTTCTCTGCTAACCATCTTTCAGTAGCTAATGCTGCCATGCATCCAGTTCCTGCAGCGGTAACTCCTTGTCTCCACTCAGAATCAACAACATCACCTGCTGCGAAGATGCCTTCAATAGATGTTTCTGGCCTGCCTGATTTGCAAGCAATATAGCCTTTATTATCTAAATCAATTTTATTGCCTAAGAACTTCGTATTAGGTGTGTGCCCTATCGCGTAAAAAAGACCTTTTATATTGATTTCCCCTTTACCTTCTTGAGAGTGAATAGTTTCTATTCTCTCAAGCCAGTTAGAACCATCCGCTTTATCAACTTTTGTGTTCCAATGAATTTCTATCTTTGGATTAGCTTTTACTCTATCAACCATTGCTGCGCTAGCCCTTAATTTTTCTGATCGAACAATCAAATGCACTTTGCTTCCATACTTTGTGAGATATGCTGCTTCTTCACATGCAGAGTCGCCCCCTCCAATAACAGCTAATTCTGCATCTCTAAATTGTGGGGTGGCTCCATCACATATTGCACAAGCACTTATTCCTTTACTCCAGAATTTATCTTCATTTATCACGCCTAATCTATTTGCACTTGCTCCAGTTGCAATAATAATTGAGTTAGATTTTATAATTCCTTCTAAAGTTTTTAATTCAAAGGGATGTGAATCGGTATTAATTGAGACCACATCACTATCGTATAAATTAGTGCCCCATCTTTCTGCTTGAGCCTTCATTAGATCCATCAATTCAGGACCTAGTACTCCATCTGGGAAACCTGGATAATTTTCAACGAATGTTGTAGTCATTAATTGCCCACCAGGAATTCCACCAGAATTAAATCCTGTTACAAGTAATGGTTGAAGATTTGCTCGTGCGGCATATATTGCAGCAGTATAACCTGCTGGTCCCGAGCCTATAATTACAACATTTTCTACGTTTGAAATCTTCTCTTTATTTTCCATTTATTTGCTAATTTCACTACTTATAATAATAAAAAAACCCAAATAATGTAAGGCAGATTTCACTCGATAGATTTATAACTCAATCGTTGACTTTTTGGTCTAATAACTTTTTTAATTCCTTTGGGAAGTTTAAAACAGAATCTTTTAAATTTTCGTTCTTTTCTCCAATATGTAATATCCACTCTCTAAATTCTTCTGCAATTGCATAACTGTCTTCATACCTTTCTAAAGTGTCCATTGCAGAAATTCTGTTGGTAGCCCAACAGGTGGCTATGTCGATCCTTTTTCTAATGAAATTGTCCATTGAAAGTTCTAAGTTGTATTTAGATAAACACATCAGAGAACCTATCTATTGTCTAATAAGTTACAACTTTGTATTTCCAAACAATAATTTAATCTTTAATTAATATTTGAGTCAATTTTTGGATGAACTATAAAGAAAATATAAAGAAATAGAGTTAGACTGCCTCGCTGTGATTTGCAAGTAGCCTTTCAACTTCATCAAAACCCTCTTTAGCTGAATTTATTGCAAGTTCCTCGCTAACTTTTTCTTCTGATATTAATTTTGCGGATATTTTCTTTAAAAGAGTTTCTTTCTTTTCTCTTAGTGAACTAACAATTTCTTCTTCGATGATAGATTTTATTGCTTTAGAAATTATTTTTTTGTCATTTGCTTCCTCGAATGTGCCCTGAACTAATTCTTTAATAAATAATCGATGAACCTCACTACTCCTTAGAAAGCTTTCTGTGGCATTAATAATTCCTTCAACAAGAGCTTCATCAGGTTCAGAATCATTTTCTGCCAGTTTAAATTCCCAATCTAAGTGTCTTCTTTGCCAACCTGCCGAGTGGAGACTGGGCATGACTGTCTGTGAATAAGTGTCAACTGACATTTCATAAATTCTCTCTGCTAGTTTTTCGCACCAGTCTTTACCATGCTTTTCTAGGTTTTTCTGCATAGCTTGTCTAGGAACAGCATGACCACCATGATGACTGTGACATACTCCGTCAGGACATTCGATTGCTTTTATACTCATTAGGATTATTTAGTACCTCTATGTTCTAGATAGCTATTTTTCATAGAAAAGAAAATATATTTTTAACAAAAATCCAAGACTTTTGACTTTCTTCAATTTATATTTAGTATGTTTAAAAAATATTTAAATTGACAAAGATACTTATTCCTTCCGAAACAACCTTTGGTGAAAGGAGAGTTTCAGCTACGCCAGAAGCAGTAAAAAAATTAAAAAGCCTTGGATGTGACGTTTATATTGAAAGTTCGGCAGGAAAATTATCAGGATTTAGTGACTTATCATATGAAGAATCGGGCGCAACAATAATAAAAAACTTAGATCAACAAGTTTGGGGTGAAGTGGACTTAGTCTTTTGTGTTCAAACTCCATCAGAGGATAATTTAACAAAATTAAAGAAAGGCGCTGTTCTTCTTGGACTTCTTAACCCATATGGTAATAAGGAGCTTCTTAGGATTATAAATAGTAATAAGATTTCAGCTTTATCACTAGAGTTGCTTCCGAGGATTAGTAGAGCTCAATCTTCTGATGTTCTTTCTTCACAGGCCAATATTGCTGGATATAAAGCAGTTCTTTTAGCTGCAAGTGAGTTGGATAGATATTTTCCAATGCTTATGACTGCAGCAGGGACAGTCCAACCTGCCAAAGTAGTTGTTCTTGGTGGAGGCGTTGCAGGATTACAGGCAGTTGCTACAGCAAAAAGACTTGGTGCAATAGTATTTGTATCTGATATTAGACCTGCTGTTAAAGAACAAGTAGAGTCCTTAGGAGCAAGATTTATAGAACTTCCTGAAGTGGACGAAAAGCCAGGAGAGGCAGGAGGTTATGCAAAAGCTGTAACACCCGAATTCCTTTCAAAACAGAAGGCAACTTTAACTAAATATTTATCTGAAGCTGATGTTGCTATATGTACTGCGCAAGTCCTGGGTAAAAAGGCTCCTTTATTAATAGACTCTGCCATGATTGAAAAAATGAGGCCTGGTGCAGTAGTAATTGATTTGGCAGTTTCCCAGGGAGGTAATTGTGAAGGAACAAAATCAAATGAAACTATTATGAAAGATGGGGTAAAACTTATAGGAGCGGGAGAATTACCCTCATCAGTTCCTTATGATGCAAGTTCACTTTATGCTAAGAACTTAACATCTTTAATTACACCTTTTATAAAAGATGGTGTAATGAAATTAGATAAAGAGGATGAACTCATTTCTGGATGTTTATTAAGCGATGAAGGAGTTGTTCTTCAAAAAAAAGTTTTTGAAAATTGAGGTTTTAAGATTATGTCTTTTATAAGTCTTCTTTGGGTTCTTTTACTTGGTAGTTTATTGGGCCTCGAGTTAATTGGAAAAGTTCCTCCTACTCTTCACACACCTCTGATGAGCGGAGCAAATGCAATTTCAGGAATAACAATGCTTGCAGCCTTGACTTTAATTGTAAAAGCAGAAGGTAACGTACCACTTTTAATCATCGGTTCAGTTTCTCTTGGATTTGCTCTTTTTAACGTTGTAGGCGGTTTTTTTGTAACTGATCGAATGCTCGCGATGTTTAGTCGTAAACCATCAAATAAGAAGTAATTTTTAACATGGATCTACCTGTAATCATTAAATTTGTTATTGACCTTCTAGCAGTACTTTTACTGGCTTTGGGAATAAAAGGATTGTCAAAAGTAAAATCAGCAAGGGATGCCAATAGATTAGCTGCATTTGCAATGTCGCTATCAGTAGTAGGATTACTTTCTTATTATTTAGGCACTTCTGGGATTGCTATTCAGTCTTGGATTTGGATAATAATTGGATCAATCATAGGTAGTTTATTCGGAGCAATTCTTGCAAAAAAAGTACCTATGACCTCCATGCCTGAAACAGTGGCATTGTTCAATGGTTGTGGAGGAATGTCATCACTTTTAGTGGCCTTAGGAGTAGCTATTTTCCCTATATCTGGTGGCCAAGAAAATTTTGATTTTTTTAAGTCACTGATTAACGAAGTTTCAATATCTGTTTCTATATTTGTTGGTGCCATAACTTTCACAGGTTCAATTGTGGCGATGGCAAAGTTACAGGGTTGGTTGTCAACCCCAGGATGGACTCAGAGTAAAGTTAGACATTTTGTGAATATTGTTTTTGCAGTTGCTTCCTTGATAGCCTTTTTTGATTTGATAAACGGCAATGCAAGTTCTATTTGGCTTTTAGTTATAGTTTCTTCTTTATTAGGTATTGGAGTTACTTTGCCAATTGGTGGAGCTGATATGCCAGTCGTTATATCTTTATTAAATAGCTATTCAGGTATTGCAGCAGCAGCAGCAGGTTTCGTTGTAGATAGTCAGCTTTTGATAGTAGCAGGCGCAATGGTTGGAGCAGCAGGTCTAATACTTACACAAGTAATGTGCAAGGGTATGAATAGATCATTGGTCTCAGTTCTTTTTGGAGGATCTTTATCTGCACAAAGTACAGCCTCTTCTGGTTCAGGAGAATATACAAATATAACTTCTTGCAGTGTTGAAGAATGTGCATTGACTTTAGAGGCAGCCAACAAGGTAATTATTGTTCCTGGTTATGGTCTTGCGGTAGCTCAAGCTCAACATACTTTAAGGGAAGTGACAAAAAAACTAGAGCAAAATGGTATTGATGTTGTTTACGCAATTCATCCTGTAGCAGGGAGGATGCCTGGACATATGAATGTACTTTTAGCAGAAGCAGATGTTCCTTACGAACAACTTAAAGAGATGGACGTTGTAAATCCTGATTTTCCAGCAACGGATGTTGTTTTAGTTTTAGGAGCAAATGATGTGGTTAATCCTCAAGCTAAAAATGATAGCTCTTCTCCTTTATATGGCATGCCAGTTCTTGATGTGCAGGAAGCAAGAACAGTATTTGTAATTAAACGCGGTATGAGTGCAGGTTACTCTGGAATAAAAAATGATTTATTTGATCTGCCAAATACCTCAATGGTATTTGGTGATGCAAAAAAGGTTCTTAATGATTTGATTGGAGAATTAAAGGATCTTTCCGCAGGAAGAAATATTAATTTATTAACTGAACAAGTTAAAACACATAAACCAGAGGTAGTTGCAATTGAGGATGAAAATCTTATAGAAAATTTAAAAGATAATATTAATAACTTAGATTTGGATAATGCTCCCTTAGTTTTGGGTGGAAAGGAGGGGATTAACGCAGTTGCAGCATGGAATAAGGCAGATACTGTGGTAACTGGGATAGTAGGCTGTGCAGGCTTAATTCCAACAATGTCAGCAATTAATGCGGGGAAAAATATTGCACTTGCTAACAAAGAAACTTTAATTGCGGCAGGGCCAATTGTTATTCCTGCATTAAAGAAAAATAATAGTAGGCTTTTACCTGCTGATTCAGAACACTCTGCTATCTTTCAATGTTTACAAGGATTACCTAATTATGAAAATGCAGATTTTTTAACAGGAGAGATGCCTAAAGGTTTAAAAGCCATACATTTAACAGCTTCTGGTGGTGCTTTCAGAGATTGGGCCGTTGAGGATTTAAAGCATGTCACAGTGGAAGATGCGACTTCACATCCTAATTGGGATATGGGGAAAAAAATAACTGTAGATTCTGCAACTCTTATGAATAAAGGATTAGAAGTTATAGAAGCTCATTATTTATTTGGAACCTCTTACGAAAATATCGAAATAGTTATCCACCCTCAAAGTATTATTCATTCAATGATTGAGATGGAGGATTCTTCAGTATTAGCTCAATTAGGTTGGCCAGATATGAAGCTACCTATTTTATATGCGATGAGTTGGCCTGAAAGATTTAAAACAAATTGGAAAAGATTAAACCTAAGTGAAATTGGAAAATTAACTTTTAAAAAGCCAGACGAGTTTAAATATCCATGTATGGGACTTGCCTATGCCGCAGGAAAATCTTCTGGAACTATGCCTGCAGTCTTAAATGCTGCTAATGAAATGGCTGTTGAACAATTCCTAAAAGAAAAAATTTCTTTTCAAGAAATCCCAACATTTATAAGTAAAGCTTGTGAATCACATATGGAGAATTTGAATTTGAGTCCAGAATTAGAAGATATTCTTGAAGTAGACAATTGGGCCAGACTTTTTGTTAAGCAAGAAATTAAAAAAGGAAAAAAATACGTAAGTATTGGATAAAAGTGAACATTAAAAAGCATCTTCTTCTGTGCGCAACACCTACAAAACAGAAATGCTTTAAAGGCAATGAAGGACAAAAAACATGGGAAT
>QCBF01000013.1:0-31116 GCA_003281705.1 Prochlorococcus sp. AG-347-C10
AACAAGGGTGGGAGAAACCTTCTATAGTTCGATTCTGGAGGTCGTCAATGAAATCTATCATTAAGAAATCTTTGGAGGCCGTAAGTATTGAGCCTATTGTAAGTAGGAGAACTTACAATTTATTAGATAGAATCGAATTTCTTGAAAAAGAGATTTATCCAAAGGAAAAAGGTTATGTAAGAGGTGTATTAGCCCCTACTTTTACTTCTAAAATCGAAAACCCTCCTACACCTCTACCAGAAGAAGTAAGGGGTGATGCTTTAACTATCTCTGAAATATCAATTGGCGAATTAAAATCAGCAGAAAATTGGCCTATGGAATTTGGAGATATTTTCCCAATTCAGCAAGATTTAGATGATAATTACTTAGTTCCAGGATTAAGACTTTTTAGCAAAGATAGATCTTTGGCACTTTCTGCATGGTTTAGTTGTTTGGAACCTATTAAATTAGTCGTAAATAAGAACCAACTCATACTTGAAGCTTCAGAAGATGATAAGTGGCTGGTAACTGATTTACCAGAAAAAGATGCAAACATTTTGAATACAAAGTTTTTAGAGAATAAAAAAAATTATTTTAGTTATCAATTTATTTCCATACAGTCAACGCCGTATATCGAAAAATTTGCAGGATTCTGGATCTTAAGAGATATTGAATTAATTTCATAAATTCAGTTTAGGAGCAGGAACTATTCCTTACAAAGAAATACATTTCTCAAAAGATGAAATTTATATTCAAAACAAAAAATTTGAGTATTATTCATCACCTATTCTTAGTCAAAATAATTTCAAACATGCATACTTCACGAAGTCTTGCTCTGAGAAATTTCTTCAATTATTAGGCAATCACTTTAATGAAAATTCCATAAATTGTGTTTCCAATCAAATTCACAGTAATGTGATAGTGTTTGGATCCCATTCGCAAAAAGGAACTAAGACTGATGCAGATGGTCTTGTTGGCAATAAATGCAGTCAAAACTTATGGGTTTACACAGCTGATTGTATGCCAATATTTTTTGCAGATAAAAGGACAAGAAATGTAGCAACCTTGCATTGTGGAAGAAAAGGTTTAGAAAAAAAAATAATAAAAAATCTGGTAAAAATTTTCGATACTTTTGGGACAATTAAAGGTGACTTACTTGTTGCAATAGGACCAGCTATTTCTAAGGAACATTATCTAGTCGATAAAATGACATTCAAAGAATTTTGTAGAAAGGCCGAAAACAAAAACCTAACTGTCAAATTGAATAAAACTAAAAAAGATTTTTGTTTTAGTGATTCAAATCACTTCAGAGAGCAAAACTTAAATCAACTTGATCTAAAAAGATCTGCCTATAGACAACTTTTAAATGAGAACATTCCTCATGCAAATATAGACATCTCAAATTTATGCACATACAAATTCAATAATGAATTTTATTCCTGGAGAAGGAGCAAAACAATCTCGAGGCAATGGAATCTTATCTGCTCATAAAGATAATTAACTTGGACAAATTTCACTATTTAAGTTTTTAGCGACCAATAATTCCGTCATCTCCTTAGTACCTTTAATATTAAAAACTTTGGCCAACAAAACATTCTCTTTGAAACCAAAAGGTTTTATTTTCACTTTGCTTCCCCTTGGAAATTCACTCTTAAGTAAATTAGTTGCTTCAAGCTCATCATTTTCATCTACATCTACACAAAATAATCCAATCGTTAAATTCCTATTTTGATCCCCCACCAGAATAGCATTTGAACTTTTAATTTGAAGAATTTCAGCCGAATTAACTATTACAGGATTAAGAACAATCAGGAAGATTATGATTAAAAATTTTGAAAATTTTTTCAATTCAGAAATATTTAAGCTCTTAAATTATCTTAAATTTAATTTCTTTAAAATGACGGATTTTAAAAAAATTATTCTTCACAATTAACATATCCAACCATTTGAGCATTACTTTTACCAGGAGGAACCATTGGATAACAATTTTCACCTCTTCTGACAAGGACATTAATCAAGGCAGGGCCCTCATGATCAAGCGCATTTTTTAATTCATTCTGTAATTGTTTTCTATCAGAAATTAAGTATCCTTTAACTCCAAAAGACTCAGCAAGTTTTACAAAATCAGGTTCACCACAACTCATATCAGATGAGGAATATCTTTCATCGTAGAAACTTTCCTGCCATTGTCTTACCATCCCTTGCCAGCGATTATTTATTATTATCAATTTCACCTTCAGACCATATTGAGATAAAGTTCCTAATTCTTGAATATTCATTAAGACACTTGCATCTCCTGCGATACAAATTACATCTGAATTAGGTAAGGCTGCTTTTACTCCAATTGCAGCTGGCAATCCAAAACCCATAGTTCCTAAGCCTGCACTACTAATCCATTTTCTTGGAGAATTTCTAAGATATTGAGCAGCCCACATCTGATGTTGTCCGACATCTGTCGTTACATAAGCTTCGGGTGAAAGTTCCCGCACTTCTAAAAGAACCTCCTGAGGATAAATTTCTCCTTCTTTTGGTGGGTTATATAAAGGATGTTTATTTTTCCAAAAATTAATTTTTTCTAACCAGTTTTTCGTTTGAGAAGTAAATTTATTATTTAAAGATTGTTCATTTATTTTGCTAACTGCTTTTGAAACATCGGAAACTATTGCAACATCTACACGTCTATTTTTATTAACTTCTGCTGGGTCAATATCTATATGAATTACTTTTGCATTAGAGGCAAAAGTATCTAATTTTCCTGTCACCCTATCATCAAATCTAGCTCCAATAGCAATTAAAAGATCGCATTCTGTAACAGCAAAATTTGCATAAGCAGTTCCATGCATTCCTAACATCCCAACTGATAAATTGTCTTTTTCATCAAAAGCCCCCTTCCCCATTAAGGTTGTGGTAACTGGTATTTGATAATTCTTAGCCAAAGTTTTTATTTCATCATGAGCCCCTGAAGATATTACCCCACCTCCTATGTATAGAAGAGGTCTTTCGGAATCTTCTATTAATTTAATTGCTTTATTGATATCGCAATCATTAATTTCTCCATTCCTTTTAAATCCTTTAGGAATAATCTCACCTGGCAAAACTCTTTGGTAATTAAAAAACTCCTGACCTACATCTTTGGGTATATCAATTAAAACAGGACCAGGCCTTCCAGATGAAGCTATAAAAAAAGCTTCAGAAACTACTTTCGCTATATCAGAAGGATCTCGTATTACCCATGAATGTTTAACTATTGGAAGAGTTATACCAAAAATATCAGTTTCTTGAAAAGCGTCTGTCCCTATAGCAGGTCTTGGGACTTGACCTGTAACTACAACTAGGGGGACTGAATCCATTTGCGCAGTCGCAATTCCAGTTACCAAATTTGTTGCACCTGGACCTGAGGTCCCAAAACATACTCCTACTTCACCAGTAGATCTTGCATATCCATCTGCCGCATGGGAACCACCTTGTTCATGCCTAACCATATAATGCTTTAACCAACCTTCTTGTTCTGCCTTGTGAACAGCATCATATATAGGTAGTATGGCTCCTCCAGGATATCCAAATATTACTTTTACCCCATGAATCTTTAAAGAATCCATTAGTGCATCTGCACCAGTTATCCAAACTGGATTTTCATGATTTGAACTACCCTTTGAAAAGGATCTCGAAGTAAGGGTCACTAAAGAAATTCAATATTTACTATAAATTTTAAACTTAATTAAATACTTTTGCCTCATTTAGAAATGTAATGTCAGAAATGTATTCAAAAAAATCTTTCAATAAATTTAGAATTTTCAAATAAATTTCAATTGTCCTTCATAAAATGCCTAATTTATGTAGAGGTCCAGAGCCTGAAATAAGTTCAATAAAAAGCATAAGAAAAATAATCATTGCAACCCTACCATTCCACACTTCTGAACTATTATTCCAACCCCATTGCCACTTCTCTTGGGGATAAAGTTTAACTTTTTCAGGCAACTGAGAAGCCTCCTCTATATTAACAAGAGGTCCTTCCAAACAGGAAATCACTAGATCACTAAGGCCTTCAATAAAAGTAGGATGAGTATTTAAAGCCTTAACTCTCCGAAAGTTTTTAATACCAGCCTTTTCAGCAATTTCTTTATATTCAATATCAATTTCTTGCAATGTTTCGATATGCTCTCCAACGAAACTTATAGGGACCACAATCAGATCATTAATATTTGACCTTCCAAGATCAGCTAATACTTCTTCTGTATAAGGCTTCAACCATTCAACAGGTCCAACTCTACTTTGATAAGAAAGTGTATGAGGGTTACTATGTCCTAAACATTTTTCCAGCTCATTTATAATTAATAAAGAACAATCTTCAATTTGTTGTTTGTAAGGGTCTCCAGCTTCCTCTACGTAACTCTTAGGAACTCCATGAGCAGTAAAAAAAATATGGGCTTTTGAAGGTGAATCACAAAGTGAAATTTGTTCAGAAATTAATTCGACCATAGACTTTAAATAACCTGATTGACTGAACCAACTCCTTACACATCTCATTGGAACCTTCTTAAATTCATCATCTGAATCTCGCAATTTTTTTAATTCCCTAAAGCTCGAACCACTAGTACTTATCGAAAAATGTGGATACAAGGGTACTACAACAACTTGATCTATGCCATCTGCTTTCATATCAGCAATTGCTGATTCGGTAAAAGGATGCCAATACCTCATAGCGATATAGGTAGTAACATTAAACCCCTTATCCCTTAATTTAGATTGTAATTCTCGTGCTTGTTGTTCCGTTATCCTTCTGATAGGCGAACCTCCACCTATAGAAAGGTAGGCCTGTTGTGAAGTAGTACTCCTGAGTGTACTAATTAACCAAGCTAGGGGTTTTTGAAAAACAGGGAAAGGAGTCCTGATTATTTCTGGATCAGAAAAAAGATTGTATAAGAATGGGCCAACATCATTAATGCGTTCAGGCCCTCCTAAATTCATTAGTAAGACGCCTATTTTTTCCATTTAAAATTTATGGAGATTGAAAATCAACATTAAAAACGTCATGATATGGTCAATTATATAAGTAAATGAACGTAATTCAGGAAATTAATAATGTCAATGATAAATTTGCTACTCAAGGCAGCAAGCTTAAAATTGAGAAAAGAGGAGAGAAATTAAATATTCGTGGTTCACTACCCTCCAAAGAAGATAAAAATAACTTTAAAATTCAAAGAATATCTCTTGGTTTAAAGGCTGATATTTCTGGATTAGAAGAGGCCAAAAAAAAATTACAATTAATTAATTTGCAATTGGAATTAAATCAATTTGATTGGATTAATTGGATAGGCAAGCCTTATAAAAAGGAAATCAAAGATGGTTTTGAATTCCCAAGTAGATTAAATCAATTTGAGGTATTTTTTTTTAAAGAAAATAAAAGTGATTTTCGAACCAGCACTAGAAAAACTACTTGGAGAAGTTCTTACAAACCATATATGAAAAGAATCCTAAATATTTACAATAATCATGAGAGTGAAGCTTTAGAAAAAATATTTCAAAAAACACTTGAAAGTTATAAGGAAGGTACCAGAAGTAGGAAACAATGCGCTACTTCTTTAAGTGTTTTGGCTAAGTTTTTGGACATTAAACTGCCAGAAGATTGGAAATTAAATTCTAGAGGATATGGTCTTAACAAAGCAGGCTTTAGGGATCTCCCTAAAGACGAGTTAATAGAGAAACTGTGGGAGACCATACCAAACAAGTCTTGGAAATTTGTTTTTGGTTTGATGGCTACATATGGATTAAGGAATCATGAAGTATTTTTTTGTGATTTCAGTTCTCTTACTAATTTTGGGGACAAAATTATTAGAGTTTTACCTACTACTAAAACTGGGGAACATCAAGTTTGGCCATTTCATCCCGAATGGGTGGAAAAGTTCGAATTATTAAAACTTGGTGAAAATCCAGAACTTCTACCAAAGATTAATAGAGACCTTAAAATTACAACCTTACAGAATATTGGGAAAAAAATTACAGACCAGTTTAAGCGTTACTCTTTGCAAATAAAACCTTATGATCTAAGGCATGCCTGGGCAGTTAGAACAATTTTTTATGATTTACCTGATACTGTGGCAGCCAGAATGATGGGACATTCGGTTAGTTTACATACTCAAACTTATCACCACTGGATTACTAAAAGAGATCAACAACAGGCAGTAAATAATGCACTCTTAAAAGTTAAAAGAGTTAAAGATATTTAAAGATTTATAATTATTAAATAAAATTAAGGATCATATGCAAGAAAAACCTTCATTTTCCGAGAAAATATTAAACCTCGATAATCAAGCAAATAAACTTGGAATGGGAGGTAAATTATCACCGGATAGCGATGAGAGCTCATATAAAAAAAGAATGCAGGAAAGAAAAGATATTCAAGCCGAAAGACTACAAATTAGAAAAACAAAAAAAGGATTATTAATTGTTTTTACAGGAAATGGCAAGGGCAAGACAACTGCATCTTTAGGTATGGCTTTAAGGACGATAGGGCATGGCTATAAAGTAGCAATAATTCAATTTATCAAGGGAGGCTGGACTACTGGAGAAGAAAAAGCACTTAAAAACTTGTCTTCAAACATATCTTGGCATTCATTAGGAGAGGGATTTACTTGGGAAACACAAGACAGAGTAAGAGATGAAAAATTAGTTCAAGAGGCGTGGCAACTAGCCAAAAAATACATACAAAACGAATCTTATAAACTTATCATTCTTGATGAAATTAATATTGCGACAAAACTTGGTTATCTCGCACCCGAAGAAATAATCACTTTTTTAAAAAACTTACATAATAGAAAAAATCATATTGTTTTAACTGGAAGAGGAGCATCTGATTCAATTATCAATTACGCTGATCTAGTTACAGAAATGAAACTAATAAGACATCCATTTAAAGAACAAGGAATAAAAGCACAAAAGTGTGTTGAATTTTAGTTGAAGTAAATTTTATTTAAATTTTCTTTGGGCAGGTTTAGAAATGTTTAAAGACGCAAGCAATATCAGAACAAAAAATAAATTCGGCACATTTATTTGCTAAGGTCTTACAGGTACAATTATTGAATGACTTTCAAAAGAGTTCTCTTAAAACTTAGTGGTGAAGCTTTAATGGGTGAAAAACCTTATGGAATTGATCCTGCTATAGTTCAGTCAATTGCAGAGGATGTTTCAAAAGTAGTCGAAAATAATGTTCAACTTGCAATAGTTGTTGGTGGTGGAAACATTTTTAGGGGACTTAAAGGATCTGCAGACGGAATGGATCGCGCGACTGCTGATTATGTAGGGATGCTAGCAACAGTAATGAACGCGATTTCACTTCAAGATGGTCTTGAGAGAGTAGGAGTTGCAACCAGAGTGCAAACAGCAATCGAAATGCAAGAAATTGCCGAACCCTACATCAGAAGAAGAGCCATGAGGCACCTAGAAAAAGGTAGAGTTGTAGTCTTCGGAGGTGGATGCGGAAATCCATTTTTTACAACTGATACTACGGCAGCTTTGAGGGCAGCAGAGATAAACGCTGAAGTTGTCATGAAGGCTACTAAAGTTGATGGAGTTTATGATCGTGACCCTAATCAATTTAAAAATGCAAAAAAATATTCCTCTCTCAGTTATCAACAAGTTCTTAGTGATGAAATTGCAGTAATGGACAGTACTGCGATTGCACTTTGCAAAGATAATAATATCCCAATTATGGTTTTTGATATATTCAAAAAAGGGAACATTTCTAAAGCTGTTGCTGGTGAGCCTATAGGCTCTTTAATTAGTTAAAGATCATTTAATTTTTTAATTATGAAAGAAAAAGAAATTCAAGAAAATATGAATAAAAGTATTGAAGCCACGCAAAGAAACTTTAATACAATTAGGACAGGCAGAGCTAATGCTTCCTTGTTAGACAGAGTAAGTGTTGAGTACTATGGAGCAGAAACCCCAATCAAATCGCTTGCCACTATAAGCACTGTTGATTCGCAAACAATTTCAATACAACCTTTCGATATTTCATGCTTGCAAGCCATAGAGAAATCTATTTCTATTAGTGATTTAGGTATTACTCCAAATAATGATGGGAAAGTAATAAGAATAAATGTTCCTCCTTTAACAGAAGAAAGAAGAAAAGAATTTTGTAAATTAGCCTCTAAATATGCAGAGGAAGGAAAAGTAGCTTTGAGAAATATCAGAAGAGATGCTGTTGATAAAGAAAAAAAAGACGAAAAAGATGGCCTTATTTCTATTGACGAATCGAGAGATAATCAATCTGAAATTCAGAAAATTACTAATAAATATATTGCTTTAATAGAAACTAAATTGTCTGAGAAAGAAAAGGAAATACTAAAAGTTTGATAGGATTTGACGTTGTAATAATTGGTGGAGGTTTATCAGGATCTTCCACCGCTCTTAACCTAACAAAAAAAGGATATTCAGTTTTAATTATTGAAAAAGAAAAATCCCAAGATTGCAAACCATGTGCAGGTGGAATGGCATCTTCAATGCAAAAATTTCTTCCTTTTAATATAGAAGATTGCATAGAATCAAAAATTAAGAATGTTGAATTCAGATGGAAGGCTGCAGATAATGTAACTGCTGATCTGACTGGTGAATCCCCATTTTGGATTGTTAAAAGAGAAAAACTAGATCAATTATTACTTGATGAATCCTTGAGTAATGGAGCTGAGATAATGCGACCATTATTGATAGAAAAAATCATAAAAAAAAATGATAAATGGGAAATTACTTGTAATAACAAAATAAAATTTATAACAGAATTTCTTGTAATTGCAGATGGGTCCCAATCGAAATGGGCGAGTTATTTTAATTTAGGTCCAAGAAAACCGAAATTTGCAAACACAATCTCATTAAGATTGAAAGGGTTAGGTGAAATACCTAGAGATGCAGTTAGATTTGAGTTTGGATTTATAAAATATGGTTTTGCATGGGCATTCCCCCTAAGAGAAAGCTTAAATATTGGTTTAGGTACTTTTATAAATAATGGTCTTCTAGAAAATCAAGTTATAAACAAACAAGTAATCAGAAGCTTCGGTTTTGTTGATTTCCCTCATAAAACAATTAGTAAGAAACTGAGAATATGGAATGGCTTCCACTCAATTAATGGTGACAAAGTTTTAGCTGTTGGAGATGCAGCATCTCTATGTGATCCATTTTTAGCTGAAGGAATTAGACCATCTTTAATTAGTAGTTTTTATGCTGCAGAATACATAGATCAGTGCCTATCAGGAAAACTAGATGATTTAAATCTCTATACCAAAAAAATTAATAACATTTGGGGGAAATCAATGGCTTGGGGGAGGAGAATAGCCCAAGTATTTTATAGATTTCCCAGAACTGGATATCAATTAGGTGTTAAAAGAAAAACAGCACCTAAACGCATTGCTCAAATATTATCAGGAGAAATGAGTTATGAAGATATTGCAAAAAGGGTGATCAGAAGACTTTTAACAAAAAGTGGGACTTAATTCTCTTCAATTCAAGCTTAAATTTAGTTAGCAGAAATCAATTTATGATTTTTAATCTCTGAATATCTCTTTAGTAGAAGCTCTTCCAATTCTTCTATAGCCTTACTGAATCCAGTAATACCTTCACTAAGCTTTTCACTTGCCATTTGATCTTCTAACATACTTAATCTGAAATCTTTTTCTTCAAATTCGTAGTCAATAGAATTATTTATTTGGGTACTTACATTTAATTTTCTAACTAACTCTCCTTTTTCTTTTTTCAGTTCCTCAAGAAATTTTGGTGCGATTGTTAAAAGATCGCAACCTGCTAATTCTTTTATTTCATCAAGATTTCTAAAACTCGCTCCCATTACTTCAGTCTTGAATCCCTTTTCTTTAAAGTACTTGTATATTTGAGTAACAGAAATAACACCAGGGTCTTCAGCACCAACAAAACTAGTTTTACCAGTTTTTGCTTTATGCCAGTCCAATATACGGCCAACGAACGGAGAAATTAGAGTTATCTTTGAATTGGCACAAGTTACCGCTTGGCAGAAATTAAATAGTAAAGTTAAGTTACACTTAATACCCTCTTTTTCCAAAATTTCAGCTGCCTTAATTCCCTCCCAAGTTGCAGCAATCTTAATCAAAATTCTTTCCTTTTCAATTCCAAAATTTTTGTAAAGATTGATCAATTTTCTCGCTTTTTCTACAGTAGCTTCGGTGTCAAAGCTAAGTCTTGCATCAACTTCTGTAGATACACGCCCTGAAATAATTTTCAATATTTCTTTTCCAAAAAATACTGAAACTTGGTCAACAGTTTCTTTGATTAATTCAATTTCGGAGAATCCTTGGGGCAATGCATTTACTGAACTTTCTAAAGCTTTATCAATTAATTTCACATAATCAGGGTTCTTAGCAGCAGCAAGTATTAGCGATGGATTGGTGGTGGCGTCCCTTGGTTGAAATTTTTTTATCGAATCTAAATCTCCGGTATCAGCAACAACAACGGTCATTGAGGACAATTGTTCTAAGATTGATGTCATATCTAGAAAATCATATATATACATAAACTAGCTTTTATTACTTATGAAATCATCAGAAAATGAACTAAATATTTATAAAATTAGAAAATTTTAGGGTTTTTTAACAATCATTCCATGATCTTTAATCTTGGGAGGTATTTTTTCAATTACTATCAAACTCTCGATAATTTCTTTAGCAACTGGTACAGCAACAGTTGAACCATATGCATAAGATTTAGATGGCTCATCAACGAGTACTAGGACAGCATATTTCGGATCATTAACTGGTAAGGTCGCCACAAAACTGCAAACTTTTTTACTTGTATAGGAACCATTTAAGGCTTTTTGGGAAGTGCCCGTTTTCCCCGCTATCCTATAACCCTCGATTTTCACTCCAGATCCACTACCTTTATCAACTACACTTTCCATCCATTCAAGAACAGTTTTAGAGACTTCGTGTGAAAAAATTTGTTTTTTTGGATTTTTATTAAATCTCTCTTTGAAAGTTAAGGTTACATGAGGAGTTACTTCAAAACCACCATTTGCCAGAGCCGCATGAAGTTGAAGCAATTTAAGTGGCGAGATTGAGAAACCTTTACCAAAAGAAGTTACAGCAGGCTCAATTGATTGATTTACAAATAAATCTTTTCTCTTTAGTTGGCCAGCTGTTGATTCAAATAAGTCAGTCTCTAAATTTTTATTTATACCTAAATTTTTTAGCCAATCCCAATAAATTGTAGGGTCTAAATTTTGCATTATTTTTACCATCCCAACATTACTAGAAACCTGCAAAACTTTTGGGTAGTCGATGTATCCATTACCTTTTTTATCCCAATTAGTAAGTGTCCATCCTCCAACATTAATCTTTCCAATATCTTCAACTACTCCATCTTTCTGGATTACTTTTTCTTCTAAAGCTAAGGCAAGATTAATAGGTTTAAAAGTTGAACCAGGCTCAAATAAATCAAGAGAATACCAACCCCTAAATAGTCCAGAATCATACTGCCAAAATTTATTTGGATCATAAGACGGGACTGCAACCAAGGAGAGAATCTGTCCATTATTAACATCCATAACTATGGCAAATCCCTTCTTCGCTTTCCATTTGTTTACTTGCTTTGATAATGCATTAAATGAAGCTTTCTGTAATTTTGAATCTATAGTTAGGCCTAAACTTTTGTAATCAGAAACAAAATCACCTGGGGCTGAATTATCCGGCAAAGGAGTTCCATCTCCTCCTCTTTTTATAAAATTACTTTTATTAAAAACTTTAATCTGATTATCTAAATGAAGCTCTAAACCTGCTGAAGCTATATTCTCATCATTAACAAAACCAACAAGATTAGAGTAAAGCTCCCCTTGCGGATAATATCTCTGCGAATATTTAAATAAATCAATTCCGCTTATTTGAAGGTTCTTAATCTTTTCTGCCTTTTCTTCGGAAATTTTATCCAAAAGCTTAGTACCACTCATTTTATTATTAAATTTACTCAAGAGTATTTCACCATTTATATCCAAGATAGGTGACAATTTTTCTATGACTTCTTCAATACTGCGAACTCTATTAATTGAATCACCAGGAAAATTAAAATATTTTGGATGGGCCCATAATTTATAGAGCGGTTTATCGTAAGCAACTAGTCTATTATTTCTATCAACAATTGTTCTCCTTTTTTTTAAGGCATTAGTTTTAGAAGATTGTATTAATCTAGCTTTCCTTTGCAAATCAGAGGCGTTAAAGACTTGCAATTTAACTAACCTACCAAACAAACAAAATATTAAAAGTAAACTAAAAAAATAGAGAAATTTAAATCTTCTTTGATCAAGGGGTATTAGACGAACAATTTTTTTGTATTTTTTCATCAATATCCCTGTTGATATTGGCTGTCACTAAAACCTTCAATGAAACTATTTAAATTTTTCTTAAAAAAACTTTCTTTTTTTTTTAGAAGTTTATCTAAATAGATTAAATCTTCAGGTTTAGTTTTTCTATAAATGTTTAGAGACTCAAGTTCACTAATATAAAATTCCTCAATTTTAGAAATATAATCAATGAGATTGTTATTGATAGCTTTTGTTTTAGATAAGGTTTCATATATATTTGACCATTTTCTTTGACTATCAAAAGATAAGAAAAACAAGGTGAAAATTAATACCAAAAGAGAGATATTGATAGTATCAAAAATTTGATGTATTAATTTGATATTAAGTATGGATGTTTTTTCAGAATTTTTTTTACTTTCATATGAAACCTTTTTTTTAGAATTAAGTTGATTCCTATAAGGTTTCATCTATGATTTATTTTTTAATGAAAGAAGTATTATTAATTAAATAAACATTTATTTGTTTGATTCGCAAGTAAAAAAATTAAATTCTTTATGTCCTCAATAAGAACAAATTCAAGAAAGTCAATCCATTCCATAAAGAATGCATAATCACTGAAGAGAACAAACTCCCTGAAGCAATTCTTGTAATTCCTAATCCAACCCCTAGAACAAATAATGGCGGCAATTCTCCCAAACTTAAATGAGCTAATGCAAAGATAAAAGCTGAAACTATGATGCCCAAAATTACTCCAAAATCTCTTGAAAGAATTGGTAGTAAAATACCGCGAAATATAGTCTCCTCAAATAGCGGAGCTAATAGAGTTGTAGTTACAAACAATAGAAAAAATGATAAGTAATTATTATTATTAAGAACAATTTCCAGCAAAGGGTTACTACCATTCTGATTATCGAACAGACTATTCATAATCAGAGAAATCAATAAAACAAAAGGAACTATTGTTAACCAACCTTTAATTCCCTGAATAATTGAATATTTTATTGGGAAGAAATTGAACTGTAAATAATCCTTTTTAAAAGTTAACTCACCATCCAAAGATTTAATTTGATAATAAACTACCGCTAATGGTGGAATAGCCATAAAAAAATATCCAATGAATATTTTTAAAGATTGAGACAATTCATTAGAGATATTTTTAGAAAAAAGTTCCACCAAACTTATAGAAAACAAAGGTGATACAACTTCTCCTAAAACTACAAATCCACCTGCAATTAATAAAACCATATCTATTAATTCTAGATCTAAGGATTTAATTTCTTGCCAACCAAACTTTTTCAAAGATATAGAAGTCCATAATATTTTTAAAGCTAGAAACGAGCCAATAAGTATTGTTAAAAGTGGAATTATTCTTATAGCTAATATTTTTAAAAACATTTTACTTGAAAATGATTTTGTTATTAATGAACTATCGTCAAAATCAAATTTTCGGCTTAAAAGGTGATATAAAAATCTATCATTTTTAAATAAATCAAATTTATCAGAATTTGGTTTATATGAATTATTATTGGATTTTTTTTCTATCTCATCAATAAGAAATTTTAAGTTCTTATTTTCAAAATCTTTGGATATATTTTTATAGATTATGGGATCATTTGATTCTGAAGAAATTATTCGAATTAATTTATTTCTTTCTGTTAGTTCATCAAATGAGACCTCAGAGAGCGATTTGTTTATTAGATCAACAGGATCATTTATGATAAAAAATTTTTTGAGATTTACAGGTATTGACTGACCCGATAATTCAGCAATTTCTTGCTCTTTTTGACTTATATCAAATGAAACAGATGGTCTATTTAAACTATCTCTTAAGCCTTGCTGCCATACAAAAAAAGTTATGACTATAGAAATAAAAGCTAAAGAGAGTTTTGACTTGGAAATATTTTTAAAGATCATAATTTATTGTATTGTTGAAAACTATACTTAGTTATCATTGAAATGCATAATATTTATATCTATTTTAATCACGCCATGAGATGATTAAATTATCTTAAATTTCAAATTTATATAATGACTATACGGTTGGTTTTAGTTAGGCATGGATTAAGCAGCTTTAATGCAAAGGGATTAATTCAAGGAAGAACAAATGATTCATTCTTAACTGATGAAGGATACGCACAAGCAATAAAAGCAGGAAAAGCATTATCAAAAATAAACTTTGATAAAATCTATTCCTCCCCACTTTTGAGAGCAGCAGAGACTGCAAAAACAATCAAAAAGACCTTCAATAACGAACAAAATATTATATTTGATGATAATTTGCTAGAAGTAGATCTTAGTGAATGGTCAGGTCTTAAAATTGATGAGATAAAAAAGAAATTTCCAGAAATTTACCCTACATGGAAAAATGATCCGGAAAATCTAATCTTAAAAAGAAATGACAATAAAACTTATAAACCAATTCAGGAGTTATTTTTTCAAGCAACAAATTTTTTAGAGGATATTTTAAAAATTTATCTTGACAAAGATGATGTAAATATTTTAGTTGTGGGACATAATGCGATTCTCAGATGTTTAATCCTCTTTTTATTAGGGAAACCTAAGCAAGGTTTTAGGAAAATAAGATTAGAAAATGCTTCTTTCTCAATACTTAATATTTCAAGTAAGGATAACTCTTTTAAGGCCCAAATTGAATGCCTAAATCAAACTTCACATCTTAAAAAAAATTTTCCAAATCAAATTGGAGATTCCAGAATATTTCTAATAAGGCATGGGGAAACTAACTGGAACAAAGAAGGTAGATTCCAAGGCCAAATTGATATCCCTTTAAATGAAAATGGAAAAGATCAAGCTAGAAAGACTTCTGAATATTTGAGAACTATTTCTTTTAATAAAGCATTTTCAAGTTCAATGCATAGGCCTTATGAGACTGCACAAATAATTCTTCAAAATAGCAAAGATTTAAAAATTGAGAAAATAGATTCGCTCGTAGAAATCAGTCACGGATTATGGGAGGGTAAATTGGAAGCAGAAATTAGAGAAGAGTGGCCTGCTTTACTAAAAAATTGGCATGATAAACCTGAAGAAGTAATAATGCCCGAAGGTGAATGTATAAAAGATGTATCAGAAAGGTCAGTAGAAGCTTTCGACAAAATTTGTTTATCTCAAAAGGATAATGATCAAACCCTCCTGGTTGCTCATGATGCAGTCAATAAAACTATAATTTGTAGTATCCTTGGGATTAATTATTCAAATATTTGGATGATAAAACAGGGAAATGGCGGCATAACTATAATTGACCTTTTTAAAGACCCCAATAAGCCCCCTGTTATTAGCGCTCTTAACATTACAACACACCTAGGAGGGATACTTGATTCAACTGCTTCCGGAGCACTTTAATTTAAAACCCCTTATTAAAAATTTATTTTGATGAAGTCAGGGTCAGGTAAAGAGGCTTCATTTATTGAAAAAGCCAAATTGACCAAGAGGCCAAAATCTGAAATATGCTTTACCAATTATCTCTTTTTTATGAAGAAATTTACTTCCAGGCCAATATCTTCCATCCCAGCTATTTGCCCTATTATCACCTAAAACTAAAAAATGATCTTCTGGCACTTTTATGTTTTCAAATTTGCCACAATTATTAAAGAGTGATAATGAGCACTTATAAGAGACATATGGTTCAGGAATTAATTTATTATTTATTATTAATTCACCCTTAGTGTTTACACTTACAATTTCTCCTGGAAGTGCCACCACTCTTTTAATATACGCATCGCAAGCTTGATCCCTCAAACCAGGAATAAACGATATTGGAGGAAAACTCATAAAAAAACAATATCTTTTTTTTGGTAAAGGCTTAGATCTTGATGAAATTAATTTTTCGTCAAAAGAGTAAGGTGAGTTAAACACAACAATATCTCCTCTTTTTGGGAAAGAGTTTCTTAGCGAAAATTTCTCTATAATTAACCTATCGTTTATTTGTAATTCTGGGAGCATTGAACCAGAAGGGATATAACGTGGTTCTGCAAAAAATGATCTACAAGAAGAAACAAAAAAAGTTAACAGAATTAGTAGACCCCATTCTTTTAAAAAACTCTTAATAGAAGTAGTCATATAATTAATAAAATCTTGATTTTTTAAACTTGTGTAAATTGTTTGGCATATTCAATTTCATTAAAGCCTAATATTATTTTTTTCCCTTCGTAAATCAAAAATGGTCTTTTTATTAATTTGCCATCACTTAAAAGAAGTTGAATAATTTCTTCACTTGATAAGCTATAAAAATCAATATTAAGAGTTTTAAAGGCTTTACCTCTTGTATTAAAAATCCTTTTCTTATCATCAGAGTATTGCTCTAAGGCTAAATTTAAGTAGTTTACAAGTGGTGGTTCTTTTACAATATCAATTAATTGAAATTCGAAATCTTTGCTTTCAAACCACTTTGCAGCTTTTCGGCAAGTAGAGCATTTTAAATAACTATAAAAAATTATTTTTTTCAATTTAATTTATTTTATTAATATTCGATTTCTTAAGTACTTTAAAGTTTTTCTTTCTCAGGGGTATACAACTTTTCAATAAATTTTCAACCACATCAAAATCCCTCCAACCATCAATGTGAACTGTTCTTCCATCAAGTCCTTTACTTGTTCTAAAAAATTCAGCAACATCCTCAAGCTGATTAGGAGCAATTTGATTAATACTAACTATATTAGCCTGTCTAGGATTAGCCATAGGCACACATAAAAGTTTTCCATCATATGCACCACAATCATGCATATCCAAAACTCCAATAGGTCTAGCTTTTATTAAACAACCAGCAAAAGTAGGCTCATCCATTATCACCATTGCATCAAGAGGAGCTCCGTCATCAGCAAGAGTATTTGGGATAAAACCATAATCAAAAGGGTACCTTACTGAAGAATGCAATACTCTGTCTAAGGCCATTATTCCTGCATCAGAGCAATATTCATATTTATTCCTACTCCCTGCAGGTATTTCAACAACAATATTTACTATTCCCTTCATTGGAGATGGAGGTATTGATCTAAGGTCCATCTTTTTTAAAATCGTGATTATGAATTATCTCATTTCCTTGAGATAAAGGCCTACCAATTAAAATGCTTATAGAAGGTAATAAAATTGTCAATAAAGCAAAAATAATACCTAAAGATGTTATCGATAAACTCCTTATACTTAAGGGGTCTTCATCATCTCTTTCAAAATCACTTTTAGCAGAACCAAGTGAAGATTCTTCGCTTGATTTACTTTGAATAAACTGCTTTGATTTCGTGTAACTCAAGAACTCTTAATTGGTAAAGATTAAGGAGATATTTAACATAATTATCCTACATTCAAAATGTCAATAAATCAAAACATTGAATCGCAGCTTTTTAATTATTCTTTTCTAGCAAGGTCCTGATAGATTTTAGTTCGTCTAATATTTGCACCAGTATATTTTGAGCAGCTGAAGAAGGTGTATTAAATACCTCTACAGTAACTTCCTTAATTCTTAAAATATCTTTTGCAAATCTTGCTACTTCATTAGGATGAAATTTTAAGGGATCTTTTTGATCAGTTCTAAATTCGGGATTTAATTTTCTTGGATTAAAGCTAGGGTTTAAATTTCTTAAATCTGTATTTGTATACCTATAGACAGAAGCTCTTGATCTGTTTAGGAATTTTTGAACTTCATCAATACCTACTAGTTCCTCCTCGCTAGAAATATTAGAATCTATATTTTCCATAAAATTAAGAAAATGTTTTAGGAATAATGAACTTTAAAAAGACTTTGAACTTCATTACTGAAGAAGTTAGCAGAAAGAATATTTTTAGACTAGCCGCGTTGAGGGACTCAAGACACTTCGAATTCTTTTTTCATCTTAATTGATAAAATTAAATATTATTAAGAGATTTTTTGTATGCGCGTGACAACCTCATTTCCTCTGGGGACACTTCGTGACACCCCTTCTGAAGCTGAGATTATTTCACATCAATTACTTTTAAAAGCTGGCTATATTCGCAGAGTTAACAGCGGTATTTATGCATACATGCCAATAATGCTTAGAGTTATTGAAAAAATATCCGCGATAATAGAAAGAGAACTTAATAGTATTGGTTGTACAAAATTATTATTGCCCCAACTTCATCCTGCAGATTTATGGAAAAAAAGTGAAAGGTGGGAAGGATATACCGCAGGGGAAGGAATAATGTTTAATCTCAAAGATAGACAAGGTAAAGAATTTGGTTTAGCCCCAACTCACGAAGAAGTGATTACAAGTATTGCATCAGAGACCATAAACTCCTACAAACAATTACCTCAATGTTTTTATCAAATTCAGACAAAATTTAGAGATGAAATAAGGCCTAGGTTTGGATTGATGAGAAGTAGAGAATTCATAATGAAAGATGGTTATTCTTTTCATTCTTCCGAAAGCGATCTGTCTTCTTTCTATGAAAAGGTGGGCAACGCGTATGAAAATATTTTTAAATCTTGTGGGCTGAAGACAGTAGGGGTTGAAGCTGATAGTGGAGCAATTGGCGGCGCATCCTCTAAAGAATTTATGGTAACTGCTGATGCTGGGGAAGATTCTATTTTGTTTACTCAAAGTGGTTCTTATGCTGCAAATATTGAAAAAGCTGTTTCTCTACCCCCCCAACCTATTCCACTAAAAAATAATATTACAGGGTGGTTGGAAACACCTCAACAAAAATCAATCCTCGAAGTTTGCGACAGTAATAATTTAGACCCTAGTCAGATTATTAAAGTAGTAGTATTCCTTGCACAGTTCGAAGGAAAATTTGAGGTCCCAATTCTCGCATGCATAAGAGGCGATCAACACATTAATGAAGTTAAGCTTTTTAACTTAATAAATAAACTTCATGATTTAAATCTCCTTATTCTTAAAAAGATTGAAGACAAAAATACTATCGAAAAAAATCTAGTTAATTTTCCCTTAGGTTTCATCGGGCCAGATTTAGATAATAAAACTATTAAAGCTAGTTCTAATTGGGATAAAAAATGGACCAGAATAATTGATCATTCTGCAAATAGCCTCTCAAGGTTTATAAGTGGTGGGAATAAAATTGATCTACATAAGGTTTTTCAGGAATTTTCTTTTTCTTCAAAAGATTATCTAATTGCTGATATCAGGAATGCTAGAAAAGGAGATCAAATAAAAGTTGGTGATAATGAGGTACTTGAAGAAAAAAAAGGCATAGAAATAGGACATATTTTTCAACTAGGTCAAAAATATAGTGAAAAATTAAATGCTAAATTTTCTGACAAAGATGGTCAATTAAAAAATTTATGGATGGGTTGTTACGGAATAGGAGTGACAAGAATAGCTCAAGCTGCTATCGAACAGAATCATGATCAAAAAGGAATTTGTTGGCCTATCCAGATTTCTCCTTTTGAAGTTATTATTATTCCAACAAACTTAAAAGATCCTATTCAAAGTGATCTTACTGAGCAAATCTATAACAACTTTTTAATTAATAAAATTGATGTCCTTCTTGATGACAGAAACGATAGAGCTGGAGTGAAATTTAAAGATGCGGAATTAATTGGTATTCCTTTTCAGATAATTGTTGGCAGAGATTCTATTAATAAAGAAGTAGAACTTTTATGCAGAACAAATAATACTAAATTTAAAATTAGTACTGATAAATTGTTGGAAACATTTATTTCCGAATCTGAAATAATGTACAATAAAATATCTTAAGGTTTTTTTTTTGGGAGCTAAGTTATGTTACTAAAATGGACATCAAAATTATTTTTTAAGAATCTTACCAAAGCCATATCTTTTGCAATATCTTTAATTGTTGTTTTTACACTATTTAGTTCCCCTTCCATAGCTGCAAAAACCTCTATGACAGGAGATTATACAAAGGATACAATTTCAGTTGTTAAAATATTACAAATAGCAGTTGACACTCCAAAGGATTCTCCAAATAAAGATGAATTAAGAAGTGAGGCTCTTACACTCATAACTGACTATATTTCCAGATACAGAAATAGAGGGATGGTAAATAAAACGCAATCATTTACCACCATGCAAACAGCATTAAATGCTATGGCAGGTCATTACAAAAACTTTTCAAGTAGACCTTTACCAGATAAACTTAAAGAGCGTTTAACCAAAGAATTCTCTCTTGCTGAAAAAATGGTTCTAAGAGAAAGTTGATACAATTCATTTACTTTTTAAAAGTAAACCAAGATTTTTGAATATATTAAATATTCGCACAAAAATAATGCTTTTCTAAAATTGGCCAATGTTGTTGTAATCGGAGCCCAATGGGGTGACGAAGGAAAAGGTAAAATAACGGATTTACTTAGTCGTTCGGCTGATGTTGTCGTTCGCTACCAAGGGGGAGTAAATGCAGGTCATACCATAGTAGTAGATGATAAAGTCTTAAAATTACATTTAATTCCATCAGGGATACTTTATAAAAATACTTCTTGTCTAATTGGGTCGGGAACTGTTGTTGATCCAAAAATCTTGCTTAAAGAAATTGACATGTTAATTGATAATGGAATTGATATCTCAGGATTAAAAATTTCATCAACATCACATGTAACAATGCCCTACCACCGAATTTTAGATGAAGTGATGGAGGATGATAGAGGTTCAAACAAAATAGGTACAACAGGTCGTGGGATTGGCCCAACTTATGCAGATAAGTCACAAAGAAATGGCATTAGAATCAGAGACTTGCTCAATAAGGAACGGCTAAGTGATGTGATAGAAATTCCATTAAGAGAAAAAAACGGTTTACTAGAAAAAATCTATGGCATTAAACCACTTAAATTAGAAGATATTGTTGAAGAATATCTTGACTATGGGGAAAGATTATCAAAGCATGTTGTTGACTGTACGAGGACTATCCATGCAGCCTCAAAAAATAAGAAGAATATTCTTTTCGAAGGTGCTCAAGGGACTCTACTTGACTTAGATCATGGAACTTATCCTTTTGTTACCTCATCAAACCCTATATCAGGAGGGGCATGTATTGGGGCTGGAGTGGGGCCAACTTTAATTGATAGAGTCATAGGTGTAGCGAAAGCTTATACCACAAGAGTAGGTGAAGGGCCATTCCCAACAGAACTGCAAGGGAGTATTAATGATCAACTCTGTGATAGAGGCAGTGAATTTGGAACCACTACTGGGAGAAGGAGAAGATGTGGGTGGTTTGATGGAGTTATTGGTAAATATGCTGTATCTGTGAATGGTCTTGATTGTTTAGCCGTTACGAAACTTGATGTATTAGATGAATTAGATGAGATTCAAGTTTGCATTGCA
Source organism: Prochlorococcus sp. AG-347-C10 (assembly GCA_003281705.1). Classification (GTDB taxonomy): domain Bacteria; phylum Cyanobacteriota; class Cyanobacteriia; order PCC-6307; family Cyanobiaceae; genus Prochlorococcus_A. Next base: position 21,553 of record QCBF01000013.1, read on the forward strand.
TATGATCTCGATGGAGAGGAAATAGACTACTTTCCTACAAATTCAGATGACTTAAAAAAATGTAAGCCAATCTTCAAAAAATTAAAAGGTTGGCAATGTTCAACTGCAGACTGCAGAAAGCTATCTGATCTCCCAGAGAATGCTATGAATTATCTAAGATTTTTAGCTGAATTAATGGAGGTTCCAATTGCAATTGTCTCGTTGGGGGCTAATAGAGATCAAACTATAGTAATTGAAGACCCAATTCATGGTCCTAAAAGAGCACTTCTAAGGTAATTTAGTTCCAAATTAATGAAGGAATCCTTTAGACATTTTGAGCATAATAAAAAGATTGATCTCATTGGCCTGGGCAACGCAATAGTAGATATTATTGTAAATATTGAAGATGAGTTTCTTGAGATAAATAATCTTGATAAAGGATCAATGAATCTAATTAATTCTGATGAATCTCAGAGATTGTTAGAAAATTGCAAAGTGATCAAAAAAATATCAGGGGGATCCTCAGCAAATACAGTTGTTTGTTTAGCAGAATTAGGTAATCTTGTTCAGTTTATTGGAAGGGTGAAAAATGATCAATTTGGGAATTTCTTTTCTGAAGATATTAAACAAAGTAAAACTATATTTAATGCTCCACCAATTATTGAAGGTGCTTCTACAGCTCATTCAATCATTTTGATTACACCTGATGCACAAAGAACTATGTGCACTTACCTAGGAGCATCTATAGAGTTTGAACCAGAAGACATTGACTTTACTGTTATTAAGGAAAGTAAATACTTATATTTAGAAGGGTATTTATGGGACAGCGAATTAGCTAAAAATGCTTTTATTAAAGCCGCCCAAATTGCAAAACAATCCAATACAAAAATAATTCTTTCATTGTCTGATTCATTTTGTGTAGATAGACATCGTGAGAGTTTCTTGGAATTAATTGATGAATATGTAGATATTGTTTTTTGTAATGAATCCGAGGTGTTAAGTCTATTTAAAAATGATAAATTAGCAAGCTGCCAAGAAGACCTATCTTCCTTATGTGAATTAGTCATAGTAACTCTTGGAAGCAATGGTTCTCTAATAATTAACAAAAATAATGTTGAAATAATTGAGTCAATAAAGAAAGACAAGATTATTGATACTACAGGAGCGGGAGATATTTATGCGGGAGGATTTATCCATGGATTAATAAACAATTGTTCCCTAAAAAAATGCGGAGAGATAGCTTCAATTTGCGCGGGACAAATAATTACGCAATTAGGATCTAGATCAGATATTGATCTTAAAAAGTTAATAAAAAAAATTTAATCAAATTGTCTTATACAACCAATCATAATATTTCATCTCAGCATGGTATTTTTTGTAAATAATTTGAGGGAGATCATATGTGGAATTTTCATTTAAGAATTCAATTAAATAATCTTTAAATTCTAGTTTACTTTTTATTGTGATTTCAAACTCTTTAGTTTCTTCAATATCATCATCCCACTTATAAATTGAAAAAATTTGCTTTATGGAAACACAAGCTGCAAGTTTATTTTGTATTAGCAATTTAGCCATTCGCAAAGCATTTGCATTACTTGATTCAGTTGTGATCATAACTAATACTTCCATAATGAATTAAAAATCAATATTTTCAATTATGTGATTTATCAAATTGTGATACTCATCAAAAGAGTAAGAATAATCATTTTTAACTTTCGGCCTTTTAACCAAAAATAACTTCATTTTACTTCCAGAAACTATACTCTCCCAGTTTTTCTGAGAATAACTTCCAGATTCTCTGCATAGCACATAATCTATCTCCCAAAAATCACAAAGTTTTTTTTCTAAAATGCTATTATTATTTTTACTCGGTTCAAGTATCGCTATGTTTGAATTTTTAATACATGATCCAAAAGCTTTAGTTATACTTTCATAAGTTGGAAGTACCCTTGTAAATACATTTGCTTTACAATTCATATAATAATCAGCTGTATCGTTAAGGAATCTTGATCCTATTGCTAGAAGAATATTCTTATTTTCTATATCAACATTATTTATATCCTTTAAATCATCAATATAAAAAAATTTATTAGTGTAATTTATTAGAGATTTCCTCTGAAATTGTAAAAGAGGTATATTAATCTCTTTACATGCATTATTAAGATTTCTAGAAATTATTACGGCAAACGGATGAGTAGCATCGACAACGCATGTGATTTTATTTTTATTTATGAAATCAATTATTTGATCTTTATTATTTAATTTACCCGTAATGATATGTAACTTTGGATTTTTAATATAAGCTTGCCCTGCTTTATAAGTTAAAACACTTGCAAAGACTGAATAATTAAGTTCAAGAAGCCTATTAGCTATTACAGGTCCATCCGAAGTTCCTGATAGGATCCAAACATTTTTATAGCAATTTTCTTGATTCTGCATCAGTATGTCTTTAATTAAATAGTAAGTAATGAATCATTGTTTAATTCAGGCGGTAATTAATAGCGCTCCCCAAATGAGGTATACCAAAGAAAACCAAACTCCAATCGCAGAAATGATTGTTAATTTTAAAGGATTACGTAGTGAAGATCCAACCAGAGATCTCAAGATCATAGGATGGGGAAATATTGCCCAAGAGATGGTAGATGAACTTAAGGAAGGGCAAAATATTGTTATTGAGGGACGTCTAAAGATGAATTCTGTCACTAGAAAAGACGGAACAAAAGAAAAGCAACCAGAACTAACAGCTTCAAAGATTCATCAAATATCGCCAGCTGACGTTTTTAATTCTGATCAAAAAGAAAATAATCAGTCATTTGAAAATAAAGAAACTACCAATAAATCTAGTTGGGATAGTTCACCTTTAGTACCTGAAGTTGACGAAATACCTTTTTAAATCAAATATCAACATTATTTTCTTGAACACTTATAATTAATTTGCTTATTTTTCTTTCAAGCGCGGCAAGTTCGCTTCTGATTTCTGGCCATTTACCCTTATCAAGATTTTCTAGTAACCATGCTCTATCTTGATCAAGTTTAAAAATTAAATCTCCTTGATTTGCAGTATTAGGATCTTGCATAATACTTGTTAGCCCATTTTAAACTCATTCTACTAAATCAAAATGAAGAAATACTTATCGCCTGGAAACTTAATCGTAACCGCTGGGGGTATATTAGCTTTTGTTGGAATGACTGCATATTTTACAGACTCAGTGAATTTAAGTGTACCTACTTTTTTTTATGGAGTACCTATTTTCCTAATTGGATTAGGCTTAAAGACTTCCGAAATACCTCCTGTAGAGTTATTTGACAAGACAAATTTTGCGACAAATAAATTTAATAGACCAAAAGAATTAACAGCACTAGTTAAAGATGTTACAAGATGGAGGTATGGGATAAAAGCTCATCTTGAATCGTCATTAGAATCTTTAAATTTGTGGGACGAGGATAACCCCCCTCAATTAAAAGAAATAGAAGAAATTACAAAGGAAGAAAAAAATGGTCTCAGAATGCGTTTCGAATTAAACGCTGTTCCTCTAGAAAAATGGATTGAAAAACAAGAAAGATTAAATAGGTTTTTCGTTAAAGGTCTTGAATCAGAATTTATTATCGACGATAATAAAAAAGAATTAGATTTTATTCTCTTTTATTGAATATAGGGATATATTTGTAAAAACCTAATTTCTCATTTCAATCAAGTTTTAATGAATTTTAATAATGAATGATTCTCAAAGAGTATCAATATTAAGCGAAGCACTTCCATATATACAAAGTTTCTCAGGTAGAAAAATTGTTATCAAGTATGGTGGTTCTGTTATGGAGAATGATAATTTAAAAAATGCTTTTTTTAGAGACATAGCACTTTTATCAACAGTTGGGGTTTGTCCGATAGTAATTCATGGAGGTGGGCCAGAGATTAATAATTGGTTAAAGAAATTAGAAATATCTCCTAAATTCGAAAATGGATTGAGAATTACTGATCAAAAAACAATGGAAATTGTCGAGATGGTTCTAATGGGTAGAGTTAACAAACAAATTGTAAAAGGCATTAACAAAACAGGCTCATTAGCTGTAGGTATATCAGGTCTTGATGGCAACTTGATTCAATCAAGAGAACTAGGAGATGGTAGCCATGGGTTAGTGGGAGAGGTTACAAAAATCAATCCTGAAATATTAGATCCTCTTATTTCTAAAGGATATATCCCAATTATTTCTAGCATTGGATCAACCTTAGAGGGTATTTCCCATAACATCAATGCAGATTTTGTTGCTGGAGAAATTGCTGCTGCAATAAATGCAGAAAAACTTATTCTTCTCACTGATACTAAAGGGATTTTAAGAGAAAAAGATAACAAAAATAGTCTTGTTGAAAAAACTAATCTCAAAGAGGCAAGAGATTTTATTGATAAAAAAATTGTGACTGAAGGTATGATTCCAAAGACAGAATGCTGTATAAGAGCTTTAGCCCAAGGAGTCAAAGCAGTTCACATAATTGATGGAAGAATAGAACATTCATTACTTCTTGAGATTTTTACAAATTCCGGAATAGGTACAATGATAGTCGCCTAACCTATGAAAACTTATGAGCAAGTTTTAGAAACAGTAGAACTTGCTTTAGCCAAAGGTGAGTATCATTATTGCATTGAATTTCTTTTGCCCATAATCGAATCATTTCCTTTATCAAGCAAAGAGGGTGTAAATTTAAGAACAATCTTAATTACTGCTCTTTGTGGTATCAATAAAAAGGAGGAGGCTAAAAGGTTTTGTAAAGAACTTCTAAAATCTTACGATAATAAGACGAGAGAAAATGCAAAATATTTGATGGAAGTTATAGACTCTCCTAACATTAAAAAGCCAGAGAATTGGAACGTACAGTTTGAAAGCGATCCATCACTCAATAAAAAATCTCTTAACTCACTGCGCAAAAAAAGAGAAGTATTGAAGAAAAAAAAATTTATTAATGTAACTGAGACACCAACTGGTGAAACAAAACCCTTTCAGAAAGGCTTTTCACTGATCATTTTTTTAATACTTTTATTATTAATTCCACTTTTAAGTGGCTGCGTCAAAATTGAGGATACCCTTGATCTTAGTGAACTTGATTCAATAACCAATAATTTAGTGATAGAAAGTAAATACATAAAGAAATTTCCTTGGCAATTAAAATTTGAAGAGAAGATGAAAGATATTTTCCCTGACGCAGAAATTCAACAAGACGAATCAACCTTTTCTTTGAAACATAAAAATCTTAATTTAGAAGATACAAAGCAAGTTCTTAAAATCACCCAAAATAAAGCTGGAGAGTTAGCGAGAAAATCAACGAATATCCAAATTAATACTACTCAAAAAAACTTCATTTTTTTTAAAAAATACTTTTACAGGTTAGATTTGGATCTAAATTCTATTCAAGGTATTGATAATTTAGATCTTATTTTCAAAATTATTCACCCTAATAAAGCTATCCTTACTGATAAAAATAATTCAAATTTAGAAATCACAAAAAATATAATAATTTGGAATTTAAATCAAGGGCAGATAAATACTCTGGAATTTTCTTTCTGGAGCCTCAACAAACTTTTGATTGGGATATCTATTATTTTAATAATTATAATATTGGCTTATCTAGTAAGATTCTATAGATATAAATTAGGATCTGATTTACCTCAACTTCCATCAAAGTAATTACAATTCTGCTGGATTAACATCAATTGTTAAAAAAACGTTTTTTGGAATAAGTTTCCATAATATTGATCTGTGAGGTAAAGGTATCTTTGTTCCCTCAGGACCATGTATTAATATCTGCCATCTAAATTTTTTACCGACTTTAGAAATTAAACTAGGGGCAGGACCAATTAATTTCCAGTTCTTTTTCTCACAAAAATTGAGTAGATATTTTGCCAATTTTATTGCAATTGATTCAGTTAATTCATAATTTTCACCTGATAATTTAAGAAGACAAATGGTGCAAAATGGAAATAAATTAGCATCTTTTCTCAATCTCGAGTTTTCAATTAAGAATCTTTCATAATCTCTTTTCTGAAGATAAGAAATTACCGGGTGGTTAGGTTTATATGTTTGAAAAATTACTTTTCCTTTTTTTTGAGCCCTGCCTGCCCTGCCTGCCAATTGTAAAAACAATTGTAATGATTTTTCTTCTGCCGAAATATCTGGGCGATGAAGCAACCCATCTGCTGCAATGACTACTGAAAGAGTAATATTAGGGATGTCAATCCCTTTAGCCAACATTTGAGTTCCCACAAGAATATCAGCATCACCTTTAGAAAACTTTGAAAGAATATCTCTATGACCAGCCTTTACTGAAGTTGTATCTCTATCAAAGCGAAGTACTCTTAAATCAGGAAATTCTTCATTTAAAAACTCTATTACCCTTTGTGTACCTATTCCAAAAGGTTTAAAGGCAGTTGAATGACAATCTGGACAACGATTGATCAATCTCGATTTATGATCACACCAATGACAATTTAACCATTTTTTTCCTTGTGAACCGAGATGCACTGATAAAGGAACGTCACAGTTTGGGCAATTTATTAAATATCCGCAATTTCTACAACTTAAAAACCCACTGTGTCCCCTCCTAGGGATCAAAATTATTGCCTGCTCTTTTTTTAAGCGTAGTTGAGGAAGCAATTTTAATAATTCATTGGAAAAAATTTTCATATTTCCTTTCTTGAACTCATCCCGCATATCAATAATTCTTATTTCAGGTATCTCATTACTAGATATCCTTTGAATCATTCTTACCAATTTAAAATTTTTTTCAAAAATACACTTTTTCCAAGTCTTCATTGATGGGGTTGCACTCCCAAAAATTAACTTTGCAGAATTCCTTCTTACTATTTCAATAGCAATTTCTCTTGCGTCATAACAAGGCATAGGACTATCTTGTTTATAAGAAACATCATGTTCTTCATCCATGATTATTAATCCTAGATTTTTCATTGGAAGAAAAACTGCGGACCTGGTTCCTATTACTATGAAAGGTTCATTAGCATTATTAATTTTCTTCCAAACCAAAGTTCTATGATTGGGAGAACAGTTACTATGATATTCGTAAACGACATTATTAAATCGCCGACTAAACCTATCAATAAGTTGAGGAATTAGTCCGATTTCTGGGGCTAGTATCAAACAACTTTTTTTCTTAAGTAATTGATCTTCAGCAATTCTCATATAAACTTCTGTTTTACCTGAACCTGTTTCACCCCATAGAAGTAAAACATCTCCTGGTTTCATGGTTTGAAATTCTTGAAATGCAATTTTTTGCTCATTTTTAAGATTTGGTTTTTTTGTTGCAATATGATCATTTAAAAAGGAATTTAATTTAGTATTTACATTTTTTTTTCTTTTAGATTTAACAAGATAATTTTTACTGACCATTGAGTTAATCAGAGTGTAATTAAAACCAGACTTTACTAATTCACTTTGCCAATTACCTTTTTCAGGCAAAGTATTCATTAAAAAAAATTCTTTTTTTGTTAATCCATTTTTCTTAATATCAAATTCTTTTTTAGTTTCAATCCATATTTGATCTTTTAAACCTTTAGAAAAATTTTTATATTTACCAATCCAGCCAGGAGGAAATGCAGTTTTAAACATTTTTAAATTACTAACCATATAAAAAGAGGCTAGGGACTCTATCCATTCTCTCCAAGAGTCATCTATTACTTTTTTCTGCAAAATACTTTCAACAAACAAATATCTTATGCTTTTTCCTCCAGTAATATTTACTTCATCATTATTGATTGTCGAAAAGTTTTTTTTTGAGAGCACCAACCCATTCAATAATCTCCCTCTTAGTTTCACACTTACAATATCCCCAACTTCTGCTCCAAGATTATTTCCATCTAAATAGTCAAAGCTTTCATTACTACTACCTATATCAAGCAAAATTTCCAATTTGTAGGAGATATTTAATAACTGATTACTTGCCGGCTTCAAAACTTTTTCTTAGTATTGGATTGTTGAACATTCCACAAAGTGTTTTTTGCACATTGTAAGTATCCTGCTCTTAAGGGAGACATGAAGCTTTGATCATTGACTGAAAATTCAAAAAATGATCTGCCTGTCTGAGAAATCCCAAGACTTTTTACTTTAGGTAATCTATAGCACTATTTAAATTTTTCAACAATTTAAAAAAACTTTTTTATTCAAATTCCTGGAAAAAGTTCTTTTACAAATTAACGGGGAAATTTACTACTAAATGTACAAATTAGCCCTAAATAAAATTTAATCTAGTTAAATTCACCGTAGAAAGGAGTCCATCATGTGTCCAGTCGCAGCAGAATCAAAGAATTCCAAGCCCAGCTCAAAAAAAAAGATTAACAAAAAAATTAATGCCAATTTAGAAACAGTAGTTGAAGAAGAAAATATTATCAATAGCCAAAGTTTACAGACATCGTCTGATTCAAGGGAAAGTGGCATAGAAACCAATAATGAATTTAGTGATTCTGAAGAAGAAGATAAAGGGCTCGGAAATATAAAGCTTGGGCCAAAAGGTATCTACACTGAAGATTCAATAAGAGTTTATCTACAGGAAATTGGAAGAATTAGACTTTTAAGACCAGATGAAGAAATTGAGCTTGCAAGAAAAATTGCTGACTTACTCCAATTAGAAGAGCTGGCAACTCAATATGAATCAGAAAAAGGGCATTTCCCATCTGTCAGAGAATGGGCCGAGTTAATAGATATGCCTCTTCCCAAATTTAGAAGAAGACTTCTCTTAGGAAGGAGAGCTAAAGAAAAAATGGTTCAATCAAATTTAAGATTAGTTGTCTCCATTGCTAAAAAATATATGAATAGAGGTTTATCATTTCAAGATTTAATCCAAGAAGGAAGTTTGGGTCTAATTAGGGCAGCGGAAAAATTTGACCATGAAAAAGGTTATAAGTTTTCTACATATGCAACTTGGTGGATTCGCCAAGCCATTACAAGAGCCATTGCGGATCAAAGTAGAACTATTAGATTGCCAGTTCACTTATACGAAACAATATCTAGAATTAAAAAAACCACAAAAGTTCTTAGCCAAGAATTTGGTAGAAAACCTACTGAAGAAGAAATTGCTGAGAGTATGGAAATGACAATTGAAAAATTAAGATTTATAGCTAAAAGTGCGCAACTTCCTATTTCTTTAGAAACTCCAATAGGGAAAGAAGAAGACTCAAGACTCGGAGACTTTATAGAGGCTGATATTGAAAATCCAGAGCAAGATGTTTCTAAAACTTTATTAAGGGAAGATTTGGAAGGAGTTTTAGCCACTCTTAGTCCAAGAGAAAGAGATGTTCTCAGATTGAGATATGGAATTGATGATGGAAGAATGAAAACTCTTGAAGAAATTGGCCAGATTTTTGATGTGACTAGAGAAAGAATTAGACAAATAGAGGCAAAAGCCCTAAGAAAACTTAGACATCCAAATAGAAATGGGGTTTTAAAAGAATATATAAAATAAAAAAAGTTAAGTATAGTATTCAGCTTTAAAAACTTGCAAAAGAATAGCTTAAAATAAATTCGACTTTATTTTTAATTCAAACTCAAAATAATATTTAATGACTAATTTTAAGCTGAAAATAG
>QCBF01000014.1:0-30797 GCA_003281705.1 Prochlorococcus sp. AG-347-C10
GATACCAGCCTGCTCTAATCTGATAGAAAAAAGAGAGGCTACTGCTGCAGTCACAATACCTCTTGGGGCTAACCAAGCTAAAAATATTTTTTCTTTTAAGTTCAATTCTTTCCCCATTGTTGCTATCCAGATAGAGATAGGGCGAACAATTACCATCAACAAAAAAACGCAAACAAACCCTCCCCAGCCAAGCGGACTTAATTCACCCCAAGAAACGTCAGCGGCCAAAAGAGGGAAAAGAACTGTTATTGCTAATTGAGCTAATTCACCTATTAGATTATCCAATCTCTCCTTATCTATAATTTCTCTTTTGCCTACAATAAATCCTGCTGCGACAGAAGCCGGCAAGCCTGATTCTGGTAAAAAATATTCACAAATTCCATAAACAAGGAAAATAAATCCAAGGGTAACCTGTAGCTCTATACCAAATGAGGCTTCATTTTTTATTTTTTTTAAAATTTCTGATAGTAACCATCCTGCACTTAATCCGATTAAGACTCCTCCCCCTAATCTTTGCATTAATGCTACAAATACATCGTTAATTCCACGAAGGTCCCCTAAAGTCAGTTCTAAAAGCAGTAATGCTAATACTGCACCAATTGGTTCAAGCAACAACCCCTCAGCTTTTAAAACTTCCGAGAGAGGGGAAGCTAATTTTATTTGTTCCACTAACGGAGATACAACTGTAGGTCCAGTAGCTAGAACTATGGCACTATATATTCCTGAGACTTGCCAAGAGAGGCCAGCCAGCCAATGAGCAATAAAAATTCCAGCTGATAATGAAATAAAAAGTCTTACCAATGAAATTTTCAAAACAGTATTTCTTATATTCCCCTCAGGCAGCTTTAAATTTAATCCCCCTTCAAATAGAACCAAACAGACTAAAAGACCCACAATAGTTTCAAGCCCTTGCCCGAGATCTAAAGGCTCAACAAGTCCTAATCCTGATCTTCCGATGAATAATCCAGAAAGCAATAAAATAACGACACTTGGAAATCCTGTAAAAGAAGAAAATAATCGAGCACAAGCACCTGCAAATACAGTTATCCCCCAAAGTAATCCAAGCCTTTCAGGCGTCATATAAAATTATAAATAATAAAAATATTCATTATTTTGATTAAATCAATAATCTTATCTCAAGTCCAATAAATACAATACTTTTTAATTTTGTTAATCAGCAGAACAAGAGTAATTTTTATTAAATCTTTTAAAACTACTTTCAAGAAAATGAATTACATTTCTATTAAGAGAACTGGCTTATTAAAGCAATAATTATAAAAATAATTCCTATACCTACAGTTGCCATCCTTCCATTCCATATTTCAGCTTGAGGGGTAAAACCTCTCTTCCACAAATTCAGTTCCTTTTTATCAACGAAGTTTTTTGTCTCTTTAATGTCGATTTTAGGTTGTTTGTTCATTGAAGTTAGAAAGGAGGATTTACTTCATAAAGGGTATTTGCTTGTTCAATTGACAGTCTTCCTGCGACACCTAATTTAAGGGAGCTTAAATGATCCTTAAATTTGATTCTGAACAACGCTGCCGCTCCAATCATTGCTGCATTATCTGTACAAAGATCAAGAGGAGCTAAATGAACTTTAATAGATTTTTTACTAGCTTTACTAATCATCATTTTTCTTAATGTATTGTTAGCAGCCACTCCCCCAACCACAACAACATTATCCAAGCTATGATCTTCAGCGCATTTTATTGTTCTCTCTACCAAGACCTCTGCCACTACTCTCTCAAAACTTGCAGCAATATCAGGAATTGGAACGGTCTTCCCATCCAAATTTATTCTCTCAACTAATCTTAATACGGCAGTTTTTAGACCACTAAAAGAGAAATCATATTTAAGAAATCCACCTTTTTTATCAGAGATCCTACATTTTGGCAAATTAAATTTCATTGGGTCCCCATTTTTAGCAATCTTTTCAATTGCCGGTCCTCCTGGATAACTAAGACCTAATAGTCTGCCAACTTTATCAAAGGCTTCTCCAGCAGCATCATCAAAACTTTTTCCAAGTCTTTGCATCCCCCTTCTATCATCAACCTTTATCAATTCAGTATGCCCGCCGCTAACAAGTAATGTAAGAAAAGATTTCTTTGGATAGTTCTCTGAAAATAGAATTGAAGATAAATGCCCCTCCAAATGATGAATTCCCAAAAATGGTTTTGAATGTAACATGCAAAGTGATCTTGCAGTTATAGAGCCAACTCGTAAACAACCAACTAATCCAGGAGCTACAGTCGAAGCAATATAGTCGACTTCCTCAATTTTAATTTTTGATTCTTCTAAAGCCTTTTCTAAAACAAAAGGTAATAACTCTAAATGCTTTCTAGCTGCAATTTCAGGCACAACTCCACCCCATTTTGAATGATCTTCAATTTGAGAGGCAATTATATTTGAATGTATTCTGAAAGTATCGCCAATATTAGAAACTATTGAGACAGATGTCTCATCACAACTTGTTTCAATAGCTAAAACTTTATGCATTTTTGATTCAACTTGTTCTATTTTAATATTAATTTCTTACCTAACACATTAATAGGGAATTAAAGATTGCAACTTATGAAATTCTTTTTTTCAATCATAACCTCAGTTTTTCTGTTCCTCGGAATTACTCCAATTGCTCTAGCTGCAAATGGGCCTGCCTTAAACGCCGATAGAGCTAGCACAGAATATACTGCTTCAGCCCTCACAAAATGCTCTGAAAATCCTAAATTCATTCAGAGAGCAAATTCGGCAACTACGCAAAAAGACATCGCAAGATTTGAAAGATACGGAAAAGCATCATGCGGAGATGATGGTCTTCCACATTTAATAATTGGACCTCCTCTTGAGCCATGGGGAGCCCTTTTAAATAGAGGTCATGAAGGAGATTTACTTATTCCCGGAGTATTGTTCATTTACATTGCTGGAATTATAGGTTGGTCAGGAAGAGAGTATCTCATTGAATCAAAAAAGGCTAAGAATCCAGCAGATCTTGAGATCATTATTGACCTAGACTTAGCAAGGAAATGTCTTGTAAAAGGAGCGCAATGGCCACTTCTTGCTAATAAACAAGGTAGGAATGGAGATTTAAGAGAGAAAGATAACAATATTACACTTAATGGTCCTCGCTAAACATCTTTAAATACTTTCATAAAACAAATGTTCAAAATTCTAAACACAAAATTTGTCAGATCTGCACCAGTAGTAGCAGCAATTTGGCTTAGCCTTACAGCTGGAATAATTATTGAATTTAATAGATTTTTCCCAGATTTATTATTCCATCCAATGAGTTGATTAAGAGAAAATAATCAAGTTTTTAAGAACTTGATTATTTTTTTTGCTGTTTCATCAACATTGTAATTAGTTAATGCAAAATCAAATTGATTTGATACTGAAATCTCATAATTAGCCCTTGAGAGTCTTTTTTTAATTGCATCTTCTTTTTCTGTACCTCTATTTCTTATTCTTCTCTCTAACTCTTCTTTATCCGGAGGAAGTAGAAATATTGACAGTGAATTAGGAAACTTATTTTTTATTTGCCTTGCACCCTCTACTTCAATTTCAAGAAGTACGATAAATCCTTTTTTTATTTTCTCATTAACAGAACTCAAAGGCGTTCCATAGTAGTTTCCAGCGAATTGAGCCCATTCAAGGAACATGTTTTGTTCAATCATTTCTTTAAACTTTTCTTGATTTAAGAAGTAGTAATTTTCTCCGTCCTTCTCTCCCTCTCTAGGTTTTCTAGTCGTTGCAGATATTGAAAGCCAGAAATTTTTTTCTTTACCTAATATTTCTTTAACAACTGTTCCTTTACCTACCCCGCTGGGGCCAGTAAGGATAATAAGTTTTTTTTGATTTTTCATATTAAATTTTTTGCAGTAAAATAAACTTCTTGTGAATTAAAAGGAATAATGCAAAAAGGTGTTCCACAGATAATGGATATTACATCTATTAGATCTGTCTTGCATTATTTGACAAAGAACATCTTACCTACAAAATTTGAAACTGCCCAGCAACCAGAGCCTAATACAATTCAATTATGTTTCAGGGGAGTTAATTCTCAAACATGGTTAGAAGTTTCATGGAATGGAGACTCTCCAAGAATACTAAAGATAAATAAGCCAGAAAAGATTGGGAGAGAAAGCACACTTTCTAAACAAATTAGATATGGATTAAAATATATGGCTTTAATTTCGATTGATCAAGAGGATTTCGAGAGAGTTATAAAATTTAGTTTTGCAAAAAAACCTGGAGATGAAATTAATAAGTATTTAATTTTTGAATTAATGGGAAAACATAGTAATATTTTTTATTTGGATAATAAACATAAAATAATTGCCGTTGGTAAACAAATCAAGTCTAGTCAATCTAGTTTTAGAACAATTTCAACAGGATCAATTTATTCTGGCCCTCCAGTCAACCTCAAAAAACAACCTAGAGAAGATGAGTCTTTTCAATCATGGAAAGACTCAATTTCAATCGTACCTGAGTCTTTGAAATACTGTTTAATAAATACCTATCAAGGAGTTAGCCCTATCCTCACAAAACAATTAGAGGTTGTTAGCAAAACTGGCTATTCGGAAATAATGGAAAAAAATATCGATTTCATTAGCGATTCGGATTTAAAGGAGATATTTAAAAACTGGAAGATTTGGATAAATAGGTTTAAAAACAATAACTTTAACTTTTCTACATTTAACAAAGATTTTTATTGCGTTTGGTTTTTTAATAATGCAATTAATTACGAAAATAAAATAGATTTATGCACAAGTTTAATGAATTATTATGATTATCATCTGAAACAAAAAAAACTTGAATTATTGGAAAAGAAAATTGAGGGGATAATTTTTAAACAGACCAATACTGAGAAAAAGAACTTAAATATTCAATATGATCTTCTGACAAAATCAGAAAACTACGAGCTATATAAAGAAAAAGCCGATAGTATATTCACCTCTAATGAAATTAAAAAACGAGATATTATTAAAGGTCAAAAACTATATAAAAAGTCAAAAAAATTAAAGAGATCTAGACAATTAATTAAAGAAAGATTAATTATTTATAAAAAAAATATAGAGAGATTGGACGAATTCACTACGCTTCTAGAAAATCTAAATTCTTTAAATCATGAAAAACTTATTATGAAAATCAAACTACTAGAAGAAATTATGGAAGAAATTTGCGACGAATTTAATATCAATATCAAGAGGCAAAGAGAAGATCAGAAAAGTAGATATGAGATAGAATCTTCACCAATTCAAGTTGACACTCCCACTGGATTGAAGCTTCAGGTAGGGCGAAATATGAGGCAAAATGACTTAATAAGCTTTAAGTTCTCAAAAAAAGGAGATTTATGGTTTCATGCTCAGGAATCACCAGGCAGTCATGTAGTTTTGAAGTCTTCATCTCAAGTAGCATCTGAACAAGATCTTCAAATAGCTGCAGATTTAGCTGCTTTATTTAGTAAGGCAAAAAGAAACATTAAAGTACCAATTAATTTAGTAAAGATTAAAGATTTGCAAAAAATCAAAAAAGGAGGACCAGGTTGCGTTTCCTTTAAAAATGGAGAAATTATTTGGGGAAATCCTACAAGAGGAGAAGATTACATTAAAAAAAATCTTAAATCAGTAATTTAGTTTATAATAAAAAAAATTTTAAAACCTAAATGTTTGATTTTCTTTTGGGCACTCATGAATTTCTAGGAAATCATAGTTTTCCAGAATTTATTGTTGGATATCTATTTGGTGCTGCATTAATAATTGGAGCTCCTACTGTTTTCTTACTTCTTGCTTTCGTAAGCGCGTTAATGAAAACTAATGGGAAAATGGGTGGGTATAGAGAATATGAAACTTATGGTGAATCATCCCTAAATGATGCTCCTCCTTTCTTGTTACCAGATCCAACTAATCCTAAATTAAGCAAATAATTAAGTTTATCGAAAAATAAATTGGACTTTGGCAATAGTAGTTTTAAAGCTTTTTCTTACAAAATTTCTATCAAATAATAATGAAAGGTACAGGTCAAAGTAAAAATAAATTGTCAGATTCGATGACTTTTAGTGATCATTTAGAAGAGCTTCGTCAAAGGATACTAAACTCAATTTACTCAATACTTATTTCAATATTTTTTAGTTTTCTCATAATAAAGCCATTAATATCTTTTTTAGAAATCCCAGCTGGTGATATTCATTTACTACAACTTGCCCCAGGAGAGTTTTTATTTGTCGCTATTAAAGTTGCAGGTTACAGCGGATTGATAGTTTCTATGCCTTATATTTTTTATCAAATAATATTATTTATTACTCCTGGTTTAACAAAACAAGAAAAAAGCCTTATCTTGCCAGCAGTTTTTGGTTCAGGTCTTCTGTTTTTTTTAGGATTAATTTTTTCATGGTGGATATTAGTCCCTGCAGCAATAAATTTCTTCATTAATTTCGGTGCTGATATTGTTGAACCAACTTGGTCTATAGAAAGATATTTTGATTTCGTTCTCTTATTAATGTTCAGCACTGCAATAGCTTTTCAATTGCCAGTATTACAATTTATTCTTGGTTCTCTTGGAATAATCACAACAGAAAAAATGATTTCGAATTGGAAGGTAGTTGTAATTTCCTCCGCAATATTATCTGCAGTTATTACCCCTTCAACAGATCCATTGACTATGTCATTGCTATCTATATCGATTGTGTTTTTATTTTTTGTGGGTACTGGATTAACTTACTTATCGGAAAATCTTAAGTCAAAAACTCTTTCATCTTCTCATTAAGAGTTAATTGCAAGCTGACAGCTCTACCTAACCTTGGCTTAGCATTGACTTTCTTTAGCCATTCCCTTACTTCTTCTGAGTATCCACATCTATTTAAAATCTCGATTTTATCAGCTATCGATTTTTTATATTCATCTTCACATAAAGGGAATGATTCCTGTCCAAGAAATCCCCACATCATTTGAAAATACACAAATTTTCCTCTTCTAAAGAGTCTAAAATCATATTTTTTCCCCCAGCGATGAATCAAATAATGTATAACTTCATCTACTAACAATGGGTTCATTTAAATCGATTAATTAAGACTTCCTAAACTTTTACTTTAAATTATTAAAAGTCCTATCTATTTGCAACAGAAATTGAACAATTTGATTCATAATAACTAATAAATAACAGAACCAAGTAACGAATGACTCAATTAAGTTCCAATGATGTCCCTTCAATGGGTCGAAGGCAATTTATGAATCTTCTTACATTTGGTACTGCAACTGGTGTAGCCTTAGGAGCCCTTTACCCTGTAGCGAATTATTTCATGCCTTTAAGAGCAGGCGGTGGTGGAGGTGGAACTTCTGCTAAAGATGAATTAGGGAATCCAATAACTAAGACAGGTTGGTTAGCTACCCATCAAGAAGGAGACAGAAGTCTAGTGCAGGGTCTAAAGGGAGATCCAACTTATTTAATAGTTAATGAGGGTGGGGAAATAGGAGAATTTGGTTTAAATGCAATTTGTACTCATTTAGGTTGCGTTGTCCCATGGGATAGTGGTGCTAATAAATTCATATGTCCTTGTCATGGCAGTCAGTACGATACTAATGGGAAGGTAGTAAGAGGGCCTGCTCCTTTATCTTTAGCTCTAGCTCATGTCGATATTGAAGATGATGCTGTACTCGTCAAACAATGGTCAGAAACTGACTTTAGAACTAATGAAAATCCATGGTGGGCATAAAAAAATGAAAGGTATTAAAAATCAAATCATGAAAAAAACAAGTTTATTTATCTGTAATCTGCTTTTGATTTCGAGCGTTGTATTTTATCCAAAGATCACTTTTGCTTATCCATTTTGGGCTCAGCAAAACTATGAATCCCCAAGAGAAGCCACAGGAAAGATAGTCTGTGCAAATTGTCATCTAGCACAGATGCCTACAATTGCAGAGATACCACAATCTGTTGGAGCAGACAGTGTTTTCAAAGCTGTAGTCAAAATACCCTACAAAAATGACTTAAAAGAGATCGGTGCTGATGGTTCTGAAGTCCCATTACAAGTTGGTGCTGTTGTAATGCTGCCTGATGGTTTTAAACTTGCTCCACAAGAAAGATGGTCCGAAGAAATCAAAGAGGAGACAGAAGGGGTTTATTTCACTAATTACAGTGAAGAGAAAGATAATATCATCGTTGTAGGACCTTTACCTGGCGATACTAATAAAGAAATAGTTTTCCCCGTACTTTCCCCTGATCCATCCACTAATAAAGAATATCACTATGGGAAATATTCGTTACATATCGGAGGCAATAGAGGTAGAGGTCAGGTATACCCAACTGGAGACAAAAGCAATAATGTAGTTTTCACTTCTTCCACCTCAGGAACTATAAATTCAATAGAAACAGTTGAAGATGGTAGCTATAAGGTCAATATAGAAAACGATAATGGTGAGATAACTACTGAAGCAGTCCCTGTTGGTCCTCAACTAATCGTAAAAGCACAAGACAAAATTAATGCAGGTGACCCTATTACTAATGATCCTAACGTTGGCGGATTTGGACAATTAGATGCTGAGGTTGTTCTTCAGAGCCCTTATAGAGTAATTGGATTGATTTCATTCTTCATTGGTGTAGGCCTAACACAAATACTTTTAGTATTAAAGAAAAAACAAGTAGAAAAAGTGCAAGCAGCAGAGGGTATCTAACTTTCTTTAAATGCTTATACTTCAAGCTTTTATACAATCTCCAGGAGAAACTTTTTTAAATTTAGGATTCATAACTATTAGATGGTACGGACTGCTTATTTCGGTTTCAGTTTTAATAGGCCTATTTGTCTCTAAAAAACTAGCAGAGGCAAGAAATATTAACCCAGAGTACATTAGTGAAATACTTCCATCATTAATAATCTCTTCATTAATTGGAGCTAGAGCTTATTATGTAATTTTTGAGTGGAGGCAATATAGCGGAGAGAACTTTTTTACTTCTTTTGAAATATTCAATAACATCATTCAAATACCTTCTTTTCTTGCAGTTTGGGAAGGAGGCATAGCAATCCATGGTGGTCTAATTGGAGGATTAATATCTATTATCTATTTCTGTAAGTCGAAAAAGATTAATTTAAAAACTTTTATAGATATATTAATACCCTCGATTATTCTTGGACAATCAATAGGAAGGTGGGGCAATTTTTTCAATAATGAAGCCTTTGGAATTCCTACTAATTTACCTTGGAAATTATTTATACCTATCCAAAATAGGCCTTTAGAATTTGTTAATTACGAATTCTTTCATCCTACATTTCTCTATGAGTCATTGTGGAATCTTTTAATTTTCATCATCCTTATCATTACCTTTAATAAACAAAATAAAACAGATTTTTTCAGGCCTGGCTTTATTAGCTGTCTTTATTTAATAAGTTATAGTTTTGGAAGATTCTGGATTGAAGGTTTAAGAACTGACCCCCTATGCATTGGTGGACTCCCACCTTTCTGTGATGGCGGTATAAGAATGGCTCAATTTATAAGTATTTTTCTATTTTCTTCTGGATTAATTGGAATATTTTTTTTAAGATTGAGAACATACAGTGGGAAAAATAGAAAGAATGGATAATAAAATATCCTTTATTGGTGTTGGTCCAGGCGATCCAGAATTATTAACTTTAAAAGCATTAAAAAAGATAAAAATTGCAGATGTCATTATTTGGACTGATTCTCTAATTCCTGAAAAGATTTTAGATTTTGCTAAAAAAGGTTCTGAAAAAATAAAAACGAGTTCGCTCAACTTAGCGCAAATTACCTCAATTATGATAGAAAAATTTGAGGCAGGGAAAACTGTTGTAAGGTTGCATGATGGAGACCCTTGCCTTTTTGGAGCAATTAGAGAGCAAATCGAAATTTTAAAAAACGAACAAATTGAAATCGAGGTTGTCCCTGGAGTAAGTGCTTTTCAAATTGCTGCAGCATATCATGAAGCTGAGTTAACCATCCCTGACGTGACGCAAACAATAATTTTAACTAGAGCAGGAGGGCGAACAGGTATGCCCGAAAAAGAATCTCTGAAAGATCTTGCGAAACACAATTCGTCTATATGTCTTTATCTAAGTGCTAGGCACGTAAAAAGGTCTCAGGAAACTCTACTAAAGTTTTACCCTCCAGAGACTAAAGTGATTGTTGGATTTAGAGTATCTTGGGATGATGGCTGGACATCGTTAATAGAATTAAAAGATATGGAAAAGTTTTCTATTGAGAAAAAACTAATTAGAACCACCATTTACATAATTAGCCCAGCAATTAACAATTCTCAAAAAAGATCTAATCTTTATAATCCATCTTATAGGCATCTCTTTAGGAATAAATAATCTTAAAGTTGATAGAAAAATATTAATTACTATAATTAGTAAAAATTTATTTGCTTTGAGAGAAAAAGAATCTGTTACCGAAGATGATAATAAAGGAGGGAATACCTCTTTAAAGAGAATCGGAAATTTCATCAAAGAAGCTAGGTTAAGTAGAAATCAATCTATTGAAGAATTGGCTTATGATTTAAAAATTGGAGTTCATCAACTTGAAGCCATAGAAGAAGGAAATGAAGAAAAGCTACCTGAAAAAGTATTTATTAAAGCTATGGTTCGACGGATTTCACAAAAGCTGAAACTTGATACAGAATTTATAATGGATGAATTTAAGAAAGAGATAAAAGAAGTAAAAATTGAAGAAATAGTTGAAGAAGTTTCAAAAAAAAATTATAAATTTAGGCAACCTAAGAATCTTAATTCATTAGGGTTTGTAATATTTATTTTAATTTCAGGCTTTCTGGGACTAATCGCCTCCTCATTAATTTTCAATTTATTTTCAGAGCCTTCTGAGAATAAAAGTCCACAAAAAGAACTTATTAAAAAAAACTAAATGATTTTTAAATCCAAATTCTTTAGTTCTTTTATTACATTACTGCATAATCCTAAGTTCCATTTTTCAAGGAGAAGATCATGGTTTCTTTTTAAAGGTAAAAGTTCAAATATAAGAATATTTTTCTGCAATTTTATTTGAACTGAAGAAATTACCTTTTCAGGTCTTTGATCAAGAGATGCTGCTAGTCTCAAAATTAATGACATTTCAAGAACTAATGTTTTATCCTCCTTGGAAATCAAATTTTGCCAAGACTCATGTCTTTTCTTTGGTAGTGTCTTTCTATGGTATCTAGCAATTGAAGCAATAATATTAGTTTCTGCTTCAGAATATCCTAACAACTCACAATTTTTTATTAAATACCAAGAGTGTTTGTGATATGAACCAACATTTACGTATTTACCACAATTATAAAGATTAGAAGCTGCCCAAAGAAGTTCTTTAGCTTTAGGATCATTATCGCTATAAAAGATATTTTTAGTCTGATCATAGATTTGAAAGGCAATATCGATAACTTTCTCAGCTCTTGTATTATCTACTCCAAACTTTCTGGCCTGATGAACTATAGTTGTTTTTCTAATATTGCTTTGAATATTTAATTCGTTTTTTATTATTCCTTTACGAAGCATCCAATCAACAACTAAACCCTCTCGAAGCGCCCTCTCACTTATTATTAATTCATTAAAGTTCAACATCTCCATTGCGGTGTTTAATATCAATGCACCCGGAATAATTATTTCTGATCTTCTCTCACTTAATGAAGGTATTTTCTTGATTTCCGAAACTGGTAATTTAATAAGTTTTTCCAATATATTTTGTAAATTTTCCCTTTTAAATTTATAACCATGCAACTTTTGTTTAGATTCACCTAAATCATCTGAAATCAAATTTCCTAATGAGGTTGCAGTGCCACTTGTTGCAATCATAGATAAAGGCTTATCTCCCTTAGATCTACGCTTTATTTTTCGAACGGATGGTTCTAAAGATCCTTTAATAAAAGTTGTTAGAAAACTCGATCTTTCTGCATTTAAGGACTCTTTATTTAAAAAATCATTTTTAAGTCTTACCGCACCAATTCTCGAACTGGTAAGAGCAATTGCATCTTTCTTATCTGCAAGTATTAATTCTGTAGATCCTCCTCCAATATCTATGATTACAAAAGTCTGATCTTCAAAAGCCATCCCAGAAAGAACACCAAGGTAAATTAATCTGGCTTCCTCAGAACCGCTTATCATTTCTATTTTAATATCAGTTTCATCAAGAACTCTTCTAATAAAATCTTGACCGTTTGGAGCTTCCCTAACTGCACTTGTTGCCGCTGTTACAATTTGTTTTACTTCATTACTTTTACAATATTCCTTAAATCGCTTAAGAGTAACTAATGCTCTTTGGATTGATTCTTCAGTAAGATTTCCCTCCTCATCTCTTTCTCCAAGACGAGTGGTTGATTTATCAGTGAATTTTATTGAAAATGATTTTAATTCTAGATTAATTTCTGCTACCAAGAGATGTGTAGAGTTAGTTCCAATATCTATCGAAGCTACTAAAATTTGCTTTTCTTGAAAATATCTTAAATCTTGTTTCTGTATCATTTCTTTTTATAAGATTCAGATATCTTTAATCCATATATAAATATACCTAAAATTGATTATTAAACTATAGAAATTATTTAATCCTAGTAAGATTATTTAAAGTTATGAAATATACAATAGGTTATATGCAAAATAAAAATCGACAAATTAAATTAAGTACTTTTTTTGAATTATTAAGGTGGAATAAGCCTACTGGAAGAATGATCTTACTTATTCCAGCTGGATGGAGTTTATATTTAACCCCAGATGCAAATCCAACATTTTTAATGTTGTTTAGAATAATACTGGGAGGACTACTGGTAAGTGGGTTAGGATGCGTGGTTAATGATATTTGGGACAAAAAAATTGATCAAAGAGTTTTTAGGACAAAAAATAGACCTCTAGCTGCAAATAAAATCGGTCTTAAAACGGCTTATTCGATTCTTTTCTTTTTAATTTTATGTAGTTTCTTTTTAACTTTGTCACTACCTCAACCTGGAAGGATCCTTTCCATTTCACTTGCTTTTTTAGCTTTACCAATTATTTTAATTTATCCTTCTACCAAAAGATGGTTAAAATATCCTCAATTAATCTTATCCATATGCTGGGGTTTTGCTGTCTTAATTCCCTGGGCCGCAAATGAAGGTAATTTGAATAGTATTGTTTTATTTTTTTGCTGGCTAGCTACCATTTTTTGGACTTTTGGATTTGACACGATTTATGCTTTAGCAGATAAAAAATATGATATCAAAATTGGAATAAATAGTTCCGCTATTAACCTCCAGAACAATACAAAAATAACTATTCAAATTTGTTATTTTTTAACTTCTAGTTTTCTCGCATTATGCGGATTTATTAATCAAATGGATTTTATTTTTTGGCCAATTTGGCTTACAACTTCAATCTTAATGCAGAGAGATATACTAAAGGTATTTCCTGAGGAAAATCAATCAATAAAAAATATTGGGAATCACTTCAAAAATCAATCAATTTATGGAGGAATCCTTTTATTAGGAATTATTATTGCCTCATAAATTATATATATGGTTTTTAGATTAAAAAAAGGTGATCTAATAGATATTTTGGCTCCAGGCTCCTTTATTGATGAAGAAGAAGATTTTCAAAAAGGTATAGAAATATTAAAAAATTGGGGCTTAGAAATTAATGAAAATAATTCTCTTTCCAAAAAATTTATTTATTTTGCAGGTGATGATCTAACTAGATTTGAAGAACTGGAAAAGGCACAAAATAGTAAACTA
Source organism: Prochlorococcus sp. AG-347-C10 (assembly GCA_003281705.1). Classification (GTDB taxonomy): domain Bacteria; phylum Cyanobacteriota; class Cyanobacteriia; order PCC-6307; family Cyanobiaceae; genus Prochlorococcus_A. The sequence continues at coordinate 13,693 of QCBF01000014.1, forward strand.
ATTATTTTTGCAAAAGGAGGCTGGGGTTCAGCAAGACTATTAGAAAAAGAACCTTCTTGGGAGCATGGTTTAATGCTTGGATTCTCAGATACATGTTCTTTATTACTATCTAAATATTCTCAAGGATTTAAAGGTTCTATTCATGGGCCCATGGTTACTGGCCTTTTCAAAGAGCCAGAATGGAGTCTTGAGAGATTAAGAAATTTACTTTTTGAGGGATATATTGAGGACATAAGAGGAATTCCTTTAAGAGGTGGGAAAGCTAAAGGAGAAATTATCGTTTCTAACTTAACAATCGCTACTTTTTTAATCGGTACTAACCACTTTCCAGATTGCAAAGGGAAAATAATAATTTTTGAAGATATTAATGAAGATATTTATAAAATTGATCGCATGTTGACTTACCTCAGGATGACTAAAATACTTACTGAAATTGCGGGTATTGGCTTCGGAAGTTTCTCTGGTGATTCCTGCGATCTTGAATGGAAAGATTTACTAAAAAACTGTATTATTGAAAGACTCCAAGAGTTTGATTTCCCTATTCTTTTTGACCTCCCCATAGGCCACATTTCAGGGAATGCGTGCATCCCGTTAGGGTATGAAGCAACCCTAAATGGTAATAACGGCATTCTTAGTATCGATAAACCTTTTAACTAGGAGTTCTTCACAAAAAGTTTTGCTATTTTTAAATCTACAGGGGATGTAATTTTTATATTTGAATAAGTTCCTTCAATAATCTTCACTTTCCAATTAAGCATTTCGAAGAGTGAGGCATCATCTGTGACTTTCCAGTTTTTGTCAATTGCTATCTTATGAGCTTTTTTTAAACTAGTTACTAAAAAGCCCTGAGGAGTCTGCGCTGCCCATAAATAATTTCTATCTGGTGTTTCTTTAATAAAACCTTCATTATCAACAATCTTTATTGTGTCAGTTACCTTAGTAGCCAAAATAACAGCTTCATTTTCATCTAATTGTCTGGCGCATTGGTCTATAAATTCAGGATTAATTAGACATCTAGCACCATCATGAATCAAAACTTTTTCAGCATCTTTTGGCAGCGCTTTTAAACCATTAAAAACTGACTTTTGTCTTGTTTCACCGCCATTAATCCAATGAACTTTATAAGCAAAGTCCTTTACTGAATTTAATAATAATTCTTTATCTTTCGGTTGCCCAATTATTCCAACCCAATTTGTTGAGCTTGCAGAAAATACAGATTTAAGTGTCCAATAAATCAAAGACTCTCCCTCTAAATCAATAAGTAATTTATTTTTTCCAGCTTTCATTCTGCTACCGCTCCCTGCAGCTGGTATTAAAAAGTGCACAATAGAAGGTCTTAATATTTTCTAGACAATTATAAATAAAAGCAATATCTTTACACAAATAGTACTACGATTGAAAATTATAAAATTTCATAATGTCCAATACAGATTCATTATCAGGCAAAGTTGCTTTAATCACTGGAGCTAGCAGAGGAATTGGGAAAGAAATTGCTTTAGAACTAAGTCGCTTAGGCGCAGAAGTTTTTATTAATTACTCTTCATCCGATGCAAAAGCTGAAGAAGTTATAAATTCAATAAAAAATTCGGGAGGCAAAGCTCATAAATTAAAATTTGACGTATCAAAAGAGAATTCTGTCAGTTCAGCTTTTGAAGAAATCATAAAAATTAATGGGACCATTGATATCCTCATTAACAATGCTGGTATTACTAGAGATGGACTATTGATGAGAATGAAATCTGATCAATGGGATGACGTATTAAATACAAACTTAAAAGGAGTTTTTCTTTGTACAAAATATGCTTCAAAATTTATGATGAAAAAAAGAAGTGGTAGTATCGTAAATATTTCATCTGTTGTTGGATTAATTGGTAATCCCGGTCAAGCAAATTATTCTGCCGCCAAAGCTGGAGTTATTGGATTTACCAAAACTTGCGCTAAAGAATTTGCTTCAAGAGGTATAAACGTAAATGCTATAGCTCCAGGCTTTATAGAAACAGAGATGACTGCAAAACTTAATACTGAAGATATTCTTAAAGTTATTCCTTTAGGGAAATTAGGAAGTTGTTCTCAAATTGCAAACTTAGTATCATTCTTAGTTTCAAGTAATGCTGGAAGTTACATTACAGGACAAACAATAAGTATAGACGGCGGTATGAGTATTTAATTATGTACTTTCGTAAGGTTGGCCCAATTCATCTCTCAACCTTCTAATTTTTTGTAAGAGTTTAAGTCTTCTACTTCTAGCAGTTAAAGTCAAGAAAAACCTTAGAGGAAAGTATATTAATGTCATAGCAATCGCGAGGATTGCAGTAAGAGTAAAAATAAGATTATTTGTTTCATCCATATCCTAAAGATACTCTTATTTGAATTAATTTGTATGTCTTATTAAAAAGAAATTCGGCTTTCCCCACTTAATTAAATATCCCTTAAAAATGATTCTATGGGAGATTAGAATAAGATAAAAGACCCATTAAACATGGCAAAACAGTTAAGTTTTTCTAATGAATCAAGAGACGCGCTAGAAAAAGGTGTAAACTTCGTAGCTAATGCAGTAAAAGTTACTATTGGGCCGAAGGCGAAAAACGTAGTAATTGAAAGAAAATTTGGTTCGCCAGATATAGTAAGAGATGGATCCACTGTTGCTAAAGAGATTGAGATTGAAAATCCTATTTCTAATTTAGGTGCGAAATTAATAGAACAAGTTGCATCCAAGACAAAAGAGAGTGCTGGTGATGGAACAACAACAGCAACTATTTTGACTCAGAAGATGGTTCAGGAGGGATTAAAAAATATTGCTTCTGGTGCCAGTCCTATAGAGTTAAAAAAAGGTATGGAGTTAGGCCTAGCTTTTGTTTTAGAAAAATTAGGTTCCAAAAGTATTTCATTAAGTGGTTCTGATATCCAAAAAGTTGCAACAGTTAGTGCTGGAGGTGATGAAGAAGTTGGATCTATAATTTCAAAAGCAATGGATATTGTTACTTCAGATGGTGTAATAACTGTTGAAGAATCTCAATCACTAGAAACAGAATTAGATATAACTGAAGGAATGTCTTTTGATAGAGGTTATAGTTCTCCATATTTTGTAACAGATCAAGAAAGACAAGTTTGTGAACTTGAAAACCCTAAAATATTAATCACTGACCAAAAAATCTCAACTTTAGTTGATCTAGTCCCAATACTTGAAGAAATTCAGAAGTTAGGTTCACCTTTCCTAATTCTTGCTGAAGATATCGAAGGAGAGGCTTTAACCACTCTGGTTTTGAATAAAAATAGTGGGGTTTTAAATGTAGCTTCCGTGAGAGCTCCGTTATTTGGTGAGAGAAGAAAAGCTGCCCTTGAAGATATTGCAATTCTTACAGGGGCTAAGTTAATTAGCGAAGATAAATCTATGACACTTGATAAAGTATCGATTAATGATTTAGGCAAAGCAAAAAAAATAACTATTACAAAGGATAAAACTACAATTGTTGCCTTCGAAGACACTAAAGATTTAGTTAAAGCGAGAGTAGAGAAATTAAAGAGAGAAGTTAATATAACTGAATCTGATTATGATCAGGATAAAATCAATGAAAGGATAGCCAAACTAGCTGGAGGAGTAGCTCTTATCAAAGTAGGAGCTGCTACAGAAACAGAGATGAAGTATAAAAAGTTGAGAATCGAAGATTCTCTTAATGCTACGAAAGCTGCTATTGAAGAGGGAGTTGTTTCTGGAGGAGGACAAACTTTAATTGAAATATCAGATAACCTTTTAAGTTTAAGTGAAACATCTTCAGATGATTTAAGAACAGGGATAAATATAGTCAAAGAAGCCCTTTTGGAACCTACCAAACAAATAGCAAAAAATGCCGGTTTCAATGGAGATGTAGTTGTCGCTGAAATTAAAAGACTTAATAAAGGTTTTAATGCTAATTCAGGAAAATATGAGGATTTAAAAGATTCAGGAATATTAGATCCAACCAAAGTAATAAGATTAGCTCTTCAGGATTCTGTATCTATTGCAGCTATGCTCCTCACAACAGAAGTTGCGATAGCCGACATTCCAGAGCCTGAAGCCGCAGCCCCTGGAGGACCAGGTGGAGATCCAATGGGAGGAATGGGTGGAATGGGTATGCCGGGTATGGGTGGCATGGGTATGCCGGGTATGGGTGGCATGGGTATGCCGGGTATGGGTGGCATGGGTATGCCGGGTATGATGTAAAAGCTAACTAGCTTTTTTATCGTTGTTAATCCACTTTCTTAAATTTTTTATATAAGGTAGGGGTAATTTTGGGGTCTCAGTAAATTGATTTATTTCGTTAGAATTTTGATTTTTGCTAGATATTTCATTACTGCTAGCAATTTCTAGGCCATTTGATTCCCACTTTGTTTCTTCAATATTTTCAAAAGTTTTTGATAATTCAAGTTTAATTTGTTCTTGATTTTCTTCATGTTCTTCATCAATTAAAGATATCTGTTCTTGATTTTCTTCTTCACGCTGATTTTCTTTTTGTAGTGAACTATGGATTAATAAATCATTTAATGTATCAATCCCAAATCTATGGACCCACTTAAGAACAACATTTTCTTTAAGCAAAAAATTATTTTCTAAAGAGGCTTGTTTAAAAACTTCTATTAAATGATTTTTTAAAAGCATAAAATTTCTAATTTAACTTTCTATTTAACAGAGGCCTTATAATAATCAAGGAAAAAACTGTTAAAGAAAATAAAATTGAGATACAACTCTTACAAGTTAAATCACCATAAGGGGCATGTAAAGTCACTAATTCTAAATCCATAGTTTGTGTATAGGCAGTCCTAATAGGTTCAATAGCAAAAGTTAATGGATTTAATGAAGCTAACCATCCCAGCCAATTTGGCATAAAAGAGATTGGAGCTAAAGCTGTACTCGCAAAGAGAAGAGGTAAATTTATAACGAAAATAAGAGCGATTAATTCAATATGTCCTGGCAAAACAAACGCTAAACATAAACTTATTGATGTCACAAAAAGAACTAATAAAATTAGTGTTGTAAACACAATTCCTAAACCATATAAGCTGGGCCATCCATAACCCAAAATGTATGAAACAACCATTATTACAATACTCTGAACAAAGCTCAAGATTGTTATGTAAAAAAAAGAAGATAAAACTATGGATAATCTGCTGGTTAAAGGAGCTACAAGTAATCTATTTAGAAATCCAAACTCTCTATCAAACATTAAAGGAAGACCAGAGTTTAGGGCTCCACTAAAAGCAGTAAAAACAATAAGTCCTGCTCCTAAAAAATTCCCATAAGAATCAACTCCTGGTAAAAAACCTTCAGGAGCTTTAGAGAATAATGCCCCAAATAAAAAAAGCCAAATTATGGGTTGTAATATTCCTGCTAAAAGAGTTGATGGTCTTCTTTTTAATTGAATAAATAATCTCTTCGTTAAGGCAAATGTTTCTTGATATAAAAAAAATAAATTATAGTGTTGTAATTCCATAATTAGCATTAATTAGTATTCATTATAGTTAGTTAACCAAAAGTTTTTTTATCGCATGGATTGCTTTGATTCTTTTTTTAGGTCTCTTTTCCCTGCCATAGAAATTTCAGCATCTAATAATGTTTTCCCGGTTGCCTGAAGATATACATCATCCAAGCTTGGCTGACTTTGGGTAAGAGAAAAAATTTCAAACTTTGAGTAGGCCAATTCCACTTTTAGCTTAGTAAGTAAATCTTTTTCCTTATTTGCTACAAAATTTATCGAGAAACCTTGAGCTTCATTTATGATAATCTGACTAATTCCATCTATTGAAGATAAAATTTGACATATATTTTTTGCTTCTTCTTGATTACTAAATTCTCTTACTTTCAAAGTTACTCTATCCCCTCCTAATTTATTTTTGAGCTCTGCAGGAGTCCCTTTTGCTATAACTCTTCCATCATCAATTATCACTAATCTGTCTGCCAATTTATCTATTTCATCAAGATAGTGACTGCTTAAAATAATTGTCATTCCATTATTTCTCAAATCTTTCAAAAGTTGCCATATAATGTTTCTACTTTCAATATCTAAACCAACTGTAGGTTCATCCAAAATTAATACTTGGGGCAAATGTAAAAGTCCAGCTGCCAGATCTATTCTTCTTTTCATTCCCCCTGAATAAGTTCCACACTTACGATCAATCCAATTATTCATTTCTAATTGATCTATTAATTTCTTTATCCTTTCAAATTTTTTGTTTTTGTTGATGTGATATAAATCTGATTGAAAATCCAAAAGCTCTCGTCCAGTTAATATTTTATCAAGTGCAATATCCTGGGCAACATAACCAATTAATTCTCTAATTTTCCTTGAATTTTTTATCAGATTAATATTATTTATTAAAACTTCTCCACTATCAGGCTCTATTAAAGTAGCGAGTATTTTTATAAGTGTTGATTTACCAGCACCATTTGGGCCTAGTATTCCAAATAATGTGCCAGCTTCAATTTCCATCGATAAATTTTTTAAAGCCTTGATATCTGAATAAGATTTTGAGAGCCCCTTAACTTTTATATAATTCATCAAACTTACTATTTACTTAAAAAACATTTTACATCTAATTTAATTACCGAGAAGGGATACTATAGATAAAAATATTTGCATAGATTGCTGCTCAAATTCTACGGATAGTTGGGTTCTGGAAATTAATAACAAAAGACAAATACCAAACATGTAGAGAATAGACCACCTAAAAAGAGACTTTGCTCTTGAAAGATCATCAGGAGATTTCTTTAATTCATTTATTAATTGCAAAAGTCTTCCATTAAATGGCAATAACATAATTCCATATAATAGACCACCTTCAGGTAAAGCAAAGACTCCCATAATACTCATTAGAACTGTTGCCCATCCATAACGAGAAATCGCTTTAGCAGTAAAAACAGATCCTTTTACAGAAGGTAGCATAGGAATACCAACAGATGCGTAATCATCCTTCAACAAAATTGCAAGTGCCCAAAAATGAGCTGGAGTCCATAACATTACTAAACCAAACAACCACCAACCACTAAGACCTACATGCCCTGTGGCAGCAGATGCTCCAACTAAAGGTGGTATCGCGCCAGCAACTCCTCCGAAAACAATATTTTTTGTTGTACGAGGTTTCAAAATAACTGTATACAAAATTACGTAACTAAATAAACCAAGAAGAGTTAATCCCGCAGCCAAATAATTTACACCACTTACTAAAAGCATAGAAGCTGCCAAAGTACATGATACGGCAGCTAAAAATACAGTCTCAGATGACAACTTTCCTGCTGGCAAAGCTCTTTTGCTAGTTCTTATCATCCTCCTATCTAATTCCATTTCCCACAAGCAATTAAGAGCTCCTGCTGCTGCTGCTGCCAAAGCGCCTCCTCCTAAAGTACAGATAAGCTTCGGTGAAGACAAAGGCCATTCCTCAGTTAAAGCCATTCCTCCCAAAGTTGTTGCCAGTAAAAGAGGGATTAATCTAGGTTTTGCTACTTCAAGCCAAGGTGGCAAGGTTAATCTTTTTCTTGAAGGTACAACTTCATCCCTAATTGAAGATTTATAGTTCAAATTTTCTAAGTTACCAGTGTTCATGAATTGATCCCGACCATTTGGGAATTTAGGGAGTGGTTTAGACCTTTTTTGTTAAAGGGATTTCTAAAGATTAATGTTGTTAATATCGCAATAAACAAAGAGGCGTTAAGTTGATGACCGATAATAAAAATAGGTTCATTCAAATTAGTTTTAAGACTTAAAAAACCCAAAACAATTTGGGAAAACAAGAGAAGAATAAGTGCTGAAAGATATTTCCAATTTTCAGTAAGCAAACTTCTCTTATAAATTGCAGTAGCAATAATCAATAGAATTGAAAACGCAATCGGGAAAGCAAATAATTTATGAGTATTTAGAATTAGGCATTGTTTATTAAAAGATAAGCAAATATTTGCCGACCAGGTTGATGAAAGCCTTACTCCAATAAAAGATTGAATCAGAGTAAGTAAAAGAGGAACAAACAATAATAATCTCCACCAAATTATTGGCTCTTCTATTTCGTCATTTTCTAAATTTTGATTTATTGAAATTGTTGTGATGAGAAGTAGAAAAGCTATTAAAAGATGGCCAGTAACAGTATATGAATCAAGCAGGTTTATTACTGTTAAAGCTCCAAAAGATCCTTGGACAATAACGAGAAAAAGTAATAATGAATAAGTTTTAGGCAACCAATTTGGAATTTCATTTTTCCAAATAATTGAAAGGGCAAATTTAAAAAGAATTAATATTCCAACCAGAAAAGCATCTAGACGATGAAACCACTCTAGAAATACTCTTAGGTTCATGTGATTAAAAGGCAAAAAAGATCCATAACATAATGGCCAGTCTGGACATGCAAGTCCCGCCTCCATGACTCTTGTAGCACCTCCAATTACGATTAGTGCGATAAGTGCAAGTACACTATGACTTCCCAACCTTTTAAAAATCGTCAGATATTTTGATTTATATAATTGGTTATTAATCAAATGGATAAAACCTATTATTTTGCATAATAAATTAGATTCAAAAACCAAACATTAATTAAAAATTAATATGTTTAATTTAAAAAATAATTTACTAATTTAATCTTTTTTCCCTGACAATTAACTCTAAAAAGTTATTAATAATACGCCTTTTATTTTATAAATCTTAAGAAGTTGTGAATTTAAATGTTTTTCTTTTAACAAAGGATGCAGGATTAGAAAAATTGAATATCTTGAGGATATAAATAAAATTTTTAGAGATCAATTGTTAAATAAAAACATTTATTTAATACTAATTATTTCGCTCGTTTTTGCTATATCTTTTTGGATTGGTTTTAATGTAAATTTGCTCCCAGCGGAAGCAAGTATTAATGCACCAATTTACGATGAACTTTTTAAAATTCTTTTCATCATTGGATTAATAATTTTTATAGGAATGGCAATAGCTGTTATTTATAGCTTATTTAAGTTTAGGAAAAGAAATGATCAGATAGGCGATGGTATAGCTTTAGAGGGCAATTTAAGCTTAGAAATTATATGGACAATTATCCCTTCAATAATTGTTTTATTAATAGGTTTATATAGCTATAACATCTACGATCGAATGGGAGGGATGAAAGAACTAAATCATAACCATGAAATGATGAGTTCTAACACTGAAAAAATATGGGCTGGAATAAGTCAATCTTCTGATAATGAAATAGCAATAAATAATTTATCAATTGAAGTTTCAGCTATGCAATTTGCATTTCTATTCAATTATCCCAAGGGCAATTTTATATCAGGAGAACTACACGTTCCTGTTGATCAAAAAGTATCAATGAAAATGGAATCCAAAGATGTTATTCATGCTTTTTGGGTGCCAGAGTTCAGAATTAAACAGGATATTATTCCTGGACAACCGACTATTCTAAATTTCACTCCTACAAAAGTAGGAAAATATCCGATAATTTGCGCAGAATTATGTGGTCCATATCATGGAGGGATGAGAGCCTCCATAATTGTTGAAGAAGAATCTGATTACAACGAATGGTTTAACAAAAATAAAAAACCAGAGGTAAATTTATGACGATATCAATTGATCCACAAAAAACTAACAATGAAAGTCTTCAACCTAAAGGCTGGCTTAGATACTTTAGTTTTAGCCTTGATCATAAAGTAATTGGGATACAATACTTAGTTTGCGGCTTTCTTTTCTATTTAATAGGAGGAACCTTAGCGAGCGCTATAAGAATTGAACTAGCCAGTCCGATGTCTGATTTTATGCCAAGAGATGTTTATAACCAAGTTTTAACTTTACACGGAACAATAATGATATTCCTTTGGATAGTCCCTGTAGTTAACGGAGCTTTTGGAAATTATTTAATTCCATTTTATGTAGGTGCTAGAGATATGGCATTCCCAAGATTAAATGCTGTAGCTTTTTGGTTAATTCCTCCTTCAGGTTTGATGCTGGTAGCAAGCTATTTTGTTGAAGGTGCTGCTCAGGCTGGATGGACGGCTTACCCTCCTTTGAGCATAACTACTCCTCAATCGGGACAAATTATTTGGATTATGAGCGTTCTATTACTTGGAGGCAGTTCTATATTTGGTGGAATAAACTTTATCGCGACCATTATCAAATTAAGAAGGCCAGGTTTAAAACTTATGCAATTGCCAATGTATTGTTGGGCAATGCTTGGGACAAGTCTATTAGTTGTTTTGTCAACTCCTGTTTTAGCAGGCACTTTAATTCTACTTAGTTTCGATATCGTCGCTAATACAGGTTTTTTCAATCCTGTTTTAGGTGGCAATGTCGTAGTTTATCAGCATTTATTTTGGTTTTATTCTCATCCAGCAGTTTACATTATGGTTCTTCCTGCCTTTGGTTTAGTTAGTGAAATACTTCCTGTACATGCTAGAAAACCACTTTTTGGATATACAACAATGGTTTTTTCAATAATGGGGATAGTAGTTTTAGGTTTAGTTGTTTGGGCGCATCACATGTTTACGAGTGGAACGCCCCCTTGGATGAGATTGTTCTTTACTATCGCCACAGCATTTATTGCTGTTCCAACAGGTATAAAATTTTTCAATTGGGTTGCAACATTATGGGGAGGTAAAATCTCTATCAATAGTGCAATGTTATTCTCTTGCGGATTTATTATAAATTTTGTTTTTGGAGGTATTACAGGAGTTGCTTTGGCTCAGGTACCTTTCGATATTCATGTACATGATACCTATTTCGTCGTAGCTCATTTTCATTACATAGTCTATGGAGGGACTGTTTTTATTATTTTTTCCTCAATTTATCATTGGTTCCCCAAAGTAACTGGAAAAATGCTAAATGAAAAATTAGGAATTTTACATTTTATCATTACCTTTATTGGATTTAACTTGTGCTTTGCTCCTCAACATTGGCTTGGTTTAAATGGAATGCCAAGAAGAGTTGCAGAATATGATCCTCAATTTCAGTTCGTTAATCAAATTAGTAGCCTTGGGGCTCTTTTGATGGCTATAAGTACAATTCCTTTTTTAATTAATGTATTCCTTAGTGTGAGGAATGGAAAAGATGCTGGAGATAACCCTTGGAATGCTCTTACACCTGAATGGTTAACATCTTCTCCACCTCCAGTTGAAAATTGGAAAGGAGAAGCTCCATTAGTTGAAGAACCATATGGTTATGGTAAAGAAATGTCTGAACAAAAATAAAAACATATGACAACTCTAGATAGCTCAAAAGAAATTCAAAATAATAATTCTGAAGTTAATGAAACACATGAAGACTTCAGAATGTTTGGTCTTATAACTTTCCTAATTGCGGACGGAATGACTTTTGCTGGATTCTTTGCTGCTTATTTAACTTATAAAGCAGTAAATCCATTGCCTGATGGTGCTATTTATGAATTAGAACTACCAATACCTACACTCAATACAATTTTGTTACTTGTTAGTAGTGCAACTTTCCATAAAGCGGGCAAAGCACTTTTAAAAGATAAAAACTCTGATTCCCAAAAATGGTTATTTTTTACTGCTTTTCTTGGAATTATATTTTTAATATGTCAATTATTTGAATATTTTCATTTACCCTTTGGATTAACCGATAATTTATTTGCAAGTACTTTTTATGCTCTTACTGGTTTTCATGGATTGCATGTAACTTTAGGCACTTTAATGATCTTAATAATTGCTTGGCAATCGAGAATCAATGGCGGAAGATTAACTAGTAAAAATATGTTTCCATTAGAAGCTGTTGAATTGTACTGGCATTTTGTAGATGGGATATGGGTTATTTTATTTATTATTTTGTATCTACTATAGAAAACTAAATTTAAAAAATTAAATATATTTTTTATTAATTTATATTGCCACAGTTCTCCTTTTTAGTAAGAATATATAATTAGAAATTTGTCAGATAATGCTAGAAGGAAAAGAACTTCTTGAAAAAGCAAAATTATTAAGTAAAAAATCTGAAGATGAGATAGCAAAAGGTTGTGGTTACGTAGGTCCAAGCGGAAGAATTTTAAGAAAAAGTTTTTATAGGGCTCTTATCGAAGCTAAAGGTTACAAAATAGGAAATGGTCGTCAGGGGAAAAATGGTAATAGAGCTTCAAGAGGCAGACAGACAGAATTTAAAACTAAAGTTCATAGCAATGGGAACCTATTAATTGGTCATGCCTACACCAAAAAATTAGGTCTAGAACCTGGTCAGGAATTTAAAATCGATCTTAAAAAAGAGTCAAAAACAATTTATCTGATTCCATTAAATTAAAAAACATAATTTACCAACCGTTTTCTTTAAGCCACTCCAAAGAAATATTATTTGAAGATAAATCTTTATTACTATTTTTATTAAATAAAAGTAATTTCTCTACATATTTAATTAGTGCATCTGCCTCAAGGTTTACGCTGTCTCCAACATTCAATTTATTCAGATTTGTGTTATGCCAAGTATGAGGAATTATCGCAATAGTAAATATTTCTCCTTCCTGCTCATATTTTGCAATAGTAAGACTTATACCATTTACACAAATACTGCCTTTATTAACTACATATTTCGAAAAATTATTATTTTTCCACTTTATAGATAAAAGCCAGGATTTCTCTAATTTTTCTATATTCTCAACTGTTCCAAGGCCATCAACATGTCCACTGACTATATGCCCTCCTAGACGGTCAGACACCCTAAGAGCGGGCTCCAAATTAACAATCTGATTCAGGTTCGACTTTAGTCCCAAAGTTGTTTTTTTTAATGTTTCCTCACTAACATCAACAGTAAATTTATTTTGAAAAATCTCTTTAACTGTCAAACAAATTCCATCAACTGCTATACTGTCACCTATTACCATATCAAATAAATTATCCAGAATTTCAATTTCTAAAATATTTTTTTCTTGTTTTAGTTTTCCAACTGATTGAATTATTCCTGTGAACATAGATTTAAGAAAAATATTTTTGCAAAATTTTGTATTTACTTTAATTTACTTTAAATCATTTTCAACTATAAATAAATTAAAGAGTAGATAAAAAGAAATTGATCATATTTAGATGATTATTAATTCACAAAAAAGATCATTTGGTAGAGGGGCGAAAGTGAGCTTATTCACTTTAGGTACAATGCGAGCAACTGGAAGTCTTGAAAAAATGTATAGCATAATAAAAAATGCTTATTATGTAGGAATTAACCACTTAGAAACAGCACCTTCTTATGGTGATGCTGAATCACTTATTGGAAATTCAATAAGAAAACTAGCAATAGAAGAGAATATAAAAGAAAAAAATTGGGTGATTACTTCCAAAGTTTTACCAAAGGGTGATTTTGACTTTTTAAAAAATAATTTTAAAAAGTCTCTTAAAAATTTAAATCGCGAGAAAATTAATAATCTTTCAATTCACGGACTCAACTTAAAACAACATCTAGATTGGGTTCTAGCTGGGGAGGGTAAGAAATTCATATCATGGATACTTGAGAAGAAACTAGTTGATCAAGTTGGTTTTAGTTCACACGGAAATTATTCACTAATTCAAGAAGCAATTAACTGTGAAGTTTTTAGCTTTTGTAGTCTACATTTACATTATTTAGATCAATCTAAAATTTCTTTGGCAGAGGAAGCTATAAAAAAAGGTATGGGAGTATTAGCAATATCGCCTGCTGATAAAGGAGGTAGATTATATTCTCCAAGTGATATTTTGTTAGAGGCCTCAAAGCCTTTTCATCCATTAGAATTAGCGTATCGATTTCTCTTAGCAAAAGGCATTACTAGTTTATCCTTGGGAGCGACAAACAAAAAAGATTTTGAATTTGCTCATAAACTTAGAAACTCCTTCGAGAAGCTTACAAAACTTGAAAAAAGCGCCCTGAATAAAATTGAAAAAGTTGCTAATGAAAGATTAAACTCAACCAAATGTGAACAATGCAGATGTTGTCTACCATGCCCAAATGAAATACCCATTCCAGAAATACTTCGTTTAAGGAATATATCTATTGGTTATGGCCAATTAGAATTTTCAAAAGAAAGATACAATTTAATAGGAAAAGCTGGCCACTGGTGGGAAGAAAAAAATGCCTCATTTTGTCAAGAATGCAATGAATGTGTTCCTAAATGTCCTAGTAAATTAGATATACCAAATTTATTAAAGCAAACCCATAACTTATTAATTGATGCTCCGACAAAAAGATTATGGGGTTAAAGACTCATTCCAGAAATTTTTAAGATTAATTTTTTGTTCATTTGTTAGAACAGGAAAAGACCAACTATTTTCCCAACATTTCTCAGAAGGGCCTGAGATGGGGAACATCTCAGCTTTATATTTACTTTGTAAATAATCGCTATTAAATGGTAGATACCAACCCTGGCTTACTAATTTATCTACAGTTGATTCATTTTCTAAAGATTTTATCCATTTAATTAATATTGCATTATTTATATTTGATCGACTAAGCAGAAAATGCCACATTAAAGGTACACCTTGACTTGGGAAAACTAAAGAAAGTCTTGGATCTATTTTTAAATATTTTGAGCAAAGACTATAAGGGACTATTGCGACACAAGCCTCAGTATTAATCAACCAATTGAGCATATTTTTATCATCAAATAACATTGCTTGGCTTTTAAGTTTTTTCAAAGAATTAGATGAATTAATTTTTTGAGCAATTGACAAAATTATTCTGGGACTTTGAGGAAAAATAATTTTCCCAGTTAATTTGTTAGAAAGAAGAAAATCCCAAGAAGTTCTGGCTGAATTTATTAATTCTTTATTATTTTTTATAATAATTGTATAAGGTACTACGCCAATAGGAAATAATTTACTTCTCTGATTTTGATTAAAACTTCCCAAAAAATCTATCGATCTCTTATCCAAATTTTCGATCAGTGAAAATTCATTTATTTTTTCGAACTCTGCAAAATCTATACTAGTAATCCATCCATCACTTATTAAAGTAAAGTCAGAATTAAATATTGTGTTTCTATTTTTTTGTAGCTGGATATTTTCAAAATTAATTTTTTCCTGCTTCCAATCTTTTGGAATCGTATCTTTAAAAGATTCTGGATAAAAAGAATTTTGAAGTGCAATTTTTACTTTACTAGGAAGATTACTGCAAGAGTTTAAGAGAAATAAAAGCGAAAGCTTACCAAAATTTAAAACTTCTCTTCTTGTTGCAAATCTTGAAAACATTTAGCAATCCTTCTTTAAAGAAATTTGACCTAGGCCCTTCATCATTTCCAGATTCTGTTGACACAATGAAACTATTTCTTCATTTTTAAATCCATCTAAGAAAGCAAGCAATGATATTCCACCAGCACCTACACCTTCTTTAACATGACCTAATTCATAATCTTTCAATTCTTTATATATTGATGATTTGAAATTTAAAGGACTCGCTAAACCTAATAATTTGAGATCATGTTTTTCATTAATTAGATTTAATAAATCATTTAGAGAATTATCTTTAACAAGCCATCCAGTTGTCGCAATAAAAATATCTTCAATAAAATTATCTTTATTTTTTATATCTAAGAATTCCAATACAAGCAAAATTACTGCTATCATCTGACTTCCTCCAGACATTATAACGGGTTGGCTTGCTAATCTAGCCCCAATTAAAAGACCCATTGAGAAAGCTTGGAAAGGATCACCTACCGCAGCGACAACATCAAAAGAGTCAAAATCAGCCTTGAAATTTGCATTTAAAAGTCCTTTTTGAACTACTTTTCTTCTCAGTTCTCTTGGAGCTTTAAATAAACTACTTCCTACTAAATGAGACACTCGCAAACCAAAAGCTTCCATAACTGCCTGAGCAGTTGTGGTGCCCCCTGGTACAGATTCAGAAATTAGGATAGGTTGTTTTGATGATTTTCCTATCGTAAGACCTCTTTCATACAGATTTATAACTCTCTCTTTGGACATAGATTTACCAGTAGTAAGACAATTTGATGGGCCCAAATCTCTATCTTCTAAAACTAAATGATTAAAATAAGGCTTTACTCCTATTCCCAAAGGAACAATGACTGGATAAACATTTATAAGCTTTGAACAAACATGACTTATTAGGGCGGGAGTTACTCCTGCATTGAGAAGAGGCAATTTATATTTATGATCTTTTGAAGCGCCCTCAAGCAAAAATTCGGCATCTGCGAGCGCAGTTTTTCTCCTTGATTTTGCATTAATACCTGCAGCGGAAATTCCTGGAATTTGAGAAGTATTAGTGCCTGCGATTATAAGAAATATTTTGAAATTTTTAATATTCTTTTTCAGTATTTCTATCTTATTAAGTTGTCTTTTTTTATTGGATTCATTACCAAAAAATTTTATCCCTAATTTTGTACTATACATTTTTTATTTTTTTCAATTATTAAAATCAACTAAGCTATTTAATAATCTTGGAGGATCTGGGATATTTAATTTAAATCTAGGAAACAAAGAATATGCAACTACATGTACCGTTAAAATATAAACAATTTCTTGAAAAATTATTAATAAAATTGCACCTAATTGGATACTCAAAATTGAGGGGGATATAGGTAAATTAAATAATCCAATCAACCTTTCTATTAAACCATAACTCGCTCTAGTAATTAACACCCAAAGATTGTCTCCAACCAACGTAGATAATGCTATTACTCTTAGTGTGAAGCCAAGGGTTCCAATAACAATTCCTACAGTTAAACTAAGTTTCCAACTCTTCTCTTTAAACCAACACCAACCTAACCAAAAAGCCAAGATCCCATAAGGAAATAAAAATAAAGTTCCTCTAACAGGACCCATAATTATGAATAAAAGTAGAAATTGTATTAAAAGTCCCTCCAATGCAATTTTAGTTCCTCTTCTCAAGTGCAACAAAATCATCGGGAGGGGTAAAATTAACCTTAATAAAGCTCCACCAATGGGCAAATAATATAGTGCAACCCATAATAAAGACGAAAGAGATGCTAAATATGAGGTTTCTACAATATTTAATGCTTCAGTTTTTGTTGTTATTTTCATTTTTTATTGAATATTTTTAATTAATTTTTATTCATACTTTTATTTTTTGAATCTAAGATACGTTCAATCCTTTCTATTTCAAAATTTACCTCAGAATTACTTAATATGGAACTTAACTCTTCCGTTGGATCTTTTGGATCTACAT
>QCBF01000015.1:0-25269 GCA_003281705.1 Prochlorococcus sp. AG-347-C10
ATCTAATTCTTCTGCAAGAATATCAATAGATTCATAAACTTTACCTTTATAAGTTACTTCATAGGTGCGTTTTTTTTCACCCCATCTTTCTTGAGGCCATCCTTGTTCTCTTCTCCCATTAAGTGTTGATAAAGGAATATCTAATTCTTCTGCAAGAATATTAATGGATTCATAAACTTTTCCTTTATAAGTTATTTCATAGGTGCGTTTTTTTTCACCCCATCTTTCTTGAGGCCATTTATATGCAATCCTTTGTGACAATGTTCTTCTATTAATTCCTAAATAATTGGCAAGTAATGAAACCGAATCAAATAGTTCACCCAAATAAATTATTGTTTTTTTTCTAGATTTCATTTCTTTTTTTCTCTAAATAATTTTTCTAATAGAATTTTGTATGATTCAACAGGAGAAATATTTAATCCAAGAGCTAGTTTCTCTGCAGCTTCTTTTAAATGTTTAGGAGCTTCTTCCCATGTATAACCAGTTGATATATATGCTCCTCCTCCTACTTCACCCCATTTTTCTTCAGGCCATCCGTCACGAATTCTTTGAGCAAGTGTCCCAGTTACGACCCCTAATTCCTGCGCAAGAACATTAATAGATTTATAAACTTTTCCTTTATAAGTTATTTCATGATTATGTTTTTTTTCACCCCACCTATCTTCAGGCCATCCATGCTCTCTTCTCCCTTTAAGTGTTTTTAGCGGAATATCTAATTCCTTGGCTAAAGCATTTATTGTTGGATATTCCTTACCTTGAAAAATAACAATCCTATTATCTCTCTCGAACCATCTATCTTCAGACCACCCTTTCTCAATTCTTCCTTTGAGAAGTTTGGGTGGGAAATTAAAAGATTTTGCTAAATGATTGATCGATTTATAACTTTCTCCTTTGAATATAATTTGATATAACGTTCCAGGTTTTTCTCCCCATTTTTTTTCAGGCCACTTGTCTTTAATTCTTCTTCTTAATGTCCCAGCAGGTATATTTAATTTTTTTGCTAATTGATTAGCTGATTGATAAATTTTGCCCTTATATTTAATCTCATAAGAAATTAAGGCATCGCCCCAATTTTTTTTTGGAACTCCTTTATTAATTCTCATAATGAGAGTACTTGTTTCTATTTTCAGATAAGCAGCCAAATCCTTATAGGTTTTAAAAATTTTTCCATCAAATTCAATATTTTTATTTTTATCATTAATTTTTGCCTTTTCTATTGCATCTTCAATATTTAATCCTTCTTTTAAAAGCTTTTGGAGTTTACCTAATCTTGTAAATATTCCCTGAGATTCCGCTAGGGATTTAAGACTTTTGAATCTTTTACCTTTGTAAAAATATATTGTTTCTTTTTCATGTATCAATGCTTTTTTAACAACAATGTTTATATCTTTTTCTTTTTTTAAAAGTTTACTGAGTTTGTGAGTTCTGCCAGGGATACCGAGAAATTTTGCGAATGAGATAATAGATTTGAAAGACTTATTTTGATAGTTGATTTCTATTTGATTATCTTTTGCCCATTCTTCTTCAGGTAATCCTTTTTTTATACGTGAATATAATGTGGCATAGTTCATATCTAAGTAATCTGCTAAATCCTGAATTGAACCATATTCAATTCCTTTATATCTTATTTGTTCCCCATTATTTATCTTGGCCCATTCTTCTTGTGCCAACCCATCATTTATATTTTTATTGAGGGTTGCTTGATTAACGTTAATTTCTTTAGCAAGTAAACTAATAGAAGAGTACTTTTTACCCATATAAATAACTTCTTTAGCATTATCTCTAATGTTCCATTCCTCTTCTGGTCTTCCATTTTTGATTTTTTTTCGAAGTGCTGATTCACTAATTCCAATTACTTTAGAAAGTGCACGAATGGAAGAATATTTTTTCTTTTTATAAATTATTTCTTTCCCTATTGCATGACTATTTGAAAAAGATTTAATATCCCACTGATCCTGGGGAAGTCCTTTTGCTATGCGTGTATGTAATGTAGAAGGTTTCATTTTTAAATACCTAGCTAAATCACTTACTGATTCAAAATTTTCCCCTTTATAAACTATTTGACTTTTTATTGGCACTAGTTCAGGCTCCCATCATCAACAACCGCTCTAATACTTATAAAGGGTTCGATATTAATTGACGAATCTTTTCTTATAATTCTAAATCCAGCTTCTTCTATTGCCTCTACTAACTCATCTTCTGGGATTTTGTTTTTAGGGTTCCAAATTATTATTTGACCGGTTATTTTTAATACTTTTCTTGCTGCAATTAACATATCTTTCCAGTCCAATGTCATTAAAGAGAGACTGAATACTGCCAAATCTAAACTATTTGGAGCAATAGGGACTCCCTCAGCAATATTACATTGAATTATTGAGTCACTTACTGGGTGCATATCAAAGCTAAAGACTTTGGATTTATCTCCTATTGCTTTTGCCAAGTCTCCTTCACCACAGCCAAAGTCTCCTATCACCAATCCCTCTTTATCTTTAAGTTGCTTAATTACTTCTTTGAGAGGAATTGTTGTCCATGTTTTCCTGTTTTCTCTAAAGTAAGTATGATAAAGAGCAAATTCTGTTGGATCTTTTTTAATTCTTTCAAATATCTTTGCACTTCTAGATGAGTTCCATTTTGCGTTTATCTGACTAAAGTTATTTCCAAATTTACCTAAAACTTTTTTCTTTTCAGTTTCATTTTTAAAGACAATTGGAATACTAATATTCCCTTTTTTATAAGTTATTCCTCCTAATGCTTCTAGTCTTTCAATCCACAACCTTCTACCCTCTTGGGCTTTAGCAAGCAAAGTATCTGAATTTAAGCTAGGAATTTCACCATCGACTACTAAGTCTGACATTTCTCTTTTTGAGTGAATTAATTTGGCTACTTCCTTATCCCAAGACCAAATAGTGTCTTTCGAATTTATTTTTGGATGATTAACTTCATAAAAAGCTTCTAGGGTAATTATTTCGCAATCATTAATTTGGCCAGTTCTAGCAATTCTTGCTTCGCATTGCTTCCTCATCTCATATGTCCAAGGCAAGGCAAAAAAGACTGCTTTTGAACAACATTCCTGTAAAGAATCAAATCCTGTACCAATTGCACTCATTGAAGCAATAAGGACTTGATTTTCTTTATCAAAAAAAGGATTTAATCCTGATTTATCAGCGCCATAATAAACTCCTACTGAATATCCATAATATGTAAGTCTCTCTCTTATTTTTTCGACAATTCCTTCCACATGATGAACAAAAATTATGGTTGGTTCGCCATCAGAAAGAATTTTCCTCAACTCTATAATTTTTCCATCTAATGAATGCTGTTCTTGTGTAAGGGCATAAAAAGTAGAATCATTAATTAGATCATCAAGTTTATCTGAGATATCAACTTTAATTAGTTTTCTATTAACTTTATATGTCTTAGCCTCTGCAGATTGCCTCCATCTTGTAGATACCATTGTAAGTTCCTGGTGAACCTTTAAACCATTAGCTATATTTGCCAAATGATTCATCCCAGATACATCTCTGCCTGGATTAATTAGTGAGAGAAGTGTAATAGGTTCAGTTAGATCATTTAAAGCTGGCGATGCTGTTAAACCATATATCCTCATTTCTGAATTCTTACTTCTTAATTCAATTAATAAAGTCTCTAACTCTTTTCTTCTAGCACTTACATTTTCATCATCTTTTTTATTTTCAAACTCATCATCAACTTCTTCTTTTGAAATTGTTTCAAGAGACCCTCTTTGTTTTGCTATGTGAGTTTCATCTAATACTACAAAGTCGACTTCTTGATCTTTAGCAAAATGCATTATCTGATTATGCGTTTTTGGTTCTGTTTTTAATCTTTCATAATTGATAATCAAAACTCTATTTCCTTTTTTCTTCCAATTTGGTTCCCAAGTTTGTCTAAGAACCTCAACGCTTGGAAATGCATTACGAAAAGTTAGTTCCCAAGAATCAATTACATGCTTAGGAGTAAAAATTAAAGTTAATTTGGAATTACATGCTTGTGAAGCCAAAACTGCTGCCAATGTTTTACCTGCTCCTGCATCAGAGAGATTAAGACGGGATTTTTGTTTTTTTAGTAACCATGTTTCATACAGCTGCATGAGGAATGGTCTTACTGGTTGTTTTATTTTTCTTCCTTTTTTATCTACCCAGTTATCGTTGTAATCAAGAGGTAAAGGCATTGATTTTACACACGCATATTCATCTAATATTTGTGCAATTAATTTATTTATATTTCCATCAGATTTATCTAAATTATTTCTCAGTTCACGTATAGTTTCCTCTGGATTTTCACAAAGGCAATTCCAAATTTTTTGTCTTGGAACCTCCAACAAAAAATTCATCCCCAATCGGTCATCTACATTAGCTGCCTTAAGATTTTCTAAGAGTCTTACAGTAGACAGAGCGTTCCTAATTTTAAATTCAGGTAAATTAATTTTTTCTGTCTCTGTCTCTATCTCTTTCTCTTTCTCTTTCTCTTTCTCTTCTTTTTTATCATCACTTCCGTTAGAGATCGGCTCAGGTCTTTCTAAATTGCTTACTTCGCTATTACCAATTTCCTCCTCAATACCTGAGGGATTTTTAACTATATCTTGAAGACTTTGAACTATTTGATCTAGTTCTGGATTATTAAGTTGTGGAAAGTCTGTTGAATCTGTAGAGGAATCTGAACCTTGATTATCTTCATCAGTTTCTTTTAATAGATTCCTCAGTTTTTTTATAATTTCATAACTAGCATCTTTTTTAACTTTTAGTAGAGTTGCAGCGGCTAAACTAGGAAGTTTCCCAAATCCTTGATGAATCAAAGTTAATAATTGGCTTGTTTCCATATTGCTTAATCCCTTCTCCATAGAAGAGAGCTCATTTATCATTAGCTTGAGCTCCTCTTTTGGCAATAATTCAATACCTTTTGCTTTTCTTATCTCAGCAATAATTTGAATACTTTTCTCGGCAGTTATTTTTTCATGTAATTCTTTTATTGTTAAACCCTCTTCCTCAGCTAATTTCCGATGAATGCCTACATCTGTTTTTGCTGAAAAGTTTATTTCATTTCTCTTATTATTCTGTTCTTCCATTTAGTTAGACCCCCATTTATCCTCTGGCCAACCTCTATTAAAACGACGCCTAAGGGTCTGAGGATTGATCCCTAAAAACTTAGCGAGATTAGAAATCGAAGGAAAGCTTTGGCCTTTGTATTTAACTTCAAAGTTCTTTTTCTCACCCCATTTTTCTTCAGGCCATCCGTCACGAATTCTTTTCGCTAAAGTTTGAGGTCCAATTTTCAATTCTCTTGCCAAAGAAGCAATTGAGGGAAAGCTTTTATCTAGATAATTGATTTTGCCATTTTTGGAATCTTTACAAATTTCAAAAAAACCCTTCAAGGGATCATCTTCGTTGCTTTCAGAATCATTATTTTCGTTAAGTAAGAATTCTTCTTTTATTTCTTCCCTCGAAGACTCATCTAATGAGCCACTATTTTTATAGGTATTTTCCAACTGCCATCTAAAGGAATTCTCAAATAACGAGTTTGTATCCGCTTCTCCCCAATCTAATGTCTCTAGAAATCCTTTTGAGGTGATGTTTATTAATCTTGAAAATAATGCTGCTTTAAAAAGATCTGATTGGTTAGACCATGGAGCAATTTCATACCTAACTTTTGGATCATCAACACTTCCAGGGAAAGCGATTAATGTAACTGGCAATTTATGAATAAACACCTCAGAGCAAAAAATTCCAATTGGGACTTCACTTTGCTTACCTAATGCGTGGATAATTCTGCCATCAGGCAATTTACACTCGAAGGAAATTGTTATTACTCCATCCATAAGATTCTTCTCTTTGGCGGACTTGACTACTTCAGACTCAACTAACATTTAATTTAATAAGTAATAATAAAATACTACCCCCTGTACAAGGGGTTGTCAACTTATTGGTTTTCTAAGAAATTTTTTTAGGTAAAATCTATGTTATTACTGTAGTATTGTAA
The DNA here is from genome assembly GCA_003281705.1 of Prochlorococcus sp. AG-347-C10. Taxonomy (GTDB): domain Bacteria; phylum Cyanobacteriota; class Cyanobacteriia; order PCC-6307; family Cyanobiaceae; genus Prochlorococcus_A. The sequence continues at coordinate 5,995 of QCBF01000015.1, forward strand.
TAAATACGACCTAGGTTATAATATGGCTGTAGTAAAATTCTTATATGACTGAATTAAAGGGCGATTTTAGATCTAAGATTAATTCTGCGATTAGGAACGGTAACGCCCAAATACTCAGAGAACTCTTAATTCAAGCTAAATCCTTAAAAGCTAAAGATGAGCTTGAAATGATTAAACAGGCGATTTCCTCGAAGAATGCTTTCACTCACATTCGTTATAAAGGTAAGAGTTTCCCAACCATTAAAAGCCTTGCAGAAGCATTATCAATACCTCCTGAAATCTTGAGGCAAAGGATAAATAAAAATTGGCCCGAGGAGAAATGGGGTGACCCAGTAAAGCAAAGCAATATTTCTTACATGGGAAAAGAATATAAATCTTACATTGAACTCGCCAGATACCTGGGTATAAAAGCTACTTCACTGCACTCAAAAATTAAAAAAGGACTTCCAGAGGAAGAATGGGCTGGCTCTGTAAAGCAAAGCAATATTTCTTACATGGGAAAAGAATATAAATCTTACATTGAACTCGCTGATAAATTAAAACTTCCGAAAGCTACTCTATATAAAAGGATACGAGATCAATGGCCTGCAGAACGCTGGGGCGAATCGACTCTAAAAAATAATAGGGAAAATAGAATTATTGAAAGATATCAACAAGGGGACAATATTAAGAAATTGGCTATAAGTTTTGGGCTTAAAATGAAAGTTATTGAAGATTTATTAGATAAAAATGACGTATTAAAGGCAGAAGACAAGAAAGAAGCAGAATCAAAAAAACAATTAAATATTAGATTAGATAGCAATTATCAAAAAAAGATTTCAGATATTAGAAATTATTGGAAAAAAAAAGGTGTGTTCCAATTTGCTGAGAAACAACTCAATGATTTAGATGCTTTAAATTCAGAAACCACATTATCAAAATTCATTCTAGAAACTGCTTTAGATAATCTTTATCTTGAATTACAGAATGAATTGAGCATTGATAATAATATTGAAAAAATTTGCCAACTTAGGCTTCAAGATAAAAATCTGAATTCATTATGGAAAAAAGTAAAGTTAAAGCATTACGATAATGGAGTTTTTAAAAACTTTGTTAGTAATGAAATTGAGTCTTATCAAAATAAAATTGAACAATTAGGTAAAAAATTAATAGGCTTAAATTCAAGAAAAGATAATGTAGATGAAAATTTAATCCTCCAAGAAAAACTATGGGAAATTGCAATTAAAAAATCCTATTTAATTCCTGATATTAATAATGATGAGACATCAAAAGAATCTGTACAGACAAGGTTAATGGAGCTTTTAAAAAATAAGTATCCTGATATTTAATAAATTTAAGCTGCTAACTTATTAGCATCTGATCTGCTCATCCATTTACAATTCTCATGATTAAAATCTTTTGTTTTCTGATTTAACATTTAATTGTTTATGATCGCAGTATGACTTTAAGTTCTTACAGAATGCATAGGATTTATCTTGCCGCAACAATGGGGTATGGCCTTGGCTCTGATGATCCTGAGGAACTTGCATACTACAAGAAATTAAGGAAGGAAATGGAAGATATGAAGAAAGATCCAGTAAAAAAAGGTATCCCTCTATTTTTTGAAATTAATGAAGGTAAGGATAAATGAATCTGAACACTTTTTTGTTAATTGATGGGAGTCTAATGCTTATTGGATTACCTTTATTGATGATCCTAAAAGGCAAAAAGAAGACTCCTTAAGTCAATAATTTCTTTATTTATTTCATATTCTTATAACTTCTTTCGTAGCAATGCTTTTGCTCATGCCCTCGTCGGGACTTGAACCCGAGACCTCTCCCTTACCAAGGGAGTGCTCTACCGCTGAGCTACAAGGGCAATTTTAAAGTGGGCCGGGTTGGATTTGAACCAACGTAGGCAGAGCCAGCGGATTTACAGTCCGCCCCCTTTAACCACTCGGGCACCGACCCCCACTATTTGAACTTATCAGTTAATGGACACTTTGTGTGAAATTGTTTTGGTTTTTTTGTTTCTTTCTAGATAGCATTTGTAAAGAAAAGACTTTATTGATGATGAATATTTTATTGATAAATGGGCCAAATCTTAATCTTTTGGGCACTAGAGAACCTGAAATTTATGGTAATAAAACATTGAGTGATATAGAAAAAGATTTAACTAAAGTAGCTAAAGAAAAAAGTATTAATCTTGAATGTTTTCAAAGTAATCACGAAGGAGAAATAGTAGATAAAATTCAGGAGTCTGTAAAAAGTATCCAAGGTATTCTTATAAATGCTGGCGCTTTTACTCATACCTCGATTTCTATTCGTGATGCTTTAATTGGATCAAAAATTCCTTTTGTAGAGTTACATATTTCAAATATTTTTAGTAGAGAAGATTTTCGTAAAGAATCTTTTCTTACAGATAAAGCTATAGGAATTATTAGTGGATTCGGCATATCAAGTTATTCCTTAGCTCTTGAAGGAATTATTGGATATTTAAGTAGTAAAGATTAAATGCTAGTCGATTTTAAAAGGCCCACTTCTCATATTAAATATTTATCTTCATTTACCTCAGATGAGTGGATCAAACTCGCATTATCTAATCCAATAGAAATTCTTATTGACCATGCTCATTGTGAAAGAAAAGCAGCAGGAGTAGCTATTCAATTGATGTTTAGATATCCATCAGAACCAAATCTGGCAGAAGTTTTAAGTCCAATAGCGAGAGAGGAATTAGAGCATTTTGAAAAAATACTTTATTTTTTAAAGGATCTTGGACATTCTCTTGAGTCCTTACAACCGCCTCCATATGGAGCTGAGTTGTCCAAGAATATAAGAAAGGAAGAGCCCAATAGAATGCTTGATAGTTTCTTAATCGCAGGACTTATTGAAGCAAGAAGTCATGAAAGATTAAGCTTGCTTGCGCTGAATTCTGAAGATAAATCGTTTAAATCCCTTTATGAGTCTCTACTTGAGAGTGAGGCAAGACATTTTGGAGTTTACTGGAAACTAGCGCAAACTAAATTCTCTAAAAATCAAACTTTCAAAAGGTTAGAGGAATTGTCTGAAATTGAGTCAGCAATACTAGCTGAAACTTTTATATTGCCAAGAGTACATAGCTAAAGTTAATAAAATAAAAATGATAATAAACAAGTTCTTAAGTTTACTTAATCGATATAAAAATGATTTACCAACATTTACCATCGTTGGTGTAGGTCCGGGAGATCCATCGCTTTTAACAATTGCTGCTGTGGATGCAATAAAAAAAGCGAAAGTTATAGTTTTCCCAATATCAGATGATAATAAAAAGAGTTTTGCTGCGGAAATAGTCAAGAAATACACCAAATTTAAAAAAAATATCCCTATCATCTTTCCAATGGCTAGGAAGGATTTTGATCCTGATGAAATATGGTCTAATGCTGTAGAAAAAATTGTGAAATTTATACAAAATGGCGAATCAGTTGTTTTACTTTGTCTTGGAGATACTTCACTATTTGCAAGTTCTTCTAATATTTTGAGGTTAATAAAAAATAATCATGCTGAAATTATTACCAAAACCATACCTGGTATTTCCTCTATTTCAGCAGCAGCAGCTTTGAATGATTTTGATTTGGTAAAAAAAGGCGAGACATTGATCATAAAAGAATGCCCTTCTTCAGAATCTGAATTAACAACCCTAATTAGGGAAAGTAAGGCAAATAAAACGATATTGGCCATTATGAAAGTTGGCAAAAGATGGAATTTAGTCAGGGAAATTTTAAAAAAAGAGGATATCATCAATACAACATTAATAGCTTTAAGTGTTGGGATGCCTGATCAAATTATTCAATATGCATCACAATATAAAAAGGAATTTATGCCTTATTTTTCTTTGATTTTGATAAGGTTCGATTAATGTATAAAAAAGAAAAATTAGTTGAAAATCAATTTACATGGCCAATATGCAAGGATCTATTATTTCTTGTTCTCGAAGATAGGGTTAGTGATGTTTTTGTTTGTGAATTGGTTTGGGAAAGACTTTTTTATAATAGAGAAACAACTTTAAATAATTGGGTTTCAAGCGCATTGACTCCTTCTTATTGGTCAGAAAAATTTGAAAAAGCTCCTCAAATAATTTCAGAGCGACCAGCCTCAATACATTTGACTAGATCAATTCCAAAAGACTGTAAACAGGGATTGAAAAATTTTCTTAATTTTAAAGGTTATAAGATTAATGAACTCTATCCAAGAAGAACTAGAAGAGCGACGGCAGTAAATTGGTTGATTTATTGGGCGATTGAAAATGATTGTTTTTCAAAAGATAATGTATTAATGCCAATTCCTAGTTCACCACCTCTTAATCCAGTTAAAGGACATTTTGGCGATCCAGAAATCAAATAAGTTTTTTTAATAAGGTAAATGATTCTATTAAAGGTATAGTTGTAATGGATACTACTTTCTTTGGAGAGAAGAATTGATTCTTCCTACAATAGCAATTATCGGAAGACCTAACGTTGGGAAATCTACCTTAGTTAATCGTCTTTGTCAAAGTAATGATGCAATAGTATTTGATAAACCTGGTGTTACAAGAGATAGAACTTATCAAAATGCTTCATGGGGAGGTAAGGAATTTCAAATAGTTGATACTGGAGGTTTAGTTTTTGATGATGATAGTGAATTTCTCCCAGAGATAAGGAAACAAGTTTTCTTGGCTCTAGAAGAGGCTTCACTAGCGTTACTGGTGGTAGATGGGAATCAAGGCGTTACTGATGGTGATTTATCAATAGCAAAATGGTTAAGAAGCTCAAGCTGTAAAACAATTGTTGCTGTTAACAAATGCGAATCGACTACTCTAGGAATATCCCTAGCTTCAGAGTTCTGGAAATTAGGATTGGGGGAACCTAACCCTGTTTCGGCTATTCACGGTTCAGGTACTGGAGATCTTTTAGATCTCGTTATTGGTGAACTTCCTGAAAATAATATCCAGGATGATGAAGAAAAGATAATGATGTCAATTATTGGCAGGCCTAATGTTGGTAAATCTAGTTTGTTAAATTCAATCTGTGGAGAAAAAAGAGCAATAGTTAGTGATATTAGTGGTACAACAACTGACTCAATAGATACACTTATTAAAAAAGGTGATAATCATTGGAAAATTATTGATACTGCAGGGATTAGAAGAAAGAAAAATGTTAAATATGGCACTGAATTCTTTGGTATTAATAGGGCTTTTAAATCTATAGATAGAAGTGATGTTTGTGTGTTAGTTATAGATGCGGTTGACGGTGTAACTGATCAAGATCAGAAGCTGGCTGGGCGCATAGAAGAACAAGGCAGAGCTTGCATAATTGTTGTTAATAAATGGGATCTTGTAGAAAAAAATAGTTCAACAATTTATCAAGTAGAAAAAGAATTTAGATCTAAACTTTATTTTTTACATTGGTCAAAAATGATTTTTATATCTGCCCTAACTGGTCAAAGAGTTGATAATATTTTTGAGAATGCTCTTTATGCAGTAAATCAACATAGAAGAAGAGTTACAACATCTGTAGTTAATGAGGTACTTAAAGAATCAACCAGTTGGAAAAGTCCTCCAACGAAGAGAAGCGGCAAGCAAGCTAGGCTTTATTACGGTACTCAAGTAAAGAACAAACCTCCCACTTTTACTCTTTTTGTAAATGACCCTAAATTATTCGGAATAACTTATAGAAGATATATTGAAAAACAAATTAGAGTAAATTTAGGATTTGAAGGCACACCCCTCATTTTACTTTGGAGAGGAAAACAGCAAAGAGCTTTAAATAAAGAAGTCGAAAGAGAAAATATTGAGTTAATTAATAAAGATTAATGAATTTGCTAACTAAATTTTCTGTTGGTCAATACGTTCATGGTAATAGAAGTTGGCTAAGAATTATAGATAGTAGATTAAAAATAATTATCGTAATGATATTTTTAATCACTCCAATTTTGGCAGGTCCAATATGGAGATTGAGTTTAGTTGGTTTTTTACTATTAATTACTTTTTTAAGTTTATTGCCATCTAGAGTATGGTGGAGATCATTATTTTTTCTCTCATGTTTATCACTTTTAATTGGATGTATATCAATACTTGCCTCGTCTGATATTCAATCTGTTGATGGCTACTTAAGAAATCCTAATGAGTTGCAAGTAGTACTGGAAAGCCAAAAAGATTGGAATATTTTGCAAATTCCTTCGCAGAAGGTGTGGTTTATTAATTTTGGGCCCTACAATTTATCAAGAAAAGCCTTTGAATTAGGAATAAAAACCTCCACTTTGATATTTACCGTTATTCATAGTGTGAATTTAATGCTTTTAACCACAATGCAGGAAGACATTGTATGGGGATTAAGTTGGTTCATGTATCCATTAAGAAAGATTGGATTGCCTACTAGTAAGTGGCTTTTTCAGTTGTTAATTGCATTACGTTTCATTCCTCTAGTGCAGGAAGAACTTCAAAATATCATTAAATCAGTGTCAGTTAGATCAATAAATTTTCGAAATTTAGGATTAAAGAAATCCTTTAATGTTTTATTAATCTTAGTGGAAAGGTTATTTCAAAATATATTTCTGAGAATTGACCATGGAGCAGAATCATTACTATCAAAGAAAAAAATTATTATAAAAACCAATAGATTTAGAACTCTTTATCCTTCAAAATCTCTCAATGTAATTGTTAATACATTATCGATTTGTTTTATTTGCATAGCAATTTTTCTTAGAAAACTGTATGGTGCATTATAAATAACACAATATTTTAGGTTTGAGTTCTGAGCGTTATTTAAACCATCCAACATTTGGCATGTTATACCAAGTTTCTCCTGGAAATGATGGGAGAGATATTTATGCGACTTTATACGCTCAAAAAATGTTTTTCTTGGTAGAAGTTCGACAGAGAGAAGTTTTTTTTGAAGTTATACCTTATTTAGATGCCCGTAATCAGGCCGAATTAAATCTTCAAAAAGCTAGAAGAAAAGGATCTGAAGAACTATCTAAATGGGAGAATTTATTTACGCAAACTTTCTTATAAAGGTGAACCCTACAAATTATTTGAAAATAAAAAATAAAATACCATCAAATGTAAATATTCTTGCGGTAAGTAAAGGAATTAAAAGTCAAGAAATCAAGACCATTCTAAATATTGGTCAGAACGATTTTGGTGAAAGTAAGGTTCAAGAGGCGTTTGAAAAACAATTAATCTTAAAGGACAATGAATCAATAAATTGGCACTTTATTGGAAGGATACAAAGTAATAAAATAAGAAAAATAGTTCAAAATTTTAAATACATTCATTCAGTAGATTCATTTGAAAAGTTGCAAAAGATTTCTAATATTTCATGTGAAGAGAAGAAAAATCCATTAATAATGTTGCAGGTTAAGTTGAGTGATGACCCCACTAAAGGAGGCTTTAATCCTGAATTTTTAATTTTGAAATGGAGAGAAATTCAAGAATTGAAAAATATTTCATTAACTGGTTTGATGACTATCAATCCTAAAGGACTGAGCTCTAAAGAAAATTCAGGGTTGTTCAAAAAATGTCGTGCCCTCGCTGATTCTCTGCAACTACCAGATTGTTCCATGGGGATGTCAGGTGATTGGGAGGAAGCTATTGATGCTGGATCAACTTGGTTAAGATTAGGATCATTAATTTTTGGAGGTAGATCCTAATTATTTATTTTTTTATAAAAATCTTATCTATAAACTTGCAGTAAAGTTCAACTAACGTTATTTAAGTATAGGTAGTTTATTCATTTAAAAAATGAATTTATTACTCAAGGTTCTTAAACCTTAGTAATCAATTTCAAGAGGATTTAAAAGGTGTCACTTATTTCTAGATTAAAGGCAGTTGTTGCAGGTGATGAGTATCTCGATGATGATTTTGATGAGTTGGATTATGCTTCAGAGGATGAATTAAATGATATTAATAATTTCAAACAAAATCCAAAGAATCCAAATGCCCTTGCAAATTCCAATCCATTCGATTTTATGAATAACAACAGATCATCAAAAGTAGTTGGTATGCCTGGGATATCAAATTCATCCTCAGAAGTAAGCTTAATGGAACCAAGAAGTTTTGATGAGATGCCTCAAGCTATACAAGCATTAAGAGAGAGAAAAACTGTAATTCTAAATTTAACTATGATGGATCCTGATCAAGCTCAAAGAGCGGTTGATTTTATTGCTGGGGGCACATATGCAATTGATGGACATCAAGAGAGAGTCGGTGAAAGTATTTTTCTTTTTGCTCCAAGTTGTGTAAATGTAACTAGTTCTTCTCCAGAAGAAGCTTCTCCTTCTTCTGTGTCTACAGAAAACACACCACAATATAGTTTGGGCAAAAATACTACTCCTGAGCCAGCATGGGGTAATTCTAAATTAAGTGCTTATTCATGATTAATCTGTGATAGATAAAATTGCTATTATTGGTTTTGGAAATATTGCAAGTGCTATAGTTACTCCTCTTTTAGATAACAAATTAATTCAGCCAGAGAATGTTTTTTGTGTTGTAAATAAAGAAAAAAGTTTAGAAAACATAAAAAAAAATTATAACCATAATATAAACGTTTATAAATCAGGTTCTAAAGAGTCAAAAATAATTTGGGATTGTCAATATAAACTTCTTTCGATAAAACCCCAACAATTAAATGATATAAGTGAGGCCCATCATATAAATAACAAGGACAATTTAATAGTTTCAATTCTTGCTGGGGTTTCAATAAATAGACTTACTCAAAAGTTTCCAAATCATAAATGTGCGAGGGTGGTTACAAATATTCCAATAACTATCGGAAAAGGTTTAACAGGGATTTCTTGGGGAGATGAAATTTCAGAAGATCAGAAACAATTTACAAAAAAATTATTTAAAAATACTAGTAAAATTTATGAATTTACTGAAGATTACCTTGATATATTTTTAGCTTTAACTTCATCAGGTCCAGCAATTATTGCTTTAATTATAGAAGCATTAAGTGATGGAGGATTGAGCGGTGGATTACCAAAAATAATTTCAGAGGAACTTGTTATGGAAATGATACTAGGGACTATTTGTCTAATAAAGGAAAATAAACTTACTACTTCTGAGCTTAAAAATTTAGTAACCTCTCCAGGTGGAACAACTATTTCTGCTTTAAGGGTTTTAGAAAAAAAGAGTGTAAGGTCAGCATTAATTGAATCAATAGTCTCAGCTAGTAATCGAAGTAAAGAGTTTCGTTAGGTTTTTCAATTATCTTTTAAGTTCATATAAACTTTTTCGAGTGAATTTATATTTTTAGTAATTGTGTATCTCTCAAGTATACGTTCTCTAGCTTTTTCTCCAAGATTTTTTGTAAATGAAGGGTGTTCTACAAGAATTGGGATTATAGTTTTTAATTGTGCAGCCACATTATCAGTTGAAATTACTATTCCTGCTCCGTTATCTAAAACTTCACCATCAGCACCCGCGTCTGTAGCTACACATGCAGTACAAGCAGACATTGCCTCTAAAAGTGATAATGATAAACCTTCTACTAAGCTTGGTAAGAAAAATACTTCTGCTATTTGCATTATTGATATCCTAGTTTCTAAATCTAATTCGGCACCCCACCAAATTAATTTCTCATTTCCAAGGTTAGAAAAACTATTTTCAAGTGTTGGCTTCATTGGTCCATCCCCAACAATAACTAACTTGCAATTTTGAGTTTTTGTTTGGCGCCAAGAACGTAAAAGTGCCTCGATATTTTTCTCATTTGCAATCCTTCCCATATATAAAAAGATTCTTTCATTTCCAAGTTTGTTTTTTACCTGATCATATTTTTTACTTTTTTCGCAAAAAGGTTTCCAAATATTTTCATCAACGCCGTTTGGAATAATTATTTGTTTTTCTTTAGGTACTCCTAATTTCTCAAGAACATTTTTTTGCGGTTCAGAAAAAATAATTATTTTATCGAACTTTGCTAAGGAGGGAGCATAAAGTTGATACGTTAATTGTTGAGTGCTCGCAGTTAGATTTCTATTGTTTGCATCAAATGGTGGATGAAATGTTCCTATAAGAGGAACATTAATTTCATTACAAAGCTCTGGAAGTCTAAAGTCTAAAGGAGATAAAGTTAGGCTTGCATGTACTATGTCAGGTTTTAATCTTTCCAATGATAGCCTTAGCTCTTTTTCTGCCCTTGGCGAGGGTATTGTATAAACCTGAGATTTAATTAAATACGGGAGACTTACATCAGGATCATTTGCAATAAATAATGGTTTTGATGAATTTGAACTAGAGGGATTGTCGAAATGAATAAAACTAATTTTATGGCCTCTGGCCTTCAATTCCTTAGTAGTTGAATTACCGTAAGTTACATTTCCGCAAAAAGGGGATTTTTTACCCAACCAGGCAATATGAACCACATTAATTGATTTAGCTATTTATAAAGTTAACAGTTAGAGCCGCCATGATCATAATTTTTAAATTTATTAATGATTTATGAAAATCTTAACTATATATTTCTCTCAACATTTTTAGTGAAGATAGATCTTTCTCTAGTTGAGCAGAGATCCAAGTCTCAATAATAAATAATATTTTAAGCCAGACTTTTTTAGGTCCCAATAACTCTCCATTAGATTTTATTGGTAATTCGGGAAAAAGAAGTCTTTGTAATAGAGCAACTTCAGATGCATTTATTTTCAGATTACTTTGAGGATCTTCAATTGACGAAAATCCTTCACTTGGCAAATAATAACAACTCCATTCCCAATTTCCTAAAGGAGGAGTAATAGGTTCTCCAGTTTTACAGCAATGATGAATTGGTAAATTTATACCTCCAATGGCTAATAGATGGATTAAAGATTGAATACTCATTGAGAGCATTTTAATATCTTCTTCTTTAGATTCTTCATACAGATAAATCCTATCTAGATGAGCAAGAACACAAGATAAATAGTTTTGTTGCTTATCATTATTACCTACTAATAAAAAAGTTAATTCAGTTATTGCTTGCGCAGCTGCAAGACATTCAATATTTTTCCCTAGACCAGAATAGCTTTTTAATATTTTAATTTGACGCACAGATTTAAGATTTCTTTTCCCAAAAATCTGCAGACTTAAATATGTTAATGGAGTAGCTGCGGCAAGACTACTTTTAGGACGCCTAGCACCAGGTACCGCTAATCGAACAATCCCTTGCTCATCTGTAAGAATAGTTATTAATCTATCATTCTCTCCTAATGGAGAAGCTTTAATACAGAGACCTTCTAGTCTGCACTCTCCAGAACCAGACATTTAAATAACCTTTACTTCTTGAAAAATCTCACAAAAATTAGAAGTTCCCACGCAACTAATTCCATTATCTAATAAATCAATAACTTGTTTAAGTTTTTTTACACCACCTACAACTTTAATTTGATTTTGGGAGCTCGTTATTTTTAGTATTTCCGCTACATCATTTGATGTAATAGTAGGTCCAAAACCGTCCCCGAATTGAAAATTTTTTATTCCTAATTCCAAAGATATTTCTATCGCATTGTACAAAACTTCTTTTTGTAGTTTTGATTTATTTATGATTATTGAAACTGGTAATCCAGATAACTTCACTTGCTCAATTTCAGCAGCGAAAGTTTCTAAGTTTCTTTTGGATAAATTGATAAAATTCGGTATATATTCAATTCCGTTTGCACCTTTATCTTTTGCAAAATTAACCAATTCTTCAATAAACGTTACTGGTAAATCTGCTAAAGGGTAAGAAATGAGTGCATTTATGTTTGCGCTGTAATTGCTCAAACGGTTTTTAAAATCATCTAAATAATTAAGTGAAGTAGAAATATTCTTAATATTATATTTTTTTATTAAATCGCAATTCGCGCAGAAATCTTCCCAGGTTAGATAGGGATTAATAATAATGGCATGAATTTTTTCGTTTAATTCATATTCAATATTGGGCATTTAAAAGTTATTTAGATTGAATCAGTCCATAACCTCCATGATTCCTCTTATATATAACTTGAAGTTCATTATTTTTTTTATTTCGAAAAACATAAAAATCATGATCAATTAGATCTAATTGTTTTCTTGCTTCTTCTGATGAGATTGGATTCATTTCAAAGTATTTATTTTTTATAGATGGCTCAGGCAGACTTGCTTCCCTTCCTTCCTTAAGTAAAGCTTTATCTAAAAATCCTGATTCCATACTTTCAATTGGTAAAGACTCTGTATTTTTAAATTGATTATTATGAATTGTTTTATTGTTTCTTTCTTTGTATTTACGTAATTTTCTACAAAGTTTATTTGAAACTAAATCAATGCTTGAGTATAGATTCTCAGTTTTTTCTTCAGCTCTAATTACGGTACCATTTGCAAAAATAGTAACTTCTGCTGTTTGGAACGAGACTCTTGGGTTTTTTTCTATTGAAAGGTGTATGTCGGCTTCTTTAACGATATCTTTATAGTGATGAGTTGCTTTTTCTATCTTTGCCTCAGTATATTCTTTTAATGCTCCAGTGAGCACAAGATTCTTTCCATGGATTAAAATTTTCATAACAAATCTAAAAATATTTACTTACTTTCTAAATCTACTTAAATATGGTTAATAGAACAGCAATAATTAAACAACCTGATAAAATTTCTTTTTTCAATGATGTCTATAAATTACAAAAAGAATATCAAGAGGCATTGATTTTAGATAAAACTAATCCTGATTTTATATGGATAGGTGAGCATCAACTCTGTTATACATTGGGGAGAGGATCTAATTACGATAATTTACTATTTTCTCTAAATGATGCTAAATATGATGTTTTTAAGATTGATAGAGGTGGTGAGGTAACTTGTCATATGCCAGGACAATTAGTAACGTATTTGGTTTTAGATTTGAAAAATTTTAATAAAGATTTAAATTGGTACTTAAGAAAAATTGAAGAAATTATTATAAAAATACTTGGAACTTTTAATTTAGAATGTCATTCTAGAAAGGGTTTTACTGGTGTTTGGATAGGAAATAAGAAAATTGCATCAATTGGGATTGGTTGTAAAAGATGGATTACGATCAATGGATTTTCAATCAATATTGACTGTGAATTAGAAAACTTTAATAAAATTGTTCCTTGCGGAATAAAAAATTGTCTTATGGCAAATATGATTGATTACAACAAAAATTTAAATGTTCAAGAAGTCAAGAGAATTGTTAAAAAAATCATTCAAGAAGAATTTAATTTTGATTTTGTATCAAAATAGAAACTAAAATTTCAAAATCAATTTAATTAATATGAGTGATTTAGCATATTGGTTTTCGGCCCAACCTCCTTTTAAAAAAGATAAATTTGCTAGAAATAGAGATTTTATTAAGAACCTTCATCATATAGATCAAATTTGGGAAAAATTAAAATTCAAATGTGGTGATACTTTAGCTGTTTGCGATTTAAGAGGGAAATACAAAGAAAAATTTTCTTATTCTGAGCTGGCTGATTTAATAACAAAAGTTTCTTTTTCTTTTAAAAATTATGGTTTAGTAAAGGGTGATGTAGTTACTGTAATATCTGAAAATTCTCCAAGGTGGCTAGTCGTAGATCAAGGCTTAATGCGTTTAGGAGCTATAAATGCAGTGCGAGGTATTAATTCTCCTTCAGTAGAATTAGACTATATTATTGAGCACTCTAATTCAGTAGGTTTAATAGTTCAATCTAAGGAGATTTGGCTAAAGTTAAACAACAAAGAAGAATTAAAAAAAAGACTGAAATTTATAATTAATTTAGAAGATGAACAATTTGAAAGTTTAATAAGTTGGAGTAAATTTATAAGTTCAGTAGAAAAAGAAAATTCTCAAAATAATAATCTTGAAAAATTTAATCCAGAAATTGATGACGTCGCTTCTATTCTTTATACTTCTGGGACAACAGGAAAACCTAAAGGTGTCCCCTTGACTCATGCAAATTTTTTACATCAAATAATCAATTTAGCCTATATTGCTGATCCAGAACCCGGGACCTCAGTATTAAGCGTGTTGCCCATCTGGCATTCTTATGAGAGAAGTGCTGAATACTTCTTTTTTTCATGTGGTTGTTCTCAATACTATACAATTCCGAAATTTCTGAAAGATGATATTACATACGTAAAACCTGTTGTCATGGCAACTGTACCAAGACTATGGGAGGCAATACATGATGGTTTTTTTCAGGCTTTGAAAAAAATGCCTTCCAAAAAACAAAAACTTATTAAGTTTTTGATAAGTAATAGTTCAGTTTTCAAAAGAAGTCTAAGAAAGATAAGAAATTTAGATATCAATCAAACAACTTCTAAATCAATAATCCCCTTACTTGGTTCTGTTATTGGCCGATATCCTTTACATAAATTGTCTACTATTTTTTTATGGCCGAATATTCTTAGACAATTATGCGGAGAAAAACTGAAATTTCCTATTAACGGCGGAGGTGCATTGCCAGAACATGTGGATCTTTTTTTTGAATCTTTAGGTGTAGATGTTCTAGTAGGATATGGCCTCACAGAAACTAGTCCAGTATTAACTTGTAGGAGAAGAGAATTAAATGTTAGAGGATCATCTGGTCAGGCTCTAGCATTTACTGAAATCAAAATAGTAAATGATGATAAAAAAAAGATTCTGAAGTTCAGAGAAGTCGGAAAAATTCTTGTTAAGGGACCACAAGTAATGAAAGGTTATCTTAATAATCAATTAGCTACAGAAGATGTTTTATCTAAGGATGGTTGGTTTGACACTGGTGATTTAGGTTTCCTAATACCAAATGGTTCTCTTTTTATAACAGGAAGAGCCAAGGATACAATAGTACTATCAAGTGGTGAAAATATAGAACCGAATCCGCTTGAGACCGAAATTCTTAGTTCTGAATTTATTAATCAGATTCAACTTGTAGGACAAGACAAGAAATGTTTAACAGCCCTTGTAGTGCCAAATGTCGAATTGGTTAAAAACAAGTTTTTGGAAGAAGACCTTTTGAAATTAAACCTTAATAAGAACATTGGTATATTTTTTAAATCACAAATTAATAATTTGCTTAAAAGTCGAATAGGAGCAAGATCAGAAGAACAAATATTAGATTGTTATTTTGTTGATGCCTTTACTTTAGAAAATGGTTTGTTAACACAAACTCTTAAACAAAAAAGAAAAGAAATAGAAAAAAAGTATTCATTACAAATAGAAAATATGTATGAAAACAAATTTAGTAAGAAAATTTGATTTGTTCTATATATATTGAAAAAGTAATTTAATTTTTTATGGAAACAAAAAACTCAATATCTATAAAGCGCTCAATAGCTATTAAAGCTGTAGTTACGCCAACTTGGAAGGAAGATGCTGAAAAAGAATTAAGTAAAGCAATTTCAAACATTGACCAGCAATTATCTCAACTTGAGCAGGAGGGGCAGCAAATAGTAAATAATATTAGATCCCAATCGGTTAATCCTCTAGATCCAAGGGTTCAAGAACAGGTTAGTCAGGTGCAACAACAAGTAGCAGCAAAACGAAATGAAATTGAAGAACAAAAAAGAAATCTAATTCAACAACAGAGTCAAGTTCGCGAATTAAAAATGGATGAAATTGTTGATCAAGGGCAAGTGGATAGTTTCTGTGATGTCACTGTGGGAGACAATCTTATTGAAAAAATGCAAGTATCGATTACGGTTAAGGATGGAGTTATTCAATCTATAGATAATAATTAAAGAGAAAATTTAGTATTTTTGATAAATATAAGTAAATCTTAATTTCGAAAAGTTTTAAATTCTAATCGATCTAAATTATTACTTTCTTAAGTTTTAAGAGTTCCCACTGTGAACATGATTTCGTATAATTAAAACAAGAGTTTAAAGGGTTCTTAACCATAAAAACTTTAGGAAGTTTGGTAGAAATCCCTTGAAACTTATGCAATAACAATTTTCTTATGTCTCACGAAATATTCATGCCTGCCTTGAGTTCTACTATGACGGAGGGCAAGATTGTGGAATGGTTGAAAAATCCAGGAGATAAAGTTGAAAGAGGTGAATCTGTCTTGGTTGTTGAATCTGATAAGGCAGATATGGACGTTGAATCTTTTCAAGATGGATATCTTGCGGCTGTTTTAAAGCCTGCTGGCAGCACCGCACCAGTAGGAGAGACTATCGGTCTTATTGTAGAAAATGAGGATGAGATAGCTTCTGTTCAAGAACAAAATAAAGGAAATCAACCCGAAGTTTCTAGTTCGAGTCAACTTGAATTGGTAAGCAATAAAACTGAAGAAAAACCAGTAGTTCAGACTGAAAATAATAATAAAGAAGCGGAAGAAGTCGTCTTAAAGAGTGAAAAGCTTGTACCATCTTTTAATACCGTTCAAATTAATGCAGCTACAAGTAATGTTTCTTCGAGGGTGATTGCATCTCCGAGAGCTAAAAAACTTGCCTCTCAAATGGGTGTTGATTTAGCAAAGGTTCATGGATCCGGACCTCACGGAAGGATTCAAGCCGATGATATTTTAAAAGCTAATGGCCAACCAGTCTCTATACCATGGATAGGTGAAGGTGGTTCTCCTGCAAGTATACCTGGTGCAAATTTGGGAGTTGAACGTAAACCAGAAACTTCAGGAAATAGTTTTGGTAATCCCGGAGAAACAGTTCAATTTAATACTCTTCAAAAAGCGGTAAATAAAAATATGGAATCTAGTTTAGATGTGCCATGTTTTAGGGTGGGTTATTCCATTAACACAGATAAATTAGATAATTTCTACAAAAAAGTAAAACAGAACGGTGTTACTATGACTGCTTTACTAGTAAAGGCAGTTGCAAAGACACTAAAGAAACATCCTCAAGTTAACTCAAGTTTTTCAGAGAATGGAATTTCTTATCCAGAAAATATAAATATTGCTGTTGCTGTTGCGATGGAAGATGGTGGACTAATAACTCCAGTTTTAAAAGAACCATGCAATACTGATTTATTTGAATTGTCTAGGGAATGGAAAGATCTCGTAAAAAGATCAAGATCAAAACAATTAGAACCTGATGAATACTCAACGGGAACCTTCACTTTATCTAACCTTGGGATGTTTGGAGTTGATAGATTTGACGCAATTCTTCCTCCAGGTACCGGTGCTATTTTAGCCATAGCATCATCGAAACCAACCGTTGTTGCTAATAGTGATGGTTCAATATCTGTTAAAAAAATAATGCAAGTAAATCTAACAGCTGATCATAGAGTGATCTATGGAGCTGATGGAGCTTCATTCTTAAAAGACTTGGCTTCCCTTATTGAAGATGAGCCAGAGACTCTTGTCTCCTAAATTTAATTGATTTCTCAAATTAATAATGAAGAAAGAGATTATAAGCTTGAAGCTTATGATTATTTACTTGATCCTTCATTAATTGCGAGTAAACCTTCTGCAATTAGGCATGAATCAAGATTGATGATAGTTAGAAATAGTGTTTTAGAAGAAGACTGTTTAACTAATAAATTTACCAAGAATCTTTTAGATGAATTTAGAGAAGGGGATCTTGTAATTGTAAATAATACTAAAGTTATGAAAGCTAGGTTAAAGGTTGAATTAGAAAGTAAGACATTAGTAGAATTATTAGTTTTAGAAAGATCCCACGAATGTGTTTGGTTATGTTTGGCAAAGCCAGCAAAAAAGTTAAAAATAAATAGAAAATTAAAATTAAAATCTCCATTAGCACAAGATATTAATTTGATTGTTGATGGAGTTGATGAAGAAACTGGAGGGAGATTTATTAAATTTCCGGAAAATATAACTTGTCTCAATTCAATGAATGAACTTCTTGATAAATACGGGGAAATCCCTCTTCCTCCTTATATAAAAAATTCCGAAGAAGAATCTTTTCATGAGAAAAGTTATCAAACTGAGTATGCAACAAATCCGGGGGCAGTTGCTGCACCAACAGCTGGTTTACACTTAAGCAAAAGTCTTATTTCCAATCTAAAAAAAAAAGGAGTAATAATCTTACCGATAACTTTGCACGTGGGTTATGGGACATTCAAACCAATTGATCAAGAAGATTTAAGTAACTTAAAACTTCACAAAGAATGGGTAAGTGTTAATAAGGAAGTAGTGGAGGAAATAAAAAGAATAAAGAAAACAGATAGAAAAATAATTGCTATTGGTACAACTAGCGTAAGAGCTCTTGAAAGTTGTTATTCTCACGAAATTAATGACTTTATTCCCATAGCTAAATACGTAGATTTAGTAATTAAGCCAGGTTATAAATTTAAGGTGGTTGATGGATTATTAACTAATTTTCATCTCCCTAAAAGTTCATTATTACTTTTAGTAAGTGCAATGATTGGTAGAGAAAGGTTATTAGATCTATATAAAAAAGCCATAAAAGAGAAATTTAGATTCTTCTCTTATGGCGATGCGATGTATATTTCACCAGATTCACTACTGGAGAAAAAATAGATTTAGGCTTTGACTGGTTCTTGAATGATTCCGCTTGGAACTTCAGTAAACATAATTGATGATAAATACCTCTCTGCTAAATCAGGTAGAACAACTACAATTGTCTTCCCAGCATATTCATCTTGTTCAGCTAATCTAACAGCAGCAGCAGCGGCAGCCCCACAAGATATTCCTACTAATAGACCTTCCTCTTTAGCTAACCTAAGAGCCATCTCAATTGATTCGTCATTTGTTACTTGTTCGACCTTATCAACAATTGATAAGTCAAGGTTCTTAGGAATAAATCCTGCTCCAATTCCTTGGATTTTATGTGGACCGGATTTAACCTCTTCTCCATTCATTGTCTGTGTAATAACAGGACTGTGTGATGGTTCTACAGCTACAGAAGTAATATTCTTGCCCTTCTCTTGTTTAATGTATCTTGAAACTCCTGTAATTGTGCCGCCAGTTCCAACCCCTGCAACTAGGACATCAATTTCACCATCGCAATCATCCCAGATTTCTGGTCCAGTAGTTTTGTAATGAATTTCCGGGTTTGCTGGATTATCAAATTGACCTGGCATGAAATATTGAGAAGGATTACTTTCTGCAATTTCTTTAGCCTTAGCGATTGCTCCAGGCATACCTTTAGATGCCTCTGTTAAAACAATTTCAGCACCCAACACTGCCATAACCCTTCTTCTTTCAATTGACATGGATTCTGGCATGGTAAGGATCAGTTTATAACCTCTTGCTGAAGCAGTAAAAGCTAGAGCAATGCCTGTATTTCCAGAAGTTGGCTCAACAATAGTTTTGTCTTTTGTAAGTTTCCCACTTTTCTCGGCATCCCAGATCATGTTTGCGCCGATCCTACATTTGACACTATAAGCGGGGTTTCTACCTTCAATTTTTGCAAGTACTGTAGCTTTTGCGTTTTTAGTAACTGATTTTA
>QCBF01000016.1:0-23435 GCA_003281705.1 Prochlorococcus sp. AG-347-C10
CAATTTTAGGTCCAAAAAGAATTGAAAAAGGTTTCTTATTATTCAAAAAACTATTAAAATTCCTTTTAAGTAAAGATGAATATCAAAGCTTAGCAAATTCAGAAGTAAAGGCAGAGGAAGCAGAAGAAAGTGAAGTTAAAGAAGAAACAGTAGAGTCAGAAGTAAAGGCAGAGGAAGCAGAAGAAAGTGAAGTTAAAGAATAAACAGAAGAGCCAGAAGTAAAATCAATTAAACCTAAAAAAAGAACTGTTAAAGATGAAATAATAGAGGTAGAAGTTGATTCTGATAATTTATAAGATTTTAAATTAAATTAAAGAATACTAGACAGGTTTGAATCCTACAATAGGTTATTTTTTAGAAAAATTTGGTTTTTTTAATTAAATATATAGGGTTTTTTTTATGTTTTTATTTTAATTATAAGAAGGTTGTTATGAATCTAAAGCTACTTCAATAGCTGCTATTAAGTTTTCGTCAAAGGGTTTAACACCTGGCTTGAATCTTGCAATTACTTTACTATCTTTACCTATCAGAAACTTCTCGAAATTCCATTCAACATCTCCTTCAGGTTCAACTTTGTTAAGGGTTGTGTATGGTTCTGTGGTGTTGCCTTTGGCATGAACTTTTTCATAGATTTCAAACTTAACTCCATATTTTGTTGTGCAAAAATCTTTTATTTCTGAAAGAGAGTCTGGTTCTTGTTTCCCGAAATCATTACAAGGGAATGCAAGTATTCTTAGGCCTTTGCTTGAATATAAATCATGTAGCTTTTGAAGGTCCTCATACTGAGCAGTATTTCCACAGTAACTAGCTACATTAACAACTAAAATTACTTCCCCTGAATATTCACCTAATTTTATGGATGATCCATCTGCGGAAAGAACAGTAGTATTTTTTACGTCGACTTGCATGTCAAAAAAAAATCACCCTTTGAAGATAGCATTGTATAGACCTTATTGTGTTTAATTTATGTGATGGTTTTGGTTATTTCTTTTATAAGTTTTAATTTTTCACTTATTTGACCCTTTATAATAAATAATATTATTAATCAATTTAAATTTGGACCCTTTAGACCCTCTTACTGAAATTATTAATTCTGGTCAAGGTTTTTCACTTTCAATTGCTTTAGAAAGAATTATTTGGGTAATGATTGGAATCTTTTTCTTAGGAGCAATCTCAAGATCAATAACTAATAGTATGCGAAGTCAAAGTTGGTTTGGTAGAAATTTTTTATTTAGTTATTCTAAAGATAAAAAAATTACAGATGATCCATCTTCACAACCTTCTGATGATGACGAATAAGTTTTATATATATGAAAGAATCAATTTTTTCTAAAAAGAGAATTTTATTGCTTGGTAGTGGCGAGCTTGGAAAAGAATTAGTAATAGAATCTAAAAGATTAGGATTAGAAGTTATCGCAATTGATCGATATGAAAAAGCACCTGCAATGCAAGTTGCTGATTATTCAAGAGTAATTGATATGGGAGATAAAAATATTTTAAAAAATGTTATAAAAGAATTTATGCCTGACTATGTTGTCCCAGAAATAGAGGCACTTTCAATTGAAGCCCTAAAAGAACTAGAGCATGAAGGATTCAATATTGTTCCAAACGCTAGAACCGTAGAAATTACAATGAATAGAGATAAAATTAGAGATTTAGCTTCTAGAGATTTAAAAATTAAAACTGCAAAGTTTGATTATATTTTTGAATTTGATGATTTAGAAAAAAAAGCAGATAAAATTGGATTCCCACTTTTACTTAAGCCTTTAATGAGCTCTTCAGGAAAGGGGCAGAGTTTGGTTGAAACAAAAAATGATATACAAAATGCTTGGAAGCAGGCACAAGCAAATTCAAGAGGAAAGGTTAAAGGTGTAATTATTGAAGAATTTATTAATTTTGATTTTGAGTTTACTCTTCTAACTGTAAGAAAAGAAAATGGTGAAAATATTTTTTGTTTACCAATTGGACATCTTCAATCTAATGGAGACTATCAATGTAGTTGGCAACCTATAGAGATCAAGGAGTCCTTAATTATTGAAGCTAAGGGAATGACAAATAGAATATTAAATAACCTTAATGGAGCTGGATTATACGGAGTAGAGTTTTTTATAAAAGGAAGTGAGGTTATATTTTCAGAATTATCTCCAAGACCACACGACACTGGTATGGTTACGTTAGTTAGTCAAAATATTAATGAATTTGAATTACATTTAAGGGCTTTTTTAAATTTACCAATACCGGATATAGATCTAATAGCACCCTCTGCAAGCAGAGTTATTCTTTCTAACCAAGAGTATCTAAATCCTATTTATGAGGGTCTTAA
This sequence comes from Prochlorococcus sp. AG-347-C10, assembly GCA_003281705.1. Classification (GTDB taxonomy): domain Bacteria; phylum Cyanobacteriota; class Cyanobacteriia; order PCC-6307; family Cyanobiaceae; genus Prochlorococcus_A. The sequence goes on from QCBF01000016.1 coordinate 2,324, forward strand.
TGAAGCATTAGAATTTGAAAAGACTAAAGTGCTCATATTTGGCAAACCAGTTTCCAGAAAAGGTAGAAGAATGGGTGTTGTTCTCTCATCAAATTCTGACATTAATTTGGCTAGAAAAAATGCAGATGAAGCTGCTCGTAAAATAAAAGTCAGTACTACATAAATATTAAAAAAAAATAACGAAAAAAATACTTATTTCCTTTGTTTTTGTTTTCTGTCTCTCTGGGTATTATTTGAGTAAGTTCTCAATTTCACAATGATAGAAAATTATAAAGGTTGGGATATAACTTTAAATTGGGATAATAAAGATTATCTCGAGAGGGATACTACTAAAAGTAATTTTTTTAATCAAAAGGAAAAATGGATTGGTGTTCACTTAAATGGTGAAAAAATTTATGGTTCTTCTCTAAAAGAAATTAGGCATATTATTGATTATCCTAGTTTGCATGCAAAATAGGTTAAAAGATTTTTTAATTATCCTGATTATTTTCATTATCTTCAATTAGTTCATTAGCAAGTTTTCTTAAATCTCCCTTAATCGAGACCCATGTAAAGGCGATTATAAAAATTGAAGCAGATATTGCAACAGTGATTTTTTCGACAGTGGACATTCCAAGTGCAATAGCAAACATTTTAAACTAAATACTAATTTCTTATTATATTTAATTTTTTTAAATAGTTAGAATCAAATTTGTTTTTGCAATGATATTTAATTATTCAAAATATAATAAATTAAATTTAAATTACTTATTTTTATTTATTGTTTCTGCTTTCAATTTTATTCAGTAAGATTAATTTATGGAAAAAAAAAAGTGTCCCCAATGTAAAAATTTAATTTTAAAAACTTCCCCAACATGTTTATATTGTGGCAGACCTAATAAATTTATAACTAAAGAATACGTCAATAAAAAGTGGAATAAAGATAACAATAAAAATTTATTTGATTATATTTTTATTAATAAATACCTTGTATTTATTTTATTTTTAATATTTACAATTTTTATTATTTTAGTTAGATAATATCAATTAATCACTCTATTATTGCATCTAAAACTTCTTTAGTATTTGTTGATAGTTTATTTTTTTTAATATGCTTTATTGTTTCTATCATATTACTTTTGTAAGGCTCTGAATAATAATTGTATCTACTAAATACTTTCACAAAACGGGAAATTACGATTGGATTTAATTTATCAAAGTCAATTATCTTTTTTGCAATATATTTATAACCAGAACCATCCATTGCATGAAAAGTACTATTTCTTGTGACGTAAGTATTTAATATAGCTCTTAAAGTGTTTGGTGATTTTGAATCAAAAATCTTATTATCAAATAATTTTTCAATGCTGCTTGTTTTTTCATCAATTTCTATAGATGCATTGAATGAGAACCAACTATCCAAAACGACACTATTATTTTTCCATTTATTAAAGAATATATTTGAAATAACTTTTCTTTCAGGACAATTAATCCTACTGAAAGAATTCAATGCAGCTTTTGCTAGCGTCATCGAATTACTATCGACATAATTAATTATTTTGCTTTTAATTTCCTCATCATTACTGTGTAAGAGTAGTTTCCAAATAGTTTCGATTAGTTTTCTTTCATTTTTACCTTCTGGCCATACTTTATCTAGATTTTTCTCTATTTCTTGGAGCTTAAGGTACAATTCTTTTTTTAATTTGGAACCGAATAAATAATTTAATTCGTCAATAGTTTTATATATTTTTAAAGGGTCTATATTTTCCAACCCTGATTCAATTTCATCAAACGTGGGAATACTTAGTAATTCTGATAAAAGAGATAAATTAATATCTTTATTTTTTATAAATGATATTAAGGTGTTTATTAATTTATTTTCAATTTTATGATTTGGTTTTTCATCTAATCTGCATAAAATAACTTTATAATATAACCCTTTTACAGTATTAGATAGTGTAAAAAAATCTTTTTCATATTTTAAGATTAAAAATTTTTCATCCAAGGTAGTGTCTGAATCCCACTCTACTGGTGAAGAGAATTCGCGAAAATAAGTTACTAAAGGGATTTGGAGGTGAGATCTTACATTCCTAAAAATAAAATCTTGTTTTTTTGTCTTTAAAAAAACTGTTTTCTCTATTGTTTTATTTTTACCGCAAAAAATAGCCAGATTTATAGGAATTATTAGAGGTAAATCATTATATGGGTTCTCCTTTTTTGGATTACTTTGAGAGGCTTGAATGGTAAGTTTTTCGTTTTTTTGGTCCCAGATTCTCTTCAATTTAACTTTTGGAGTGCCATTTTGCTTGTACCAGACTTTAAATTTTTTAGGATCGATTTCTTTATGGTGCTCTAAAATTTTATCTACAAATTGATCTATTGTTGCAGCCTTCCCATCATATGTTGAGATGTAATTATTAAATCCTTTATAGAAATTTTCATCTTTTACAAGCTTGTTAAGCATTCTAATTATTTCTGATCCCTTTTCGTATATCGTGGTCGTATAGAAATTGTCTATTTCTTGATATTTATCCGGCATTACGGGATGCGATGTTGGACCAGAATCCTCTCTAAATTGATTTTTTCTTAAAAATTTTGCATCCTCAAGTCTCTTGATTTCATGATTATGAAGATCTGCAGTGAATTGTTGATCTCTGAATACTGTTAAACCCTCTTTTAAAGATAATTGAAACCAATCCCTGCAAGTCACTCTATTGCCCGTCCAATTATGAAAATATTCATGAGCGATAACACCCTCTATTCTTTCTAATTCCTCATCAGTTGTTGTTTCAGAATTAGCTAGTATTAGTTTTGAGTTGAAAATATTGAGACTTTTATTTTCCATTGCTCCCATATTAAAGTGTCTGATTGCAACTATATTGAACAATGACAAATCGTATTCAAGGTTATATTTATTCTCATCCCATCTCATTGATTTCTTTAGGGAACTTATTGCATGTTGAACATATTTTTCATCGCCATAATCAACATAAATATTTATTTTTACTTTTTTATTTGATTTTGTTATGAAATTGTCTTTTACACAATTAAGTTTCCCTGCTACCAATGCAAATAGATATGAGGGTTTCGGATATGGGTCTTCCCAAATTATTTCATGTCGATTATTTCTAAGACTATTTTCTTTTACGACGTTACCATTTGAAAGTAAGACAGGATAATCATTCTTGTCTGCCTCAATTCTCACGGTGTATTTGCTAAGAATATCAGGCCTATCAGAGTGAAAACTTATCCTTCTAAATCCCTCTGCCTCGCATTGCGTAGTTATAATTCCATTGCTCTCATACATTCCCAAAAGGGATGTATTTTCCTTTGGTTTAATTATTCCTTCTATTTTTAATAAAAAATTACTTTTATTTATATTTTTAATTTTTAAGTTATTTTTTAGTTGTTTGTAGGATTCCTCTTCTATTACTGAGTCATCTATAAATATTTTTTTTATTAATATATCCGTGCCATCAAGAATAAGATTTCTGGTATTTTTATTTTTTTTTACCAATTTTAGTATTGTCGTTACATTAACAGCATTTTTCTTAATTACGAAGTCCAAATAAATTTCTGGAATTTCATAATCAAAAACTTTGTAATTTTCAAGTTTTACATATTTTGATATACTCTTTTGGTTTTTTGGATTGTCCATCATTAATAAGGATTTTAAATATTGAATGATCTAGGGTACTTGTCCTGTATTTATAAGTTTGCACTATTATCTTCTATTTCACAAAAATGTATTTTAATTTCTCCAGAAGGAAGTAGTTCGTATAGAGAAGGATTATTAATATTAGGCGATCCGTCCTTATTGAATTGGTACCTCCAATCCCATTTTTTATCTGTAAATGAAATGTAATCTTTCCTTAGAGAGTATGGAAGCATAAGCTTTTTTTTATTCCAATTAATATTTATAAATGCTCCGGGCTTTAATTCTGAGATTTTTTCTAATATGGAAAAGTCACCATTAAAATTATTTCTAATCACAAGATTAAGCTTTGAATTTTCACAGATATAGCTACTATTTAAAGCCAATAGAAGTATTGAGGTAATAATTAATGATTGAATTTTTTGAACTCCTTCTATGATAGATTTACTTTCAAGCTAAATGACTAAATAAAAGATCTTTTTGGATCAATTTAAATCATAATAGATTGCATACTCTGTAGATCTACAAGATTGCAATTTAATTCCTCTTCATATTCCTGAACTGAAATAAAATTATTTAAAAAACCTGAATATTTTGCATCTCCGCCCACGGTACTTGAAAGTATAAATTTTGGATTGAATTTTTTAATCAATTTTGGAATAACATCAGCACCTTTTACAAATGAACCTACTAGGGGTAATTCTAAATTTTTTGTAGGAGTAATGACAGCATCAAGATTTTGTTTGTTTAGACTTTCATCAAGATATCCATGGGGTTCTATATAAAAACCATTATCTTGATCATCTTTAACAATATAACCGTTTTCTATTTGTGGCACTGGAGCCCCAGCAGTGGCTTCAAAACTTAAATTAAATTGATTAGTCTTTTCAGTTGGCTTAAGCATTTTAATTGAACTAAACCCAATTTTTTCTAATATTTCAACAGCACTTTTAGGGCAGATTATAGGAATATCCTTTCTGAACATTTCTAATGTTGGAATATGACAGTGATCAGGCAAACCTTGAGTTAATAAAATAATATCTATTTCCTTATCTATTAAAATTTCTTCTTCTAGTGATCCTTTAAAAAACCATTCCCCTGGTGGAAATATTAAATCTCCTTTTAGCCAAGGATCAATAATTAAATTGGTATTTCTAAATTTTATAAGCCAACCATTTGATCCAAGGTAGGTCGCTTCAAAAGTCATTATTACTAAATTGTTTTAATAGACTATAAAGTAATTTTGGCCTTATCGAGAAATTACAAATTCAGATTAGTTTGCTTCATTTAAGATTTGAAATGACTTTCTTTTTAGATTAAATATTAAAACTTGGTTATCTTTACAACTAATTTTAAAATTTTCTTTTTCTAGCATTTGAATTGGGATTAGAGCTAATCCTCCTGTTCCTGAAAATATGATTGGCATTGTATTATTTTTCGTTCCATTCATTTTTTGTAAGTCAATAGCTTGAGAAACTATTTTTCTGGCTTTGTCAAATCCGTAATCTTCTATTAATTCAGACCATAAAAAGTTAACTGATTCATATTTCGAAAACTCAATTTGTACTGTTTTCATTAAAAAATAATTGATATATAGTGATTAATTACAATATTTACTTAATTACTATTTTTAAACCTATCCATGACTAGTTGCAACATATCCACTACATCACCATCAGTTAAATTTAAATCCTTCTTTAAATCATTGCAAGTTAAATTCATTTCAAGTGCAGCTTCAGCCATATGATTAACTTTTTGGTTGTCACCGCCCAATGAAATAAAGGGATTGAAGTTTTCTATCATTTAATGCTTGTTGTTACCACTTAGTTCTAGCTAAGAAATAATTAATTATCATTTATTGATACAGAAGCTTATAAATATGTTATTTAATATTTAGAAAGTTTTTATTTTTAAACTAGGGATATTGATATACCTTTTGATATCAATGCTAATCTTCTGGCTCTTACTAGAAAAGGAAATATCAAATTTGTTCGTTTATTTGATTTAAACACTCTAGAAAGTAACAAAAGTAAACTACTTGAGGGATTATTTATCTGTTTACAAATAGTATTAATTGCATCTGCCCCATGAAAGATATCTTCATCTTTCAGGAGAATAGCTCCTTTATCTAAGTCATAACCTTTCTTTAGGAGGGATTTAATTAGAGTTAGATTTTTACGACCATCAAGAATTTTAATATTATTTATCTTGCTTTTGATCTCAAGTAGCTCAGCAAAATGGTTGCAGAATGGGCATTCTCCATCATAAATGAAGGTATAGTTGGAAGTCATTAGAAAAAAGTTTTGATGATCTTAAATTGTGCCAACAAAATAGTAATGCCTAGATAATAAAACAAATAATAAAAATTTTGTGGATTTCTTATGAAGGGAGAGTTAAACGATTTTAATAATTACGAAGAAATGTCTCAATATAGGTATATTTTTCATAAAAATCTGTATGCTAACTCGAAGATATTATGTTTTAAATTATGAATTTATTAGCCTCTTTTGCTTTAGGTGGTTTCAATCCATGGGCAGCAGGTTTTGGGATTGGTTCTTTAGTCCTTTTTGGTCTTGTTGGACTTGTGGCGGGTCCAAACCTAAAGAATTTTGACCCTGATGCATAAATCATCATATTTAATTTAGATTTTAAAAGACTCATTTGAGTCTTTTTTTATGCGGTTTTTTAAATTTATTTTTAGAATCAATTTAAATTATATTCCGCCAAAGAAATGTTGTTAAATCCTTTTTATCCATTTACTTTTTTGAAAATCTCTTCTCTTAAAGCTACTATTGTTTTTTTATCAATACTTTTAATTAAATCAAATTTGCTTAGATTAAAAGGGGGACTAATAGGAGGTCTTTTTGCCTTGATACTCATATCGGGGATTTTTGCCTCTAGTACCATAGCTTTAGGATCTTTAGTTTATGCCTATCGATTAAAGAAGAAATCTAATTCTGATGACAATCAAATGCAGGATTTAGAAACTGTTAATGTTTAAGATATTTTGTGAATCAAATTCAGTTGGATAGCCTAAAATGGAGTTCCAGGTACAAAATGCAGGACTAAGAAACCAAAACCCGCAGCAAAAACTATTGATACTGCGATGATTAGAAGGCCCGATGCCATCCCCCCTTCGTTAAACGCCATTTAGCTAGTTATTTTTAAACTAATAATAGAACATATTTGTACCTAGGTAATAGTCCTAATTACTCATATATCATCCAAATTTATTATTAATGGTGAATAAAAGTAAAAAGATGGAAGTTAATGAGATTATAAAACCAAATATTATTAATGGTTTAGATTTGACGTTTTCTTCTTTCTTAAGCTTATTTTTTGAAGAAGGAAAATTTCTATCTTTTTTTTTATAAATAAGATTGGAAAAAGGTTTAATCACGATAAATTTTAGATTTAAGCTAGTTACCCTAAAGTTTTGAACAAATCTTTATGGTAATCAACAACATTTTGACAACTTATTACAGGTGTAAATTCCATATGAATGCCAAATTTGGCTCTCCATGGAGCAAAATGCTCGAAAATTTCTTTATCACTCTCTGCCTTACATAAACAAACTACTCTACCCTCCCCTGGAGCATGAACTCTAAATAACATCTCAAATTTATCTGTTTTATCTGATTTTGCAATTTCACCGTTTTCCCAAGCTTCTACAAATAATTGATAAGCTTTCACTTGATTCTCAATATCTGAGAATTGGCAGTCAGCAAGAAATAATTGCATTGGAGTATTCTTAAGGTTTTACTCATTATCCCTCAAATACTTATTTATTAATGGGACTGTTTGAATTTGAAGATCAGAAAAAGAATATTCGCCTAAATAAAGTGAGAAGATAGAGACTCAAGGAATTTTCCAATATCTTTTTTATATAAACTATCTGTGATTTTTAAAGAGAATAATTCATAATCATTTATATCTTTTTTTTTATCAAAATTAATATTTCCCTTCAATGAAATATTTTTCATGATTTTATTGATCTCTATTTAAAATTTAAACAAATTTATTTAAAAGGCCAATTTCTTTACATTATGTTTTTTATGAGAGAAATTTCAAAGGCTAATAAATAATAATTAATTTATTTAAGAGTTAAGTAATTTTCCTAGGATATATAAGAAAGAATTAGTTAAAGAAAAAATTACAGTTAATAGAGAGGCAATAACGGGTAACAAATTGAACCACAATTGCGAAGTTGTCATTTTTGAATCAATAGGCAGAAAATTGGTTCTTTTTTTAATTCTTATTTGTAACCAAAAAATAGATAATGGATAAATAATTCTTGAGAAAGTAATTATCAATGAAGGCAAAATACCTTGGTTTGAATAAAGTATAAATCCTGAAAAAAAGTATAAAGCCCAAATTAGAACCCTTTGAGTCAGAATTAATCCCTTGCTTTTGCCAGACATTATTAATTAATTAATTTTTATAATTTTAGTCATTTTATATCTTTCAAAAAAAATGTTATTTATAATTATTTTTTCTTTACGTATAATTTTCCATTCATTTTTAAGAAATAATTCATAACTTATTAAGCTCGCTTCAGTATAAAGAGAATCTAAACCTTCTTTCTTTGCTTCATCTTCTAATTTTTGAAGTAACTTAGAGCCGTAGCCTTTTCTTTGAAATTTGCCTTTACAGTAAAATAGTGCAATTCTATCGGTGGGATATCTTGTGGCAAAAGCAATATTAATTCCTTGTTTACTTAAAAGCCATCCTTTTCCTTTAATTATTGACTCATCAAAATTTGGGTTATTCCATGCTTGGCTTGACCAGGCTCTTTTTTGTTCTTGACTATAAATTTTTTCATCTAAAGATTGAATTGAATCAAAATAAACCTTCTTTAATTCCAGTTGATCTTTAATGGTGATTTGTCTTAAATTCATATATAACTCTTTTATTTAATATGCCTAGTAAAAATATAGTCGCAATTGGGGGAGGAGGGTTTGGACGTTCATTAGGTTCTCTTGAAATTGAAAAATATATAGTTTCTTTAAGTAATAAAAAAAGACCTAAAATTTGCTTTATTCCAACAGCATCTGGTGATAGTAGTTTGTACAAATTAAATTTTTATAGAGCATTTTCTAAACTTGATTGTATAACAAGCCATATTGATTTCTTCTCTAGAACAGAAAACTTAGAAGAGAAAGTTTTAACTCAAGACATCATTTATGTTGGCGGAGGTAATACAAAAAGTATGTTAGCTGTTTGGAAAGAATGGAATTTACATAAAATTTTGCGAAATGCTTATGAAAAAGGAATTGTAATGAGTGGAGTAAGTGCTGGGGCTATTTGTTGGTTTGATAAAGGTATAACTGATTCTTATGCTAAAGAATTAGCCATAATTGATTGCTTAGGCATAGTTGAAGGTATTGCCTGCCCGCATTTTGATGAAGAGAAAGAGAGGGAACCTTACGTTAATGATGTTATTCATAGAGAAATTATTGAATCTTGTATATGTATTGAGGGCAATTGTGCCTTGCATATTAAAAATGATTTTGAATATTCCTCAATTGATTTTGGTAATGGTAGAAACTGCTTTAGAGTTGCAAGGGAAAATAATATTGTAAAGAAAGAAATTCTTTGAAAAGAAAAATATTTTCAATATCTTTTAGATCTCATCATTCTTCGAGATAGAAGTAAATTCAATCCCTTTGTATTTTACGAAAGATACAGTCCATACTTCTTTTGAGAGATTGCCAAGGTATTTTAGAAACTGTTGTGTATCTCCATCTCTTATCCATTCAGATTTAATGAATGGAAGCTCTTTCTGCATTCTTTTAGGATGCATATGAACAAGGAGCAAACCTTTTTCTTCAGAAGCTCTTTTTAAAGCACCTTCATCACTTCTTTGAAACACTCTCATTAGAAGATTTAAAATTACCTCTTCTCCAAGTTTCTTGAAATTTTCTGATTCCTCTAAATTATCTTTAATTTCTTTACCTCCAAGAGGCATTGCTCTTACTAAGTTTTGCTCTATTAAAGCTATTGCAATTAGATAATCTTGGCTAGCCATATTCTAAAATAATACTTTTTTGTTATTCTAACCTCTCGAGTTCATGAAAATCTTTCATGGATTAAATATCTGCGATAAGAAGAAAGGAAATAATTTATGAATTATTTTTCGGTATTTTTGTAGATCTTTATTTATCATGGACCGGTTTAGAAATTCCAGAAAATTGGGAATTTTTTAATCAAATTATTGCAAAATCTGCAGAAGATAAAGTTTCTTTAGAAGCTGCATTAGAGATTTCCCACAGTTATTTTCTAAAGGCTAAGAATAAAAAGACGACTACCAAAATAAGAATCGTAGCAGATGCGAGTTTTCGTTAATATATTGAGTGATTAAATATCACTACATAATAATGAACAATAATATAAGATTTGAATTATCATTTAAAAATATTTCTCAGTTAGACGATAAACTTAATTTCTGCAAATTAAATAATATCAAAAATATCAATATTCCATGTAAAGGACTTATAAAGAAGGATTTATTTAATTCAACTATTAAATACATATCTAAAAACTATAATGAATTTAATGTGACCTACCACTATAGTCTTTATCATCAATATTCAAAAAATAAAGAAAAATCGTATCAGGATTTTTTAGATTTTGTTAAAAGTTCTCAGACTAATAAAAATTATGAAATTCTGCTTGTATCGGGATCAAATAAGAAAAAAAACTTTGACTCAGTTGATGTATTAGCTTATTTAAAAAAAGAAAAAAAATTAAAAGTTAAATTAGGTATAGCTTACAATCCATATTTGAAAAAGTATTATAATATATCTTCAGAAAGAGAAAGGTTCGAAAGAAAAATTTCGACTGGATTAATAAATTCAATTTGGTTTCAATATGGTACAGATATTAAAGTTCTTCAGCATGAGGTGACTTTTCTTAAAAACGTAGCAAAAGAAAAAAAATTAAATTTATTTGGTAGTTTATTTATTCCTTCTAAACAATTTATAGCACGGTTTAAATTTCGTCCTTGGAAAGAGGTATATATCTCTGAAAAGTGTTTATTTGCCTTGGAGAATTTTTTTGATTTCACAAACGATTTAGTTAGTTTTTATAAAAAAAATAATATTACACCTGTAATTGAATCTGATTTTTCATCATCAGAGAAACTTGATTCTGTTTATAATTTTTTAGAAAATGAAAGATAATTTCTGTAAATATTAAACCTATGAAAAGTGATGTTACTTATGACTTATTAATAATAGGTGGAGGTATATCTGCGTGTGTTTTCGCTTCAAATTATCTAAAAAATAATATTTCAAAAAAAGTTGGATTAATTGAAATTGGTCGTGGACTTGGAGGGAGATCAAATACAAGAATAAGCAAAAAATATGAAGGATGGAAACTAAACCATGGCTCTCCAAATTTTAATATCTCTAATAGTAAAAATAATCTTTTATTAAAAAGATATATTGATGAATTAATGGAAAATAAATATATAAAAATTGACGACTCAGAAATATTTTTTTTAAATGAAGATTCTAATTTAGAAACCAAAAAAAAATCTGAATTTTCTTGCGGGGTTAATTATCTATCTTTAGATTCCATGCGTGAATTATCGAAAAAGATAATTGAGTCAAATAATTTAAAAGAGAAAATTGATTTTTTCTTTGAAACTTTAATAGTGGATATGAAGTTTAATGATAAGGAATGGTTACTAACATCAAAAAATGGTGAAAAATTCAAGTCTAAATATTTAATTTGTTCAACTAATTTGTTATTACATAAGAGATCTTTAAAAATATTAAACGTAAATCAAATTCCATTAAGAAAAGCTATTCCTATTAATAATGATAAAAATATAGATTTACTATTAAATTTCTTAGAAGAACAAACATTTATTCCGAGGTTAACTTTTTTAATTTATACAAATGAAAATTATAGTTATAAAGATTATTATTCTAAAAAACAAAGGTATTTTTATTTAAAAAATAAATTAGAAAAAAAATATAGATTTGAAAGAATTATTTTTCAGCTGCAAGATAATAATAAATTAGGAATTGTAGTACATTCAAAAAACGCAGAGTTAATTAATTCTTATTTAAGTGCAAAAAATGAAGAAGTTTTAAAAAAAAAAATAATTACAAATTTCAATAAACTGTTTGAAGATAATTCTGTAGTAAATAAATTAACTTTTGATGAAAAAATATCTATCATGAAATGGAGAGCTTCACAGCCTTCTGGCCTTGCCGTGCCATTATCTTTACAATTTAGTAGAAAATATAAAATTGGATTTTGCGGAGACTGGTTTGAAGGAGATGGATTTGGCAGAATTGAAGGCTCAATTTTAAGTGCTTTAATATTAGAGAAAAAATTTAAAGACTTAATTAAATAATTTTTTCAGAATGTGATCTATATCAATGTTTTTTTCAATAATGAATTTATTTGTATTATTTTTTATGCTATAAGTTTTGAATTTTTCGTAATAAATACTCCATGATTTTAAGAAATCCTTCTCAGCTTGTTTTTTATCCTTCCCCCTTTCTTTTATATCTCTTTGGACAACTCTTTTCATGCACTCATTTTTTTTGGTTTTTATTTCTAAAAAAATATAATCCTTATTATTTAAAGTCTTTGAGAATTCTTTAGCAAATATACCCTCAACAATTAAAAAACTAATATTATTTGTTTCGTTTAAGATATTTTGAATTGTTTTCTTTTCGAAATTATAATAACGATCACAGATTGAAATTCCATTCTTATAAATAAAATCAAAATCTTTTTTGAATAGTTCGTTATTAAAACTAATACTTCTATCAAAAAAACCTTCTACAAATTTTGGTAGTAATTTACTTATTAAACCTGTCTTATAGTAATTGTCCGTACTTAACACAATACCATTTTTATATTTTCTTATTATTTGATTTGATAAAGTTGTTTTCCCGCTTCCGGAAGGTCCACTTATAAAAATAAGCTTCATTTTTATGATCGTTTCTTTAATAAGATTTTAACTTTACTATTAATAAATAAAATACCTTTAAATTTTGAATATATTTTTTATCTTTTTTTTAGTTTTCAAAATAATTTAGAATACCTTGCAATGGCTCGTAAGCTTGCATAAATATTAAATGTGTGTCTTTATATAATTGTAAATAAATTATTTCTATTCAATTAGTTATTGTCTTGTTATTAATTCCTCTGGAATTTGATAATATTAAACTAAAGAGCTAATTTTATTACTTATGTATTGCAATGATTTCTAAATTTCTCAGCAAACTAAAATCAATTTTATTTAAAAGTGCAGTAACTCCTGAAACTCCTTTAAAGAAAGAAAAAAAAGCAGCAAAGTCTGCAAAAACAAAAACAAAAACAAAAACAAAAACAAAAACAAAAACAAAACCCAAAGTAGTAAATTCTAAGCAAAATATTGAAACTTTGACTAAACTCCCAGGTGTTGGAGTAAAAAGCGCAAAAGCTCTGTACGAGGCTGGATTTAAAACTACAAAGGCTGTGATAGCTGCTGATGAAAAAGATCTTCTTGCTGTGTCAGGAGTTGGAATAAATCTTGTCAAGAAGCTTAAAAAGATTAAATAGTTAAATTTTTTTTAGACCTCTATAAAAATTAATAATATTAAAAATTTACAAAAACTTTATAAGTTCTAGGAGATTATCTTCTTCTTGCTTTTCTTCTTTGTTGCAATTTTCTTTTGTATTTTTCAATAGGGGTTTCATGATGCCTAAGTCTTTTTAAATCTGCAAAGATTCCAGATTTAGATACCTGTCTCTTAAATCTTCTAAGGGCAGATTCAATTCCCTCGTTCTCTCCTACTGTAACTTGTGTCAAAATTTTCTAAATAAAATATATTCTACCACCTTAACAGATATATTTAAATTTAAAACTTCTACTTGCGGGATGACGGTTTATTTGGCTAATTTTCAGCCCACTTCACAAATCTTTTTTTATTACTTTTTATATCTTGTAATGATTCAAAATAATATTTTTCCCAATTATCTTTAGGCAGTCCAAGAAATAACATTAGGTTTAATGGGTATTGATTGCTATCAGCACAATTTCTAAAATCATCCCTGAATAAAAAGATTTCCTTTTTTAATGCAATTGCGATACCTAATTCAATCATTACCCCTTCATCTGGTGGATTTCCATTAACAATCGCAAAAATACAATCACATTTTTTTAAATCAAGGAAATTACTTCTTGCAACCTCATATGCCCACTCACTTTCTTGTTTTATTAATCGTTTTGCCCTCTCAAAAGGTTCAAATACTTCTACATTTAAATAATTGAAGATTTCAATAAATTCATGTAAGAGGGTTTTAGTTTGTTTTGAAAATCCATATGGATTTGCTAAATATAATTTCTTTTTCAACTTAAACCTCTTTTTTTGATGTACTCTTCGCGGTCACTTTTTGAATTTAAAGTATTTTCCCAAGGAAAAACAATCCATTGACTTTTTTTTGTTACATATACTGTATTCCACCATGTAGGTTTGATTTTACTAAATAATACAAAAAACATTGCTCCTTCGATATTCTTGAAGGTCGTCAATGTAATGCCTGTTTCATAAACATCATCTACTATTAGTGAATTCTTTATTGGTACTGAAATTAATTCAATTTTTAATTTATGGCTTAGTGCTACAGCAAGACATAATCCGCCACGAGGAACTCCATATATTCCAGAAAATTCCTTAAACCTACATTTATAGGCTATTTGTTCTACGCTCTTATCAAATTCGCTCCAAGTAAAATAACTTATCATCTTAATTTTCGTTTTTTTCTGCTGTAGTAGCGTAATTTGAAGCAATTACACTTAAAAGTGCTACTATTTGCTCATTTGGACAATTAGTATTTTTTTTTAAATTTTCACATTCATTTATTATCTTGGCGTATGTATCCTCAACTATCCCGTTCATTTGATTGATACTAAAAGAATATGGTTTATTCATTTTTAAATTATTGGTTATTTTATTTTTACTTAAATATCCAACGAAGTAAATATTTTTAGTATTTAAATATAAAATTATTCCCACATGGGGTCATTTAATTTTTCATTTTTAAGTGAAGAAGGAACATAAGTATGTAAAGTTTCAATTTTTATAGCCCATTTTTTTGAGTTTCCCTTTAAACTTTCGCTTTCAATTAGGTTTGTTAGAGGAATCCTTTTTCTAACTTTAAGAAGTCCTAAACAAGCTTCCCAGGCGTCATGATTTTTATAAATATCTATCCAAAAATCAAAGATATTTTCCAAGATTTCTAAAGGGATATCAAATGGAATCCCCATTGAAGGTCTTGCAATGTAATAATTTTTGTTTCCTAGTTCATTTAATAAATTATTTACGTTTAAATTAATAGCTAAAAGAATATCTTTTGCTGATTCATTACCTATTAATTCTTTTCTATGGCAATCTAAAAGATTTTCATCCGCAAGGATATTTTCATCGCAATTTTTTATTCCCACAATCCAAAACCCTTCACCATTATTCACTCCACTAGCAAGAAATAGATATTGAGCTGAATTCTCCAAGATTTCAAATTATTTTTTCCATTTTTAACATTTTTTGCTTGATATGAAAATAATTTAGCTGTGCAATTAACAATATGAAGTCCTCGTAAAAAAAATTTTGTTGTTATATTTAACTTTTATAAAATGTTTGATTTAAGGGAAATAAAACTAATGTTTTTAGATCCTACTGATTTAGTAATTAATAATATAAATAAATATCTTTATAGTAATAAAGTAATTAAATTTATTTTTTCTTAGGAAATAATTTTCCTATTTTCTCCTTTTGTAAGTACTCCTTTTTAGTTCTTATTTTTTTATCTTCTAAGGATTCTTTATTAGTACTTACAGCATAAATAATATAGAAAATCATGCCAGTAAATATTAATCCTACAAAAATTATGAATATTCCTATAGGTTCACTGGGACTAAATATTTTAAGGTCTAAAGTTGTATTTAGGGAAATTATCATCAATAAACTAATTCCTTAAATAAATTTTATGGAAATCTAATTGATTTCCTCGTATCCAAAAAATGTTGCATTATCTGAATTTTTATATCCATTAGCGGCTTCTTGTGGGTTTTGACGGTCAATTTTTCTTGCTTTAGCATGTATCATGTTGAATGGAAAAATAACAGCTCCTACAAAAAAATGGAGAATTAAGAAATCTGAAGGTAATCCATTTGTCCAATCAGGAAAAAATAGCAATGTCATCAATGAATCGTACATATTTGTAGTCAAATAAACCTCAGACTATTATTACCGAACTTATCGCAATACTTTTAATTATTAATAAATTGAAATTTAATTTGCTTTTATTATTTATCAGATTTAATTGAAAAGACAATATTTAAATACTATTATATTACTTATAAACTTTTGATTAATAGCTGTTGTTAAAATTATTTTTTTCCTTACTTTTATTTATAATTTTTCAATTAAAACCTGCAATAGGTTTAGCTTTTGATACTTCCGATCCTAGTGTAAGTTTGCTACAAAATAGGATTTCTAATAATTTCTCTAAGAAATATTGCAATGCTATCCAAAATGGTCTTTCTAAAGATGAAGCAATGAAATCAGCTATTGTAAAAACTGAAAACATTATATCTTTCTCTTACAATCCTCAGAAAAAATGGATTGAGAAAAGTGACTTGGCCAATCAAATTTCATTGCAAGTAGTAAATGATTGTGGATGGTCGTTTGGATTAATTGGAAAGGAGGGAGTAGATTATTTTAAATCATATTTTCTAGAAATTTATGAAAAAACTACTCCTGACAAAAATTTTTCAAGATAGATTAGGTTAATGAATAATATTTCAGACAAATTAGTATTAACTATAATTTTGATTACTATTATTTTTGTATTTGGATTGATTTTTTCCGTAAAGTCTCCAGAGAGAAAGGTTATAGATTCACCAATAATGTGGAAGGATAATTATTCTAATATTTCGATTTTTAAGAGCGAGAATATAAATTCAGAAATAATAAGAATAATTTAATAAAAACATTGCTTACTAAAATAAAGGATCCTATTCAAGGATATACAAAAATATTTTTACGAATCTCAATCAATTTATCATTCATTGTTCAATTTAAGTATTTCAAGAGAACTGACGCTAGTTTTAAATCATCATTAAACCACGCTCTTATCGCCATAGCTCTTCGAGGATCATAAAATTTTTGTTTTCTGTACCAACTAAGAACTTCTGAATCTGATTTCTTTCCATTACATGACAAACAACATGGTACGCAATTACTTGTATTGCTAATTCCCCCTTTTGACATTGGGTGAAGGTGGTCGAGTGATTCTGAGGGTTTACCGCAATAAATACATTTATAATTAGTAAGTTTATTAAGTGACTCTCTCCAATTTTTATTACTTATCTTGGGACAAAACTGATCAAGGTAAATTGCATCTTGTCTATGCATAAAATTCTTGATAATTTTTCCGATAATAACATTTTTTTTTAAAGTATGATTGAAAAAGATAAGATAAGACTTCTTAAAGCAAATGTTTCTTATGAAAAGAATAATTTTCACTTATTAATACAAAGGGCAATTTATAGTTAATGCTTTATTTATTAACAACATTATTAGCTAGTTTTGATCATTCTTTATTCAAAAGTATTTATATCTTTTTGATATCCTTTTTTTCTAATACGTTCTCAGCGATTTCTGGAGGAGGAGCAGGATTATTACAATTGCCAGCATTGATTTTATATGGTACTCCTTATTATCAGGCTCTGGCTAGTCATAAATTAGCAACAGTAGCACTAGGAATAGGGGGTTCATTAAGAAATTACAAATCTTTAGGTAATGATATAAGTGTTGCTTGGCAAATTTTAATTTTTGGATTACCTGGAGTAATTTTGGGGGCTTCTGTAGTTGAATATATATCAGAAAAGTATTTGTACTTAATTTTAGGAATAATATCCATATTATTAGCTTTTTACTCATTTCTTAAACCAGATTTAGGGTTATCATCTGGTAATAAAAAGCTTAATTTTACTCATAAAATTAGATTTTTAATTTTTATTTTTCTTATAGGTATATTAAATGGTTCTATTTCTTCAGGAACTGGATTACTTGTAACAATACTATTAATAAAAACTTTTGAAATGGATTTTCTTCGAGCCATAAGTATGACATTTTTTACTGTTGGGATTTTTTGGAATTTTACAGGAGCAGTATTCTTGGCAAGAATAGGATCGGTTCCATTTAATTTATTGATAGTTTTAATAATTGGTTCCTTTACAGGAGGATTTTTCGGAGCTCACCTGTCAAAATTAAATGGGAATATACTTATTAAAAAAACCTTTATAACAGTTTGTATTTTGGTTGGTATTAGCTTATTGTTTAAATCCATAAAAAGCTTTTTATAAAATTATTGGAGAATAGCAGTACAAATATTTTCAAAAAAGTCAAAAGGTGGACTATTAGTTAAAAAATAAATTAATTATTAACTTTATTCATTATCAAAGGCTTTAATGAATAATATATTTAGTTAAATAATACTTTTAGAAAGACATAATTTTTAAAACCATAAAAAAAGCCCTCACATATGTGGGGCAGGGTGATGGGGAACCTTATTTTTAAACCAATTTCTTAAAAAATGCAACCCCCTACCTATAGCGCAAATTGAATGATTATTTAACACTACAGGTAGTGCTTTAATGATTTTCTTATATATAAATTTAATAATTCTGAAATAATTTTGTAATTATAAAGTTTATAAGTAAAAAACTTATTTTATGAATTCAAGTGTTTTTGGGAATTTTACTTGTTAAAAATGTCCTGCACAGTATCATTCGTAAGAACTTTGCTAATAAAGGCTTTAATGATTGAATTAACCTTACTAACTCTTTTGAACTATGTTGGGGATAATTTCTGTGAGTATAGAAATCTAGGTCATGATAACTATAAATCTTTACTTCTTTCCTACAGTGATGCAAGTAATAAATTTGGACCATTAGAGGTTAAAAAGGTTATTGAGAAGTCAGAAAATTTTAAAGTTACGGCTATTGCTATTGCTGCAATTAAGTGTCCACAGCATATAGTTAAGTAATGAAGTTTGAATTAAAAACAGAAAATGAAAATTACTCGAAATCATTTTCACAATTTTTCGGTATAGTTTTTTTTCTCACTTTAATAGTTATCCTTTGTGATGTTGCACTCAAATTAGGAATTATATCTAGAAATCATGAAATTGAATACAACTGCAGGCTTTTATCTGTTGAACAATCTAAACCTCATTTTAAGGAATTATCTAGGCTTTCTAATCTGAAAAGTAAACAACAAATTTGGGAATTTTGCAGGGAGGTTATTAAATAATAGTTAGCTAGATGCTGATGAATAGGACTTTAATGCAAATAACCAGAACTTTCTTGAAGTTATAAGAAATACTGTAGAAACAATAACTTCAAGTAATATTTTCCATAATTGAGAAAGTCCCAGAAAAACTTCAGAAGGAATAGTAGTTATAAAAGCAATAGGAATGAAAACGCTAAAAAATATTCTTAAAGAAAATGAAAATGAATTTAGAGGAAATCTTCCAATATAAAGGAATGATCTTAATACCTCTATTGCATTCCAAGTCTTAACAAACCAAATAGTAGTAGTAGAGATAAAAAACCATAGGCTATATAATATACAAATCGAGCAGCTTATCGTAATTAAAGATAGGGTAAGAAAACTTAAATTTAAATTTATTTGATTTATTCTTATGCAGAAGAACAACAAGAAAAATCCAAGCATTATTTCTAAAAATCCAGATGGATTTATTTTTTTTAATGAAATAAAAAATTGACTATCAATAGGTTTTAAAAGTACGAAATCTAATGTTCCTTCTCTTATGTGTTTAACTATTTCTGTAAGGTTAGGATTGAACCATGTATTTGTTATTCCATTCAATATTGTATAAATACCTTGGATTATTAGTGCCTGTTCAAATTTCCACCCTCCAATATTTCCACTATTTTGAAAGAAAATAGATAATAGAAAAATACTCCCTACTAAACTTAAAATTGCAGTAATTAAATCAACTAATATATTTGTCTTATACTCCAATTCAGAAGCTAAAGAAGTATGTAAGAATTTTTTATAAACTTTTAGATATTTTCTTAAATTCATGACCCCATAGCTGTATATTTTTTTGTTCCTTCAGACCAGATTTTCTTAAATAATGGGAAAAGTAAAAAAATCCATAGAATTTGCATTATTAAGCCTCCACTAATATTTGTTTCATTACCAGAAAGCAAGTTCGCAGGGAAATCAATTAGATATGGAAAAGGAGTCAAATAAATCCAAGATTTAACATATGCGGGAAATGAAACTACTGGTGCTAAAAGACCTGAGAGAAATAAAGTTGGAATAAATAACAATCTTTCTATCGAGGATGCTTTTTCTGTCCAGAAACATAGACATGCAACTATTGACTGAATTAGAAATTGAATCAAGAAGGATAAGAAAGTAGATACTATCGATAAGAGTAAAATACCTAAATTTGGCATCCATATACTTTCTGGATTAAAAATAAAAAAGAAAAATGCGATTATTAGTGCGAAAGGAAATCTTGTTATTTGTTCAGCTAGATGTTGTGCAAAATATCTGAAAAATGGATTTAAAGGTTGGATTAAATACGGAGATACTTTACCCATAAGAGAATCTTCTTCAAAACTAAATACAACCCAAACTACAGAAAACTGTCTTACAAAAAAAGCACATAAGAAATATCTAGAAAGCAATACATCACTAATGTTTATGGATTCATTCAGATTATTATTTGTCCAAATATTTAACATGAAAAAAGGAATAATCCCTGAAATTGCCCACAATGCAATTTCTACCCTATATTCCAACATGTTTGAATATTGGACTTTCAATAAGGTGAATATTTTACGGTTAATCAAATTAGATATCATAATTTTTTTTGATTAATATCTTTCCAATAACTTCATCTATGGGTGGTTCATTTATAAAAAGGTCTTCAATATCAAAATTATTTAGGATAGTTTTTAGTGAAGTGGTAATAGAGTTGTTTTCAATTTTTATAGTGATTTCATTCTTTATTTTATTTTTAACAGTAAAACCGTAATTTTCTAATTTAATTGCATCCTCTTCTGAACGACAAATTATTAATATTTCTTTAACAGGGGAAAGTTTTTTTAATAACAGGTCAAGTTTACCATCATATGATATAGCTCCTTCGTGCACACAAATAACTCTTTTGCATAAAGATGTAATATCTTTCATGTAATGGCTAGTTAGGCATATCGTTGCATTAGTTTCCTTATTATATTTTTGAAGGAATTTTCTTAAATTTCTCTGTGCATTAATATCTAATCCAAGTGTCGGCTCGTCTAAAAATAGAATATTTGGTTCATGTATCAAAGCTGCCAGTAGTTCTGATTTCATACGCTGACCTAGTGAAAGTTTTCTAACAGGTATGAATAGCTCTTCATCAATTTCAAGCATTTCTGATAGT
>QCBF01000017.1:0-22457 GCA_003281705.1 Prochlorococcus sp. AG-347-C10
CCCTTGCTCAAAGAGGAAAAATAAGTAAAGAAGATATTAAAGATATTCTTGAAGAGAAAAAACAAGTGATCGCCAGAAGTGAAATTTTAGAATTTTTCGAAGCTAAATCAAATCAAGATGATATTGGGGGATTAAATGTTTTAAAAGTTTGGCTAAATCAAAGATATAGGGCCTTTTCTAAAGAAGCTAGAGACTACGGGTTACCTATTCCCAAAGGTGTCTTACTTGTTGGAGCTCAAGGAACAGGGAAATCGCTTACTGCAAAATCAATTTCCAAGAGTTGGTCGATGCCGCTACTTAGGTTAGATGTTGGAAGACTATTTTCTAGCCTTGTTGGTTCAAGCGAGGCAAGAACAAGAGAAACAATATTAAGAGCTGAAGCCATGTCTCCTTGTATCCTTTGGATCGATGAAATTGATAAAGGCTTTGGTGGCGATGCAAGAAGTGATGGAGGAACAAGTCAGAGAGTTTTGGCAAGTTTGCTAACTTGGATGGCCGAAAAAGAATCTGCCGTATTTGTCATTGCTACCGCTAACGCAATAGATAAGCTTCCTGCTGAATTATTAAGAAAAGGCAGATTTGATGAGATATTTTTTCTTGATTTACCAAATTCTGAAGAGAGATTAAGTATTCTAGATTTGCACTTAAAAAAAAGAAGACCAAGTTATAGTTTTCCTCTCTCTACTATTATCGATAGAACAGATGGATTCTCAGGTGCAGAACTTGAACAAGCGGTAATAGAGGGGATGCATATTTCATTCTCTGAAAATAGAGAACTTATGGAGAAAGATTTAATAAAGGCAGTTTCTGAATTAGTTCCCTTATCTAGAACAGCTAAAGAGCAAATTAATTTACTAAAAGAATGGTCATCTACAGGGCGAGCTAGATCTGCATCGTAAATAAAAAATTTTGTTTAAAAATATTCCGTAAGTTAGGAATCATTAATTTAGTTAATTTTTAGTCAAAAATCCCTAATAATGAATTTAGATTAACTATTTTAATTAAGGTATAAACAAAAATTAGTGTTAGATCAAAAATTAATAAGAGAAAATCCAACTTCAATTGAAGAAAGTTTATCGCTTAGAGGAAAGGTTTTTAATATTTCCCACATCCAAGAATTAACTCTTCAAAAGAAAGAAATAGATATAGAGATATCTAGTTTCCAATCTGAGAGCAAAAAGTTAAGTAAATTGATTGGTCAAGAAATCAGCAAATCTAAAATCCATAATTCTCCAGAACTAAACAATCTAAAGAAAAAAGGGAATGAATACAGAACCAAAATTTCTGAATTTGAAGAAAAAAAAAGAACATTAGAAAAAAAAATACATAATGAAATTTGTAATTTGCCAAATTTACCCAGCAAAGATGCTCCTATAGGTAAAGATGAAAGTCATAATGTTCAAATAAAAACTTGGGGAGATCCTTTGGTAACAGAGAATCCCAAATCTCACTGGGAAATTGGCGAAAGTCTTAATCTTTTCGACTCTATAAAATCAACTAAAATATCAAAAAGTCGTTTTATTACTCTTATTGGAAATGGCGCCAGATTAGAGAGGGCATTAATAAATTTTATGCTCGACACGCATATTAAAAATGGGTATTTAGAGTTAATCCCTCCAGCTTTAGTCAACTCAGAAAGTCTTACCGGATCTGGTCAATTACCTAAATTTTCAAATGAAAGTTTTAAGTGTTCCAATGACGACCTATGGCTTTCTCCTACAGCTGAAGTTCCACTAACTGCTTTTCATAGAAATGAGATAATTGATTCCAAGCAATTACCCATTAAGTATGTTGCATATAGCCCATGTTTTAGGAGAGAAGCTGGAAGTTATGGAAGGGATACTAAAGGTTTAATAAGACTTCATCAATTTAATAAAGTTGAGCTTTATTGGTTTTGTGATCCAAGTAAATCTATTCAAGCTCATAAAAAGATCACTTTTGATGCAGAAAGCATTTTAAAAAAACTCAATCTACCTTACAGATTAGTCGATATTTGTACTGGAGACTTAGGTTTTTCTTCGAGCAGAACTTTTGATCTTGAAGTCTGGCTACCAAGTAGTAAATGCTATAGGGAAATTTCAAGTTGCAGCAACTGTTTAGACTTTCAAGCCCGCAGATCATCAATAAGAGCAAAAATTGATAAAAAAAATACATATCTGCATACCTTAAATGGGAGTGGGCTAGCTATTGGAAGAACTATGGCTGCTATCCTTGAGAATGGCCAACAAACGGATGGGAGCGTAAAAATTCCAGATGCTCTAGTGCCATATTTTGGATCAAATTTTTTAAAAAATGTTTAACATAATCAAATGAACGTTTTAACCTCAATAACAGTTCTGGGATTTCTCATTTTTTTTCATGAGATTGGTCATTTTCTTGCGGCGATTTTGCAAGGTATCTATGTTGATGGATTTTCAATTGGTTTTGGACCATCAATAATTCAGAAAAAATATAAAGACATAACCTATTCACTTAGAGCCTTCCCCTTAGGGGGCTTTGTTTCCTTTCCTGATGAAGAAGTAAATAATATTGACCCTAAAGATCCAAATCTTTTAAAAAATAGACCAGTTATTCAAAGAGTAATTGTTATATCCGCTGGGGTATTTGCTAACTTAATTCTTGCCTATATCATCTTAATTGTAAATGTATCTACTATTGGGATTCCTTTTGATCCTGAGCCTGGTATTTTAGTTCTGGCTACTCAGCAAGAAAAGGCTGCTTCTCTTGCTGGATTACAAGCAGGGGATAAAATTTTAAAAATTGAAAGCAGTACTTTAGGAGTTGGCGATCAAGCAGTTTCATCTTTAGTAAAAGAGATTCAAAATTCATCAGAGAGACCAATTTCGATAACAATTGAAAGAGATGGAGTTCTGAAAAATTTAACTTTGGTCCCAAAAAATATAGATGGGAAGGGCACAATAGGTGCTCAATTACAACCTAATATAAAAAGTGAAACTAAAAAGACAAAAAACATATTCGAACTTTTTAATTACACCAATAAGGAGTTTTCATCACTTTTGGTAAAAACGATACAAGGTTATAAGGGATTAATCACAAATTTCTCCTCAACAGCTCAACAATTAAGTGGTCCAGTCAAAATCGTTGAAATTGGTGCTCAACTATCACAACAAGGAGGTACAGGAATATTATTATTTGCCGCATTAATTTCCATTAATTTAGCAGTTCTCAATTCTTTACCCTTACCACTATTAGATGGGGGACAACTTGTTTTCACTTTGATTGAAGGTTTTAGGGGGAAACCAGTACCAGTTAAGGTGCAAATGGTTGTTACTCAATCAAGTTTCTTTCTTTTAGTTGGACTTAGTGTGCTGCTTATAATAAGGGATACTAGTCAACTTTTAATAGTACAAAGATTATTAAACCAATAAATAAATTTTAAAAATTGTTATCCAAGCTGTTAATATATAAAAAGTTTAAAAATTCTACTAGATGGCTAAAAAGTCCATGATTGCGAGAGAAGTCAAGCGCAAAAAACTTGTACAGAAATATGCTGCAAAAAGAAAAACATTATTAGATGAATTCAATGCGGCAAAAGACCCAATGAAAAGATTAGAAATACATAGAAAGATACAGGGCCTGCCAAGAAACTCTGCTCCAAATAGAGTTAGAAATAGATGCTGGGCAACTGGTAAGCCAAGAGGAGTCTACAGAGACTTTGGTCTTTGCAGGAATCAGTTGAGACAAAGAGCTCATAATGGTGAACTTCCTGGAGTAGTTAAATCAAGTTGGTAGTACAAGTAAGTTTTTGAGCTTAATTTTCTACCGTAAATTACATAATTAAAATTCATTTTCGGAAGAATTATAAGAATTTTTATAGCTTATCTAAATAATTTACTCAATATGTCCCTATAAAATGTAAGAATAAATTATGTATAGATTTATAATTTAAAAAGTGGAAGGACAAAATAAGTCGATCACGTTTGACGGACGAGAGATACGACTAACTACAGGACTATATGCTCCTCAAGCAAATGGATCAGTAATGATTGAGTGCGGTGACACCTCTCTATTAGTTACAGCAACAAAAACTACAAAAAAAGATGCTTCAGACTTTCTACCTCTAATATGTGACTATGAGGAGAAACTATATGCTGCAGGAAGAATTCCTGGTGGTTTTTTGAGGAGAGAAGGTCGCCCTCCAGAAAGAGCAACTTTAATCGCAAGATTAATTGATAGGCCAATGAGGCCACTTTTCCCACAATGGATTAGAGACGAGATACAAATTGTTGCATCTTGTCTTTCTCTAGATGAAAGAGTTCCTGCAGATGTTTTAGCTGTTACTGGGGCTTCAATAGCAACTTTAATTGGAGAGATTCCATTTTATGGGCCAATGGCTGCAGTTAGAGTTGGTCTCATAGGAGATGATTTCATCTTAAATCCAAGTTATAGAGAAATAGAGAGAGGAGATTTAGACATTGTTGTTGCAGGTTCGCCTGAAGGCATTGTAATGATTGAAGCAGGTGCTAACCAGTTATCGGAGCAAGATACTATCGAAGCTATAGATTTTGGTTATGAAGCAGTTACTGAACTTATTAAATCGCAAGAAGATTTACTCAAAGATTTAGGAATAAAACAGATTAAGCCTACTAACCCTGAAGAAGATCAAACATTGCCTTCTTATTTAGAGAAAAATTGCACAAAACCGATTGAGTTAGTTTTAAAGAAATTTGATCTTTCGAAAGAAGAGAGAGATCTTGAACTCGAAAAAATAAAAGTTGAGACTCAAGATAAAATTGATTCTTTAAAAGAGGATCACCAATTAAAAGTTCTTCTTTCAGAGAATGATAAATTATTAAGTTCCGACTTTAAAAAATTAACAAAAAAATTAATGAGGTCGCAAATTATAAATGATGGGAAAAGAGTTGACGGAAGAGACCTCGACGAAGTTAGAAAGATATCAGCTTCTGCAGGAATTCTTCCAAAAAGAGTTCATGGTTCTGCATTATTCCAAAGAGGTTTAACCCAAGTTTTATCTACAACCACATTGGGTACTCCTAGTGATGCTCAAGAAATGGATGACCTGAATCCAAGCACTGAAAAAACTTACCTACATCACTACAATTTTCCTCCTTATTCAGTGGGAGAAACAAGACCAATGAGAACTCCTGGGAGAAGGGAAATTGGCCATGGCGCATTAGCAGAGAGAGCAATAATCCCTGTATTACCTGGCAAAGAAACATTCCCTTATGTTCTACGGGTAGTTAGCGAAGTATTAAGTTCCAACGGATCAACTTCAATGGGTTCTGTATGTGGAAGCACGCTTTCATTATTAGATGCAGGGGTGCCTTTAAAAGCTCTTGTAAGTGGTACTGCTATGGGCTTAATCAAAGAAGGTAAAGAAGTAAGAATTCTTACAGATATCCAAGGCATTGAAGACTTTCTTGGAGATATGGACTTCAAAGTTGCAGGAACTGATAAGGGTATAACTGCTTTACAAATGGATATGAAAATTACAGGTTTACCAGTCTCAATTATTTCTGATGCTATTAAAAAAGCTCGTCCTGCAAGATTACATATTTTAGAAAAGATGCAAGCAGCAATTGACAAGCCTCAAGAATCACTTTCTCCTCATGCCCCCAGACTATTAAGCTTTAGAATTGACCCTGAGCTTATAGGAACAGTTATTGGACCCGGTGGAAGGACTATTAAAGGAATAACAGAAAGAACTAATACAAAAATAGATATAGAAGATGGCGGGATAGTCACTATCGCTTCTCATGACGGAGCTGCTGCAGAAGAAGCTCAAAAGATAATAGAAGGTTTGACGCGTAAGGTGCATGAAGGTGAGATCTTCTCTGGAGTTGTGACAAGAATAATACCTATAGGTGCTTTCGTAGAAATATTGCCTGGCAAAGAAGGAATGGTTCACATTTCTCAGTTATCTGAAGCTAGGGTTGAAAGAGTAGAAGATGTAGTGAGGCAGGGAGATGAAGTAACTGTGAGAGTAAGAGAAATTGATAGCAGAGGAAGAATAAATCTAACCCTGAGAGGTGTAGGACAAAATAATGGAATGTCTTATCCTGAACCAACTCCTACTCCAGTTGCTCCGCTTAATTAATATCTAAAGAGGATAAATTTCATTTTCCTTAATGATTTTCTTTATTTCGAGACAAATACTCTTGTGAGTATTTCTATTACTTGTTGCGACTATCACACCCCCTTGTTCGAAACCAGTTTTCCCATAGGTTAGTTCTTGATTATCTAAATTTGTAATTGTTCCGCCAGCTGCTTTCAGAATAGTTTCTGGCGCAGCAAAATCCCAATCTTTTGGTGAGCTTTTCCCAGGTAAACTTAGACAAATATAAATATCACTGTCGCCTCTAACTATAGATGCAATCTTGCAACCAATGCTACCCATAATTTCGACTTGGCGAAAATTAATTTTTTGAATTAAATTTCTCAAAATCTCATTTCCATGATTTTTACTTGTTACTAAAATCATTTCTTGGAGATTCTTATTATTTAAGAGATCTGGTTTATATTTTGTACCATCTCTTTTTTCACACCATGTTTTTTCTCCATCTGCAATCCATAATTGATTTTTATCTGGAATTAAAACAATCCCAATATATGGCTTTTGTTTATAGTTCAGAGCCAAATGCATTGCATAATTACCGGTCCCTTGGATAAAATCCTTTGTTCCATCGAGGGGATCAAGAACCCATATCCAATCATTTCTACTATCAAAAACTTTTGAAGAAATTTTCACATTTTCTTCACTCAAAATATCCCAGTTAACATTGATATATTTTTCATTTATTCTTTTAATAATCAATTCATTGACTTTCAAATCAGCCAAAGTAACAGGATCATCTTCATTTTTATTTTTGAGTATATTTCTTTTACCGTCTGAATCTTCTAACAATTTAGAGTAATAAAGCAAAATATCTGCTGCCTGCCAGCTGAAAATCCTTAGATCATCGATAAGATTACTAATAACTACCCCATCTGGTAATTCTATCATTTCATGAAAAATAAATATCTATTATCTTATAGGAAAGAGGAACCTGAAAAAGGTGTTCTATATATTGTTGCAACTCCCATAGGTAACTTATCGGATATGTCTAATCGTGCTATTAATATTTTAAAAAGAGTTGACTATATAGCTTCTGAAGATACAAGAACAACAAAAAAAATAATGAGCAGATATAGTTTTCAAAATACTCTCAAAAGTTTTAACAAAATTAATTCTGCCAATAAAATTCCCAAAATAATTAATGATTTAAAATCTGATTTTTCGATAGCTTTAGTCAGTGATGCAGGAATGCCTTTAATTTGCGATCCCGGTGAAGAACTAGTTAAAATTTGCAAGCAAAACAATATTGATATAATCCCAATCCCTGGTCCATGTGCTGCTATTGCAGCATTAGTATCAAGTGGATTTCCTTCCTCTAGGTTTGTATTTGAAGGATTCCTTCCTAAAAAGAAAGTTGAGAGGCAAAAAATCCTTAAAGAAATTAGCAAATGTGAAAAAACCACAATACTTTTTGAGTCTCCTCATCGTCTCAGGAAATTATTGAACGAATTGTTAGATTATTGTGGCGAGGACAGAGAAATTGAGGTCAGCAGAGAGCTTACAAAAAAATATGAGGAACATATCGGTATAACAATGATAAATGTTATTGATTCCTTCAAAGAAAGAGAGCCAAAGGGAGAATTTACAGTAGTTATTAAGGGTTTTAAAAAATCTAATAATTCCAAATTCAATACTTCATTTTTAAAAGAAGAATTGCATGATTTAGTTGATGCTGGATTAACTTTATCCTCAGCTTCAAAATATCTTGCAAAAAAGAATAACCTTAAAAAAAATGATATATATGACTTGTACTAATATAATTAATTTATTTAAAGAATATAAATATGAATTTATTGAAAAGATTTATTTATGTATTTTCTTTTAATTTATCTTTATTTTTTATTTTAATGCTTGGGATCCAGAATAGTAACATTAAAAATAAAGTTAATTTTATTTTTAATGAAACTATAGAATTACCCAATAGTTTCATTCTAGGATTAAGTTTTATCTTAGGATCTGTTAGTGGAAGTATTCTCAACTCATCTTATCCTTATAGAAAAAAATAAATCTTTATAGAGATATTAGTTTATCATCATTAACTATTCTTGTAATTCCTTTAGAAATTAAAATTTGAGCAGTTATTTTAAAAACATTTGTGTTAGGGACTTTAAGTACTTTTTGCTCTCGGCTACAATCTCTTTTAGCAATTTTTAGATCATTAAAAATCTCAATAGTCTTTCTATTAAGATCATCTTCAGGTAAAAAATGCCAATCTGGAAAATCTCTTAAAACTTTTATTTCTAATTCTACGTTTTTATTAACTATCATGAAAACTTCTTTAGGAAAGTCTACCTTTGATAAAGGTATAGAAGAGATATCCTTTTGAATAGAAGTATCAATTTCGTAATCTAGTGGCGCTAACTCAATAAATTCTGAATTTGCAGAATTATTCTTTTTGTCTTGAACAGGCAAATCACTTAAGAATTCTTCATTATGATCTGCATTTGTTTTTGCGATTGACTTTTCATTCTGTTTATTTAAATCTAAATCAAAATATTTTGTGGATGTTGATAAAGTAGTTGATTTTTTTTTTAATTTTTCATATTGATCCTCACCAAGAACTTTTTTTAAATTCCGAGAAATTGTTAATTTTGTAAAATTAAACCTTCTAGATAATTCTTCTAAACTAATGCCTTCAGAAAAACTTTTAATAATTTCATTTTTTTCTTTTTCAGATAATCTTTTAGCCAAAATAGATAATTATTTATTTAATCTTAAAAGAAAATATGCATAAAACCAATTCAAATCAAATATTTAAAAAAAATCCATATTATATTTAAAAAAGGATTAATTTTAACTTTAAAAAAATTCATTAATTATCTACTAGAAACTGCACTAACATAAAACTTTATTGTTTTGATAATCTTATAAGACTTTGATCAAATTGATTATTTTCCATGGCATTAATATCAACAACATAATATAAAAAACTTTTTCGCGCCTCCTTTTTATAATCATTATCATTTGAAATTACATTATTTAAATGTTCTATTAGTTGATCCTCATTTGAGAATTCATAGCAGATTTTTCTAACTTGATCGAAAAAATTTGGGTATTCGGCCCCTTCAGAAACATATAAAAACATGGGGATATTAAGGTATAAAACTTCAATCAATGCTGCAGAGTTATCAACTATAGCGAATTTTAAGTTATTTGATAAAACTTGATTTAATTTTTCTTTTGAATCTACAAATTTCACCCAATCATGATTTGAAGTTATTTTCTTTATTTTTTTTATTTGTGCTTTTATTGTTCTAGGATGCAGTTTTAAAAATAAATTAGCATTTTGTTTATTATTAATTTTATTTATTGAAGAATAAATCCAATTAAAATTATCCAAAGATGAAAAGTTATCAGATCCAAAGAAACCAGACCAAGTGGGGAAATATCCAATATTAATTTTTTCTTCATTTTTGTTTTCTTTTATATTTTCTAAGTATTGTTCAAGCCAAGGCTGACCAATTTTAAAAAACTTTATACTACTGAAATCTCCTTCTATTTCATTGAAACGATCAATATGTGCATCACCTGCAGTCCAAACTTCATCATATAATCTAAAAACCTTATGGGCACTTGCATGTTTAAAACTATCTCCATGTCCTATAAAAATATGAGTATATTGATTGTTTCTTATCACTTGGGGATTTGATTTATTATTAGCAACATAAAAAATAGCTTTTAAATTAGGAAAGTTTTTAAATAAATAATCAAATTGATTGACTGATGAAATAGGAAATACTCTGCATGAACTAAATTCACGAAAACTTCTCAAACCTCTCACAACAACTCCAAAATTATCTTTTTTGGAGGATTTTAAAAATGTACCTAACCACATTTTTAAACTGTTAAAAGTACTATCAGAAAAATAAATTAGGAATTCTATTTCAGGTATATCGATATCAGTTTTATAGTTTTCAAATTCTTTTAAAACCAAATCTTTAAATATTTTTTTGTCTATATATGCTCTAACTTTCTTTATTATTAGCTTAGTAATTTTTGTGATTAGTTTTAAAATTGATAACATAAATTATTTAACATGAATTATTTGACCTGTAATATCTCTTCTAAGT
Source organism: Prochlorococcus sp. AG-347-C10 (assembly GCA_003281705.1). Classification (GTDB taxonomy): domain Bacteria; phylum Cyanobacteriota; class Cyanobacteriia; order PCC-6307; family Cyanobiaceae; genus Prochlorococcus_A. The sequence goes on from QCBF01000017.1 coordinate 10,168, forward strand.
ACCTCTATAACTTTCTCTGATACTTTTTCAGGTTTTAAAAGTGTTTTAGGATCCTCATTAGGAAATGCTTTAAAACGCATTGGTGTAGCTGCTCTTCTTGGAATTATACAATTTACTTTTATATTAAAATCAGACCACTCTTCAGAAATAGCTTGTGTAAAGTTAACAATACCTGCTTTTGCCGCAGAATAGGCAGCATAACCCCTCCTACCTCTTGAAAAACTTGATGAAGAAAAATTAATTAAATGGCCTTCACTTTTTTTTAAAAAATCAAATGATATTTTCGCTAAAAAAATACCTGCAGAGAAATTCGTATTGATAAGATTTTGCGTTAAGTCATCTGTCATTTCATGTAATTCATTTATACCTAATATGCCGGCGGTATTAATAATTGCATCGATTATAATTCCTTTTTTTTTCTATCGATTTTAAAAATGATCTTACAGATACAGAGTCATTAATATCAACTCCATTTACCCTGGATGCAGAGAATACTTTTGCTCCAATCTTTTTCAATTTCATTTTTATATCTAGACCAAGACCTGAGTTCCCTCCAAATATCACAATTGTTTGGCCATTAATTTCTTTCGGATAAATATTGGTTTTTGTTGAATTAAAATGAAGACCTTCTTTAATTATTTGTTCTGCAATAATTAAGTCAAATGGGTAAGTAATCTTAATATTACTCTCACTTCCTCTCACTACACCAATTCTACTCTTTGGAAATGCATGAATAAATACTCCACAATCATCACTAAAATTTAGTTCTGGATTACTAATTACTTTTTCATAAGCATGAAGAACTTGGCCAACTTTAAAGCCTTGAGGAGTTTGTCCACGATAATGAACCCTTCTCTCAGGAATATAATCAATTTCTTCAATTCTATCGTTTACTTTTACTATTGTATCTGCACTAGGGACTAGTACATCAATTGCGTCATATTGATCTAGTTTCTGAAAAGATTCTTCAATTACAGTATGTGGCAAAAATGGTCTAGCTCCATCATGAATTAAAACATAACTATTCTCATTTGTCTCTAAACTTCTTACTCCAAAATATGATGATTCAAGTCTTGTATTTCCACCTACTATAATACTTATTCTTTTGTCATTAATATTTTGAATAATTTTCTTAGTTTCAGAAAGTGTCTTAGAACTGGCAACCACTATTATTTTATCAATATTCTTATACTCTGAAATATTCTTAATACAGTATTCAAGAACGGCTTTACCTGCCAGAGGTTGTAATTGTTTGGCTTTAGATTTAGAAAATCTAGATCCACTTCCACCGGATAATATAATAAAAATCTTTTCAGTTTTCATCTTATTTTCTTTTGACCTTTTAAAAAAAACTTAAAAATAAGATTAACATAAAGTTAAATTAAACTTATATTAAAGTAATTTTTTAATTAACAAAAATCTAAATTAAAATTTCATAAAACTAAAGTAGTCGCAAATCAAAAATATCTTCTTTAGATAATAATTTTGCTTTAATTAATATATGTTTGATTTTAAAAAATTTATTTTTTGACTTCAATTCAGATATTCTTTTGACAAACATTGCTATTGAAGATGGATTCCGTATGATTGACAAATTTGGTGTGCCTGTATGGAAATGAAAATCTGTTACTGGAACTCTCCAATCTCCATAGTTTTCAGTTAAATACAATTCTGGATTTTCGGGGCCAAATACTTCAATTCCATGCATTTTATAAGTTTTAAGATTAAAGATATTATTGTCCCATCTATGAAAGCTGCTCCCATGCCAACATATATCCCTTTCGCTGTAATGAATAAAAAGATCTATGTTTAAACCTGTTTTGTGGATTATTTTTATAAGTACAATTCGTTTTTTGCCAGTCAGTACAAATGAATCATTTTCAAAAACTCCTTCTTTAAGAACATCTATTTTCTTAATTACAAATTTTTCTGTTTTATTGATCTTTTCAAATATATTATTAAATAAAAAATCTTTAGAGTGTATTCCCAAGTCAATATCATAATCATGTTTAAGAAATCCTCCCTCACGAATTAATCCAAGGAAAGTTCCTGATATTACGAACCATTTATATTTTTCTTTTGCAAAAAGTTCGTTCCATTCTGACAATGCCATAATTGCATCATTAATAACGAAATCTCCCGCTCTCCGTGTTACCTTTCTTTCTATATTTTCAAATGGTTTTATCTCATACTCATAATTTGCACTATCTATAATTTCCTGGCTTAATCTATTAAATTCATTAATTAATTTCGGCTTCTTGTTAGCGTCTATTTCAATCAAACCTGCCAAAACATACAGATATTGTCCTTTAAGATCTAAACTATCTTTTCTTTTTAAATCTTTCTTTAATTTTTTAGATAAAAAATCTAATTGTTTTTTTGTTGCATTCTCGCAAAAGTTAAAAGTCTCATCCTTAATAAACTTAACTCCTAAAAAGATATGCAAAATCTTTAAAATTCTTCTTAAACCTAGTTTAAAATCATCTGATAAGAAATCTTCAAATGATAATTGTGCCATTATCATTGACTTTGTAATCAATAATATAAACAAATAAAAAGTAACCCCTAAAATTGAACGAGTAAACAAGCTATGTTTTCTATTAACATATTTAAGGAGAGTATATTTTTTTTGCACTTTAATACCCTCTTATCAAAGTGCTTGATACATCAATAGTTCTTGGAAGATAGATAACATCACAATATCGTTCCAAAAAGTCAAATTTCCCTTTCCAATCTTCACCTATCGTAAATACATCAATATTCAATCTCTTAATATCTTCAATTTTCTGTTCCCAAGAATTTTCAGGAAATATTTCATCAACAAAATTCAAACTCTTTATGATTCTTTTGCGTTCAGAAAAGCTTATTTTCGCTTTTTTGCCTTTGCCCTTTATGTTAAATTCATCAGTTGATATACAAACAGATAGATGATTTCCTAAATTTTTAGCTCTTTCTAAAAGATAAAAATGCCCATAGTGAAAAGTATCAAAAGTGCCATAAGTTATTACCTTCTTCATTTTAGGATGAATAAGCTTTAGAAAAATAATTCTAACTATACTTTATATAAGTGATAAAAAAAGAAACATTAGATAGGTTTAAAAATTGTTCTAAAAAACTTTGAATAATTTATTTTTACATTTTTATTAAAGTATTTCTATTTAGAAATAGACTTGTTGAGTGTGCGGGCCTGTTTTAATATAAGAGAGTTGTTTGTTTAGATTTACAAAAACTTTTTAAGTTATTGCTATTTATTTCAAGAAATTTTTTTTTTGAACTAAAACCCATAGACTTAAGCTTCCTTAGCTCAGCTGGATAGAGCAACTGCCTTCTAAGCAGTGGGCCGCAGGTTCGAATCCTGCAGGAAGCGTGACAAATTAAAGGGAAGATGAATAAAGCTTTTTCTTTAAATATAGGCTCCATCCTGTTTTCTATTGGCATATTCTTACTGGTTAGCGCTCCTATTTTAGGCTCTATAAGTCTATTCTTTTCTGCCTTATTAGGTACCTTAATAAATAATCAAAAATACTTAAATGATAATTGGAATAAATCATTTCTTATTTGCGGAACATTTATTCTTCTTAGTAGTATAAAACACATAATTTTAGGACAAGATTCATATAGTGTTTCATTAGATCCAATTCTCTCTTTAATTGGAACATTCAACTGGCTTCCTTTTTTTTGGATATTTTGGGGTTGTCAATATTACTTAAACTCAAAAACAAAAAGAAAAAAGACGGCATTATTGCTAGTTTCAGGAACATTTCCATTACTAGTAAGCGGTTTTGGGCAATATTTTTTTAACTGGACAGGTCCTTTAAATATTTTAAATGGATTAATAATATGGTATCAAAGACCCATTCAAGAGCATGGTTTAACTGGGCCTTTTAATAATCAAAATTATGCTGGAGCTTGGTTAAGTTTGGTTTGGCCATTTTGTATAGCTTTAATTCTGCAAAAACCAAAGAATATTTATCATAGAATTTTTTCTCTAATTTTTTTAGTTTCGATAGTGCTTGCTGCATTTTTAACAAATTCAAGAAATGCTTGGGCTAGCATAATTGGTTCAGTGCCATTAGTTCTAGGCTTAGGAAGTCTTTTATGGTTTCTCCCTATAATAGTTATTATTAGTCTAATATTTTCAATTACTATTTTCCAACCATTATCTGGTAGTTTTCAAGATTTATTTAGAGAAGTAATTCCTGATAAATTTTGGTTAGAGTTTGCAGAAGAGGGAATTGGAATTAGAAAACTTACTCGCTTGGATATTTTTATAAGTGCTATAAAGATAAGTTCAATAGATCCCTTTTTTGGAATTGGAGCAGGGGCTTTTCCTATATTATTTGAATTACAAAGAAATATTTGGAGGGGTCATCCACATAATATAATATTAGAACTCTCAATAAGTTACGGCTATCCAGTTACCCTTATTCTTTTTTCCACAATAACCCTTCTATTAATTCTTTCAGCAAAAATAGTTTTTAATAAAAAATCTCTCAATACTGAATTAATAGATTTTGAAAAGGCATGGTGGACTTCGATATTTATGTTTTGTGTAACACAACTATTTGACGTTCAGTATTTTGACGCGAGAATAAGCATTATTGCCTGGATTTTATTGTGTGGTTTAAAAGTAATGATAGATGAAGCAAATCTAAAAAAAATAACTTTTGTAGAATCATAAAAATTAATTAAATTTTATGAGTAAATTTATTTATTCAAGGTTAGAAATAATAGTAAGAATATCACTTATTATTGCCACAGAAATAATTATACCTCTTTTAATATTTAACGATCTTATCTATAAAATTGATTTTTTAATACTTTCAAAGGTTCATAGTATTTCATTATTTATATTTACTTTTTTATGGATATTTGTTAGCTATCTAAGAGGAAGATACACAAAAAAACGCAAACCAGATGTATTTAAGGAGTATTTATTAGAACTGAGGAAATTATTTACTATTAGCATAATTATTACAATCATTTTATTCTTTTTAAAAGTATTTAGAGTTGATTTAAATCTTTATTCAAAAAATTTACCATTTATCTTTTCTGTTTATATCTCTTTGGGAATTTTGAACCAATTTCTAAATTTAAAGATTATAAATTATTTAATCCCTTTCAAAAACGAATTAATTTACTTTAAAGGTAATAAGGAAGTAATTAATGAAATAAAGTTGTTAATGAAGGATTTTGAATATCAAAAGAAAGTAAAATTTAGATGTCTAGATTCAAACTATAACTCATATAAAATACCAGATAAATTTTTGGTTTCAAATAAAGTGGAAGTTTATGATAACAAAGATGAATTACTGGAATATTGCGTTAAAAATGGTGTCCAAATTTTTACAATATGTAATTGGTTTGAAAACGAATTAAACTGTTTGCCAGTAAAGTTTCTGGAGTATGATAATTTTTTATTCACAAAAAATTATCAAAAAGAAAAAGATTTCGAATTTAAATTAAAAAGGATATCAGATATTTTCTTAAGTTTAATTTTAATAATATTTTTGAGCCCTTTAGTATTAATATCAGGATTATTTATCTGGCTTGCAGATGGAGGTCCAATTTTCTATACGCAAGAAAGAGAAGGTCTATTAAGAAAAAAATTAAAAATTTATAAATTAAGGACAATGATAGTTGATGCTGAATCTAATGGTCCCCAATGGGCAATTAAAAATGATAAAAGAATAACCTTTATCGGAAAAATTCTTAGAAAAACAAGAATTGATGAATTGCCGCAATTAATTTCAGTTTTAAAAGGGGAAATGAGTTTAATAGGCCCAAGACCTGAAAGGCCAGAGTTCAATATCCTTCTTGACAGTAAAATACCTCACTACAATTTAAGACACCTTGTAAAACCTGGTTTGAGTGGTTGGGCTCAGGTAAATTATCCTTATGGTTCATCATATAAAGATGCAAATAACAAATTATCATATGATTTGTATTATATTTCAAATTATTCAATCTTTTTAGACTTGATAATTTTATTTAAAACAATGAGAATTGTTATTAGTGGGAAAGGCTCATCTCCCCATTAATTTTGATAATTGAGCTTTTATTTATATTTGTATGATTTTAATTTCTTAATTAAGAATATAAAATGTTAGATGAAGAAAATATAATTTAAATAATTAAATTTTCCAAATTCTATTAAAAGAATTTACTTATCATAACGACTTTAAAGAGTTGCCCTTATGAGTTAGATTAAATCAAATAAAATATTATCGTAAAAGTGAGCAAATTTATAGTAGGTTTAAATTCTCTTTTAAATTTCTATAAAAGCAGAAAATCATTACCATTTATACTTCCAATTTTTATTGGCGTTGCAAACAAACTTAATTCAATAGCTCTTATAATACTACCTATTCAGGCAATAAAATCAGTTTCTGAAGGTAAGTTATCAAATAGAAGCGCTGAGGTTTTCGAAATTCTTCAAATACCATTTCCTGCAAACGAAAATATATTTATTTTTTTTCTTATTCTGATACTTTCTTCACTATTAACTTTAATCTATTTAAGTAAATTAAAAGAAAGTTTGGTCGTTAATTTAAAAAACAAACTGAAAAAAACTTTTGATTTTAATTCTCAATTTTCATTAAAAGAAGGTGACAATTTAGGAAAATTAAATAAGAGGATTAATAACTTCATCAAAAATTCAGAAAATTTAATATTTTGTTTAATACTTAGTTTAATTGTAATAATATATGACTTCCAAATAGCATTAATAATTCTATTTGGCTGTTTACTATATGTATCTATAATTAGCGAAAATAAGTATAAAAATAATTCTTATAGCGATTCGAAAAGTAATATCATTAATACTTTAAGCTACTTCAAAAGTCTCTTAAAAAATATTAATAATAACGATAAAGCAATATTGAAAACCATAATAACCACTCTAGTTATGTTACTAGTAATGAGCCTTCTATACTTGAGAACAAATTCTTCTATATCTATAATATTTATATTTCTTATAAGAATCTTTCAAAATAATTTGCTAACTAGCATCACTAATTTATTCAATAAAAATGAATTACCTTTTTAAAATGTCACATATGAACATTTAATTTAATTTCTATTTTTTAGCAGAAAATTTAAAATTTATTGTTTACATATAATCATAATATAAGCTCTTTAATAAATATATTTTTCTTATAAAAGTAGCCTTTAAAGAAAGACTTTATTAAAAAATGGGAAATAGTAATCAAATATAAATAAAGTGAAGCCTTTTTCCAAAAGTAATAAACAAGTATGTGAACCAATAAAACCGGCCCCGCCAATAACAAATATTGATGTCATTTTTTAGTCATTTTCATTTTACAATAGTGCAAATATCTAATATTTTTAATTAATATTTTTCTAAAGTTAAAAAGTTATTAATAGTGCATTTAAATAAAAAAATGTTTAAACCAAACAAGCATCTGAATTTGATGCAAGATCAAAAGTTAATATTATTATTTTCAAAGTAGGATTAAATTTATGGAGATCAGGATATTAGACGCAATAAGATTAAATCTGTCAAGAATTGTAAAAACTATCTACCATAATTATCTTCAAATCTTTTAATATCATCTTCTCCTAGATAACTTCCACTTTGGATCTCTATTATAGTTAAAGGTAATTTAGTTGGATTAGATAGTCTATGTTTTACTCCCAAAGGGATGTATACACTCTCATTTGGACCATAAATTTTTTCATCGTTGCCTATCTGTATCTTCGCAGTCCCATTAATTACAACCCAATGTTCAGATCTATGGAAATGCATTTGAAGAGATAAAGAGGCCCCTGGAGTAACATCAATTTTCTTAATTTGCCAATTCTTACCTTCTTCGATAGACAAAAATGAACCCCAAGGTCTATAAACCATTTTATGGTTTTGGCCTTCATTAAATCCCTTTTCGTTCATTAAAGAAACCAGGTCTTTTACACTTTGAGAATAATCTTTATTCGCAACCAGAACTGCATCTTTTGTTTCCACAATGATAATATTCTCTAGACCAACTCCTACAACAAATTTATTCTCACTTCTTATAAATGTATTTTTAGTATCTCTAGTTAATGTTTTACCCTTGAGATAATTTCCTTCTTTATTTTTTGTAGATATTTTCCATAAAGATTCCCAGCTTCCAATATCATCCCAACCACAAATTAAAGGTATTACGTATGCTTTTTTTGTTTTTTCAAAAACTGAGATGTCTATTGAAATATTTTCACACTTCCTAAAAGATTCTTCTTCGATTCTTAAAAAATCAAGATCTCTTTTACTTTTAATAAGACATTTTTTACAATTTCTAAGTATCTCTGGGGCAAAACTTTCTATCTCGTTAAGTATTGAAGTTGCTTTAAATACAAACATTCCACTATTCCAAGAATATTTTTTATCCTCAATGAAAAATTTTGCAGTTTTCTCGTTAGGTTTTTCTATAAATTGATCAACCTTGCTACCAGAACATGTATTTAGATCTAATTGACTTTCAGATTTTATATACCCATATCCAGTAGAAGGGTATGTTGGCGGTACTCCAAAGATTACTAGATTATCTTTTAAAGCTAACTCAATACTATTTTTAATCGCATATTGGAAATTATCTATATCTTTAATTTGGTGATCTGAAGATAGTATTAAGAGTATAGGGTCAATATTTTTGTCTTTATATATTTCGATAGCCTTTAGTGCAGCAATAGTTATAGCAGGAGCAGTATTTCTTCCCTCTGGTTCTAATAATATGCTTAGAGGTTCAACCTTTATATCTTTCATTTGATGACCTACTATAAATCTATGTTCCTCATTGCAGATTATTATTGGTCTGCAAATATTATCTAGATTTTCAATTCTTTGATAGGTTTTTTGCAACATCGTATATTCATCATCCAATAATTTGAGAAACTGTTTAGGAAAACTTTTTCTCGATAATGGCCAAAGTCTTGAACCTGTTCCGCCTGCAAGAATAATTGGAATAATTTTGGGGATTTTCTCAGAAATCATTATTCTTGAGAACTATATATAGAGAAACCTTTCTTTTTGAGTATAGATTCCTTTCTTGCTTCATTGAGATCTTCCTTTATCATTTCGGAAATTAATTTTTCTAGAGAAATCTTATTTTCCCAATTAAGCTCTTTTCGAGCTTTAGAGGCGTCGCCAAGTAACTGTTCTACTTCAGTGGGCCTAAAATATCTAGGATCAATTCTCACTACAACTTCTCCTGTATCAGCTCTTTTACCAATCTCTTCAATTCCACTTTTTTCCCATATGATACCTCTTCCTCCCTTTTCTTTATTCCACCCAATTTCGATTGCACTTAATTCTATGAATTCACGAACACTATTCATTTGACCAGAGGCAATTACATAATCTTCAGGTTTTTCCTGTTGAAGCATTAGCCATTGCATATATACATAGTCCTTAGCATGCCCCCAATCCCTCTTAGAATCGATGTTGCCCATATAAATACACTTCTCAAGTCCGTAATTAATTCTTGAAAAGCCCCTAGTTATTTTTCTAGTGACAAAAGTTTCACCTCTTCTGGGACTTTCATGATTAAACAAAATTCCATTACATGCAAATATATCGTATGCTTCCCTGTAATTAACAACTATCCAATAGGCATATAACTTTGCCACTGCATATGGACTTCTCGGGTAAAAAGGAGTTGATTCACTTTGGGGGACTTCTCGTACTTGTCCATATAATTCACTTGTACTAGCTTGATATATTTTAGTTTTCTTTATTAAATTCAAATTTCTTACGGCTTCAAGGATCCTCAGAATCCCAAGTGCATCGCAATTTGCAGTATATTCAGGAGTCTCAAAGCTAACTGCGACATGACTTTGTGCCCCTAAATTATAAATTTCATCAGGTTGTATTTTCTGTATTAACTTCATTATATTTGTACTATCTATTAAATCTCCATAGTGAAGAAAAAACTTTGTATCTTTTTCATGTGGGTCCTGATATAAATTATCAATTCTAGAGGTATTAAAAGAACTTGAACGTCTTTTTAAACCATGAACTTCATAACCTTTTTCTAAAAGCAATTCTGCCAAGTAACTTCCATCTTGCCCTGTGATTCCTGTAATTAAAGCAACTTTAATTCTTTTAATCATTAAAATAAAACCTTACTTTAATTTTACAATAAGAATTCAATTAGGAAATTATATATTTTTTATATAGAAGTTAAAAATTTATTAATATTATCAATATCTTAGATTCTTATAACTTTTATGTGATAAGCAATCTTAAAATTAAAAGCTAAGTAATTATTGATAATTAAATAGTCAAAACAAAAAGTTTTGAATTTTTGAATAATTTTTTTTAATAACCATTAGGATTTTTAACTTGCCAATTCCAACCATCTCTACACATATCACTTATATTTCTTTTAGGTGCCCAATTGAGAATTGACTTAGCCAAAGAATTATTTGCTACCACAAACGCATTATCTCCTCGTCTTCTTTCAACAAAACTAAATGGGACTTTAACTTTATTAACTTTTTCAAAAGTATTTATAAATTCTAAGACACTAGTACCTTTACCAGTCCCAAGATTAAAAGTTAAAATTTGAGGATTTTCTTTGAGTATATGATCTAATGTCAAAAGATGTCCTTCTGCGAGGTCAAGGACATGAATATAGTCTCTAACCGCTGTGCCATCTGAAGTTTGCCAATCTGAACCATATATTTTAATTTCATTTATCTTTCCAATAGCTACTTGTGTAATTCTTGGATATAAATTATTAGGAGTACCCATAGGATTCTCGCCAATAAGACCCGATTCGTGCGCACCGACAGGATTAAAATATCTAAGAGAAGCAATTCTCCATTGAGATGGTTCGCTTTTATAAATGTCTTTAAGAAATTTCTCAATAGTTAGCTTATTATTTCCATATGGGTTACTTGGCTCACAAATATCATCTTCATTTAGTAACTTATTAGAATTTGCTCTATATACAGTCGCACTACTACTAAATACGATATTTTTGCAACTATATTTTTGCATTACTTTTAAAAGATTAATTGTTCCATTTATATTGTTATCCCAATAATTTAGAGGGTCCTTAACAGAATCATAAACTGATTTCAGGCCTGCAAAATGTATCACAGATCTAATGGGCTTTTTAAATTCAAAACTCATCTGAAATGCTTTTTCAATGTCACATTTTTTCTTTAAATCTCCTTTAATTAAATAAATTCTTCCTTCAGTATTGATGCATTTTTCTTTTAAAATAGCTGAAATTCTTTCTATAAACTTATCTGAAGAATTTATAAAAGAATCTATAATAAAAACTATATAACCTTTCTCCAAAAGTAAAAGACAGGTATGTGATCCTATAAAACCAGCTCCACCTGTTATAAGTATTGATTTCATTATTTATAGTTTTTGCTTATTTTAAGATATGTCAAACATTATTCGAATATAAGTAATAAAGAAATAAATTTAATAATGTACTTATTAAATAAAAAATTATTGACTATATGAGTGAATATTTTTTAGTTACTGGCTGTGCGGGTTTTATCGGTTTTCATCTTTGTAAAAAATTAATTGAAGATAAATATAAAGTTATTGGAATTGATAATATCAATGATTATTATGATACTAAATTAAAGGAAGAAAGGTTAGAAATTCTTTCACAAACATCTTTTAAGAAAAATAATTGGGAGTTTTTCAAAATTGATTTAAATAATAAAGATTCTCTGTTAGAAATATTTCAAAAATATCAACCTGAGACGGTAATTAATTTAGCTGCACAAGCTGGTGTTAGATACTCATTAGAAAATCCAGGAGCATATATAAGCTCAAACATTATAGGGTTTTATAACATTTTGGAATGCTGCAAAATATCAAAAGTTAAAAATCTTTTATATGCAAGTAGTAGCTCAGTTTATGGAGGTAATACTAAAGTTCCATTCTCAGAAAATGACTCTGTAAATCATCCAGTAAGCATATATGCAGCAACTAAAAAGTCTAATGAACTAATGGCTCATTCTTACAGCCATTTATACGGAATTTCATGCACTGGGATGAGATTTTTCACTGTTTATGGACCTTGGGGAAGACCAGACATGGCTCCAATGATATTTGCAGATGCAATAATCAATAAGAAGACTTTAAAAATTTTTAATTATGGAAATATGTCTAGAAGCTTTACCTTCATAGATGATGTAATTGAAATATTAATTAGATTAATTAAAAAACCAGCCACCCCAGATAAAAACTTTAATTCAAAAAAACCAAATTCAGCTACAAGTTGGTGTCCACATAGAATTTTCAATATTGGGAACGAAAATTC
>QCBF01000018.1:0-22320 GCA_003281705.1 Prochlorococcus sp. AG-347-C10
TGAATATTTATTTAAGTTAAAGTTCAATTCATAGTTTGATTGCGATATTTTTGTTCTTCGAGCATTTTTATAAGATTCGTCCCTTTTAAAAAAATCTCTATCTATATTTATGGCAGCTTCCTTAGGACTTATTTTTATAATCCATTTTTGTTTAAAAAAAGATCTAAAAGGCATAATACCTACATATACATTTTCAGCTTTAATTTCAGAATCAATATCTTTTTTATCATTAATTTTTGAATTGCCCAAAGAAATACCTAGAAATCTAATCCCGAGATAATCACCTAAATCAACATTTTTATCTAAAAGATTCTCAATACTTTCTTCTAGTTCTAATTTCCTAGAACTGTAAGTTTCTTTTAAAAAATTATTTAATAAAAAAGTGCCTAAAAAGCCTAATGGGAAAAGCATCCCTACTAAAATAATCTTAGTATTTAAATTTAGAGATCTAATCTTTTTCAATTTAGAACCCAAAAATAGAGTAGGCTTACAAAATATAAGAAATTAATCAGGTCAAAGCCACTAAATGTCTTTTTTTGAACTATTAGAGAAAACACCCAAAATTTTTGGATTATTTGGAATATTTCTTTTTATTTGCACCATAGCAGCTTTTATATTTAATTTTGGCTTTAAATTTCGAATAATTGGAGCAACCATTTTCTCATTATTACTTTCTTTAAGCAGTTGGGCATTTATACAAAGTTACACTGAAAAAGTAGTAATAGAAGATGCAAAATATATCCCAATTGTTTATGACAATGGGTTCGATTTGATTATTGCTAAAGCAGGTAATGATTTCCCAGAAGAGTCTATTAAACCAACTTTAGAACAATTATTGGAAAACTTAAGGAAAGGTAGCAGATCTGGTGCAAATGTAAGAATAAAGATAAGAAAACTTGAAAAAATTTCAGATGGTGTAAGTAAACCTGTGGTTATAGGAGAAGTCCAGAAAAATGTCAAAATGAATTAGTCTGTCAAGCAATGGAAAGAAAAAACTTTTTAGATTTTTTGCCAACTAACTTTAGACATGAGAAATCTTTTTTTATTAAAAATAATCTAACTGACTTTGAAAAATTAAGTAATCTTTCGGACCTTGATATAAATGAAATTCAAAAAAAATCTGCACTATGTACATTAAATAATCTAAAGAAAATTAGAGTAATAGCTATCTTAAAAAAAGAAATTGGAATTTCTCCACCTCAAGCATATATACTTTTACATTGCGGTATATCTTCTATTAAATCATTATCACTATCTACTCCTCACGAATTAGAACGCAAAATTGGGAGATTGGAAAGAAATCTTAGAGTGAGAACTGAGACAGATACAACTTTTACTCTTTTAAAAGAATGGATTAAAAAAGCTAGTCAAATTCACAAATCCATTTGAAATCTTGGTTAAAAAAATTTTTTAATGTAGAATTTAGAAAAAGAAAGTTATAATGAAACCTTTTTTATTTTTTTTATTTTTGTTTTGCAACTCTTTATACCCTGTTTTTAGTCAATCTAACTTATTAGAAAGTGTAAAAAAGAATCCAAACGAAGCTAGGAATTTATGTAATAAGTTTAGAGAGTTTAATTCAAAAGGTATTTCAGCTAGTTCAGATAAAGCTATAAAGTATGTATCAAACAAAAAAAAGTTAACTCCCGTTAACGCAGAGATCTTTTCTATTTACGTCATTGGGCTGTACTGTCCAGACATTATCTAAAGCCTAGATGTCTTGTTCAAGTTGTTTTGACAAGTCTCTAGTACTTAGAGATGGAGTAAAACTTATATCAAGGATTTGGTTGCCTAATAATAATGGGCCATGGCCTGCATTATTAATGAGACAACCTTATGGCAGGGAAATAGCTTCAACTATTACATATTCTCACCCTGAATGGTGGACCTCCAAAGGATATATGGTAATAATTCAAGATGTTAGAGGTATGGGTTCTTCTGAAGGCGATTTCAATGGTTTCTCTCAAGAAGCTAGCGATACTTCAGAAACACATGAATGGGTAAGGTCTCTAAAAGAATGTGATGGAAAACTTGGCTTATATGGTTTTTCATATCAAGGATTTACTCAATTAACTGGTGAATTAAATTCAAAGCCGCCCGATTGTTTATCTCCAGCAATGACTGGGATGAATTTTAAGGAGCATTGGTGCTCAGATGGAGGAGCATATTGGTGGCATAACAATATTGCATGGGGACTTCAAATAGCAGCACTAAAAATGAAAAGAGAAAATAATTTGTTTGTGTGGGGAAAGATAAGATTAGCCTTAGAAAATAAAAGTTATTTAAGGGAAGGAATTGATATTTTAAAAAAATATGATCCTAATAGTTTTGTCTTGGAATGGCTTAAAAATTTGAATAACGCTATCCCATTTGAAGAATTTAAACCAATTTCAACATGGATTAAACAACCTATGTTAATTATTGGAGGACTTTGGGATCCACATTTAAAAGGTGCCTTTGATCTTTATAAAAAATCTAAAGAAGCGGGTGGAAGCCCAGAGATTATTATTGGGAATGCGACACATCTAAATTGGTGGGAGGGATCACAAGAATCTTTATTAAAATTTTTTGATAAATATTTAAAATCAGATGAAAAATTAAATTCTAAGAATTTAAAAGACGAGAAAAAGATATGGAATATTTCATTAAATAAATGGGAAGAATTAGATAATAAAATTCACCCTGAATTTATTTTTGGGCTTAAAAGCAATGGTACAGCAAATGTAGAGGTTGAAGATGGAAGTCTGACCATAAATTCAAAAGGATCAGGATGGTTCACAATTGTTAATGACCCATGGAGACCTACTCCATCTGACGGTGGCCATTTAGGGCCAAATCCAGGAAAGTTTAATAGAAGTATTATTGATAAACGCCTGGATGTAGGTGTTTTTCAAACTAATTCTTTTGAAGAAGATCAATATTTAACAGGAGTTCCCACATTAGAAATCCTAGTAAAAAGCGATCAGCCAAATTTCGATATCTGCCTTGCCCTTTCTCTAGTTGAAGAAGGTAATGAGAATGTGAATCAATTTTCAACTGGATTCTTAAGGGTTAAAAACTCCAAAATAAGAGAAGAATGCATTTATCAAATATCAATGCAGCCAACAAATATTTGTTTGATTAAAAATAGCAAACTTCGCTTATCTATATCTGCAGCGGCTTATCCCGCTATTGGAGTCAATCCTGGATTTGGAGAGGAAAATGTTGGGGCGCCTTCAGCAAATCATAGAATTATTACTCTAAGTTTTAGCCTTAAAAAATCATTTATGAAAATGACCCCTTTTTTTTAATAAATAATTATTTTTATGGTTAATCATTTGATATTATTAATCCTTAATATCTACCAGTCATGATCGAAACAATTCAAGCAGACTGGATTAAATCAGAAGCTTTCAACCTAGAAAATTGTTGCAATGATAATCCATTAAAAATATTAGGTCCTCATTTTTATAAAGAGCAATGGGTAATAAGGATATGGATACCTGAAGCCGATGAAGTTAAAATAAATTTTAAAAATAATACCTATAAGGCAGAAAGCATAAATCATAAATGGCTTTTTGAAGCAATCTTGCCAGAAAATCCAAATTCTAATTACGAAATAAATATTTCACGAGGAGGGATAACACATACACAACATGACCCTTGGTCATACAGAGAAGAGTGGATGGGAGAAGTTGATAGGCATCTTTTTGCAGAAGGTAATCATCATCATATTTGGGAAAAAATGGGAGCACATCTAATTGATGAAAAGAATCAAAAAGGCGTCATGTTTTGCATTTGGGCTCCAAATGCAAAATCAATCTCGATAATTGGAGATATAAATTCTTGGGATGGAAGACATCATCCAATGCAAAAAAGATTAGGAGGAATTTGGGAACTATTCATGCCAATAATGCAAGAGGGAGACACATATAAATATGAAATAAGAACACAACAAGGTCATATTTATGAGAAAGCTGATCCATATGGTTTCCTTCATGAAATCAGACCTCAAAATGGTTCAATAGTTTCAAAATTGAAAAACTTTAATTGGAATGATAGTTCTTGGATTTCAAATAGAGATTCTTCTAGTCAAATCAACAAGCCAATTTCAGTTTATGAAATGCATTTAGGAAGTTGGCTCCATGAATCAACAGATAATAAATATCTTGAGAACAATGGTGAACCAAGAGACCCAGTGCCCGCTGCAGATTTAAAACCTGGAACAAGATTATTAACTTATCCAGAATTAACCGAGAAACTCATCCCTTACGTAAAAGAGAGAGGATTCACTCATATTGAATTAATGCCAATATCTGAACATCCTTTCGATGGTTCATGGGGATACCAAGTTACAGGCTGGTATGCACCAACAAGTAGATTTGGCACCCCAAATGAATTTAGAGAGTTTGTAAATAAATGTCATGAAGATGGCATAGGCGTAATTCTTGATTGGGTGCCTGGTCATTTTCCAAAAGATAAGCATGGTTTAGCATTTTTTGATGGTTGTCATCTTTATGAACATGGAGATTCACGCATAGGTGAACACAAAGAATGGGGGACCCTAATATTTAATTACAGCAGAAACGAAGTAAGAAATTTCTTAGTAGCGAACGTCGTTTATTGGTTTGAAGAGTTTCATATTGATGGCATAAGAGTAGATGCTGTAGCTTCAATGCTTTACAGAGATTATCTACGTCCAGATGGAGAATGGATACCCAATGAAAATGGTGGGAATGAAAATACAGAAGCCGTTAAATTTCTTCAACAGGCTAATTATGTACTCTTTCAACATTTCCCGGGTGCTCTCTCTATCGCTGAAGAATCAACAACTTGGCCAATGGTAACCAAACCAACTGACATGGGAGGGTTAGGGTTTAACTTGAAATGGAATATGGGATGGATGCACGATATGCTTGATTATTTTGAAATAGATCCTTGGTTTAGGCAATTCCATCAAAATAGTGTAACTTTCTCAATTACATATAACTATACAGAGAACTTTATGCTCGCACTTAGTCATGATGAGGTTGTCCATGGGAAAAGTCATCTTTTGCATAAAATGCCAGGTGATGACTGGAAGAAATATGCAAATACTCGAGCATTACTAACTTATATGTGGACCCACCCTGGTAAAAAAACGATATTTATGGGAATGGAATTTGGACAAAGACAAGAATGGAATGTTTGGGATGATCTGCAATGGGAGTTACTAGAATTTGAACCTCATAAAGGTATCAGAAACTTGATTGATGACCTTAACGTTCTTTATAAAAATGAACCTGCATTATGGAAAAATGACTTTGATCCTTATGGATTCCAATGGATTGATTGTAATGACAAATCTAATTCGGTTATAAGTTTCATGAGAAGAGAAAACGATACTAATGAGTGGCTTGTTGTTGTTGCTAACTTTACACCTAATACTCACGGGTCATACAAAGTAGGTGTTCCTATGGAAGGATTCTATAGAGAAATATTTAATTCAGATGGATCTAGATACGGGGGCAGTAACAAAGGAAATATGGGGGGTAAAGAAACTATAAATTATAATATTCATGATTATCAAAATGCTCTAGAACTTGCTTTACCCCCATTAAGCGTGAGTATCTTCAAACATCAATCAGAAAAATAAGAAGGCTCATTTAACTTAGTACTTCATATAAATGTTCATATAACGCTTTTACTCTGCTTTACATTGTAAGATTTTTAAGTTGGATTTTAATTTTTTTTTAAAAAATATCGAATTGAAAAATGGGTCAAGATTTACCACTACTACTTTCTGCCGCATTAGGTACAAAAGTAAATAGGCCTCCAGTATGGATGATGAGGCAAGCAGGAAGATATATGAAAATCTATAGAGATTTAAGGGAGCGTTACCCAAGCTTTAGAGAGAGGTCTGAGAATCCAGAACTATCATATGAGATTTCAATGCAGCCTTTTCATGCTTTCAAACCGGATGGTGTGATCCTTTTTTCAGATATTCTCACACCTCTTCCAGGGATGGGCATAAATTTTGAAATAATAGAAAGTAAAGGTCCAATTATTGAGGACCCTATAAAAACTCTTAACCAGGTAGAAAATTTAAAAGAATTAAATCCAAGTGAGAGTCTAAGTTTTGTTGGGCAAGTTCTTACTTCATTAAAAAAAGATGTGAATAATGAGGCCACAGTTTTAGGTTTTGTTGGCGCGCCTTGGACTCTTGCTGCATATGTAGTTGAAGGTAAAAGCAGTAAAAATTATTCTTTAATAAAATCAATGGCTTTTAATGAACCAGATTTACTTCATAAACTTCTTGACCATTTTGCAAAATCTATTGGTGAATATCTTAAATATCAAATAAAATCTGGAGCGCAAGTAGTACAAATTTTTGATTCATGGGCAGGCCAACTAAGCCCACAAGATTACGATATCTTTGCTGGGCCGTATCAAAAAAAAGTTGTTGAAATTGTGAAAGCAGAATACCCTGAAACACCAATAATTCTTTACATTTCAGGAAGTGCTGGTGTACTAGAAAGAATGGCAAAAACTGGAGTAGATATAATCTCGTTAGACTGGACAGTAGATATTGGAGAGGCTTGTAAAAGAATCCCCAAGGGGATTGGAATTCAAGGTAATGTTGACCCTGGCATTTTATTCGGAAACAAAGAATCAATAAAAGAAAGGATAGATAATACTTTCAATAAAATTAAAGACAGGAAATATATTCTTAATTTGGGTCATGGGATTTTACCTGGGACTCCAGAAGAAAATGCTCAAACATTTTTTGAACATGGGAAAAAACTCACTTACTAGTCAAAGCCTTGGCATATAAGAACTTATTAATCACAGGTGCGAATGGATGTGTTGGCCAATATTTAGTTGATTGGTTTTTAAAAAATACAAAATTCAGGCTATATCTCATGGTAAGAGACAAAAGTAAGTTGCCAATTTCTGTTCAAGAAAATAAAAAAGTCAAGTTAATGGTTTGTGATATCAGGGAATCAAATAGGTATAAAAAGGAAATTAGTCAAATTAATTACTTAATACATACTGCTACAGCTTGGGGAGATCCACGAAGAGCCTATGAAGTAAATATTAAAGCTTTTGAAGAATTACTTGAAATGCTTGATATTAAAAAGTTAGAAAAGATTATTTATTTTTCAACAGCCAGTATTCTTGATACCCAAACAAAATTAATGAGGGAATCATTGATTTATGGAACAGAATACATTCAAACAAAATATGAATGTTTCCAGAGACTTAGAGAAAGCTCATTTGCAGAAAAAACATTCGCTGTTTTCCCTACCTTGGTTTTTGGAGGAAATCTTGGAAAAAAAAGTAAATATCCTGTGAGTTATTTAACTAGTGGATTGAAAGAAATTGGGCAATGGCTTTGGTTAGCAAGATTTTTAAAACTCGATTCTAAATTTCACTTTATACACGCAAATGATATCGCCCAGATTTGTGGGTTTCTAATTAAAAATCATAATGAAGAGCAATACAAAGGATTTAGAAAATTTGTGCTAGGTCAGAAATCTATTTCAATTGATGATGCCATAATTACACTTTTAAAAAGACATAATATGAGGAGATTTTTTGCGATCCCGCTTACAAAAAAAATTCTAAAAATATTATTAAGAATTCTCCCAATCCAAACTACTCCTTGGGATAGCTTCAGTATAAAAAAATATGACTTTAATCATGTCCCCATCACTAATCCGGAGACTTTCAAACTTAAAAGTTATGCCAAGTCACTGAATGATATTTTAAGGTTATCAAAGTTACCAAGCTGTAATAACAATTAAAATTCTCGCAGTTAGGTTACCAAAGCCTTGTAATATAGATAAATAAGCAAATTTTAATTATGTTACGTTCAATCTTTACAGGGTTATTTGCAATAGTTTTAACTCTAGGTCTAGGTATTTCTTCAGTTTCAGCTAAGACTGTTGAAGTGAAGCTCGGAACGGATGCTGGAATGCTTGCATTTGAACCAAGTACAGTAACCATTAGTGCTGGTGATACAGTTAAATTCGTCAATAATAAACTTGCCCCTCACAATGCTGTTTTTGATGGGCATGAGGAATTAAGTCATGCAGACCTAGCCTTTGCTCCAGGAGAGTCCTGGGAAGAAACATTTGATACTACTGGAACCTATGATTACTATTGCGAGCCACACAGAGGCGCTGGAATGGTAGGTAAAGTTATTGTTGAATAAATCTTCTAAATAGTTAAAAACCTTCTACCTTAATACTTTTTAAGTCATACCTAATTTTTAATTGATGAAAATAGTTCCAAGCGAATTTTCAAATTCTGCTTGGAACTGTTTCATTTTGGCCAAAGAAATTGCTTATAAAAATAATCAACAAAACGTAGACTCTGATAATTTATTATTAGCCCTTATAAGAGAAGACAACTTTACAAAAAAAATCTTAAAAAAAAATATAAATCTAAAAGATCTTGAGAGGGAAATAATTTCATCATTAAATGCGAAGGCAAAAATGAAAAATAAACAAGATAATTTATATATTGGTGATACTCTGCACAAAATTTTTTTGAGAGCAAATGATATTAAAAATACTTTAGATGATGTAGTGATATCAACAGAACACCTAGTATACGGTTTCACTTATGATGATAAATATGGATTTCAAATTTTAAATCAAAAAGGTATTCCAGAATTTCTTGAAATTTTAAAGAAAATGAAGTCAGATCCGGCAGTGAAAAATGAATTTAATAGTTCTAATAACTCTTTGGAGAAATATGGTATTGATCTAACTCAATCTGCACGAGATGGGATTTTAGACCCAGTTATCGGTAGGGATGAAGAGATTAGAAGAACAATTCAAATATTGAGTAGAAGAACAAAAAATAATCCTGTTCTTATTGGCGAAGCTGGTGTTGGTAAAACAGCTATTGTTGAAGGGTTAGCTCAAAGAATTATTAATGGCGATGTACCTTCTGCGCTACAAGACAGGAAACTAATTTCATTAGATATGGGTTCACTTTTAGCTGGGGCAAAATATCGTGGAGAATTTGAAGAAAGAATAAAAAATATTCTAAAGAAAGTGAAAGAATCAGACGGTAAGATTATTCTTTTTATTGATGAAATTCATACGGTAGTTGGTGCAGGCGCCAGTGGGGGTTCTTTAGATGCAAGCAACCTATTAAAACCAATGCTTGCAAGAGGAGAACTGAGATGTATTGGTGCTACAACTATCAATGAACATAAACAAAATATAGAAAAAGATCCTGCTTTAGAACGAAGATTTCAAAAAATAAATGTTAATGCTCCTTCAATAGATGATACTGTATCAATTTTAAGAGGATTGAGAGAAAGATACGAAGTTCATCATGGTGTGAGAATTTCTGATAATGCTTTAGTTGCTGCTGCAACCCTTAGCGAAAGATATATTAATGATAGATTTCTTCCTGACAAAGCAATAGATCTAATCGATGAAGCGGCCTCAAGATTAAATATGGTCATAACTTCCAAACCTGAAAAAATTGATGAAATTGATCGAAAAGTTGTACAGTTTGAGATGGAAAAATTATCTTTAAAAAGAGAAACAGATGATTTTTCTATAGAAAGATTAAAAAAAATCAATCATGAACTTATTTCCCTTAAAGATAAACAGGCAGAATTAGGCGCTCAATGGAAAAAAGAAAAAGATGAAATTGATGAGATTAGCACAATAAAAGAAGAAATTGAATCTGTTCAATTGCAAATAGATCAAGCCAAAAGGAGTTTTGACCTCAACAAAGCAGCAGAATTAGAATTTGGAACTTTAAATTCTTTGCAAAAAAAATTGAAAGAAAAAAGTAAGTCCTTAGTAAATTCTCAAAAAAATGGAGATACAATTCTTTTAAGACAAGAGGTAACTTTTGATGATATTGCAGAAGTTGTCTCAAAGTGGACCTCTATTCCAGTACAGAACTTAAACCAGTCAGAAAAAGATAAACTTTTGAGCCTCGAGTCAATCCTTAAAGAAAAAATTATTGGTCAAGATAACGCAATTAGGGCTGTTGCAAATTCCATTAAAAGATCAAGGACTGGTCTAAATGATCCAAGCAAGCCATTAGCCAGTTTTCTCTTTTTAGGTCCAACTGGTGTTGGGAAAACAGAGCTAAGTAAAGTAACAGCCAAAATTATATTCGATTCAAATTCTTCGATTACAAGACTGGATATGTCTGAATATATGGAAAAGCATTCAGTGAGCAAAATTATAGGAGCGCCTCCTGGATATTTAGGTTTCGAATCAGGCGGTCAACTAACTGAAGCTGTACGCAAAAATCCCTATTCATTGATACTTCTTGATGAAATAGAGAAAGCTCACAAAGATATTATAGATATTCTCTTACAGGTTCTTGATGATGGAATCATTACTGATGGACAAGGTCGTACGATCAATTTCAAAAATTCAATCATTGTTCTAACAAGTAATTTAGGTAGTCAATCAATAAATGATTTATCAGTTAGAAAAGAAGATACAAATGAAATTAAAAAAGTTGTAAATAATGAAATTAAAAAATTTTTCAAGCCTGAGTTTTTAAATCGACTTGATGAAATAGTTATTTTTAATAATTTAGGATTAAATGACATAAAAGTAATTGCAAAAATCCAGCTTCAACATTTAGAAAAAAGACTTAACAAAAAAAACTTAAAATTCAAAATTGCGGATGAGGCAATTAACCAACTTGTCGAAAATAGTTTCGATCATGCCTATGGTGCAAGGCCTTTAAAAAGAATTATTCAAAAACAAATCGAGACAAAAATTTCGAATAATATATTGAATAATCATTACCTTAATAAAGACGAGATTAATATTTATCTGGTTAATGGAGAAATAATTGTTGATTAAAGATCTAAATTAAAGAATCATTTATGACTTGAAACTTAACAACTTTAATCTAAGATTCGAACCAATCAGGAATTTCTTCAAAACTTGCTTTATTCGATTTATTTTCTTTTGATTCTGTTTTCCAACAACATGTTCTGCCCTTATCCTTATCCTGTAAGTATTCATTAGCCCATCTCCAAATTAATTCAGAGGTGAACTCCATTCCCACATTATCCATAATTCTCAGATCTAAAGCATCTAATTCATGTAATTTTTCCCAGTAATTCAGCAAAGGGTCATCTTTATTTATTAAAAAAGTATGATCAAATTGCTCCTTTAGTCTATTTTCAAGGGGCTTTAGACTTGAAAAATCGACAATAAAACCATTTAGGTCTAATTTTTTTGCAGCGAACCAAAAGGTGAATGATCTTGAATATCCATGCACAAATCTGCAGTGGCCTTCATGGCGCCATTGCCTATGTGAACAGGGGAAATCCTCGTAACTTTTGCTGCATGAAAATTTCAGAGAATGAATATACATCAATTAACTGTTAGGATAATTTTAATAAAACACATTGAGTAGGAATAAACATAACGAACATAATGACTTATTCAACTAATTTTTCGATAGAGGATCTACGCTTTGATAATTATGGATTAATCCCTGCAATTGCACAAGATTGGCTTGACGGATCAATTCTTATGCTTGCTTGGATGAACAAAGAATCTTTGACAATGACACTTGAAACCAAAAACGTTCATTATTGGAGTAGATCAAGATCCGAAATTTGGAGAAAAGGAGCTACAAGTGGAAGTACCCAAATACTTAAGGAGATAAGATTCGACTGCGATAATGATGCACTAATCCTCTTGATTGAACAAAATGGTTCAGGAGCATGTCACACTGGGGAAAAAAGTTGTTTTTTCAACGAAATCCAAATTAATCAAAGTGATAAAAAAGAGAAAAAAACAACTCCTTTCTCAAATATTTGCTCTGAATTATTCAATACAATTAACGAAAGATCAATAAATCCATCAGAAAAAAGTTATACAAATCATTTATTAACAAAAGGCAGTAATACTATTTTGAAAAAAATAGGAGAGGAATCCGCAGAATTCATAATGGCTTGCAAAGATAATGATAAAAATTCAATCTCAAATGAAGCTGCTGATTTAATTTATCATCTGCAAGTAGCCCTTATGCATAAAGGCGTTGAGTGGAGAGATGTACTTGCTGTTCTTGAATTAAGAAGAAAAAATTAAATAATTAAAATTTGTAATTTATAGTTTTTTAACCACAAAATTTTAAAAAATAATGTTAATTAATTATTAATTAATTATTACATGTGTGGCTTATTACTAAATTGACTATAAGTTGAATATATCAACAATGAGGTAAATCGTGAGTTCATTAAGCGATTTTCTTGGTGAAATAGGTCGTCATCAACTTTTGACTCCTGAGAGAGAACTCACGATGGGCAGAAAAGTCCAAGAAATGGTTATGCTTGTTAATAGATGTCAAGAGGCAGGAGGGAAAGGCCCCGCTTGTGAATATTCCGAAACTGAGAGAAAAAAGATCAAAATTGGTGAAAAAGCCAAAAACGAGATGATAACAGCCAATCTAAGACTAGTTGTCAACCTTGCCAAGAGATACCAAGGGAAAGGATTAGAATTACTGGACTTAATTCAGGAGGGAACATTAGGTCTTACAAGGGCTGTAGAAAAATATGATCCGTCTAGAGGACATAGATTTTCTACCTATGCTTATTGGTGGATTAGGCAAGGTTTAAATAGAGCATTGTCAACTCAAAGTAGAACGATAAGGATCCCTGTTAACATTAATGAAAAACTTACAAAACTAAGATCAGCAAAATCAAAGCTTATGCAACTTAAGGGTATTCCACCCACTGGTGATGAGCTAGCTGAAGAGATGAAAATAACCAAAGAGGAAATTGACGAACTCCTTTCTTGTGAATTGAGAAGCATAACTGTTAGTCTCCAAGGTACTGTTAAATCAAAATCAGATCCTTCCGAGTTAGTTGATATACTTCCAAGTGATCAAACTCCCCCAATGGAATTAGCCGAATTAGCCGAAAGGACAGCCTCCGCTTGGAAGTTATTAGATAAAGCAAATTTAACTGAGAAAGAAAGAAAGATAGTAAGCCTAAGATTTGGTTTAGACGGCTCAAATGAATGGAGAACTTTAGCTGAAGTTGCAAGACATATGAGTTGTAGCAGGGAATATTGCCGACAAGTTGTTCAACGTGCTTTAAGAAAACTTAGAAAAGCAGGAATACAGAATGGATTAGTTGATAGTATTAGCTAAAAATTCCATTAAAAATATTTAAATTTCATTTATAAGGATGAAAGAGAATTACAAAACCCAAGAAAAAATCTATGATGCTGAAGTTTTAGAGAGTTCAACATTTGATGAAAATATCATTATCAAGATTCTTATTAAAGCGGGAAGAACAATTGCCAAGCCTGCCTTAGAAGTTTTGGAGATGGCTTTAGATCCTTATACTCCAGCACAAGTAAGAGTTTCATTAATGGCTGCGCTAGCCTATTTAATTATGCCATTTGATCTTTTCCCTGACTTTATGCCTTTAGTTGGTTTTAGTGATGATTTTGTAGCCCTTACAGCAGTACTTAGTATATGGAGCAAATACATGACTCCTTCAATAAGAGCAAGAGCAGAGGATAAGCTTAATAAGTTATTTCCTTTTTATTGAATGAGTAAATTATCTGTACAGGAAGAAAAAGAACTCGTCTCCTTCATTAAAGATTGGTTAAAATCGCATGGATTTACCCAAAAAGATTTAGCAAATGAATTAAGTATTAAATCGAGCAGAACCTCCGAAATTATTCTCAAAATTAAAGAATTATATAAAAAAGGCGGTGTGTTCAATATTGCAAAAAATCTTATAAAGATTGAGCAAAAATGGTTAAACAATATCAAGAAAGATTATCGAGAAACAAAACAAACAGCACCATATAATCAATTAGATATCGACTCATTAGTAAACCAGATAAATCAAGATACTAGTGAATAAATATTAATTAAAATATTAAATTTTTAGTTAAAAATAATATAAACTCTTAAAACTGACCTTTAAATAAATATCGTTTTAACTGCTAAATATGATAAATAATTAAATTATTAAAGCAAAAATATTATGTTTTTTTATTTAAATTAATTCTTTTTCAATTAATAGTTAATAATTACAAAATTTTTTCGCAAAGCATATTTAAAATGCCTGAATCCAGGGATAAATATCATAATTAATCCATATACCTTTTTCCCAATATATATCCTTCTCAATAAGATCTTTCAACTCATTTATATCATTAGCATTAAAAATTCCAAACAAATATTTGGTACATTTTGTTGGCCCTAATGTAACTAGAATATCGCGATCTTTTAAGTTTTTAAGTCTATAAAGATGTTGTTCACGAAATGGTTCCCTTTTAAAAATTGCATCTTCACAGTACCTTCCAAAAACTACAAACTTTTCCATTTTTAAATATAAATAATAGAATAAATATACAATAGATAATTGCATATATTACACGCAAATTGCTATGTTATTTAATACAACTTTCTTTTAATTAATTATGCTAACTGGTAGCGATCTCCTTGCAAAAGTTAAAGAACTTGGTGATGTTAGCAAATCTGACCTAGTTCGCGCCTGTGGATATGTTTCCACTAAGAAAAAAGGAGGTGAACGCTTAAACTTTACCGCATTTTATGAAGCACTTTTAGAAGCAAAAGGGGTTAACCTTGGTGATTCTGGCGTAGCGGGTATTGGAAAAGGTGGAAGAAAACTTAGTTATATAGCCACAGTTCAAGGCAATGGAAATCTTCTGATTGGGAAAGCATATACAGCACTTCTTGATTTAAAAGCAGGTGATGAATTCGAAATTAAGCTCGGAAAAAAACAAATCAGATTATTACCTACAGAGGATTCTTAAAGGCAACAAAAACTAATTCGTTATATCATTTTTAATAAATTCTAATATTTAATAAATTATCTTTTATTTATTTTTATTGATCAGCAGCTAAACGCATTTCTTTACAAAATTCGCCAACATGATCGACAACATCTTTTACGCTTGAACTAGAAATTCGTTTTACAAATGCACTCCCAATAATCACTCCATCTGCTCCCCACTCACGAACTTTATTAACATGTTCTGGAGTGGATATTCCAAAACCAACCGCAATTGGATTACTATTTACATCTTTTAATTTAGCAATAAGATTTTCTACTCTATTTTCCATTTTGTTTCTCTCACCAGTGACACCTGTAACACTTACTAAATAAGTAAACCCTTTTGTATGATTTGATATTTGTTTCATTCTTTCAAAAGGAGTAGTTGGAGCCACCAATAAAATTAAATCCATAGAATGATTACTAACTATTTTAGAAAATTTGTAAGCTTCCTCTAAAGGGAGATCAGGAACTATTAATCCAGAAACGCCAGCATTGGATGCCATCTCGCAAAACTTTTCAAAGCCAAAACATAGTAAGGGATTTAAGTAAGAAAAAAGTATTATAGGAATATTTAATTTACATTTTAAAGACTCTAAAAGTTTAATTACTTTTCTTAGATTAGTACCTGACTTTAAGGCGCGAGAGGCCGCCACTTGAATAACAGGTCCGTCTGCAAGTGGGTCACTGTAAGGGATACCTAATTCAATAAGGTCAGCTCCATTTTCTTGTAACTTTAATAAGATCTCAGACGTTATTTCAATATTGGGATCCCCAGCCATTATAAACGGCATCAAAGCTAATTTTTTATTATTTTTTAACTCACAAAACATCTCATCTACCTTAGATAAAGATTCATTTTTAGTAATTTGCATTTTGTTATCTTTCATGATTTTTAGATATTTTTCTATGAAAAATTTATGTATTTTTTTCTAAATCTTCCATTAGTTTTTGCTGCTCTTCCTTTGACAATGAGTTGAATTTGGTTTCTAGTTTATCATTAACAACTTTTTCGTACTCTTTTCTATAACGCTTCCTTTGTTCCATAAAAGTCATTTTTCCATTTACGACTCTATAAACATAAGATGTTACCCAAGTAATAACGATCAAAATCAAGATACAACTTGAGAGAGTAGTGGCAGTAAAATCGTAGATACCGATTTGCGGTGCAAATTTATAACTAATTAATCCTATTAATGAAATAAATAAACCTATTTGTATAACTTTTCCTTTAGTCAATTATTTACCCTTTACCACTTCCTTTTAGTCTAAGATTTAAAAATGGAGAAAATAAAATTAAACCTGGAAAGAAAAGAAATACAAGGCCATAAATTCCTAATCTTTCAAATTTGCCCATAATATTCCATCTATTATTCATCCAGTAAAATAGTATCAATGGGATAACCAATAAATAGGTAGAAATGATTCCAATATAAGCAATTAAAGTAGCGAATGAATTGTTGAAAAAACTTTCCATTTTAATTTATGGTTGCTTAGTTAAAACATAACAACTATTCGAAGTTATCGTCAGAACTAAAAATAATTAAATAATGGGAGTGGGGGGACTTGAACCCCCACGAGCTAAATCGCTCGACGGATTTTAAGTCCGGCGCGTCTACCAATTCCGCCACACTCCCAAGGGAATTTGCGCTTTCTAATCGTAGCTAAAAGTAACCCATTTAACCAAGAAAAATTGGAATATTTACACTTTTAATTGTCAGATTAAATCTAATTTTTTAATTTACAATCCCTTCTACTCGCCACTGTAAAGTTTCACCTGCATGAAATGGTTTTATTTGTCCGACAATATTTTTTTCTTCGACAACATCAATATATTCTTTAATTTTATTAGGTCTAGAAACTAATTTTAATTTTTCTTTATTTGGGGGGACATTATAAAAATTAGGGCCATTCAAACTTGCAAACTTTTCAAAATTATCTAAAGCATCCTCTTCTTCGAAAACTGTTAAGTAGCTTTCTATTGCTACTGGCGAATTAAAAATGCCTGCACATCCACAAAAAGCCTTCCACTTCCTAAGGTGTGGAGCAGAGTCAGTCCCCAAGAAAAAACATTGTTGCCCACTTGTTGCCGCTCTCCTTAAAGCGAGTCTATTATTTTCCCTCTTAGCAACTGGTAAGCAGTAAAAATCACTATTTAAGCCTCCAAAAAACATTGCATTTCTATTTATATGCAAATGGTGCGGAGTAATAGTAGCCCCAATATTATTTTCTTGCACAAAATCCACTGCGTAAGAGGTGGTTATATGTTCTAGAACAATTTTTAATTTTGGAAATCTTTTGGTTATTTGAGAAAGTTCTTTATCTATAAAAACTTCTTCTCTGTCGAATACATCTACTTCAGAATCAGTCACTTCCCCATGTATTAAAAGAGGCATTCCAGAATCTTGCATTAATTCAAAAATCTTATATAGATTTTCTATTTTCCTAACTCCATGACTGGAATTTGTTGTGGCATTAGCAGGATATAATTTAGCTGCAAAAAAAACATTATTTTTAAAACCATTAATTAGTTCCCCTTTATCAGTGTCATCTGTAAGATAAATTGTCATTAATGGTTCAAAATTAGAACTTTCTGGTAACGCTTCAACAATAGATTTCCTATAAGAAATAGCTCTATTGATTGATGTTATGGGATATTTGGTATTTGGCATAACAATGGCTCTTCCAAAATATTTCGAAGTAAACTGAATGATATTTTTTAATACAAGACCTTCTCTTAAATGTAAATGCCAATCATCAGGTTTTATTATGTTTAAAGTCTTCAAAATT
Organism: Prochlorococcus sp. AG-347-C10; assembly: GCA_003281705.1. Lineage (GTDB taxonomy): Bacteria > Cyanobacteriota > Cyanobacteriia > PCC-6307 > Cyanobiaceae > Prochlorococcus_A. Next base: position 17,582 of record QCBF01000018.1, read on the forward strand.
TTTTCTATTTAATCAATTTTAACAGCAAATTAAAATTGACAATAAATTATAGATATTTGAGGATAGTTATTAACCAATTATGAAAATTTTTATTATCTAAATTAAATCCTAAATATGAGTGATTTTTTATTTCCAATAATAGAAATAGTTTTAGGCGTATTTCTACTTTTTGCTGGAGGAGAGTTCTTTATTCAAGGAGCCATATTTTTATCTTTAATTTTAGGAATACCTCAAATAGTAATTGGTTTGACAGTTGTTTCTCTTGGAACAAGCTCTCCTGAGTTGTTGGTAAGTTTGAGTTCAATTTTAAAAGGCAGTGATTCGCTTGCGGCAAGCAATGTAATTGGAAGCAATATCTTTAATGTTCTCGTTGTTTTGGGCATAAGCTCATTGATAACTCCTCTTAAAGTAAAAAGCAGAATAGTCAGAAGAGATGTGCCACTTTTAATGGCAATTTCTTGTGCAGTTTGGGCTATGTCATCAACAGGCTTATTAACATTGCAAGCAGGGGTATTTCTAATATTTTGTTTAATCTTAAATACAATATGGGAAATCAATACTATCAATGAGAAAGGAGAGGAGACAAAAGATGCTGAACCAGAGATAGAAGAATTAAAAGATAACTATAAAGGGAAAATTAATATTTTACTAAAGTTAATATTGGGAATATTTCTTTTAAGCTTTGGTTCAAATATTTTAGTAAATGGTTCTCAAACGCTCGCTACTCTTTTGGGTGTAAATGAAATTGTTATTGGTTTAACTATCGTCGCAACTGGGACATCTTTACCAGAATTAGTAGCTTCAATAATTGCTGCATTTAAAGGCAAAACAGATCTTGCGATTGGGAATGTAATAGGAAGTAATTTACTCAATCAACTTTTAATCCTTGGAAGTTGCAGTATTTTTTCAGGTTACAAAGGTTTAGTAATTGAACAGAGTCTAATAAGGGTTGACTTACCTTTTATGGTTTTAACTACCTTTGCATGCTTACCAATTTTCTGGAGCAAAGGGAAAATCACAAGAATTGAAGGATTTATTTTGCTTAATCTTTATATTTTCTACATTCTCGATAAGATACTTTTCCTGAATGGATTTAACTTCCTTTCTGAATTAAGGATGGGTTTATTTATTTACTTTGCATTACTTATAATATTTCTGATTGCTCAAGAAAAATTAAAATTTTCTAATTCATAATTTTATCCATACATAGTCACAAATTCTTCTGAGATAGTTGGGTGCAAAGCCATAGTAATATCAAAGTCTTTTTTTGTTATCCCTGCATTTAATGAAATTGATACCATTTGAATAATCTCAGATGATGTTTCTCCAAACATATGACATCCAAGGACTTTGTCAGTTAGCTTATGAACTACAATCTTCAACATACATTTTGATTTATTCTTTTTAAAGGTATTAGACATAGGGGTAAATTTACATTTGAAAATTTTTATATTTTTTTCAGAGTAAATCTCTTTAGCTCTTTTCTCACTTAAGCCAACTGTTGAAATTTCTGGAATAGTAAAAACGGCCTTTGGGATATATTCATAATTTACTTTTCTTTTTTGGTCATTAAAAAAATTATCCGAAAAAACTCTCCCTTGTTCAATTGCTACTGGAGTTAAGTTTGGCTTATTTATGATATCGCCAACTGCAAAAATATTGGCGTTGCTTGTTTGATTAAGTTCATCGACATCTAAATATTGGCCATCCATCTTTAGATTTAAAAAATCTAAATTTAAAGGCAAAAGATTTGGTTCTCTTCCTGTAGCAATAAGGATATTATTTGTTAGGAGTTTATCTCCCGAGTCTAGGGTAGATTCCAAATTTCCATTTAGTTTCTTGATAGACTTTAATTGAGTATTGGAGATTATATTGATTTCAGCAAAAGTAGGTGATTCCTCTAGGCATGAAGAAAGATCCTCATCAAAACCATTAAGTAAATTTTGACCTCTAATTAATTGAGTTACTTCAGTACCTAGATTTCTGAAAATAGAAGCAAATTCACAAGCAATATATCCACCTCCTACTATTAATATTGATTTGGGAAACTTTTCTAATTCAAAAATATCATCACTGGTCCATGCTAAATCTACCCCAGGAATATTTAATTTCTTTGGTTTACCTCCAACTGAAATAAGAATTTTTTTTGAACTTATTTTGTTTTTAATTTTCTTTGTGTTTGAACAAATAATTTCTAATTCATTTTGAGTAATAAATCTTCCTAAGCCTTCAAAAATAGTTATATTCAACTTCTTTAAAGAATTTCTATGTAAATTACTTAATCTAGAAACCTCCTCTCTAACATTCTTCAACAAAATATTTGATTCAAAATTAATACCTTCATTTTTTAATCCATATCCTTCAGAAGAATCCATATTTTTTTTACTTTTAGCTGCATAAACCATTAATTTCTTAGGCACACATCCCCTTATCACACAAGTTCCTCCTATTTGATTTGCTTCTATGATTGCGACTTTTGCTCCATAACTAGCCGCACGTTTAGCCGCCGCGAGTCCTCCAGATCCAGCGCCAACAACAATTAAATCAAATTCAAATTCCAAAATTTTTTTTTAATCATTTATTATAACGTTAGTTTATAGCTTTAATTCAAATAATGAATGGGATTTTGACATGGGATGATTTAAATAAATTTGAAGTTGAAGATCTTGATAGAGTCCATGGTGTAAATAATTCCTACGCAAATTTAAGATTATTTGGACATAGTGAAAATGATGTATTAGTTACCCTCTATAGGGATAGGCATTCTTGGTGTCCCTACTGTCAGAAGATATGGCTATGGCTTGAATTTAAGAAAATTCCATACAGAGTCAAGAAAATAAATATGTTTTGCTACGGCCAAAAAGAAAGTTGGTTCCTTGAAAAAGTTAGATCGGGGAAATTACCTGCAATTGAATTTAAAGGGCAAGTTATAACTGAAAGCGACGATATCATAGCTTTTTTAGAAAATGAATTTGGAGCACTTGGATCTTTTATAACATCTAGCCACCTCATCAAAATTCGAGAGTTAGAAAGAGAAATTTTCAGATCCTGGTGTAATTGGCTCTGTCGAGAAAGCTTTAATTTTATAGATAACTCTTTTAGAAAAAAAAGATTTAAAGAATCCATTTCTAAACTCGATGAAATCTTAAGTAGCTCAAAATCAGGGTTTGTTGATCCATCAGTTGCTAACACGGGTGATATAGAGCCTGGTGTTGGAGATATAATTTTTATTCCCTATATGGAGAGAATGAATGCATCACTTATTTATTATAAAGGGTTTAATTTAAGATCTAATTACCGTCATGTAGATAACTGGCTTACCCTTTTTGAGGGGACAAGTGCTTATAGAGGCACTCAAGGAGATTTTCATACTCATTCTCATGATTTACCTCCACAAATGGGAGGATGCTATAAAGAAAGCAATGAACAACAGATTACTTTCTCTAAGCTAATAGATACTGGGGAGGGTTTAGGTAATTATGAATTAAATCAAAATTATGAGTCAAAATATTATGCAACAATTGCTCTTAAAAGAGTGGTAAAGCATAAAGACAATTTACTAAAGGTAAACCCATACAATAAAGAATCCTTTGACGAATCATTGAGATCAGCTTTGAGCCATATGATCACAGGTGAAGTATTAATCCCTAAAAAACTTTCAGGAATCTCTCTAAGATACTTAAAAAATAGAATCTCAGTTCCAAGAGATATGCCAATTATTTCAGCAAGGTTATTAAGGCAATCATTAAATAAAATTGAATCGCTTAGTTATATCAATGAAATAGATAAGATACCTTTCAGGCATAGATATGATCAAGATCCTATAAATTTCATTTCTAGTTATTAGTAAAACTATAAATTTTTTCTTGAATCTATTTGAAGTAAATCTCTTATTTTTTGAACTTGACTTGCAATATTTGGATCAATAGATAATTTTTTTTCAACTTGTTCAATAGCATACATAACTGTTGTATGGTCCTTACCCCCAAACTCATCTCCAATTCTTGGTAGGCTTAGATCCGTTCCATGTCTCATAAGATACATACCTATTTGTCTAGCTTGACTTACTGGTTTTCTCCTACTTGAACTGATTAATTCATCAGTAGAAACTTTAAAGAAATCTGACACTTTATTAATAACTTGTTTTGGGGTAACAACTACTCCAACACTATTAGGATCAAGCATTGGAGCAATTGATTGAACTGTCATTGGCAAGCCTGTTATTGATGCAAATGCAACAGCTCTAGTAAATGCTCCTTCCAATTCTCGAATATTCGAAGTGAATCTTCCTGCTATAAATTGAATTAAATCTCTTGGAAGACTCATCCTCTCTTGTTCTGCCTTTTTTTGAAGGATGGCTGTCCTCGTCTCAAGGTCAGGTGGTTGAATATCTGCGGTCATACCCATTGAGAATCTAGAAATTAATCTCTCTTGAATTCCCGACAATTGATTTGGTGGTCTGTCACTTGCAATAACTATCTGACTTCCTGATTCGTGAAGTGCGTTAAAAGTATGAAAGAATTCTTCCTGTGTATACTCTTTGCCTTCTAAGAACTGTATATCGTCTATTAAAATCAAATCTACATTTCTATATTTATCTCGAATAGCTGTCATTCCATCTCTTCGAATACCACTAATAACATCATTTGTAAAAGTCTCTGTAGATACATATTTAACTTTTGCTTCTGGATCTATTTCTACTCGATAATGACCTATTGCTTGCATTAAATGAGTCTTAC
>QCBF01000019.1:0-21731 GCA_003281705.1 Prochlorococcus sp. AG-347-C10
CAAATCTAGAAGATCTAAAGGATGGCCTCAAGAAAGATGGGGTGAAAAAAAACATACCTATGAGATAACCTATCAGGGAAAAATTTATAAATCTATATCTGATCTAGCTAAGTATCTAGGTATTAATGAAGATACACTTTCAGCAAGAATTAGGGATGGATTATCTGAAGAAGAATGGGGCGACGTACGAGTAAAGACTAAAATATCTGTGGGATATACATGGGAAGAAGCGCCTAAACATTTAAAAGAAGCTGCAGAAAGACTTGCTATTGGATTAAATATTTCAGCTTTAGAGGCTTATCAATTACTTTTAGAAAAAATAGATTTCGCAAATTTATAAACTTTTAACTTATGGGATATTATGATCTGCCAGAAGAAGGATTAGAAGCAATAAAAGAACATGCATTAAGTAATTATTTCCCTTTTAAAGGAGGATTTAGGCAGCATTATCAAATAAGAAATTTTGGCTTCTAGACCGATGAATTACACAATATTTTAACCATATTCAAATTCAATTGTTGATCCTTTATCCGTATAAAGGAGTTCCTCAAACCGTACATATTTATAAGCCGGATAGCTTGCCTGACTAGTTAGAACATTATTGTAGTCGTCATGAGCAAATGTCTACCAAATCCACTTTAAAAGAAGATCATAAATCTGAGATTGAAGAAAGATCAGAAGAAGAACTTCTTGAGGAAGAAATCAGGAATCAGCAAACATTGGATAGCTTTGTTGAATCTGATAAGAACTGGAGCTGATCAAAACTTATTTATTAGGAGAAAGTTATGAACTTAAAAAGATCACCATTCTCAATATTGAATAAAGAGAGTAGAGAAATTGACTATATCAAAGGAGTTTACAAGAGAAAAATTCAAGCTGAAATTGAATCTTATAAAGATCCCGAAGATGAAGATAAGAAAGACACAATCCAAGCTCAAGATATATTGATGCTTGATAAGATCTCAATTTAGTTATTCTTTTTTTCTTCTTATCCTTTTTTTTCTTCTTATCCTTTTTTTTTCTTCTTATCCTTTTTTTTTCTTTTTTACCTTTTCATAAACCTCATCAGCCTTCTGTTCAATATTATCCAGCTTATTTGAAAGTTCCTTTAAAGTTTCTGCTTTTCCCTCTTTAACTACGGTATTTTTTAGCTCAATAATTTTAACAGGCTCTTCTTTAATTACAGTTTCTTTTGTCTCTTCAGTTTTAATTCCAAACTTACCTTTTATAAAATTGGCTATAAAATTAAGAACAGGTACATGGGCTAGACCAACTATTACTATTCTTGTTTCTGAATAAGCCATTTAATAGTTAAAAGTTCCGAGATATTTAAGCATACATTTATTTTTTAAATTCGTTTTATTAATCCAATAAATATTAGTAATCATTTCTTGATTCGTAGATCAAAAATCTTGCTATTAATTAAGTAGAGACTTTTTTATTAAATGCCATTAGACGTATTTCTAATGAACATGTGTGTTGTAGTTATAGCATTGCTTATCAGAAGAGAAATCAAACTTAAGAAGGTGAGATAAATTATGAAAACACAAATTTTAAAAGAGAATTATATTCCAAATATCCATGCTATTACAATTTTACTAATGCTTCTTCTATGTCTATGGTTACCTCTAGCACTAAGATTCTTATTAATAATATAGTCGAATTAATTAGTTAATACTCTTATCCTTAAACTCTGCTATATCCTAATTTTGTTTTAAAGATCTTATATGGAACTCCTGTTCCGTTCATGGCTTCAATAACTTTATCTCCCACAGTTCCGTAAAATTCCACAGAAAAATCAGTTCCTAGTTCAGCATGAGCCTCAAGATAAACACCTAATGCTGGATTAGCTAAATGAGCTAGTAAAGCATCATCATTTTTATAAACTTCTGACCATACGAAACGAAGAGGATCATCAGGATCTTGATCAAAAGTATGATGGAGCATTCCTGGTTCGTCAGCTTCAACAGCTTTATCTGTCTTATCAGCAATTTCTAAGTATTGTGCAACCTTATCTTCCTTAACTTTAAGTTTTGCAAGAAGCATAAATGGAGTGTCTGATCCAAAACTAGACATAAAAAAAAGACTCTTGTGAGCCTGAGTGATGGGGATTTCTATCATGACAAATTAATTAGAAACAAACAACTCCACCAATAGCAAATTTTTATTACTTACAAACACTATATGTAGTGCTAGGATTTTTAAAAAGGCCGGGTGATGGGGATTATGCTGCTTTTTGACTGGGGCGAAGCTATCACCCTTTTTTTATGGGTATAACTTTCTAATAGCTTCTTGTTGTTCTTGTTTTTTTATTTCTTCAGCATCATAAACGGGACAAGTATTCTGGTTAAGTGATGAGAAAAAAGCACTTTTTTTAAAACGTTTGAATGTGGGAGTTAATAGTAAACGTTTCATTGCTTATATTTGCTAAATTGCTCAAACATACTTAAATACTGCAGAGGAAGCACTCTGGTTAAATTTTCTATTCCCTCTTCATCCAATACAACACCCTCCGGTAATTTCTTAATTAACTTTGGGATAGCTTTTTTTGTTTCCTCTATGCAGAAATTAATTCTATAAGTAGCTTCTTTTTTTATATTCATTTTAATTAATCCATCTTTTTCAAGCATTGATTTTAAATCAAGATTATTTCCTTTTAAAAGAGCAATTAAAACATTATCTGCAATTTTTAAAGCTTCCGCAGGTTCTTTATCTTTATTTATTTCAAATATCCAGGTACAGGCACCAACACCTAATGCTCTTGAAATACAATCATCATTTCCAATTTCATCACAAGGTAATCTAAAAGACTCTTCAATTTTTTTTAGATCATATCCATTCTCACCTTCTGGAAAACCAGCGTGAGCAGAAAAAGGAAATAAAAATAATATTGTTGCAAGAAATAAGCGTTTCATTTATTCCCAAATTCTCATATCAGTAGTTCCTTGTGATCTTTGCATCCAGGCATATTTCCATGTACCGTTTACATTTTTAAAAATGCAAGTGTAAGTTGAAAGATCTTTATTTTGATTTCCTTTATAACTGAAGATTTCATTCAAAGTGAAAACCGCGTATGCTATCTCAGCGTAAATTTCAATTTTGTGGGTTTTGATTAGTTCTGAGGATTCTGCAACTAAGTCTTTACTATCAAACATTCCCACTAATCCCTGCGCAGAGATTGGATTTCCACTTGGCCTTACAGCCAAAAAATCTTCTGTTGCATTCGGTATTAGAAAAGAAGAATCTTCACTGATTGCATAACCATTAATTAAATTTTCTATGGCTTGAATACTTGACATTTAAGGAGGAATTAATTCCCCTTATATTAGATCGACTGTCAGTAATTAAATGCTTTTAAGGTGTTGAATCAAAAACTTAAGTATTTTTTTTTAATAATAAAAATTTAATATTGAATTATAGATCCAAAGAGTATGGAATTAACTATAAAAAAAGAGACTTCATTAGGTTTAGAAACCTACGATGTTTTGGGCTTTAATTCCGAAAAGGAAATGGAATTAGAGATTACAAAACTCATTCAAATAAGACCTGAATTTGAAAAAAATCCAAATTAAATTTATATAGTTTTAAATTAGTTAGCGTTTCGCCTATTCAGAAACCCAACTTGTGATTTTAGTTGTGCTATAAATATGACCTCCAGCTTCTATATTCTTTATGGTTTCAGGATCTGAAAAAACATGTTTAGCGACACCTTCTTCAGCTTGATGAATAACAATAACTTCTTTTGGATCAATTAAACTTTTGCCACGATATAAAGGAGTAAGTCCTACCGTTTTATGAAATGCATCTATCTCTGGACTATCAAACATTTTTACCCAATCCTCAAATGAATTTGAAAGTTTAAATGTGAAAACAGTAGTTTCAATAGTCATAAAAAAAAGCTAACTGCTTTTTATTTTAGATCGACTGTCAATTATCAGGAAAAAACAGGCGAATAGGGTGTTTGTCCATTCATTAATGATATATCAATTGGTTTACAGATATTCATAAGAGCATCTTGTCCGAACCCCGGCCCGGAGGGTCCATCAATAAACGCCTGAAACTCTTCAGCAGAAATACCCTCTTTTACTTCCCAAAAACAATATACGGGACCATCTTTAGTTACGGCATTTGCAGAATGGTTAAAAAATCCCTTTTCTTTATTAGCTGCTACTGCATCATCCCATCCACCACCTGGTGACATTGCCGCATAAGCTGTTTCCCACCATTTTTCAGCTTTTCCTGCCTTAAATTCATGATGAACAATATAAAAAGTTGATGCCATAAAAATAAATATTTGAACTCATAATCAAGTTACTTGATATAAGTAAACGGAAGATTAATTTATTTTGAATTCCTAAATAAAAAAATGAGCTAAAAGCCCCTAGGTATCTACTGTTAATAAATACAATCTACATCAGAATCCAGATATTGCTTCATAGAAATCAGCGTCTGGCAGTATTTCCTTCAAGGGTTCAATCTCCTTGGCAGGACCTTGGACCTGCACAGTAATATCTGACACTTCAAAAAGCTTGGGGATCATATGTCCCATATTTTTGAGATGAAATAAAGCGGCGGCACCATTTTTATATGCCTCTCTTACATAAGCTTTATCTGACCCGCATGTAGTGATATTAAAAAAAAGGCAGTCAGGTTCATTAGCTTTTGTCAGTACCAAAATTTCTTCTAAAAGAGCTATGCACTGATCCATCTTCCCATCCTTGATTGTGAAGTGGGGATGAATAGAAACCATCGTTGTATCGAGAGACATGAATTTAAAAATATTTCTCCTATCTTTCTAGCAACTAATCTTTATGAACAAGTTAAATTTTTGGATTATCAATAAATTAAGAATTTTAATTTGGTATCGCATGTACCGTTTATATGTTTTTTGGTAGCTATTAATTGTATATGAGTTATTTTGCTGAACCCAACCATATTGAATATGATGCATGGTTCGATGAAAATGTCGACCCAGTAGATCTTGTGAATTACTCAGATGAAAAGGAGTTCAGTGATTCGGTACACTTTAAGTTCCATAAGATGTCCACTAGAAATTTAACGATTGGTTCTTCTGATAATTTTCACTGGTAAGAAAAAAGATTTTTCACACAATAGATATTTATGAATCTTAAGCAGAATATGTTCCATCAATTTCTCTTCTTGCCTTAGCTAATACAATTTCATCTACAACTTTTTCAATCATGTAAGCGCTTTTTTTACCAAAGCATTGTTCTTTTTTAATACTCTCAAAATCATTTGGGATTAAATCATTATTTTCACAACAATCGCATTTAATATCAATTTTCTTACCTCTTAAAACCTCCAAAGCTCTAGAAAAAATCCATTGCTGAACTGAAATACTTTCCCAGCTATCAAAATTAGACCATTCATCAAAATCCCTATTAAGGATGCCTTTTAATCCATCAGCCTGATTTACATAAACTAAGTGTGAATCTTTTCTTGGTTCATCATTAATACCAATTGTTTTGACAGAAATTTGATTCATCCCAAATACTTTTATTAAGTAGCCCTGTAAATCTAAAGGATAATTTCAAAAATATAAACAAAAAAATGTCTCAAATAAGATCATTAATTGCTTTATCTAATCTAGAAGTATGATTTGTATTTCTAAGTAATTCAAAATCTTTAAAATCAAAGCCCGGGCCAACACAACAACTCAATAAAGTAAATGCGCCTGTACTTTTTGCTGCTTGCCAATATCCAGATGGAATCATTTCTACTGGATTATTGGAATCTAAAATTAAATTTCTTATTAACTTATTTTCATTATCTAGGCACCATAAATTCAGAGGATCACCCCTTAGATAAATCCAAATTTCATCAGCATTTCTTACTCTATGCCAAGCACTTTTTGCATCTCCTTCCAAAAGATAATAAATTCCCGTAATAAAGTTTCTAGTTTGGCCATCTTCCCTTATTAGATAATTCTCACTCCTTACTATCTCTCTAAACCATCCACCCTCAGGATGAGGAGATAAATTGAATTGTTTAATTATTTCTATGTTTTTTTTATTAGGATTCACATCTCAAAAATATCTTTAAAATTTCTTTTGTAGTTAAAAACTATCTGAAAAAAAATCAAAATATATTTTCTAAAAAAATTAAGCACAAATAACTGACAAATCTACGAAATTTTTATTTTCATCTGCTAGTTCAGTAATGATTCTATTGAGCCATTCAGAGGTCGTTTCACAATAGCCTACATTTAAAATAGTTTTTTGCTTTGCTGTTTCTTCTTTATTCATAGTTAAAGTATTTTTATATAAATTAGTCTTTAATTAAATCTATGTGAATAAGTCTTAATTACTATCTATTTTAAAAAGTTGTATTTAATACATATTTAAGAACTGCTAGTAAACAAATAAAATTAAATCGTTGACAAGAAAATGTATACAAGTAAGAGTAGAAAAAATTTATTATTTAACCTATGAACAACATCAAAATTGAGGAATTGATGAAAGTAAGGTTCGATGGTATTGCTAATAGAATTGGGCAATTAAGCAAAAGGGAAAGTGAGTCCTTATTACTTGAGCATCTGGAGTGGTTAGAGGGAGGATGGGAGACTGAAGAAATCTTATTTTTAAAAAAGCCCTACAGAAAATGGTGGTTCTAACTCCACTTCCATAAATAATTAATGATGACCTAAGGGACCAGGGCCAGATCCTATTTTGTAAGAATTTTCTAAAGATTTCTCAACAAATAATTTCGCTTTTTGAATGGAATCAAATAGATCAAAACCTAAAGCCTTGTAACCACAAATAGCAGCACTCAAAGTACAGCCGCTACCATGGGTATTTTCTGTATTTATAAAATTATTAAATAGCCACTCTTTTCTACCATTTATGTCAAGAAAAAAATCCTTCCCTTTCATATCTGTTAAACCGCCACCTTTTATAAGTACCGCTTTAGCTCCAAGACCAATAATATTTCTTGCGGAATTGTCGATATCTTCTTCACTCCTTATTTCTAAACCAGAAAGTAGATTTGCTTCATAGATATTTGGAGTTACCAAATCTGCAATTGGCAATAGAAGTTTTTTATAAGCATTAATCGCAGAATCTTCCAGTAATTTAGAACCAGTTCTTGTAACCATTACTGGGTCAATAATTTTGGTTATTTTGTATGTATTTAATTTTGAAGCAGTATCATTAATTATCCTTTCATTTAATAACATTCCGGTTTTTAAGGAATCAATACCAAAATCAGCAAATAAAGTATCTAACTGATTTAATAAAGTATTCTTCTCTACTGGTTGAACGCATGTAACCTCTATACTATTTTGTGCGGTAATACATGTAATAACAGAACATCCATGTACTTTAAGTGCCATGAAAGTTCTCAGATCAGCCTGTATGCCTGCTCCACCCCCAGAGTCACTACCGCCTATTGAAAGCGCAATTTTAGAATACATAATTTATTAACTCGTTTTTGAAAATACTATAAATAAATTTTAATTTAAATCAGAAATCTGAATATGCATTAAAAAAATCTAACTCCAATTCCATAGCTCTCCTGTATAAATATTTGGCCTTATTAATATCATATATTTCTTTATTGGTCTCAATAAGATTTTCAAGTGAATTTGCTAGCTTTTCAAAGCTCTCATCAGAGTAAGTAATTATCCATTCTTTATATTTAATGTCAAAATCCTCCTTATGCAAACTTTTACCTATCCAAGAATAAAGTCGCATACATGGAGTCATTGCAAACATTATTTCAACGGAGCTGAGTCTTTTGGAAGTATCATCAAGGAAATCTGTATAATTTTTAGTAGCTTTTTTTATATAGTTATTAGATAAATCAATATCCCATTCTTTTGCATAAGTTTCATGCAGTATTAACTCCTCAGAAACGCCCATTAAAAGTTCACTCAACTTCCTTATTGAATACTTATCTTTTGATTTAGAAACTGCAAGACCATATGCCTTAGCAAAAGTCTCTAAAAAGAAATAATCTTGAGCTAAATATTCTTGAAATATGTTTTTAGGGAGACTTCCATTCTTTAAACCTTGAACAAATTTTGTATTTAAACTTAGTAAAGCAATCTCATAATTATCCTCCCAAAGTTGTTTTGTAATTGACATAGATATTTCTTGAAAAGTTAAAAAATTTTTCTTTCTTAAATTTTAATACCTAAGAAATTATTTATTTTAAAATTAGTCAAATTAAGAGGGGTTTTCATAAAAATTCCCATTTTACTTCTCAATAAGATCTCTTCAGGATCATAGGGAATTTTGTCTGGTATTAATCCTCAAGACTTGAAAATGGAAATTTATTAAATTCCAATATCAAGTGGCATTATTTTTTTTTTCCAATTTATTTTAATCCTGATAATTTTTTGGGGTCATTGAATAAAACTTTTTTTAAACCTAAAATATATAAACAAACCCCAACAAAACTTAAAATAAAATCAACATAAAGATATTGAGTCATAGTAATTTGATCTTTAATTATTCATAGCTGATTAAGGAAAATCAAGATGTGATTAATTAAACCCAAAAGCAGCAAATAATGATCCATAAAAGAGTAAATTTGCACATATATAATGCATTATTTTGAATACTTATAATTATCAAATATTTCAAAAGCAATGCATCAGTTTTCTAAATATGCATTGAGTAAATTTTTCTTAAAATAACTATTATTTTATACATCAATAAGAACTCAATCTTAGCTATATGTATATTAAAAACTATGTGGTCTAATATCATGCTTGCTATTTACGGAACTACTGCTTTAGCGGGAATTATTTGGCCATTTTATTTTATTAATCAGTTTATTAATTTGGTAAGAAATGGAAACATTCAAGGGTCAGCGATAGATATAGGAAACGCCTTTTTTGATGATGCATGGATAACACCTACATCAGGATTTATATCCGCTGATACAGTGGTTCTTCTGATAGCTATTTTTGTTTTTTATGCTGCTGAAGGGAGGAGACTAAAATTACGTTTGTGAGGTATTTATTTCCCGCTAACATTTATCATTTCGCTTGCTTTTTCATTTGGGGCATTTATGTTTATTCGTGAACTAAAAACTAATAAAGAACTAAATGAAACTAATTGACAATTTTGTAGAAAAATTCCACAATTATTCTCTTCCCAAGCCAGAAAAGTGCTTTGTATTAGAAGAGGGAGATGAACTATATATAAATAAATGGATAAAAAATGGAAAAATTAATGGAAGAATGAAAGATATATTTGAATGGATTGAAAAAAAATATTTATCTAATAAAAAGCAACTAGAGAAAGCTGATAAAAAAAAGTTTGATGAATTAATAAGAAGATTTTATTTAAAAAATTGGAGGATTATCTTATCAATTTGTAATTACTAAACTAAATATAGATATTATTCAAAAGTTATTATTTCAATTAAAGATAAAAGTTTTCCTGAAATGAAAAATAAAGATTTTCTGAAATTATTTAAAAATAATTAGTTATTTAATAAATTTACATACAAATTAAAATTTTGTTTTTTAGTATAAAACAAAAAATTTATGAAGGATATAAATATTTTATGGTTCAAAAAGGATCTAAGAATAGACGATAATGAAGCACTTTATGAATCTTTAAAAAATAATCTCATCTTACCGATATATATATTTGAAATTGAGTTGTGGAATCAAAAAACCCATTCAAGAAGGCAATGGCAATTTTGTAAGGAAAGTGTATTAGATTTAAGAAATGCACTTAAAAAAAAAGGTCAACCATTAGTAATAAGAACAGGAAATGTAATTGAAATCTTTGAAGAAATTAGTTCCAAATTTAATATAATGGGTATATATAGCCATCAAGAAACTGGAGATTGGTTTACTTATAAAAGAGATCAAGAAGTTAAATTATGGGCTTCAAATAAAAAAATAATTTGGAAAGAATATTTACAGTTTTCTGTATTTAGAGGAAATATTGATAGGGATTATTGGTCAAAGAAATGGGCAAAAAATACATCCAGGGGATTAATTAAATGCCCATTAAAAATTGATCCAATTGATTTTGATACTGGGGAAATACCTGACGAAAAAATATTTTCTTTTAAAAAAGATGAATGTAAAGGAAGATTAAAAGGAGGAAGAAAAAAAGGCCTTGAAAGGATGGAATATTTTTTTAAAGAAAAATTAAATTCATATTCAAAAGATATTTCAAGCCCAGAAAAATCTTTTGATAGCTGCTCAAGATTATCTCCTTATATTAGTTGGGGATGTCTTTCATTAAAAGAGATTTTTTATCAAGCAAATTTACATAAAAATAATAATTCAAGAATGTTGAAGAGTAGATTAACTTGGCATTGTCATTTTATTCAGAAACTTGAAAGCGAACCAGAATTAGAATTCCAAGATTTTCACCCTTATTTTCAAAACATTAGAACTAATAAAAATGAATTACTTGTTTTATGGAGTCAAGGCAATACTGGTTTTCCTTTTATAGATGCTTGTATGCGTTCATTAAACTTTAATGGATGGATTAACTTTAGAATGCGCGCAATGCTCATGTCTTTTGCGAGTTATAATTTGTGGTTACCTTGGCAAGATTCAGGATCAGAATTAGCAAAAAAGTTTATAGATTATGAGCCCGGAATACATTGGAATCAATGTCAAATGCAGTCTGGAACAACCTCTATAAATACCAATAGAATTTACAATCCTATTAAGCAGGGAAAAGATCATGACCTTAAGGGTGAATTCATAAAAAAATGGGTCCCAGAATTAAAAAACGTAACTGATAATTTTATTCATGAGCCTTGGTTACTATGCAAATTTAATAATGATGAATTCTCAAAATTAAAATACATTAAACCAATAGTTGATATTTCTAAAACATCTAGAGAAGCTAGGGAAAAAATTCAAAAAATCACACAAAAAAAAGGGTACTGGGATATTTCAAAAAAAATCTATTTAAGGCATGGCTCAAGGAAAAAAACAGTAATCAATAAAAGACCTAAAAAAAGTAATAGCAAAAAACAAATCCAATGTGAATTAAATTTAGGGATATAAATTTAATTAATTATTTGATTATTCATATAGAATTAAGTTCTTCAAAATTAAATAATAAGGTAATTAATTTGGTAAATTCATTTAAAAAATCCACATTCTAGTTATCTAAGCTTTAACGTAGATTTAATTAAATAAGAATATGTCAAAACCTACTAAGGAGCTAAAGTCAACTCCTTTCACAGAAGTAATAGAATTAGAAAGGATCGTTACGCCAGATGAAGAAAAAAGAGTTGATCACATTTTTGTACGAAGAAAGAAAATTTGTACTCGTCATCCTGAGGGTTTTGCGACAGAAGAAATTGCAAGATTTGATGTTGCCTGGCCAGAAGAACCTAAAGAAGAACTAAATGACTCAACTAAAGTCAATGAAGAGGTTGAAATCAGTATTAATTAGCAATGTCAAATAGATTTGAGTGGGATGATACCAATAGTTCAGGTATATGGTGGAGTACTAATGTGAGTATTAGAGACGAGTGCATTTTGCTTAAAGAAGATACTCAATGTGAAGATTCTGATATAGTTGAACTTCTTAGAAGTATTGCACAAAATATTGAAGATAATGGCCTTTAATTTTTAAAGGCATATTCTCTCTATTAGAGATTTTCAATTCCTTTTACAGCTTTTATTAATTCAATACTGATACCTTTTTCACTCATTGAATGACCAGCATCATTAACAATAATTATTTCAGAATTCTTTAATTTCTTATTTAGATCCCAAGCACTCCTTACAGGACATACAACGTCATACCTCCCTTGAATTATTTTTGTTGGAATCGATTCTATTGTTTTTATATTTTTCAAAATAAAATCATCTTCTAAGAAAATATTATTAATAAAATAATGACATTCGATCCTTGCAAAGGCATCTGAAAAAGAATTAACTTGGGACTTATCAAAATCGAATTTTTTATTTATTAAATGACTAGTTGAGAGTTCCCATTTTGTCCATGCTGCTGCTGCTTTTGATCTAAGATTCGAATCTGAAGATGTTAGATATTTATAAAAAGATTTTATCAAGTCATTTCTTTCTTCTTTTGGAATTACAGAAATATATTCTTCAAATTCATCAGGGAATATCTCACTTGCACCATATTGATAGAACCATAATAATTCAAACTTTCTACATAAAAATATTCCTCGCAAAGTTAAGCTCATAACTCTTGAGGGATATTTAATTGCATATATAAGTGAAAGTGTTGAGCCCCAAGATCCACCAAACAAATGCCAATTATCTATTTTCAAAAGAATCCTTAATTTCTCAATATCATCAACTAAATGAATAGTCGTATTTTCTTTTAATTCGGAGAAAGGAGTTGAAGAACCGCAACCTCTTTGGTCAAATTGAATAATATCGAATTTATCTGGGTCAAAGTATCTTCTATATCTTGGTTGACTTCCTCCTCCAGGGCCTCCATGGATAACAAGTATTTTTTTGCCATTTGGATTGCCAGATCTTTCCCAATAAATTGTATGAATATCACTTACTTGTAAAAAACCCTTTTCACTTACTTCAATTTTCGGAAACAAGACTTGATCTTTCATTTTGAAATATTTTTAATCACTTTATAGATCTATATTATCCAAAAAGACTTCATAGTTTAGAAGAAATTTCTTAAACATTAAAAAAGGACTGTTCATACAGTCCTTTTTAATATCTCATTTCCTTCTTAAAGGATATAAAATTACATATTTTATAGTCTATTTACTCATAAACTTAGAATACGTGAATTCGGGGATTTCTCTCGATAATTTTAGTCCCTATTGTCGCTAGTAATTATAAAGCGAAGTCTTATCAGACTAATTGATTGAACTTTAATTTTCGAATAATCCCATTCTCAGGAATACGCTTCCTATATTTTGGAATTTGCTAAATTTCAGGCGGACTATCAATCATTTAGATTGCCTCCGAACTCAACATTTATAATTTACTCCTATTTATATTTTCAGTAAATCCGTAAATATGCTGATTTACTTTTTTCTTAATTTGTAAGAGGATTTTAGTGATCCTTTGTTTTTTATAGATAAATATAAAAATTAAATTCTATAATCACTTATTTATTCAGATTCATAGAGCAAAATAGATTCAATTATTCTTTTATCACTATCAGAAAGTTTATAATCTTCTAATTTCCACTGAACAAATTTTAAACACTCATCAATAGAAGGATTCTTATCCCGGCACTTACGCCACTCTCTAATCCAATCTGCCAAGGCAAAAGTTATTTTTGTAGTAAGCATATTTACCAATCAGGGTAATTAAAATCTCCTGCAATAGGTTCTTCATAAAATTCCCCTTCTTTTATGCCTTTATCATTTTTTTCAATTATCTTTTTATAAGAAGCTATTGAGGGAAGTAAATCGCCTACATATATTGGTTCCATTGTAATTGTTATAATAATTTTAATTATTTATTATTTTATATAAGAATTTAATAAATAGATTATTAATATGTATTATGGATTTCATCAAAAAGAACAAGATCTTAACGCTAATGGCTGTAATTGCAGTTTTATCATTTGCATTAGAAAAAGTAGGCATAATACACCCTTAAATTAATTAAGTTTATTTGTTAAATACTTCCTAATGAAATAAGTAAACCGATATTATTACTGCAAAAATAAGCAATGGAGATAATAATGTAAAAACTAAAGTTGAAAGATTAATCAGCATAAATTTTAAATAAATACACAAATTTAATAAACATCACTTTTAAGCATTTGCAATAAGTAAAATATAAATTATCAGGATATAAAAAAAATTTGAATAAAGAAAGATATAAAGAAGAATATGAAGAGGGCTCAGACTTACTATGGCCTAGTGATAAAGAAGATAAAATAACTCGGCAATTTTATAAAGATTTATCTAATCTTTCAAAAAACATAAACTATAGTAAAAAGAAAAAGCTAAAACTTTTTGAACAAGTAGTTAGAATAATAAAAGGCAAAGGCTGGGGTTAATTAATATTCAAACTAAAATGAAAAATGTAATGATACTAATTAGAAGTTTTTTTCTTTTAAGACCAAGATTTTTATCAACTATATTTTTTATTCCTATTCTTTATGGCATGGGCTGGGCTTTATCTCAGCCACTTTTATTGTTTAATTTTGAAAAAGAAAATTTATCCTTAATTGGTACTGTTATTACTTTCTTACTTTTTATCTTTTTACTCCCATATTGGTTTTATATCAAACGAAACAAATCAAGTACTTGGATACTTCTTGGGATAACAAAAGATAAATTCTTAAAAAACTTTGTCAATTTTTCTAAAGGTATTTTATTTGCTTTATTTTTAATAATTCTAATTCTGATACCACTATTTCAAAAAAATTATATTTCTTGGATAGGTGGATTCTCGCCAATAATATTATTAAATTCTATTTTACTGGGATTAGGTGTTGGATTCGCAGAGGAAATAATTTTTAGAGGCTGGTTACTAGAAGAATTAAAATTTGAATATGGTACAAAAATATCAATAGCGTTACAAGCTATAATTTTTAGCTTCGTTCATAATTTATCAAATGAGATCTTTTGGAACATAATAGGATTACGTTTGGGATTTATTTTACTTGGTATATTTCTATCATTAGTAAAAATTAGAGATAAAGGTTCTTTATGGAATTGCATAGGAATTCATGGAGGACTTGTGGGTATTTGGTTTTTATTAAATAACGGATTAATAGAATTCAAAGAAAATACACCTTCTTTTTTAGCAGGGCCTTTTACACAAAATATTCCAAACCCAATCGGAAGCTTTAGTGCAATTTTAATATTACTTTTGTTATGTATTTTTTATACAGTCAAATCAAAAAAGATTTTTTTCTAGACATTTTAATTAGATATAAATACCGATTGATTTTTGATTAGTAATTGCCAGATTAAAATAAAGCTTAATACTCATATGAACTTTGAAGCAGGAATAAAATTTATTGTGTTTTTAATAATTTTTGGAGTTACAAACTATCTTATGATGTTGAGAAGATATGAAAACGACATCAAAAAAAAGAAACATTTACAACAGGAAAAAATTTCCAGGCTTTACCCTAAAGGTTCATTTATTTTCTGAAATTAAAAAGTTTTTGTAGAATTTCTTCACCATTTTTTATTAGTTTTTTGCCAACCTTCATTTAACAATTTTTGCCACAATAATCTTGCTTCTTCTATAACAATTTTTTTTCTAGTTTTCATTAATGGAGGATTTTCTCCATGAATTCCCATAATAATTCCTTCTTCAATAAACATATAATCAATAGATTTATCAGAATGATCTTTATCTTTGTAGAAACGCATCACCCCTACAAAATTGGAGTCAATTAACCAGAAATCATTAGTTGAATTCAATAAACCAACATGAAATTAAATTAATAATATGCTTTCATTAAAATTTGCGAGGAAAATATTTATTTAGTTTATTCATATTTGATATGTTTTTTCTTTTTGTCTGCTTTTTTTCAATTCGCCACGTTTTTTCTTAACCTCAACTCTTTTCTTTTGTGATGCTTTAGTAGGTTGTGTAGATTTTCTTAATTTATGTGGTTTGTTTAAAGCATTTTTTATGATTGAACTAAATTTCATTAAAGCTAGCTGCCTATTTAATAATTGATTTCTGTGTTCTTGCACCGCTAAACATAAGCTATTATTTACTAATTTGTTTTTCAAGTTTCTCTTAAGAATTTCTTTCTGATAATCATTAAATACTTTGGAATCTTCTAAATCAAAAATAATCTCTACTCTGCTTTCAATTTTATTTACATTTTGCCCTCCAGGACCGGAGGATCTGGAAAATCGCCACTTAATTTCTTTGGAGGGGATTACTAATGTTTTAGTAATTTTTAAATCCATTTTTAGTTCTTTTTGATTTAGATTTTTAGAATCATCTCCTTATACTTTAAAACATACCTTAAAATTTGATCGGAAAATACTGGGCGGTTATGTTAGGTAAACCGAAATTCGGTGTATTTGCCGTATCAACATCTTCGGTATTTATCCTTTCATATTCCAAAGAATTATCAGATATTGAATTTGTACTAATTCAAAGGTCACTTATGTATTCAATGTTTGATCTTCTTTTTGAAACACCTTCATATCGCCCAGTATATGTTATTTCCGATAGTGAAATGAAGGAGTTAAAGAAAAACCAACATCAAGAAGAGCTTGATGAAATTACAAAACAAAAAGTAAGACTTGAAGATGCTTTTAAAGCTCAACTAAAACATCTTGAAGAGAGAGAAAAAGAAGTAAAAAAAGAACTTAAAGTACTCTCAGCCTCAAAAGATAAATAATTTATTTTTAGAGAAATTACTTTTTTCAAAGACGGCTAAAAACCGTCTTTTTAATTCTTCTTGTTTTAAGGTATCTATTAAATCCACAGATTTTAAAAATATTTTCCATAATTAAAAAATGGATAATAAAAAAGAAAAAATTAGAATGTTCTTACCCTTTAGCTGGGTAATTTGTGCAGCAATATCTTTTGCCTATATAAATTCACATTTAATAAATACCTAATATTGATGTCTTATCCCTCAAGAGAAGAAATACTTGCATCTTCAAAAGGATGGGTAGCATCTTTTTTAAATTTTCTTCCTGGATTAGGATCGGGTTACTTATATCAAAGAAGATGGAAACCATATTTTTTTACCATCACTGCTAGTACTGCATGGTTCGCTTTAGGTTTTTTTTTACAAGGAGATTCAGAACCTTCTCAAAGTGAACAAATAATTGGAATTTCTGGTCTTTTTTTTATATCAATAGTTACAGTTATAGAAGCCAACTTGGCTTTCAAAAAAGCAAGTAATAAAACAAAAGCTGAAAATGAGAAAATTTCCTCTGAAAAAAAAGGATGGTTTAAATAATTCAATAACTTAGATCTAAAAAAATATTTAATTAGTTCTAAGTTTCTTAATTTAAATAAATATATACTATAAATGATTTTTAAGATAATTAAAAAATTTTTTTTAGTTATAAAAAAATAAAATTTCCTTTTCTTTAAGACCTTCCCATCCCGAATCTATTAATAATTGATTCAATGTTTCTTTATCAAAATGCTTAGAACCCGTTTTGACACATCTATTTCTCATTGATTTTTTAACACCACTCCTTTGTCTTTTATTTTCCTCATCCATAATTCTATTGTATAGATCTAGCATTTTTTGAGGGATTGGAGTACCGTCAAGATCCACTCCATTTTCAATAGCAAGATCAACAGCCTGCATTCCCATTTTCTTCATATATTAAAAAAAAGCTGAAACCATAATAAAACAAAAGTTATTAATCTAAAATTCTTTGAATAATAATTTATTGATTTTGAATTTCCTTAAGTACTCTAATAGCCTCTTTAATGTGTTCAGGACCATTCAATAAATCTCTAAAAATATGCCTAACTGTCCCTTTGCGATCAATAACGTAAGTTACCCTACCATCCATAAAACCTAATACTTTAGGAACTTTAAAAGTTTTCCTAAGAGAGTCATTTGTGTCGCAAAGAAGTGGATATTGTAATTTATTTTTATTAGCAAATGCCAAATGACTTGAGGTACTTCCATTACTTACTCCCCAAACTTGTGCACCTAATACTTTAAATAAGTCATATTTATCTCTAAATCCACAAACTTCTATAGTGCAACCAGGCGTATCGTCTTTTGGATAAAAAAACAAAACGAGGGGACTTTTTAATCCCTTATTTGATCTTTTAACTCCATTTTGATCCAGCAAAGAAAATTCTGGAATTTTATCTCCAATCTGCACAAAAGTTCTTATAAAATTCCATATTAGAGGTTAATGTGTTTTTTTTGTGGCCTTCAAAGTAAATAACTAATATTAAATTCAGTTTTTTTGTTTTAAAAGATACTAAAAAATTATTGAAATAAACTAGGGTGGATTTATTAATTCAATATTATGGAATTAATAATCTATATTTTTTTATTTCTTATTCTTTTTTTGGGAGTTATTTTTAATTTAAAAATAACTAATTTTAAAAAAGTTAAAGAAATACGAAACAAAGCTAAAGATTATTCAAAAAAGAATAATTAAAAATGTATAACTTAGATTAAAACTCAATTTTTTCATTTGGAGTAAATACTGAGCAATATTTTTTTACTAGGTCCTTTGGCTGATTGATGGAAGTATTCGTTAATTTTAATTTTAGTTTTTCTATAGCCTCATTAGCATTAATCTCACCGAGTCGATATCTTGCACACGTATCCAATACTTTAAACATTTTTGTGGTAACCGCTTCAGCTGGATAAATTATAAGAAATAGGTAAAAAACAACAAATAAGTACTTCATTTTTTTAAGATAGTAGATATTTAGCGAATAGTTTCAATAATTTAGAAAAAAATTAATTAAGAAAAAGATTAAAATTTAATAGAATAATCTAATTTGAATTGTATCTAGGTTTTCTATAAAATAATAATAAAAGAAATTAAGATAAAATAAGTGATAGTAATAAATAATCTCGATGAAAATCAGAAAATTAATAGATAAACATAAAACTCTGATAAATTGGTACCAAAAAAAATTCAAATTGAGTGATTATCAATTACTTTGGTTAGTTTTCTTTAAAGGAGTAGTAATAACAATAATATTTTTCAAAATCTTTTAATATTAAAAAGCTTTTCCAAGAATGAAATTTTCAAATGATTTGACTATATTTAATAATAGATTACCTAATTAGATAAATAGTTATCAGCTATGAATATTTTTGGTGTAGGTTTGCCTGAAGTTACTGTAATACTTATCTTAGCTCTTTTAATTTTTGGACCCAAAAAGCTTCCAGAATTAGGAAAACAGCTTGGCAAAACTTTGAAAAGTCTTAAAAAAGCATCGAATGAATTTCAAAATGAAATCGATCAAGTTATGAACGATGAAGATAAAGAGGAATCTCCTAAATCTATAGAAAGTAATCAAACAAATGAAATTAACCAAGAAAAAATAGATTCAGAAAAAAAGAATTTTTCAAATAAAGAAAACAGCAACAACTAATATCTTGGATAGGCCCATAACCCCCATAGAGGAATTTGAAAGAGCATTAGATAAAGCAACTCTTACTAAAGAAGAATATGAATTGATAGACTACATCCGCTATACAAGTGTTTTTACACAACCTAGTCTTATTAAAGATTTAAAAAGGCCCTCAAAACCTCCTCTTTTGTCAGTTCTATGTCAAATTTGCAGAAAAATAGGTTCGGAGATGCCAGATCATTTCAAAAAAGTAATTGAGTGGTCAATTGAAATAAGTGATCACAATACAAAATGGGATGCTCATTTAATTTGCGCAGAAGCATTGAGTATAGACAAAATCCCATTAAGTCCTATTCATGGAACAACTTTATTTGATGTTCTTGTTGTACACAAAGAATTATTTCTTGGATTTGATTAAATTAATCATCTAAAGGCACAGAATCAGTATCTATAACTTCCGAATCATCAATCTTATTTATTTTATTTTCAATCCAGTTATTTATATAACTAACTAAAGGCAATGAACCTCTAAAAATAAAAATAGAGGTAGGCAAAGCGCTTAATAAACCGACTACAGGACTTTTAAAAAGTAATCTTCCGGCTTTTATGTTAAATAAAATAATAAGCGCTGAGGGAACTATAATTTTAACTACTGTTTTGAGCGCTTCAAGCCAACCGACACGATATGTCCACCATATTAAAATTATGCTAACTGTATAGAGGAATAAGTAAATCATATAAAATAGTATAATAACTATCTATTTATCTTGTTCTTGCTAAGAAAAAGATTTTATAAATTTCTTTAATATCAATTAATCAAATTCTGGTAATGAGTTTTTCTGAAATAAGAAAATTTTTAATTAAGATGCAATCTGATGAAGATTTAAAAAAGCAGGTTACGACATCCTCTACAGCAGATGATGTAGCCCTAATAGGTCAACGCTTAGGTTATGACTTTTCAGGAGATGATCTCTTAAGATTTAATGGACAAAAAGTTGATAAAGTTACCGTAAGAAAGGTAGATCATCCAGGAGAATACCACTAAGTTAAGACCTAACCCATATTGCAAGCCCTCCGCCCCTGCCTCGAGCACATAACCAATTATCTTTAGTGCTAATTCCTACAAGTGAGAAAAAAGGCATTTTTTTATCTTCTGGTTTTTTTAATTCCTTATTAAATATAGGAAACCTACTAATACTAATTTTCAATTCTTCAAAATAGAAAGCTAATAAAGGTCTAATCCCTTTTAATTCTGCGCTGCCTTTAAAAGTAATATTTAATAATCCGAAATTAATTGAATTTTTTATTTCATAATTTATTTGATCCTCTTTATTTTTACTTTTCAATTCGAGCCTTGCCGACAATACTTGGAGAATCGAACTGGGTATATTTTTGATTTCATCAGACTCCTTTCCCCAAACATACTTAAACTTCCATATTCCTAACAATTCCTCATATACAATTCCACTACCATTTTTTTGGGAATCTTTTTCTAATAGTTTTATCTCATTAATATCAGGAAAGTGTTTCATAATAGATTTTAATCTAAGAATCAAATACTAAGATAACTTCATAAAAAATATTCAAAACTAAAAAGATCACCTCAAAAAGATTTCTTTGTTTCAATATATTTCTAAAAAAATAATTTTTTGGCACACATAAGGAACAAGATCTCGTTATTATATTTACATAAAGTAACTAAATCAATGGATTTTATTTCTAAAAGTCAAGGATACATTCCTCTAAAAGCAGTTCCCTACATATTCTTCTTAGCTGTTGTACTAAGTATTACAACTTCAACTAATACATTTGTCTAAAACTTTCTAGTTTTAAGAGAAGAGCAAAGTAAATATTTAATGAAAAAGTATGACGTTGTAATAATTGGTAGTGGAATAGGTGGATTATGTTGCGGTTCAATTCTCGCTTTATCTGGTAAGAAAGTACTCATATGTGAAGCACATAACCAACCGGGAGGTGTTGCCCACAGTTTCAAAAGAAAAGGCTATACTTTCGAATCGGGTCCTTCATTGTGGAGTGGAATAGGTAAATGGCCTACAACTAATCCCTTAGGGCAAATTCTTAAATTACTCGATGAAGAAGTTGAACTATTTCAATATAAAGGTTGGCAAGTAATTGTCCCAGAAGGCAATTTTAATCTTGATGTAGGTGAAGAACCTTTTAAACAAACAATTAAAACTTTAAGAGGTGAGAAATCTGTTGATGAATGGGAATCATTTATTTCTGGAATAAAACCTCTTAGCCAATTAATAAATGAAATACCTTTACTCTCATTTTCTCCCGAATCAATAAATTTCTTAGATCTTATAAATTTAGCCGCAAAATTTTTACCTAATATCAAGCAAATACCGAAAATTAATAAGGGCTTTGGGAATTTAGTAAATAATCATCTAGAGGATCCTTTTCTCAGAAATTGGGTTGATTTATTGAGCTTTTTGATAAGTGGTATGTCAATGCATGATACAAATACAGCTGCGATGGCTACTTTATTTAACGAATGGTTTGAACCAAATTCATACCTTGAATACCCTAAAGGAGGTAGTGAATCTATTGTAAAAGCCTTAATTAATGGATTTAAAAAGAATGGAGGAGAATTAATTCTATCTTCGAGAGTAAAGACAATTAACTTCAATCAAAATTTAGCAACAGGTATAACTCTTAATAATGGTTCTTGTTATAGTTGTGAATCTGTTGTCACGAATACTGATGTTTGGAATTTAAAAAAGTTAATTCCAAATGAAAT
>QCBF01000020.1:0-21046 GCA_003281705.1 Prochlorococcus sp. AG-347-C10
CTTCTTCAGTTAAAAGTATTGTTGATAGATTACCTTTTGAAAATCTTAGTAAAATTTCTAATGTAGTTTTGTCTTCTAAAGATAATTTAGAACTCCAAAAATTACTGGAAGCTTTATCAAAATCATTGATCAACAAAAAATATTTAGTTGGAGATAGTTTATCAATTGCAGATATTTCAATTGCTGCTCAATTATCCCTTCTTAAATTCCCAAAGTCTGCTGGACCAATTCTTTCAGGAGAGGGGTGCCAAGAATACATAAACAACCCTTATTTAGAAAATCTTTTTATGTGGAGGAACAACTTAGAAGAATATCTTTTTAGTGCTAACTCTCAATAAATGTAAACGTCAATTTATATTTTTTTGTTTTTATAGCATGAATAGAGGGATCACCAACATTTGAACCATAAGAAGCGACATATTGTACTCCACAAATTGATGGTTTGATGGAATTATCAACTTCCAATATTTCTTCGGAACATTTTTGAAATTTACTAATGGTCTCTACCTGATTAATCCTTGAAGCACCTGGCTTATGAGCTGTTTGTATAACTAGCTCATCTGCGAAAAAAATATCATCATCTTGGATCTGATTTCTCCCTGTAATTCTTGAATCGATGTAAAAATCATCTTTTAAATAAGTAATTTGATTATTAATAGATTGAGGATCATTTACAACCTTGATTAAGGTGTCACCAAATATTGCTTTTCCAATAGATTCAGAATTTTTTGCACGATTACCAACTATTAAATCTGAATCATTCTTAAAGAAATTTACTTTATAAATAACTGGCTTTTCAGAATCACTAAATATATCTTGAGAAGTAACAAGCCAATTACCCTCGAACCATTTAGGATAAATTAAATCTTTAGAAATATCAGATAATTTAAAATTTGGCAAATATAATTCCGGCCATTGATTTTCACGATTTTCCAAAAACTCTCGTACGTTAGAATCTACTAGAGCAAAAGAACTTTCTAAAAAAATTACTTGAAAAATCAAGCAAAGAATTAATCCAAGAAGAATCTTCATTATGTCAAATCCACTAATAAGAGCATCAGATCATTATGTATTATTAGAGCCAGATTCAAAAGAAAAAATTGTATCAAAGCAAGAAGCAATTTTATGGTTGAAAAATTGGCTTAGTAAGACAGAAACACAAACAATATATCAAAATATAGAGGATCCTGATCAGGAATTTTTTGAAGAATTATTGGAAAGCACTTATGAATTAGAAATAAAATTAGGATACGTTATCAAATGGTTTGCAGTAAGAATTGAACCAGATTAACTAATTATTTCTTTATGAATTGCATTAATTATTTTCATAGCGACTTCTTCAATATTTTCACTTTTTACTTGAATTCTTAAATCTGCTTGAGAATACAAATTTTCTCTAGATTGAAAAATGCTCATATATAAATCATTTAGATTTTTTCCCTGAAGAAGTGGCCTATTTTCAATTTTATTTTTCAATCTTTCAATTGCTATATCTTTGTCGAGATCTATCCAAGCAATTATTCCCTGTCTTAAGATTCCCCAGTTTTCCGATTTGGTAACTATTCCTCCCCCAGTTGAGATTACTAATGAAGGAATTTTGATAGTTTCTTTAAGGCAGTTTGCTTCTATTTCACGAAAATTCTCTTCTCCTTCATCATTAAAAATTTGATTGATAGATTTTTTTGCCAACTTCTCTATTAATGAATCTAAATCAATGTATTTATACTTCAATAATTCAGCCAGCTTCAAACCAGTTTGTGACTTACCAGAACCCATCATTCCTATTAAAAATATGCTTCTGCCCTTTAAAGTATGAAATGTTTTTTTGATAATGGATTGATCCATAAAGACAAAAGCGTATTTTAAACCTTAAGATAGTATTATCGCAGATAGGTATGACTTCTACACAATCCAAACCATTACATGGAAAAGGACGTGAATGCGTCATAACTCGACGTGCCTGCTTTAGTTCTAGTCACCGTTATTGGCTCCCTGAAAAAAGCCCAGAAGAAAATTTATCTCTTTTTGGAAAGTGCAGTATTGCACCAGGTCATGGTCATAATTATGAACTTATTGTTTCAATGGGTGGAGAACTAGACTCTGATGGAATGGTACTTAATCTCTCTGATGTAAAACACTCTATTAAAGATAAGGTTACTGGACAATTAGATTTTCGTTTTTTAAATGATGTCTGGCCTGAATTTAATGTGAATAATCAAGAGGGTATACTTCCCACAACTGAAGCATTAGTAAAGGTCATTTGGAGTCGTCTAAAGGATGATTTACCTCTTACAAGTCTTAGACTTTATGAAAACCCAAATTTATGGGCAGATTATTTTGGAAAAAACATGGAAGCATTTTTAACAGTACAAACTCATTTTGCAGCCGCTCATAGACTTGCAAAAGAAGAGATATCCTTTGATGAAAATAAAAAAATCTATGGGAAATGTGCCAGAGTTAATGGACATGGTCATAACTATCTTGTAGAAATAACTGTAAAAGGAGACATTGACAAAAGAACAGGAATGGTTTGCGACTTATCTGCCCTCCAAGAGATAATTAATGATTTGGTTGTTGAACAACTAGATCATACTTTTCTAAATAAAGACATCGAATTTTTCCATAATTGTGTTCCAACTGCTGAAAATATAGCTTTATATATTTCTGATATTCTTAAAAAACCAATACATAACCTTGGTGCAATATTACACAAAATAAGACTCCAAGAGAGTCCAAATAATGCTGCAGAAATTTATGTTGATCAAAAGTTAACCAATTCATTGAAGTTGAAATTTGAAAATAGTTTAGTCACACAAACTTGAGTATCCCAAGAGTAATAATTGTTATAGCATCTAGTCTTGATGGGAGAATTGCATTTCCTGGAGGTGGAGAATCTCATCTTGGAAGTGAAGTAGATAAAAAAATGTTAAATCAAAACTTATCAATGGTTGACGCCACCATTTTTGGTTTAGGTACTTTAATAGCTCATCAATCAACTTACTTAATTAAAAATCTCAATGATAATGACGAAGTAAATATATCAAAAAGCCAACCAATTTCTATAGTTGCTTCAAATAGCAAAAACTTTAACAATAATTGGACATACTTTCGTCAACCAATTAGAAGATGGCTTATAAGCTCAAGTAAAGTTGATAATTCGTCGAATAATGATTTCGAGAAACAACTCTTTTTCGAAGATTCATGGGGGAAAACTTTAATTTCACTAAAAAAACAAGGAATAAATAATCTAGCTCTTTTAGGAGGTGCAAAACTTATAAATTCATTTATAAAAGAGGATCTAATAACAGATATAAAAATTACAATAATTCCACGAATTATTGGAGGTAGATATACATGGATCCCTCCAGAAGAAACAAATGAGATTTTTAATCTCAAAAGACTATGGGAAATAAAATCAATCAAAAATTTAATGAATAATGAAATCCATGTTCATTACAAAAAAATTTGAAATAGATTCAATAATAAATGAACCAAAAAATACATAAAGTTGAAGTCAAATTGTCAATTAAGGAAATCTCCAAGGAGATATGGAATGAATTAGCAAATGAAACCAATAATCCATTTTATGAATGGACTTGGCTTAAAAACCTTGAAATATCAAAAAGTGTTTCAAGAGAAACTGGATGGCAACCTCTATATTTTGTTGCTTATAAAAATGAAGAAATATTAGGAATTGCTCCACTTTTTTTAAAGGGTCATAGCTATGGAGAATTCATTTTTGATCAATCATTTGCACGATTGGCTCAAGAGCTGAATTTAAATTATTACCCTAAATTAATTGGAATGAGTCCTTACAGTCCTGTAAATGGATATCAATTTCTTTATAAAAACAATAAAGATAAGAAAGAAATTACAAATTTACTCATAAATAATATCGAAAGCTTTGCGATTACAAACAAAATTTTAAGTTGCAATTTTTTATATATTGATGAAAACTGGGGCAACCATCTTAAATCTTTGGGATACTATGAATGGATAAATTCCAGCAGTGAATGGAGGAGTAATGGAGAAAAAACGTTTGATGATTTTCTTTCTAGATTTAACTCTAATCAGAGAAAAAATATCAAAAAAGAGAGGAAATCAATTACTAAACAAGATATTAAAATAGAAATTTTTAATAAAGATGATATCAACCAAGAAATCCTAAAAAAAATGCATAATTTTTATGAACAGCATTGCTCGAGGTGGGGAGTTTGGGGAAGTAAATATCTAACATCTACATTTTTCGAAAAAATTGTTGATAATAAAAAAAATCTTTTACTTTTTAGCGCATCAAAAAATGATTCGAATGATATTTTTGCTATGTCGATGTGCGTTAAAAATAAAAACAACTTATGGGGTAGATATTGGGGTAGTCAAAAAGACATATCTAATTTACATTTTGAATTATGTTACTACCAGCCAATTGAATGGGCAATAAAAAATAGTATCCATTTTTTTGATCCTGGAGCAGGTGGTAAACATAAAAGGCGGAGGGGGTTTTTTGCAAAAAGAACCATTAGCTTGCATAAGTGGTTTGATAAAAATATGGAAAATATAATTTATCCTTGGCTAAATGAAGTTAATAAACAAACCGAGACGGAAATTGAATTTGAGAATAATTCTATTCCCTTTAAATAAAAAATTATTTGGCTTTACGAAAGATTATATTAGTAATATAGTTTTTATTAACCTCTAAGGATGGATTCTGGTAAAATTTTAGATGAAAAAATAAAGATTGATAATAATCTATCCAACCGATATATAGACTTAGATCCAAATGGTTATTTTATTATAAAAGTAGATTTAGAAGAAAATAAAATCATTTTAGAGCACTTTTTAAATAACATCGATGAGGAAGGCTATGCGCTTGACCCAGAAACAAATGAACCAATCAAATGCGACTCTCAAAATAAAAGAGTTAGTAATGAAGTTTTTAAAGGTATTAGTGCAAAACAACTTGGAATATTGATCACTGAAGAAAGAAATGACTTAATAACCAGATTCGACCATGCTCTATATTTAGGCCGGGAACTACAAAAAGCAGAAGAATGTTTATACAAAAAATTACCATATACCCAAGATTAAGAAATTAAACGAAAAAATCTAATCTTTTCATCTGATGTTAAATTAAATAAAAATAAAAAAATTAATGAACATCATTTTCTATTTTGCATTTATTGGTTTTGGTTTTGGAGCTGCTTTCGCATTAGATAAGCTCTTAAGAGCAGTTAAATTAATTTAAAATAACTACAAAATTTTAATAGTCTCTCCATACAAATCATATTCATCCGAGAAAGAAATATTTGCTTCAACAAATTTACCAATATAATTTCTCAAATCAATTTTATCTTTAACAGATAAAATTACAGTTCCGTCAATTTCAGGAGCGAAATTGTAGGACCGACCTATTAATTCTTTATTGTCTGATATTTTTTCTACCAAAATCTTCATTTTTGAACCAATATATGTCTGATTTTTATCTTTAGAGATATTTTGTTGAACTGAAATAACGTTATCTTTTCTTGCCTCTGCAACCTCTGGAGATACTTTATTTGGCAAATGAAAAGCTGCAGTTCCTTCCTCAGGAGAAAAAATAAACACTCCCACATGATCAAATCTATACCTATCCAAAAATTCGAGCAGATGTTCAAAATGTTCATTTTTTTCTCCTGGGAAACCAACAATGAGACTAGTTCTTAATACAGCAGATGGAATCTCTTCTCTAATTTTCTCCAAAATTGATTCATTCAAAGAAGCTTGCCAAGGTCTATTCATACTCTTCAACACATCTGGATGACTATGCTGAAGTGGCAAATCAAAGTAAGGCACTATATTCTTTGAATTTTTGAAAGCTCTAATAACTTCATCAGTTAAACCTGTTGGATAAGCATAATGTATCCTTATCCAAGGAATTGGAACTTTAGAAAGCGCATTCAAAAGTTTGGCTAGTGATGGTTTTCCATAAATATCTTGACCATAATTAGTTGTTATTTGGCTAATTAATATGATTTCTTGAATACCCTTTTTTGCAAATATTTTGGCTTCTGAAACTATAGATTCTATTGTTCTACTTCTTTGAGGACCTCTCAACTTAGGAATAATACAAAAAGCACAATTGTAGTTACAGCCTTCAGCAATGCGAAGATAAGCAACAAATTTATTTTTATCTACAAAACGAGGCATTTCCTCATTTGCAATAAATTCAGGTATTTTTGAAACTTCATTAACGATTTCCCCTTTTTCTACTCTGTCTAAAACCTTGGCTATCTTTTGATAATCTCCTGTTCCAACCAAACCTTTTATTTCAGGGATTTCTTTTATAAGCTCATCTTTAAAATGCTGAGCCATACAGCCTGCAACTATTACTTCCTTTCCTTGATTTGTATATTCTAGAATTTTTCTAATAGATTCTTCTCTAGCTGTTTCGATAAAACTGCAAGTATTTACAACAACAACATTTGCATCATTTATATTGCTGTCAACTTCATAACCCTCTTTATTTAATAATCCTTTCATATGTTCAGTATCAACAAGATTTTTCTCACAACCAACATGACTGAATGCAACCTTAGATAGTTTTTTTTCTTTTACATTGAGACTATTTTGTTTCACAACTTGAAAAATAAGAATTAAAATATTTTAACAGCATTTCGTATATAACTCTCATGCCAAGATAATATTAGGATAGATAATGTAAATAACAAACTTTCTTTTTGTATGGCCCTTAAGACTTTAAACAAAAGAAATAAAAAAGATTTGAAATGGCCAAAAATCATAATCGCAATTCTTAGCACTATAGGCATAGTTGATACAGGTTCGATTACTTTAAAAAACTGGGGATTATTTACTTCGCTTTCATGCCCAGGGATACAAAATGGTTGTGAAACAGTTTTAAATAGTCCTTGGGGTACTTTATATAAAAATAATCAAGTTAATATACCTCTCTCATTAGCTGGATTTATAACATATTTATCAATATTAGTTATCACAATAATACTCTCGCTTAATTTAATTTCCCCAAAAGAAAAACTAAATAAGTTTTTATGGTGGTTAGTATTTCTAATTTCTTGTGCGTCATCAACATTTAGCTTTTTATTGATAAATATAATGTTTTTTAAGATTCAAGCATATTGTTTTTTTTGTATACTTTCAGCAATTTTATCGTTTTCTATCTTTATAAATTCTATGATTGGAGCAAAGTTCGAAAGTAGAGAACCTATGATTTTTAGAGGTTTTATTGTAGCCATTAGTGTCCTGCTGGGGGGGCTAATTTGGTCAACAAACGTTGACCCCTCTAATGCTATTGACGTTGCAAACCCCACTGAAAAAGTATCGCCAATAATTACCACTTCAAGCTCTCCCCAGAAGGTAAAATTTGCAAAATTTTTAAGTGAAAACAATACTGTTATGTATAGTGCATACTGGTGCCCTCATTGCCACGATCAGAAACAATTATTTGGTAAGGAAGCAGTTAAAGAATTAAAAGTAGTTGAGTGTGCTAAAGATGGCAAAGATAATGAGTATGAGCTATGCCAAACAAAAGGAATTAGTGGATTTCCTTCTTGGGAAATAAATGGAGAAATTATTAGTGGTACGCGTGACTTAAATGAATTAGCAACAAAAACCGACTATCAAGGAGATCTTAATTTTTAATAAATCTTTTTTGAATTTTTTGATCTAACTCTTGTCTAGTATGGCATTCCCAATTTTTATCTTTATCAGGGAAATCATCTCTATAATGCCCTCCTCTACTTTCTTCTCTGAATAGACAAGCTTTTAATAAAGTTATGGTGGTTACTTGTCTATTCTTTAAATCAAGTAAAAGATTTAATGCTCTTCTATTACGTTCACTAAGTTTTATTTTTTGATCAAATTTTATTTTTTCAAGACTATTTAGTAAATCATTTTTATTTAATTTATCTATATCATTTTGAATGTAATTTAAAAATTTACTCATATTTACCTTATTTCGAGATACGCCTAAATTTAACCAACATAGTTTTCTTAGTTCATCAATTTTTTCAGCAATTTTAGAAATTTGATCTTCTTTAGGATCCTCAATATCAAACTCTTGAAATGATCTATCAAATTTTTCAAATTTAGAAAGGTCATTCAAAACAATTGAAGACATTTTTCTTGCAAAAACCAGACACTCCATCAGTGAATTACTTGCCAGTCTATTAGCACCATGCACACCTGTAGAAGCAACTTCTCCAACGGCATATAATCCTTTTCTTGTTGAAGATGCATTAAGATCAGTTTTAACACCTCCCATCCAATAATGAGCTGCAGGAGCTACAGGAATAACCTCATTTAAAGGGTTAACGCCATAATCCTGACATCGACTTAAGATCGTGGGGAAGCGCTCTACAATTTTTTCTGGGTCAATATACCGAAGATCTAAGCCAACATGGTCTGCATTATTATCATGCATACTTTTCATAATTGCTCTACTTACCTGATCTCTAGTAGCTAGATCACGATTTTCAAGATTTTTAACTGGACTTTCACCATTTTTATCAACTAAAATCGCTCCTTCCCCTCTAAGTGCCTCAGATATTAAGAAGCAAGGTGCACCATAAAATTTTAAAGCTGTTGGATGAAATTGCACGAACTCTAAATCTTCGATAGCAGCTCCTGCTTTCCATGCAAGAGCAATCCCTTCACCAGAGGATTGAGCAGGATTTGTTGTATTTGTAAATAAGTGCCCACCACCACCTGTAGCCAAAACAACAGCTCTAGATTTAATCCAATATAAATTTGCTCCATCAAGAACCTGAACTCCCCTACATTCTGTATTTTCAATAAGAAGTTCAGTTACTCTTACGCCCCTGCAGTGAAGAATATTTTTTTGATTCTCAATATGATCTTCTAGAACTTCAACTAATGCTCGTCCAGTACGATCTTTAACATGTAAGACTCTTCTTCGTGAATGGGCTGCTTCCAAGGTAGTAGCTAGTTGATCAGAATTTTGATCAAAAATCATCCCTAAATTCTGCAACCTTTCTACACAACCTGGAGCTTCTTTAACTAGCATTTCTACAGCTTGAAAATCACATAGTCCATCACCTGCTTTTAAAGTATCCTCAGCATGAAGATCAAATGAATCATCTTGTCTAACAACAGATGCAATTCCACCTTGAGCCCATCTACTGGAAGATACCTTACTAGTATTTCTATTTAAAAGAAGCACTTTTAAGTTTGAGGGTAATTCAAGACAAGTCATAAGGCCAGCAGCTCCAGCGCCTATAACGATTACATCCCAATTATTTATTGGTATCGGTTCTTGCGAAAATGGAGGCCTTAACATTAAACCAATCCACTAAAATTTGGTTGCAGAATTGCTAAAACAATAAAAATACTATCAACAATTAATGTCGTTTGAATTACATAACCAGAAACTAAGAGTGCTTTACCACTAGTTGTATTAATTGTGCCAGAATCTAAAATTTCTTTTGAAATAAACCAAAGTATAAGAGCAACAAAAGCGATAATAGATAATGATTTTATTTGAATAAGACTCTCCGAAGTTTTTTGAAGAATCATGGGTGCATTTTCAGAATCTGCTGTAATTACCTGACTCCATTGATCCATGATTCCGATTAAAAATATTGTAATGTCGGTAACTGCGGTTCCAAATAAAGAAGAGAGATAAAAACTTGAACCTATTTTCCAATTAGTCCCAAATCCAATTAAAGCTAATGGGAGAACTACAGCTTCAACAGGTATGTGTAAAATAGGAAATGGGCTTAACCATCCCCAAAACAAACATCCACCAAGCCAACTACCTGATATACCAAGTAATAGTGAACTGACAATAAACCACTTATTTGATCCTTTCTGATTTAAAACAATTGCCACTAAGACAATAACAAAAGTAAAACAAAGAGCACTTATTGGTTCTAACCTGACCCAAGGGGCTTGAACAAAAATAGGTAAAATTACAAAAAAAGAAGACCACAATCTTAAAGATATAGGATTTGATAAAAAACTATTTTCGTATGAATCAACTGTCTTATTGGATTCATAGTTGAATTTATCTTTTACTTCTAAATTTTTTGTAATTAATTCTTTCAATGAAAAAGGTAATTTTAATTAATCTAAATCGTGTTTTAGAAAAATGCGAATGACATATTTTAATAAATAAAAGGCCCATAATTTCACACCTATATTTAGTTTTTTAAAAGTATTTAATACACTTTGAGTCATATATAAGTTTAGAATAAATATAAATAAGAGTATTTGGCCTTAAATCGTGTGGCAAGAAATTAATTACACAGAAGATCCCATTGATCTTTTGGTTCCTAATATTACTTATAAAATAAACCCTGCAGTAATTGCTAGTATTGAAGCTAATTCAATTGCTGAAGAAATAGGATTTGAATCAGGTGATTCAATTATTAGTATTAATGGGAAAAAACCAAGAGATTTAATTGATTATCAGATTCTGATTAGTGAAGAAATTTTAGACATATCAGTTTTAGATAAAAATCATGAGATTCACAATATAAATATTGAAAAAGATCAAGACGTTAATTTAGGTATAAATTTTAAAGATGCATTATTTGATTCAATCAAGCAATGCAATAATAGATGTCCATTTTGTTTTATTGATCAACAGCCAAGTGGTAAAAGAAAAAGCCTTTATATAAAAGATGATGATTATAGATTAAGTTTTCTATATGGCTCTTATTTAACTCTTACGAATTTAAAAAAAGAAGACTGGGAAAGAATTGCTATGCAAAAACTATCCCCACTTTTTATTTCAGTTCATGCTACTGATCCCCCCACAAGAGAAAAATTATTAAAAAATAAAAAAGCAGGAGTGATACTTGATCAAATTTCGTGGTTTGAAAAAAACTCTATTCAAATACATGCTCAAATTGTTGTTTGTCCAGATATAAATGATGGGGATATTCTTGAGAAATCAATTTTGGAACTTGCTGAATTCTACAAAAAAACCTCTCAAACAGTACTTTCAGTAGCAATAGTTCCTGTAGGACTTACAAAATTTAGACCTGAAAATGATGGATTGAAATCAATAAGCCCAGAATACGCAAAAAAAACTATTAAACAAGTAGAGAAAATTCAAGCCTCTCTACAAATCACTCTTGGGACTCGTTTTTGTTGGCTAGCAGACGAATGGTATTTAATTGCTGGTAAAAATTTACCTAGTTACAAAACCTACGAAAATATGCCACAAGAATCTAATGGAGTTGGGACTATTAGAAACTTTCTAGAAGCATTAAGAGAGAAGACTCAAAACCTACCCCAAAAAGTAAAAAAGCCAAAAAAAGTTAGTTGGATTGTTGGTAAATTAGTTTATGAAGCCCTAATTCCTACAGTTAAGAAATTAAACTTAATTAATGGATTAACAATTAATTTATATGGTTTGCCAAGTATTTATTGGGGTCAAGATCAAGTTGTTACAGGTCTTCTTACTGGAGAAGATCTAATTTATGGGCTGAAAAATAAAGATTTAGGAGAAGCTGTTTACATACCATCTATTATGTTAAAAATTAATACTGATTTATTTTTAGATGATACAAATATTCAAGAAGTTGAGCATCAAATAAATACTAAAATTCACGTTCTTGATGATTCAAATGATATTATTAATACTTTGATTGGTTAATCGAATATTTTCGAAACTATAAAACATGCTTAGAAGAGTAATAAATCCTTTCTTATTATTGCCGCTTACTCTAAGTATGAATACCTTTAATGTTCTATCGAGCGAAACAAAAAATTACATTGATAATATTTTAGAAGAAAAATCAAATATTACTTTAGTTGATTATCAAGAAATAGAAAAACTTGTATTAAATAATCAAGAATTAAAATCATTACAAAACCAAGTAGCCTCTGCAAGCTTTAATCTTTCCAGTCAAATTGCCAAAAGATACCCATCCTTAGATTTTCAAGCCAATGGGTTACCAAAATATGTCGCAGGTAAAAAGTACAATAGCAATTCACCTACTTTAAAAACATCACAATTTACGGCTAATCCCTCCCTGAATATTAAATGGGATGTAATTGCCCCGCTAAGAGGATCTGAAATTAAAATTGCCAAAACAAATTTCAAAATTGCAGAAAATAATTATGAGATTAAGAAAAAAGATTTAATTCAAGAAGCAAGAATCAGATATCACAAATACAAAAAGTCATATCAAGATATTCAAAATAAAAAATTCACACTTGATTTATCAATTACAAGTTTAGAAAATGCTAAAGCGAAGCTAGATGCTGGAATTGGTACAAAATTTGAAGTTCTTGAAGCAGAAGCTCAATTATCTCGAGATCAACAATCACTCAATGAAAAGAAAATAGAACATGAAATTAATAAAATTTCTCTTAAAGAGATTCTTAATGTTAAGGGAGATTTCGAAACTAATAAAGAGCAAAATCTTATAGGGTTTTGGAATCATAAATTGAATAAAAATATTAATGAGGGTTTGGATAAAAATCTTTCCTTAAAAAACCTTAT
This sequence comes from Prochlorococcus sp. AG-347-C10, assembly GCA_003281705.1. Lineage (GTDB taxonomy): Bacteria > Cyanobacteriota > Cyanobacteriia > PCC-6307 > Cyanobiaceae > Prochlorococcus_A. Next base: position 12,491 of record QCBF01000020.1, read on the forward strand.
TCTTCAAAAATCAATCAAAAAGAGCCAAGCAGAGAGCTTTTTAGCTCAAAATAAGCCAAATATCTATATCAGTAATTCATTATCTAGTACATTTTCAAAGGGTGACTCTCTAGTAACTAATATTGACTCTGAAAAATCTGGATCTAATTATACAAATACCATAAGCCTAAATTTTGCATGGAGTATTTTTGATGGCGGACAAAATAAGAACTCCTACAAATCAAAAATAGCAGATGCAGAAGCCGAAAAATATGCTTTTGAAAATCTAAAAAATGTTTTAACCACAAGTATTAGTAAAGCCTATTTAAATCTTAAATTAAATGAAGAAAAAATAATCTCTTCTCTTAAAGAAATTAAATCTAGCAAAGAGTCTGTAAGGCTTTCCAGACTTAGATATGATGTCGGAATATCAACTCTAAAAGATGTTCTTGTTAGGCAAAGTGAATTAAGTAATGCGAAATCAAAAAATATTAATGCAATATATAATTACAATTTAAATATAGATGAATTAGAAAGATTAACATTCCTTGAAATAAGTAAAAATTGTTTGGGTAGTGATAATACTAAAATGAAAGATACAGAGTCTATTTGTAATATATAAAAATGAATCCACCAAATTTAACTAATAAGCAACTCAGTGAATTAGATTCTTTATTTGAATTGGTTAGTCAACGTCAAACAAAAGATTTTGGAAATATTAGCGCCAGAAATAAAGCAGATGGATCATTATTAACAAGTTGTGATTTATGGAGTGACAAAACAATCGTAGATGGCTTAGCTTCAATAGCTCCAGGTGAAGGCGTCCTTAGTGAAGAAGGGCACAAGCTAATTCCAAATTCAAAAGCTTATTGGGTGGTAGATCCACTCGATGGGACAACAAATTTTGCTGCAGGTATTCCTTACTGGTCTATATCTGTAGCAAGGTTCGTTGATGGTAAACCACAATCTTCTTTTTTAATAATTCCTACATTGAAAAAAAAATTTGTATCCATTAAAGGTGAAGGAGTTTGGTTGAATAACCAGAAAATAGATCCTAGACAATATAATCGTCAAAGTGAGTGCATTTCTTTATGTAGTAGATCAATAAAAATCTTACAAAAAAAACCAAACTCAGTATTTCCAGGCAAAATAAGACTCTTAGGTGTATCGAGTTTAAATCTTACGAGTGTAGCGATGGGACAAACTTTCGGAGCAATAGAATCAACCCCTAAGATATGGGATATTGCAGCAGCCTGGCTGCTATTAGAAGAACTCAATTGTTCTATAGAGTGGTTAGAAACAGATCCTTTAAATTTAGTTTCAGGAGAAGACTTGAGCGATGTTAATTTTCCATTAATTGCTTGTAGATCTATAGAAAAAGTTGAAATTTTAAAGCCATGGGGCAATTTATTATTAGAAAAATAGTTGCATCATAAATAAAAAATTGCTTGAAAAATTTCTTAATCAGATACAATAAAAAACAAGTAAATAAATAAAATATTTGAAGAAAATTAATATGCAGAGAAGTTCAACATGGATACTGAAAAGTTTATGGGGAGCTTGTGAGCGATGGAGCAAATCTGATTGCGTTGATTTAAGCGCTGCATTTGCATACTACACACTTCAATCATTTTTTCCTATCCTTCTAATTTCTCTTTCAATAGCTTCATGGTTCCTAGGAAAACAAGAAGGATTAGATCAACAAATAATTGCCATTGCTGCTCAGATTTTACCTCCTTCAGTAGTTGAGTTAGTAGAGACAACATTATTTAATTTGATAGATCAAGGTTTTGGTGCAGGTATTCTTGGGGCTATGTTTTTGCTTTTTACAGCAGGAAATGCATATCTATCTCTTCAAAGAGGTTCGGATAGGCTTTGGGAGGACGAAATTCCCTCTAAAAAAGTTAATGCTGCTTGGAGAGTGCAAGCTTCGAAGTTTCTCAGAAATAGAGTTGAAGCCTTTTTAATAGTATTCTTTATTGGTTTTTTAATGGTACTAGATCAAATTAGTGCAAATCTTAGAATGATCCCAAGTAACGTTTTAGAAAATCTTTCAAAATCTAATAATCTTATTTCTGATTTATTATTAAAGTTACCGCTATTACAAGTTGGTCAGTTTGCAATACCACTAATTGGCTTTTCTTTAATGGCTCTTTTATTGCAAGCACTTTTACCCAGTAGAAAAGTTCCATTGAAACCACTTTTACCTGGATCTTTTCTTATTGGAATTGGCCTAACCACTTTGAACCTAGCAGTAAGTAAAAGTATTCTCTCACTTGGAGTAAGATTTCAAGCTTACGGTTTTATTGGAGGTTTTCTTGTGCTTACTTTGTGGGTATGGCTATTAGGAGTGATTTTATATTTTGGACAGTGTTGGAGCGTAGTAATTGCTAATATGACCTTAGTAAATAAAAAAAGAAATTATAGGTAAGGATAACTAAGGTGAATTATTTTCTTAAAGCTAATAAAAATCTCCTTACCTACTCATTAATCATACTTATCTTTATTCCAATTTTTGGATTTAACTTTTTCATTAGCTTTATTGGAAATATCCTACTTCTTTTATTTTTAATTCCTCTTTTATTATTAGTTTTAGTGTTTATAGGTTTTAACTCTTATAAATCTAAAATTAATACATGCAGTAATTGTGGGGCAATATCATTAGGTTTAAGTGAAACCTGCATAAATTGTGGGGCAGATTTAAAGAATATCAATAGGAATAATCAATTAGATATAAAGCCTAGTGAAAGTACCATTGAAGTGAAAGCAGAAGAAGTAAAGTAAAATATTAACCTATTCCAATTTGTCTAAGAATACTTTGTCCAGTAATTAATTCAGTACCAAGACCGATCAAAATCCCCATCATAGCCATACGACCATTCCAGGTTTCTGCAAAATTTACAAATCCAAATCTTGGTTGATTGTCATTATTCATAATTAACTAGATTATTTATCAAGTTATTTTAACGTTTTAAGGAAGAATTTATGTAAATAAATAAATTATTTATTTAACATGTCTTACACCATCAACAGGTCGATACTCATCTCCAGTTAATTCCTCATACACAATAGCTGGCAATCCTGTGTCAAACATTGTTTGCAATGCCTCTTTTAACATAGGATTCCAACCTCCAGTACTAACTTTTCCATGTCTTACAGTCCAGTCCCAAGTCCCTTGAAGATCTCTGGGTAATCTACCTTCTCTATCTCTTCGCGCAACTAAGTCTAAAGATTCAACTATTCCCACAATAACTGGATTCTTACCGTAAGAAGGAGTAAGACTTAGTTCAAGTCTCACTGGATCTTCTTTAACCATTTTTAAACGAAACCTTGGTGGCAATTTTAGAGATCTTATTACCGCTGAAACAATTTTTGTTCTTAATTCCAATTTTATTCCTTAAATGTAATTTGATTAATCACTTGTTGAACCTTTTTCTTCTAGTGTTGAGTCATTGTCGTTCGAAAATCTTACTGTTAATAACTCCTCTTCTGTTATGTTTCCTGCTTTATCTAAAAGTTCTGGATGTATTGTGTACTTTTTTTGTTTAAAACTGGAAGTACTTAAACGTTTATTTTTATTATCAGATATGCCCCAGCCATTAGACATTACTTTAAAAGCTTTCCAAACTAAATAAGTCAAGGCCGCAGAATATATAATTGGAAATAGAATAGTCATTGGACTTATAAATTAGTTAATTATATTTTTAATATCATAGCCCGAAAAAAAGAAATTTAGCTTAAGTCATTAAATTATTCTCTAGATTCAATTAATTTAATTAGTAGTTATATTTAAATTACACTTGTATGGTGTATTAAATCCCTCGAAGATCATAAAAAAATCAAAATTGAAAATATACATCCAAAAGATATTACTAATCGCCTCATTAATTACAGTAGGCATTAGATATCCTGCAAAAGTTATATCCCAACCATTAAGTAAACCAAAAATTAATGAAGTTAATTTATATTCAAAAAAATCTTTCATAACTAAAGCTGTAGAAAGGACTGGTGCAGCTGTGGTTACAATTGATACTCAAAGATATGTTAAGGAAAGAAAATTTCCTAGAAATTCTCAACTATTTATAGACCCATATTTTGAAAGATTTTTTGGATTAGATTTACCTAATGACAATCGACCAAGGATAGAGCAAAACCAAGGAAGTGGATTTATATTTGCAGATGGACTTATAATGACCAATGCTCATGTTGTGAATGGATCAGATAAGGTGATTGTTGGTTTAACCAATGGCAAAAAATTAGACGCAAAACTTATAGGGCAAGACTTTTTTACTGATTTAGCTGTGCTAAAGATTGAAGGGAAAGGACCTTGGCCAAAAGCAAAATTGGGCAATTCTGCAAAGATTAAAGTTGGTGATTGGGCCATAGCAGTTGGGAATCCATTCGGGCTGGAAAACACAGTTACCCTTGGTATTATTAGTAATCTAAATAGAAACGTCACTCAATTAGGAATATATGATAAAAAACTTGAATTGATACAAACAGACGCTGCTATTAATCCTGGCAATTCTGGTGGTCCATTATTGAATAGCGAAGGAGAAGTAATTGGTATTAATACGTTGATAAGATCAGGTCCAGGAGCGGGTTTGAGTTTCGCAATCCCAATTAATAAAGCTAAGGAAATTGCCTATCAACTTATAAAAAATGGAAAAGTAATACATCCTATGATTGGGATTAGCCTAATAGAAGAAAGTAATTCTGAGAGAAAAAATAATGTTGTTAAAGTTGGATATGTAGTACCGAACAGTCCAGCTGCAAAGAGTGGAATTATGATAGAAGATATTATAATAAAAGTCGGCAATAAAGATATTGAAACAGCATCAGACGTTATAGACCAAATAAGTAAAAATGGTATTAATAAAGAAGTAAATATATTATTAAAGCGTAGAAATAAATTTATTAAATTAAAAGTAATACCAACTGATATAACTAATTTAGAAAATAACTAAAAGGACTAATCGCCATTCTGTTTAAGTATTTCCACACACCTAGAAATACATCTTCCATCTCTTAAATCACAAGTAGTTATGCATTCAAAATAACTTTCAATAGGATCCGAATTTTTAAACTGTTTTTCTCGGAATTGATAATTTTTCATGTAAATAATTTAAACTTATTTTTGTAGTTTTAAGATTAATCAAGGACGGTAAAATATGTAAAGATAAATGAGTGATCTTACTTAGCCAAATGTAAACTTTATTAAAGGTAATCAAATTTTTTTATGACTTTGAGTTTTTTCTAAAAAATATTCGTAATTACCATCATATGAAAATAATTTTGAATCTTTAATTTCGATAATTCTATTTGCAACTTTTGAAATAAAATACCGATCATGAGAAATGATTAATAATGAACCTTTATAATTTCTAATAGCTAATTCTAAGTTTTCCTTAGATCGTAGATCCAAATGATTAGTAGGCTCGTCTAAAAGAAGAAAATTACTAGGCTTAATAATCATGAGAGCCAATGCTAATCTTGCCTTTTCACCGCCACTAAGTTGTTTAATATATTTAAAAACAGTTTCATTTTGAAAGCCAAAACCTCCTAAAAACGTTCTTACTTTTTTTTGAGACCATTCTGGAGAATTATCATATATTAAATCAATAACCCTTTTCTCAAGTGAAAGTGCTTCAGCTTGATTCTGTTCATAATAGCTAGTAATTATATTGTGTTTACCATGATTAATTTCTCCAATTTCAGGAGATATTTTTTTCATAATAATTTTAAGCAATGTAGATTTACCGCAGCCATTGGGTCCCAATATTGCTATTTTCTCCCCCGAAGAAATTTTTAAATTAACATCTAAAAAAAGAATTTTATCTTCAAAACTATGAGACAAATTTTTGATATTTAAAACTAATTTTCCTGAGCGAGGACAATCTGGAAAATTAAAAACAGGACTTTTTGATTTTGCTATGGGAGCCTCAATTTTAGAAATCTTTTTTAATTGTTTCTCTCTACTCTTTGCTTGCGAACTTCTAGTTGCACTAGCTCTAAATCTATCTATATACATCCTTTGTAACTCGATTTCTTTTTGTTGCAATTGATATGCCTTATTTTGTAATTCTTCATTTAAATATTTCTGTTCGACAAAAAAAGAGTAGTTCCCATTATATGTTTCAGATGTTCCTCTATCTACAAAAATTATTTTTTTACATAATTTATCTAAGAAATATCTATCATGGCTGATTATTATAACTGCAATTTTAAGCGATGATAGATATTCTTCCAACCAAAAAATAGTTTCTATATCTAAATGATTGGTTGGTTCATCCAGTAAAAGTAAATCAGGTTTTTCTAAGATTATTTTTCCAAGTGCAACTTTCATCTGCCATCCACCTGAGAAATTGCCAACTAATTTATCAGCATCTTCTATAGAAAAGCCTAATTTTGGTAATATTTTTTCTACATCAGATTGCATTTTATAGCCACCTAAAGCTTCAAATTTTGCTTGATATTTTGCGAGTTGATTGACAAATATTTCAAGTTCATCGGAATTTTTTTTTATATCCAAAGATTTCATTTTATTCTCAATTTCTAAAAGTTTAATGGCAACAATTTGTATATCTTTAAAAGAACTTTCTAATTCCTGTCTCACTGAAAAATGCAAATTACAATCAAATTCTTGCTTTAAATGGGCAATTTTAGGATTTCCCTCTTTGATGATCGTTCCACTTGTTTGCTCTTCCTCTCCAATTAAAATCTTAAATTGAGTTGATTTACCTGCACCATTAGAACCAACTAAGCCAACTTTTTCTCCTTTCTTAATCTCCCAACTAATATTTTTTAAAACAACATCTGTAGAATAAATTTTGCTTACACCCTCAAATCTAATCACTGTTTTAAAAATAGAATTTACAAAATCTTTGGCTAATTTACTAAAAAATATTTTGTGGAATAAAATTAAATCATGAAAAGAATAGAACAAATAGTAGTGATTTTCATAGCTGCAGCTCTTGCGATTCCAAGTTATTGGTTTTTTTGGACTTTGGCTGGTGGAGGTGGCTACAACAAAAGAATAAAACCTATTCCTAATCCAAATAATAATTATTCGAAACCTTTTCCTAAAGACCTCCCCGAGCCTTGATTAACCACATTTTAGTTGCCTCATCATCAATAGTACTCAAATATTCAATAACCTCTTCTTTAGTCACAGAAATATTTAACTCATTGCCAATATCGCATATTTTATCTAAGGCTTTTTTGGGATTAGTTAAGGCTGTCATAAACAGACTTTGTTTCTTTTTGGAATCGTTGGCTATTAACATATAGAGCTTTTCAGCATTACTAGACATGTTTTTAAAATCTATTTATTAATAGATTATTACTTCAAGCTACATTTTGTTCATTATATTTATTATTAGATAAATCATTATCCACATCTTTTATCTCTTTTGCAGAGGCATCTGCCATACTTCTTGCGTCTAAACATAAAACTTTTCTTAGTTTCGCAAAGTTAGCTGCGTGAGATTTTCTACCATCTTTTTGAGCATAATACTCAGACTGCTGAAGAATATGGTGAAGATGAGTTAACAAATATGGACTAATTACAGCTGATACCAAAACGTCACTATTTTCATTATCGTGAGAATCAGAATTGACTAATCTTTTTTTCGGTTTATCAATTATCGACCTTTTAGGAGAATCAATTTTTCTTGAATTTTTCATGGGACAATAAAACAATTAATTGATACGGACATAAATTTCCTTACTAATAATATACACAAAGATAGTATCCTTGACTAACTGTGTATACTAATAAGTAACAGTTATCAACTTTGACTCATGGCTACCCGCCAAAACTCAACAAATGGGAAGCCTAAATCCCCCAGAATTCAAGTAGTTCTTCCAGAATTAATATGTGAGCAATTAACTATTTTGGCTAATAATGAATCTAGGACAGTTAGTAATATGGCGAAAGTGTTAATAAAAGAGGGTATAAAAAAATATTTCGAAAAAGAAAGTAAATCTCCAGTTTCAGAAAATAATTTAAATACTGATAGATTTAGAAACGAACTTGAAAAACAAAGCGTTAAAAGATTAAAAAGAGCTCCTCAAAGAATTAGATACTATAAAAAATCTGATTAAAAATAATTAATTTTGAGGCAATTTCTGTAAATCTGCAGTTTTTCCCATTACTACCAAAATATTTCCTCTTTCCAAGATATATTTTGCGGGAGGATTAACTGTTAACTCTTCAGCTGGTCCTGCTGCAAGAACATTAACTAAATAATTTTTCCTCAAATTTAAATCTCTTAAAGATCTTCCAATAAACTCCTCTGGAACAGTTATTTCATCTATACCAGTTTGGTTATCGAGTTCCAATCTTTCGATTAGATTTGGTCTAACTAGTTCTAAACCTAATCTCTCTCCTTGCATTCTGGAAGGGAAGACAACTTTGTCTGCACCTACCCTTTTTAACATTTTTTCGTGCAAATCACTCGTAGCTCTTGCTATTACTCTTTTCACTTTGCTACCTTCACTATCTTTAGCAATAAGTGTCGTAGTTATACTTGCTTCAATAGGTTCACTTATACCTACTACAACAGTATTCATTTC
>QCBF01000021.1:0-20365 GCA_003281705.1 Prochlorococcus sp. AG-347-C10
AATTCTAACTTTTGAAAATGCTTTAAAAAATAAATTTAAAGAATTTAACATTGAAACAAAAAAAATAATATCCAGAGGCAAATGTAGAGGATTTATTTATATTTTTAGCGAAGATATTTCTAGACAGTCGATTACTGAAGATAGTAATTTTAATTTTATTGAAAATTGTTTAGCTGTTGGCTTAGAAAATCACTTCTTAATAAAAACGAAGAAAAAGCATGAAAATGTAGATAGAGAAATTTCCACTGGTGCTGAAATTCAATCTCAATTACTTCCAGATTATTGTCCAATTATCCATGGTATGGATCTAGCTGCACATTGTAGACCAGCTCTTCAGCTCGGTGGAGATTACTATGATTTTATGTGTTTAAAGACGAATATTTCTGAAAAAAGGAAAGAAAAATCAAGATGGGCTTTTGTAATAGGTGATGTCATGGGTAAAGGGATTCCAGCCGGTCTTTTAATGACTATGTTAAGAGGAATGCTACGTGCAGAGGTTCTTACAGGTCTGCCTCCAGATAGAATTTTGCATGATTTGAATCAACTAGCAATAAATGATCTAGATCAATCACATAGATTTGTGACATTATTTTACTCAGATTTTGATCCTAGAACTAAGAGATTGAGATTCGCTAATGCAGCGCATAATCCTCCTCTGCTTTGGAAAAGTTCAGATCAGAAAATTATTAAATTAGATGCAAAAGGATTTGTACTTGGACTACAAAAAGATGCTGCATATCATTGTGGTGAAATTAAGCTTAATCAAAATGATTTAGTTCTTTATTATACAGATGGAGTAATTGATACTTCTAACTCTTTAGGACAAAGATTTGATGAGGAAAGATTAATTAAAACTCTTACAAAATTATGTAAGCAATCTTATACATCCCAAGAAATTTTAAATAGAATATTTAAAAAGTTAGATGATTTTACAGGGCAAAATAGACATCTTGAAGATGATGCCTCAATGGTTATTTTTCAATTGAAATAGATATTTTTTGTCACTTATATAAAAAAATGCTTTATTAGAGATACGTAAAGTTACTAATTGATATGACAAAAGCTTGGAGTAAAAGGTTTGATAATGCACTTGATCCTTTTATTGAAAAGTTTAATGCCTCAATTGGTTTTGATAGAAAGCTTATTTTAGAAGATTTAGATTGCTCGATTGCTCATGCGAAAATGCTTGGCAAAACAAAAGTTTTATCCTCTTCTGAAGCTTTGCAAATTATTAATGGTTTAGAGTTAATAAAAGTTGAGTATTTGGAGGGTAAATTTTATCCTAGTCCACCTTCTGAAGATATTCACTATTGCATAGAAGAAAAGCTGATAAGTTTAATTGGTGAAACTGGAAAAAAATTACACACAGGTAGAAGTAGAAATGATCAAGTTGGTACAGATATAAGATTGTGGCTAAGAAAAGAGATTGACAATATTGAAATTTTAATAACTGATTTGCAAAAATCCTTCTTAAATCTTGCGAAATCCAATATTTATACCTTGATTCCTGGATATACCCATATGCAAAGAGCTCAACCATTATCTTTGGCTCATCATTTATTGGCTTATATAGAAATGCTCCAAAGAGATCGTGAAAGGTATAAAGAAGTACGCTCAAGAGTGAATATTTCTCCATTAGGAGCTGCAGCATTAGCTGGAACAAAAATAAAAATAGATAGGCACTTTACAGCTGCAGAATTGGGTTTTAAAAAGATTTATAAAAACAGTATTGATGCAGTAAGTGATAGAGATTTTTGTATAGAGTTTGTTTCTGCATCTGCCATATTGATGTCTCATTTAAGTAAAATTTCAGAGGAAATAATTTTATGGGTAACTGATGAATTTTCTTTTGCAAAATTAACAGATAAATGTGCCACAGGAAGTAGCTTAATGCCGCAGAAAAAAAATCCTGATGTTCCAGAATTGATAAGAGGTAAGACAGGAAGAGTGTATGGACATCTACAGGCATTATTAACGATGGTCAAAGGGGTACCACTTTCTTACAATAAGGACTTTCAAGAGGATAAAGAGCCAATATTTGATACTGCAGAAACAATATCTTCTTGTATTACAGCGATGACTATTCTAATTAATGAGGGCATTGAATTTAATATTAAAAATCTATCTGATTCAGTAGAAAACGACTTTTCTAATGCTACTGATTTGGCAGATTACTTAGTTGGAAAAAATGTTCCATTTAGGACTGCTTATCAAGTTGTTGGACAAATGGTTAAATATTGCCTGGAGAGAAAAATGTTATTTAAAAACCTTAAAATTGATGAATTTAAAAAATTTCATCCCGAATTTGATGAGGATGTTTTCGTGGATCTAAAGCCTCTTAATGTCGTTAAATCAAGAAATAGCGAAGGTGGCACAGGTTTTGTTCAGGTAGAAAAAGAGGTGAATAATTGGAAAAAAAGATTGTTACTTTGAATCTCAATTATTTTTCTACAACAAGGGTATGCTTTGAAGTAGAATAGTAGAGCAAAGTTATGAGACTACACATTGTAGTTTTTTTATAAGGTAAATTTTTTGTTGAGTTTAAAGTGAGTATTTTTGTTGGCAATTTGCCGTTCCGCGCAGAGCGTGAAGATGTTACACAGTTGTTTGCCCCTTTTGGTGAAGTTTTAAATTGTTCTCTTCCCTTGGAGAGAGATACTGGAAGGAAAAGAGGATTCGCATTTATTGAAATGGCAGATGAAGCGATTGAGTCAACAGCTATTGATGGTTTGCAAGGCACTGAACTTATGGGTAGACCATTAAGAATTAATAAAGCTGAGCCTAGAGGTTCTGGTGGATCCCGTAGGGGAGGGAGAAGCGGCTACGGCGGTGGTAATAATGGTGGCGGCTATGGAGGTGGTAATTCTGGATCTAATAGCTTTAATTCTAATAAATCTTCTGGAGCAGAAGGTTGGGAAGACAGAAGTTATGGAAATTCTTCTGAAAACTCAGAATATGAAAATGGTAGGAGCAGGAGAAAAAGGGGAGTGTCCAATGAAAGCAATGCTTCAAATGAGACAAATTAGTAACCCATTTCTTTAAGCGCCGTTGTTAATTTAAACAAATATTCAATAGTTAATTCTTTTTTAAAAGATTTATCTGAAATTTGATTTCTCCATATTTTAGCTTTAGGTATTCCTTCTACTAAATTTATAAGATGTTTACAAATATCCCAAGATTTTCCTCCATTACTTAAATGCGCTTCTATGTATGGAATTAAGGAGAAAATAATATTTGAAGCAGATTTGGGTTCTTTATTAATTCCATAAATCTTTTGATCAATTTTAGACCATCTTAAGGGATGTTTATAAATTGAACGTCCAATCATGACCCCATCAAAATCATTTAAGGCTTTTAATGATTGATCGATATTTGTTAAACCCCCATTGATTTCTATTAACAATTCTGGATTTAATTTTTTTAATTTTTTTACTACTTCATAATTTAGTGGCGGTATGGTCCTGTTTTGTTTTGGATTTAGACCTTTTAATATTGCTTTTCTTGCATGAACTGTAAATCTGTCAGCACCAGCATTTGCGATAATTCTTACGAAATTATTCAAGTTAACGAAACTATCATCATTGTCTACACCGATTCTGTGTTTGATCGTAACAGGTAAGTTGCAATTATTTTTTAAGGACTCTATACATTTTGCTACTTTTTCAGGGTCTTTCATAAGTGAAGCACCAAAATTTCCAGAACAGACCCTTGGACTCGGACAACCAACATTAAAGTTTATTTCGTCATAACCCCAATCCTGCGCCATTTGGGCTGCCTCTTTTAGGGTTTTAGGATCGTCTCCGCCAAACTGAATCGATATCGGATGTTCTTCACCATTAAAGTTTAAAAAATTTTCTTTTTTATTCGTATAAACTAAACTCTTGGCCACAATCATTTCCGTATACAATAGAGCTTCAGAACTTATTTTTCTCATTATCATTCTGAAATGTCTATCAGTACAATCCATCATTGGAGCGATACTTAATTTATGAATATTTTTAATAGAATTAGGCTGAATGAAATTCATTACTTTTTTATGATTTAAATATATGAATCAATTTCTATCAAGAAGAACTTTCATTCTAATTCCTACTATGTCATTCTTAAAAGTAATTTTTAAGCCCATCCAAGTATTAGCATCTTCACTTGCTTCTAAAGAAGAGTGGATTTTTTCAAAAGACGAATGGAAATCTAGACTTAGTCCGGAAGCTTATTATATTTTGAGGGAGGAAGGTACTGAAAGAGCTTTCAGCAGTCAATTAAATAATGAGAAAAGAAAAGGGATTTTTCACTGTGCAGGATGCGATTTGCCACTTTTTTTATCAGATAAAAAATACGATAGTGGTACAGGATGGCCAAGTTTTTGGGATTCAATTCAAGGATCAGTAGAAACAAAAGTTGATTTCAAGTTAATTATCCCAAGAACCGAATATCATTGCTCTCGATGCGGAGGTCATCAAGGACATGTCTTCAATGATGGACCTCTTCCCACTGGTAAAAGATACTGTAACAATGGATTAGCATTAAAGTTTGTTCCTGATTAAATATTTGTGCGGCCTTCCGCAACTTGTTTTGTGCATCACTTTATTGGAGAATAGATCTATTAAATTTTAGAAAAATGATTGAAAATCAATCAGACAATATTGATAATAAAGAAAATGATGTTTCTAACAAGGATAATGCTCCTGACGATATATCATCTACGCAAAATTCAACCACCGAAAATGATGAATTATCTTCTCAAAAAATAGAAGAAATAAATACTGAAGAATTAAAAAATACTATTTCAAATAATGATGCAAGATTAGAACAATTAGAAAAAGAGCATGAAACATTAAAAAATCAATATGTAAGGATTTCAGCAGACTTTGATAATTTTAGAAAAAGGCAGTCTAGGGATCAGGACGATTTAAAAATCCAACTTGTTTCAAAGACTTTAACTGCAATACTTCCTATTGTTGATAATTTTGAGAGAGCAAGACAACAACTTAAACCAGAAAGTGAAGAAGCTCAAGCTCTTCATAGAAGTTATCAAGGATTGTATAAACAATTGGTAGAAGTTTTAAAACAACAGGGAGTTTCACCCATGAGAGTTGTTGGCCAACAATTTGATCCAAACTTGCATGAAGCTGTATTAAGAGAGCCTAGTGAAGAGTTGGAAGAGGATTTTATTATTGAAGAATTGCAGCGAGGATATCATCTAGAAGGTAAGGTTTTGAGACATGCATTGGTTAAGGTTTCTATGGGACCTGGTAAACAAAATTCACAACAGGAAGTAGAAAAGGATACAGTTGAAGAGGATGTTGATTCAGAAGTAAATACTTCTGAAGATGTATAAATTCCAAATTATTATTTAAGCATTATCTAATGGCTGATTTTTACCAAATACTTGGAGTTTCAAGAGATGCTGATGCGGATACCCTAAAAAGGGCTTATAGAAAATTGGCAAGACAATATCATCCTGATGTTAATAAAGAACCTGGTGCTGAAGATAAATTTAAAGAAATTGGCAAGGCTTATGAAGCATTAGCTGATCCTGAAACAAGAGCTAGATATGATCAGTTTGGAGAGGCCGGCCTTGGAGGTGCCGCTGGAATGCCTGATATGGGCGATATGGGTGGCTTCGCAGATTTGTTTGAAACTTTTTTTAATGGCTTTGGTGGACAAAATCCCCAGGGTGGAAGATCTCAAAGAAGAGGCCCGCAACAAGGAGATGATCTTAGGTATGACCTTAATATTGACTTTAAAGATGCAATATTTGGCCAACAAAGAGAAATTAAAATTCCTCATCTTGAGACATGTGAAGTATGTAGGGGAACAGGAGCCAAACCAGGTACAGGACCAAAAACTTGTTCAACATGTGGGGGAAGTGGACAAGTTAGAAGAGCTACAAGAACACCTTTTGGTAATTTTACACAAGTAGCTGAATGTCCTTCATGTAATGGAACTGGTCAGATAATTGCAGATCCATGTGTAAGTTGCGGTGGTAATGGAGTAAAGCAAGTCAGAAAAAAATTAAGAATTAATATTCCTGCAGGAGTTGATACTGGTACTAAATTAAGAGTTTCCGGAGAGGGTAATGTTGGTATGAAAGGGGGTCCACCTGGAGATCTTTATGTTTTTATTAAGGTTAAGAATGATTCCAAACTTAAAAGAGATGGTGTGACTATTTACTCAGAAATAGATGTGAGTTATTTACAGGCTATTTTAGGCGATACTGTTGAAATTACTACAGTTGATGGAAATGTTAATTTAAAAATTCCAAGTGGTACCCAGCCAAATACAACTCTCTCACTCGAGAATAAAGGGGTACCAAGACTTGGTAATCCGGTTGCTAGAGGAAATCATGAAGTCTTAGTAAAAGTAAAATTGCCAACTCGTATAACTGACGAAGAACGAAAGCTTTTGGAGGGTTTAGCTTCTCAATATTCAGATAAAAATATTAATTCCAGTAGTGGACTTTTTAGTAAATTATTTGGTAAAGAATCCTAATGACTTCTTTAAAGTATTTGGATCTTAAATTTGTTCCATGTCCTTTAAATGTTGTCAAAATCAAATTGGCTTTGGAGAAGTTATCCAAAAATGAAAACCTTATAGTTGAACTAGATAAAGGTGAACCAGAAGAAATGGTATTAAATAACTTAAAAGCGATGGGATGTTTGTTTAAGCAAATTGAGGGAAGTGAAAAATTTATAAAAATAAAAATATTGAATGAAAATTAATAGCAAAAATTTAGGTTTAGTTACGAAAAAATTTAATGACTTTTTTTTAGTTCACTTAAAAAATCAAGAAAACTCTGAAATTAGCGAAAAATTTTTATGTAAGGTGAGGAAGTCTATCAATTTCAAGGATCAATTAATTTATGTTGGTGACGAAGTAATAATTGAAAATATTGATTTAAAAAGCAAAAGCGCAGTAATAACAAGTCTTAAAAAAAGAAAAAATTTATTAGTTAGACCCTCAGTTGCTAATATTTCTAACATATACATCACTTTTTCAGTTGAAGAGCCAGAGTTAAATTTATCTCAAGTTAATAGGTTTTTGATATCAGCAGAATCTATGGGTGTTGAAGTGTCATTAGTTTTGACAAAATGTGATTTAATTTCAGATACTAGAAGATCTTTATTAATTGATAAATTTGAGAAATGGGGTTATCAAACAATAACTTTAAATTTAGAGAGATCTGATTACTTTAATAATTTATTAGCTGAGTTAAAGCAAAAAAAGTGTTCAATTTTTATGGGCCCATCAGGTGTTGGTAAAACTACTTTGCTTAATATGATAATTCCAGGTCTTCAAAATAGTACTGCTCCAGTTTCCAATAAAATTAAGAGAGGTAAAAATACCACTCGAAATGTTGAGTTATTTTCAATATCGAATCAAAGTTATATTGTAGATACTCCTGGTTTTAATATGCAACCTCTAGATGTTGATATTAAGTTGTTACCAAATCTTTATTCAGAAATATATAAACAGGTAATCGAAGAAGGAATTAAGTGTAAATTTCGTAACTGCTTACATTTAAAAGACGAGGGATGTAATTTAAATAAATCCTTCGAAAGATATTCTTTTTATAAAGAAATGATTGAGTCTTCTAAGAGTCACTATTTTCAAAACCAGGAAGATTAAGATTTAATCCACCAGTCAAATCATTCATCCTTTCTTTCATAGTTGTAGTTGATAATTCATGAGCTTTTTGAATAGCTTGCAAAATGTTTTGCTCTATTTGTTCTTTATTTGCATTTGAGATATTTTCTTGTACTTCTACCTTTAAAGGAAGTTGGTTGCCACTTATCCAGACTTTTATCATTTCATCATCACTTTTCCCTTCAATTTCCATATTTTCAAGTTCATCTTGTAATTTTTGAGCATCTTGCTGAATTTGTTTAGCTTTTTTAAAAGCTTCTGTAAGTTGTCCAAAGTTAGGAAGTCCAAAACCCGCCATTTTGTAAAAACGTTTCTTTAGTTAGGATAGTCAAAACCAATCATTCTTACTTCCGGTTGCAAATAAATCCCTTTGTTTTGTAGTACTTTTTGTTGAATTACTGTTATTAATTCATAAATATCTTTTGAACTTGCTGAAGAAGTGTTAATTATAAAATTTGAATGCATTGTAGAAATTTCAGCACCGCCAATTTTAAATCCCTTTAAACCCATATCATCAATTAATTTTGCGGCATAATTATTTTCAGGATTTTTAAAAACACTACCAAAACTTGGTTGATGATATGGTTGTGTTTCTGTTTTTAATTTAAGGTTATTTTTGGTTGTTTGAATTAATTCTTCTAGATTTCCATTAGGTTCAAAATGTAATCTTGCACTGATAATTGTTAAATCATTTCTTTGAAAAGAGCTAAATCTATACTCAAAATCGATATCTTTTTTTTCAATTTCAAGTTTTTCATGAGTTTTATTATTTATAACTTTTACGGAAATAAGATTTTTTGCTAGCGATAAATTACCTGTGCCAGCATTCATATAAATTGCTCCTCCTAATGTTCCTGGAATTCCAACAGCCCATTCCCCTCCTTGTAATCCATTTTTAGCAAGAGAATTAGATAATGTTGGGAGCATTACACCTGCTTCCGCTTCAACAATTCCTGAATATGGCTCTATCTTCAATGATTTCAATTTTTTTGTACACACAACTAAGCCTTTTATGAAAATATTATTTATTAAAAGATTCGAACCTGCGCCAATTATTTGACATCTTTGTTTGTTTAAATTTGCCCATTTTATTAGAAATGAAAATTCTTCAATGCTTCTTGGCTCAGCAAAATATTCAGCTACTCCTCCCACTTTTATAGTTGTATAACTACTTAAATTACAGTTTTCAGAAAATTTTTTTTTAATCATAAATTCGTTGTCTATTTAATTGTCTTTTCATTCAAAATTGACCAGAAATTATGACAATCACCAGCTCCCATATTCAAAATTAAATCCCCTTTTTGAGTTAATTCGTAAAAATTTTTTGTAACTTCATAATAACTATTTATGTAACTAACATTTTTATTTTTTTTATAAATCAGATCAGTGATAATTTTCGAGGTCATTTTATCTTCGTTTCCTTCTCCTGCTCCATAAATACTGGTTACATAAATAACATCTGCTTTTGATAATTCTTCAGCGAATTCTCTCGTAAATTGCTTTACTCGAGAGTATCTATGAGGTTGAAATATAGCTATTAATCTACTTTTTTGACATTCATTATTATGTTTTTGCGGAATCAATAATCTTCCTAATTTAATCGTCTCTTTTATTTCGTTTGGGTGATGCGCATAATCATCATATACTCTTCTTCCATCTATTTGGCCTCTGAATTCAAATCTTTTTTTTGGCAGTTTCAGATATTTTATATTTTTCTTAATTTCTATAAAATCTACTCCTATCATTCTTGAAGCTGCTATTGCTGCGGTGATATTAGATAGATTGTGTAATCCTGGAATTGGAATATTTAAACTACTAATAAAATTTCCATTTTCATAATATTTCCCAATTGTATACTTTGAATTAATTTCAGTCGGAACTATTGCATAAGCTACGTTTTTAGCCGTAGTGATTGACCACTTCCAAGTAGAATTAAAATTATTTCTTGAGGTTTCACAATCAAAATTAAGTAGTAATTTTTTAGAGTTTTTAGCGAAACTTTTAAAAGAAGATATGACTTCACTTAAATTAGAAAAGTGATCGCAATGATCAAAATCAATGTTATTGATTATTCCGATATCAGAGTTATATTTGTTAATTGTTCCATCAGATTCATCAACTTCAGCTACTAAGTACTTTGTATTTTCTAAATGACAATTAGAATTGTAGATAGGAATTATTCCACCAGTTATTGAGGAAGAATTATGTGTAGATAACTCAAGTATTGTAGAGAGAAATGTACTGGTTGATGTTTTTCCGTGGCTGCCTGCTACTGCCAATGCAGTGTAAGTTTGCATTAGCATTGCAAGTATATCTGAACGATGTTTTATTGATAAATTGTTTTCTCTGCAATATGAAAATTCTTCATTTTCCGTTTTGATCGCGGAGCTTATAACAAAATTAATCAATTTGTTGGTAAATTTTGTAATTACAAATTCAATATTTTGTCGATCTTGAGAAGTAAATATTACTGCACCTAATTGCTCTAATTTATTGGTCTCATTGTTTTTAACTAAATCAGATCCTGAAACTGAACAACCTTTTTTAAGTAAACCCATCGCTAATGCTGACATTCCAATACCTCCGATCCCAATAAAATGAAAATGACTTTTCAACAGTAATTCTTTATCCAATGTTTATCTTTTACTTAAATTAAAATAACTTCTAGGTAAAATTTTGCTATTTTTTTCTTAAAAAAAATGTTTTTTTAACTTGAATTAATACAAAACTAGACTTATTTGCTTAATAAATCAAAAAAACCTTACGTTATTGCACAAAATTCAGTATGATCAGCAACTTAGGTTAATCATTTAGAAATTTATTAGTTATGACTTTGCGAGTTGCAATTAACGGCTTTGGCAGAATTGGTCGAAACTTTATGCGTTGTTGGCTTAGTAGAGGGGCTTACACCAATATTGAAGTAGTTGGAATTAACGTTACCTCTGATCCTAAGACTAATGCTCATCTTTTAAAATATGACTCAGTCCTTGGTCAACTTGATGGTGTTGATATTCAATATACTGATGATACTTTTGTAATTAATAACAAGACAATTAAGTGTTTCTCTGATAGAAACCCAATGAATCTCCCTTGGAAAGATTGGGGCGTAGATCTGGTTATTGAATCTACTGGAGTTTTTAATACTGACGTAGGTGCAAGTAAGCACTTAGAGGTAGGAGCAAAAAAAGTTATCTTGACTGCTCCTGGTAAAGGCGATGGGGTCGGTACTTATGTAGTTGGAGTTAATGCTGATATATATAAACACAAAGACTATGATATTTTGAGTAATGCTAGCTGCACAACTAACTGTTTAGCTCCAGTAGTTAAAGTTTTAGACCAAACTTTTGGGATTAACAAAGGTTTGATGACTACAATTCATAGTTATACAGGCGATCAAAGAATTTTAGATAATAGTCATAGAGATCTAAGAAGAGCTAGAGCCGCTGCTACAAATATCGTTCCTACTTCTACAGGAGCTGCAAAAGCAGTAGCTCTGGTATACCCAGAAATGAAAGGCAAATTAACAGGAATTGCAATGAGAGTTCCAACTCCTAACGTTTCAGCAGTAGATTTTGTTTTTGAATCTTCTAAATCTGTCACAGCTGAAGAAGTCAATAATGCTCTCAAGGAAGCATCTCTAAGCTCAATGAAAGGAATCATTAAGTATGGAGATGAACCATTAGTGTCAAGCGATTATGCAGGTACCAATGAATCATCAATTGTAGATAGTGACCTTACTATGAGCATCGGAGATAATCTTGTAAAGGTACTTGCATGGTATGACAATGAGTGGGGTTATAGTCAGAGAGTTGTAGATTTAGCAGAAATTGTTGCTAAAAATTGGGAATAATTAAAAGTGTTTGAAAGGTTTGTTATTGAATAATTTATTTTTTTTATAATCTTTAAATTCTATTGATGGTTTTCCATCAGCAAAAAAACCAATTTCGTAAATACCTTTATCAAGTTTAGATAAATTCCTTGCCCAATTTTTTGGTAATGAGAAAACTAATTCATAGTCTTCACCTCCAAAAAAATAATATTCGTCCCATTTATCTCCTTGAGGCCAATCCTTATCTTTGGGCATTTTTTCATAATTGATAATTGCTTTGCATTGGCTAGCACTTGCTAAATCTTGTAAAGCTTGAAATAGGCCATCACTGCTATCAGTGCATCCTATTTTTTTGAATTTTTTATTGGAGCGAGTTTTGAGGAGATTATTTAGAAAATTTGGGTAAACTTTAGGGCGACAAAAATGTTCAATGGATTTATTGATTAATCTTTTATTAAGAGAAATATCATTATCTAAATTAATTCTATTTTTAATTAAAAATCCTAGTTTGCTAAGACCATGAATTCCTGTAGTTAAAATGACATCTCCTGGTTTACATGCGTTTCTTCTTAATTCAAGTTCACCTTGAATCCCAAAGGCAGTAATAGATATGGCTTTTTGATTCCCTTTTGAGCAATCTCCACCAAGAATTATGCCACCATATTCTTTTAAAGCTTTACTTATTCCTCTATATAACTCTTCAATCCAAATCAATTCAGTTCTGGGAGGTAGAATTAGACTTATTGTAATACCAATAGTTTTCTTGCTTCCACTAGATAATAAGTCAGAGATGTTGCTTACAACTGCTTTCCACCCAAGGTCCC
The DNA here is from genome assembly GCA_003281705.1 of Prochlorococcus sp. AG-347-C10. GTDB lineage: Bacteria > Cyanobacteriota > Cyanobacteriia > PCC-6307 > Cyanobiaceae > Prochlorococcus_A. The sequence continues at coordinate 12,301 of QCBF01000021.1, forward strand.
TAGGACAAATAGTAATGTCATTGAAATGAACATTTTCTACCAAAGAATCAGTATTAACAAGTAAATTTTCATTTTTAGTTTTGATGAAAGCGCAATCATCAGAAACTTGGTTTTTAGGCATAAATTTCCCTAGCCTATTTATTAATTCTTTTTCACCTATATCTTCTAATATTTCTTTATGCATTTAATTTAAGGTTTTCAATCCCTTCTAAAACATCAATTGAAATAATTGTGTCATCTTTAGTAAGCTCTTCTAATACATCAAATCCATCTACAACGTAACCAAACGCAGCATTCCTCCCGTCAATTAAATTGCGACCTGCTGGATTTAATTCTGCTTCATATAAAAAGAAGAAAAATTGCGATGAGCCATCATCAACTGCGGTATTTGAATGGGACCATCCTAGAGTTCCAAGTGTTGCAAAAGGTAATGTTGGCGTCTCTGTGTAAAGACCTAAATCTTCAAAAGTTTGATTATAAAAAGTATCTTTTTCATTAGGAATTCTAATTTCCAAGGGAACGTGACGTTCTTCGTTTGTTTTAGGATCTATATAACCAATATTTTCACCAGTTGGATCACCTGTTTGCAGTACAAAAAATTCTTCTGCTCTGTTGATAGGTAAATCTTTGTAGAAGTTTTTTGAAGATAAATCTATAAATGCTCCTGATGTAAGTGGGGCGTTAAATCCATCCACAACAGCTTGCATATCACCTTTGGAGGTTTTTATATTGACTTTTGCTCTGCCAAGTAATCTTGGTAAATTATCAAATTCCTGGGGAATAGAGTATGGAAATTTATTTGGTAAAAAATATTCTTCTAATCCACCTATTTTAGCTAAAGCATCTCTTCGGGTCGCTATAAATGAGTATTTATCCTTTGATTTAGAGTAATCTTGAAGACTTTCAAAATTTTCTTTGAGCTCTAAAAATGTTTTCTCAGCAATTTTCTTTTTATCGTTTGGTAATTCTTGAATAATTTTACTCTGGTATTTTTTTAGTAAAGATTGACATTTTGTAACAGTTTTTGTAAGAGCGGGCCATCTTCCTCCTCTTACAAGGTCACTAGTTTCTTCCAATTTGTGTTGAAGCTCTTGCAGCTCAACTTGCTTGATAGGGAGTGCGTTTCTGAGGATTGCGTTGGGATCTTTTACTGCATTTCCAGTAGGTAAATCGGCTAATACTTGAATAGGTTTTAAGAGAAAAACCTGTAAAATTACAATCGATAGAATTAAGAAAAGTTTGTTCTGATTTAATAAGAATTTTTGCATAGCACTCTTGCAGGTTTATGATCCTTGGGGATGTAATACAGGAATGATTTCCAGTAACGATTTTCGCACAGGTACTACCATCGAATTAGATGGACAAGTTTGGCGTGTTGTAGAATTTCTACATGTCAAGCCTGGCAAGGGTTCTGCTTTCGTGCGAACAAAATTAAAATCGGTTCAAAGCGGCAACGTGGTTGAAAAAACTTTTCGAGCCGGAGAATCAGTACAACAGGCTATCCTTGAGAAGTCTAACCTGCAACATACTTATGTGGAGTCTGGTGATTTTGTTTTTATGGACATGACAAGTTTTGAAGAGACAAGACTCACCTCTGAACAAATCGGTAAAGGTGCAAAGTATTTGAAAGAGGGAATGGAGGTTAATGTAATTTTTCATAATGGTAAAGTTCTAGAAGTAGAACTTCCAATATCTATTACTTTGAAAGTTACAGAGACTGATCCTGGAGTTAAAGGTGATACTGCTAGTGGGGGCACGAAACCAGCTATTCTAGAAACAGGTGCTCAAGTTATGGTTCCTTTATTTATTTCTGTGGGAGAAATGATTAAAGTTGATACTCGTAATGACAGTTATCTTGGACGTGAAAATTAATGACTATGAAATTAGATCATGATGACTTAGATCGCTTAATAGAGAAAATCTCTACAAGTGATATACAAGAGTTCTCGCTAGAGGGAGAAGATTTTAAACTCGAAATAAAAAGAAATGTATTTGATCAGAATCAAGTTAATAATAATTTAGTTTCTAATACTTCATTTGATAAGCAGACAATTGCTGATCAAAAAAATATAAATGATAATATATCTGTTGTTAATGAGCCTGAAGTACCTCAGGTGGCACCCCCAGGACGTTCTGATCTAACTGAAATCACTTCTCCAATGGTTGGGACATTTTATAGGGCTGCAGCGCCTGGTGAGGAGCCATTTGTCGAAGTAGGGAACAACATTAAGGTCGGTCAAACTATTTGCATTTTGGAAGCAATGAAATTAATGAATGAAATCGAATCTGAATTTAATGCTGAAATAGTGGAGATTCTCGTTGAAAATGGAACACCAGTTGAATTTGGTCAAGTTTTAATGCGCGTTAAGCAGTCTTGAATTATTAGTCATTTCTACGGCAGCTTTTATAGCCTCAATCATGCTCTGAGATTGAGCAATTCCTTTTCCGGCAATATCAAATCCCGTTCCATGATCTGGAGATGTTCTTATCAAAGGTAAACCGATAGTGGTATTGACTGAGTAATTAAGAGCTATCACTTTCATTGGTATTAAACCTTGATCATGATACATAGCAAGAATGCCATCATGCTTTTCAGCATTTTTGTCATTCCATGCTTTTACCGAAGAATTCCAGCAACTATCTGGTGATAAAGGGCCTAATAATTCAATATCTTTGTTGTTTTTATTCCAAGTAATTAATGCATCATTGAGCCAATCTTTCTCTTCATGACCTAAAATTCCCTCTTCGCCTGCGTGAGGGTTTAATCCTGCAACTTTTAAAATAGGTTTTTTATTATATTTAATACAAAATTCTTTCAAAAGATCTAATTTAGAGTGGATTAATTTTGTATTTAGCCTTTTTGGTACCTCACGAAGTGGTATGTGGGTTGTAGCCAATAGTGTATTGAATCTCCAACCCGTGATTGGAGATTTAGCTGTAAATAACATTCCAACATTTTTTACTCCACACGATTTTGCTAGTACTTCAGTTTGACCAGAGAAATAATGACCTGCTACTGACCATGATTTCTTGCAAATTGGTCCAGTCACAAGTGCTGAATTGGGATATTGTTTTACAATTTCAATCGCTTTTGTTAAATATTGGAAACTTGAATTGCCGTAAATTGATTTAGGGTCATTATCTGATGGAGAAATTTCTAGATCCTCTATCTTTAAATATTTTGGATTTGCAAGGTTTTCTAATCCTAAGGATCGAAGTTGCTCATATATATTTACTAGATTTTTCTTTGATCCAACTAATGTAAAGTCAATATTTTTTGGTATCTCAGGAGAACAAAGTGCTTTTAAGATTATTTCCGGTCCAATACCTGACTCATCTCCTACGCTTAACACCACCTTCAATGTTTTATTTGTATTCTGAAAATTCATAAAAAGTTTTTAAATTTATATTTTTAACTATTCAGGTAGCAATTTTTTAAGCCCATTTTATAGTTTTTATAAATTAGTTCATATCCGAGTGTTTCGCATAAAAGTTTATTAGAAACTCTTCTATTTTCCATCCAAAAAGATTGAGCGATAGGTGATAATTGCTCTTTTGCATCCTCAAATAATATTGGTTTTGGCATTGTTAAACCAAGTAAGTCATAGCAATATTGAATGACCTCTAATTGAGAACAGGGTTCATCATCTGCAATATTGATAATTTGGTAAAACTTTAAGGAATTCTTGTTTTGTAATAGATAGATAATTGCATTTGCAATGTCAGCAACATGAATTCTCGAAAATACTTGATTTTTTTTGGATATTACGCGAATTTTCTTATTTTTTATTGCCTCAAAAGTGGATCTTCCAGGTCCATAAATACCGGGTAACCTAAAAATTTGTACAGGTAAACCAGATTCAATCCATTCTTTTTCACAATTTAGCCTCTTATAACTTCGTTTTTGAAAGGGGTTTGGTTTATTAATTTCAGAAACCCAATCTCCCTTTGTGTTTCCGTAAACTCCTGTTGTAGATAAATAGCCAACCCATTCTAGGGACAAACTTTTTAGTTTATTTTTAAGACTTCTTAATACTGGATCATTTCCATTTTTGTCGGGAGGTATGCAACTAAGAATATGTGTTACTCCATTAAAAATTTTTGCTTCAGGAATTATACCGTTTTCACTGTTGAAAACAAAACTATTTGGATCCCTGCTTATAGATCTTGAGCTTGTTAAAACAGTGCAACCGAATTTTTTAATAGTTTTTGCAAAATAACTACCGCTATAACCACATCCTAAGATTAAAAATTTATTTTTATTTCCGATTAAATTTGCAGATTTCTTCATGCTCAGCTAAAGTAGTACATATGTATTAATTGATGATGAAGACAGCTCTTAAGCCCGATTTAAAATCAAAAACTTTCTGTGTTAGTAAAAGTTATCCCCGTCTTATAGAGAAAGAAGTTAGTATAGTTAATTTTAAATTCTACCAAAAATTATTTGTCTTCCTTCTAGCATTTTCGACAATTTTAATATTTCCAGAATCCCCAAAAGAATTGGAAAATATATGTGAGAGTTATAACTCTAGAAAAATATGTATTGTTTGGTAGTCAAGCTGCTTTATATTCTGATTCATCTTTTTCGTAATTTTTATTTTTTACCTTAAAATTAGGATTAGCCCATTGCAATAATCTAATAGCTAATCTTAAATCTCCCTCTAACCAAGCTCTTATAGCCATTGCTCTTCGAGGATCATAAAATTTTTGCCTTCTATACCAAAACAAAGCATTTTCATCTGATTTATCCCCATTACAGGAAAGACATGCAGGAACACAGTTTTCTGTTGTACTTAAGCCACCTTGGCATCTTGGGATTACATGGTCAATAGATTCAGATGGTTTTCCGCAATATATACAACTTTTTCCTGTAAACCTATGAATAGATTTTCGCCATTGTCTCAATCTGAACTTAGGACATAAATCCTCTAGAAACACCGCATCATTAATATGCATTCAGAATATTTAGTTAAATAAATCATGGCTTGAATATTTTAAAAGTCAATAATTACTAATCCTTTTTAGAGTAAATTTGGTATTAAAAATATGTTTTAGTGTGTTTAGATACAAAATAGTATTTAGTAAATTTGGAAAAAAATTATTATCTTTCTAAAAACTTAATTAATAACTATATCTATCAAGTGTTTCATCAGTAAAGTCTTCAGAAATTTCTTTATTAGTTTCTTCTAATTCTTTTTCTAATTTTATTCTTTTGTTTTCTCTATCTTGTGCTTCTTTTTCTTTTCTTTTTTCTTCTTTTTCTAAATCTCTTATTAGTTTTCTATTTGGATGAAGATTGTCTAAATATTCAACGCAATAACTAAATTTTTCTCTTTCTCTTATAACTGTTTCAGTAATTTGCGCTGCTGCATTTTTAGGTGAAACTTTGAATAATCCTCCCTTTTGTTTTTTTATATATGTATAAGCTGCATCCCAACTACTCTCATGGTCATTTCCGCCATCTCGCATAGTACAAAAAATTTCTGCCCCAAATGAACTTGCATTAACTTTTGCATTAGTAAGGATTAGAGGAGTGAAAACTCCCAACGATACTAATATTAGTTTTTTATCCTTAAATCTTTTCATTAGCCATTTATCTTCTATTTAAAAATATCTTTTATTGTGAATATGTCTATAGAAATTTAAGATTTAATTACTCCAAATATGTTCAAGCATTTTACAACTAAAGGAAGAATTAGAAGCACAGTAATCAACCTTACTGCGTGTAGGGTAGCTACTGCAGCTCCTACCCCATACTCTGACCCTACAAGACTCATACCGCTAATACCTCCTGGCGCCGCACCAAGAATTGTTGTTATCACATCGATATTAAGTAATCTGCTTGTCCATAATCCAATTGCTAATCCTGTAATAACTAAAGTAAAAGTTATTAAAATAGCAGGCCTCCATAAGGTTTGAAGATCCATTAATGAGTCTTTGGTTAATGATGTACCAATAACTGTTCCAATGCCGATTTCTAAAATTGTTCTAGTGCCTATTGGCCACTCTGCAATATCGACTTTGCCACTGATGCTAAGTATGCTTGCGCCTATTAAGGCACCTGCAAGCGGAGCTGCAGGGATACCTGTTTTTAGAGCTAAAGCTCCAAAAATACCGCCAGCAAGAAGGTAGTATATGAGATTTATGTTTGGCATAAAACTTTAGTGATGTTTGGACATAATATTAGAAAAAAAATTATCTGCTTAAGTTTATAGTCAAATAATATTTTTGATTTACTCTCGTAATGTCCCCTTTTGTTGGCATAATATTACTTAAAGCATGAATTTTTATGTCTTCACAAATTTCATACAAAGATAATAAAAACCGCATTAGGAAAAAATTATCTTTTATTGAGGGTGGCCACCAGCTAGAAAAATTGGAGTTTGCCCTTGCAATAGCTCAAACCAACGGTGATGAAAAAAAATCAATTGCTCTTAGAAAAAAGATTGTTGAATTAGGCGGAAATGTTGAAGAGCCAGGTACTTAACTTATTTTTCTTCAAGATATCTAGAAGCAACAACTAATGCTTCACCAGCTTGTTGGGCTGTGATTTTACCCAGGTTGATAAGTGTATTACTAATAGCAGAAACTACCGTAATAATATCTCTATCGTTAACATAACCGAGATGTCCGACTCTAAATATTTTTCCCTTCATATGATCTTGACCACCAGCAAGTAAAATATCAAAATTATTTTTTATAGTTTTTCTAAATTCTTCAGCATCTATTCCTTCAGTTTTTACCGCAGTAATTGAAGGGCTTAAGTATTTTTCATCAGCAAATAATTTTAGATTTAAAGCCTTTATAGCATTGCTCATTGCTATTTTATGTTTATTGTGTCTGTAGAAAATGTTATCTAAGCCTTCTTCTCTCATCATTTTTAAAGATTCATCTAAAGCAAAAACCAAATTAACTGCTGGAGTATATGGATTGCTGTTACTTAAAAGACTTTTTCTGTAAGATTTTAAATTTAAATAAAATTTTGGTAAATTTGATTTTTCTGCAGCTTCCCATGCTTTTTGACTCATTGTTATAAAGCTTAGCCCTGGAGGTATCATATATCCCTTTTGTGATCCTGAAGCAACGATATCTAATTCCCATTCATCTACAGGTACATTGCAAGCTCCAAGACTTGTAACGCAGTCAACAATTGATAATGCTGTGTTGTGTGCACGAATATATGAACTTATAGTTTTAAGATCATTAATTACACCTGTTGAGGTTTCAGAATGCGTCAAAATAACCGCCTTTATTTCTTTTTGTTTATCTTCCTCTAATACCTTTTTGAATTCTTCTGGATCAAGTGGAGTTCCCCATTCGGAATCAATTTTTATTACTTCAAGACCAAATTCTTTAGCAACTTTTACCCATCTTTCGCCAAATTTTCCATTTTCTCCACAAATTACTTTATCTCCTTTACTTAAGGTATTAATTATTCCAGCCTCCATAGCGGCAGTACCACTACCAGTGATTGTTAGAACATCATTTTGAGTTTGATGAAGCCACTGTAAATTCTTAGTTGTACTCTCTACGAGATCTTGAAATTCTTTGCTGCGATGGCCTATTGGATGCTTACTTAATGCTTGTAAAACTTTTTCTGGAACTGGTGTGGGTCCAGGAATCATCAATGATAATTTTTGTTGTATGGCCACTTTTTATTAAATAGGTCATTCTTAGATTAGTTCTCATTATATATTTTTCAATTACTTGATTTGAAAAAAGGATTTTCTTTACCTTTGTGGGTTGCTGGAGCTGCTAGGTCAGCATTAAATAAACTAGTAGGGTTACCATTTAAGAATTATGAACTAATAAAAATTCCTAATGAAAAAAAAGAAATAAAAATCGAGATCCATTCTGCTGGTTTACTTAAAGATGACTCGCATGCATTAGGAATTACCTTTGCAAGGTCTGGCTTAGATCTTGATATTACACAAAACTTAGAGATATGGACAATAGTCTCTTTAGAAAAAATTTCTTTTGATAATCCTCTTCAAAAAATTCCAATAAATATTATTGCAGGATATGGTGTAGGCATAAAAGAAGATACATCAGAGATATGCATTTC
>QCBF01000022.1:0-19780 GCA_003281705.1 Prochlorococcus sp. AG-347-C10
GATTGAATTATCTAGGGCAAGTTTTGTGGCCAAGTCCGGCATGGATTATATGCCTGTTTTTGGATCCTTAATTTGGATTTGCGAAAAAGATTTTTCCAAGTCAAAAATAAATAATCTTGTGGGAAATATAAAAAAGATTTTCAATGAAACTAATAATAATTTATCTATTGGAATCCTTGAAAATGGAATCTCTGTACGATTCCTAGGAAGTTCTTCTCAAGATGCTAGAAAATGTTTTTTTTGTATTTGGAAACAAATTAGGTCTGTTTGTGGATTTTGTGAGCCAAAATATCAAGGTGTATGGCCTTTACAAGATTCTATGAATTATTAATTATGTTCAGAAAGAACCTTTTTTAAGAATTTATAGATTAATTTTTTATTATGCATCTTTCACCTCAAGAAAAGGATAAATTATTGATTTTTTCTGCTGCGCTCTTAGCTGAAAGAAGGCTTAGTCGAGGTCTTAAGCTTAATTATCCTGAAACAATTGCTTTTTTGAGTTTTCAAGTTCTTGAAGGAGCTCGAGATGGAAAAAGTGTAAGTCAATTAATGTCAGAGGGTACTACTTGGCTTTCAAAATCACAAGTTATGGAGGGCATTCCTGAAATGGTTGATGAAGTCCAAATAGAAGCCGTTTTCCCTGACGGGACAAAGTTAGTTACTATTCACAATCCGATTAATTAGTTATGAGTAATTTAATTCCTGGCGAAATAATTCCTGAAAAAGGTGAAATCGAATTAAATCTTGGTAAGGAAGTTAAAACAGTAAAAGTTTCTAATTCTGGAGATAGGCCTGTACAAATTGGGTCTCATTATCATTTTTTTGAAGCTAATAAGGCTTTAATTTTTGATCGAAAATTAACACTTGGTATGCGTCTTGACATTCCTGCAGGAACAGCAATTAGATTTGAACCTGGAGATACAACTGAGGTCAAATTAGTTCCATATACAGGTTTAAGAATTGCCCATGGTTTTAATTCATTGGTAAACAGTTCTTTAGATACTTAAAATTATGTCCTATAAAATTGACAGAAATACTTATGCGCAAACTTACGGACCCACTACCGGTGATAGAGTAAGGCTTGCTGATACCGAACTTTTTATAGAAGTAGAGAAGGATTTTACTACATACGGAGATGAAGTTAAATTCGGGGGAGGTAAAGTTATTCGAGATGGGATGGGCCAGTCTCAAGTAAGGAGAGCTGATGGAGCTGTAGATACCGTAATAACTAATGCTTTGATCGTAGATTGGTGGGGAATAATTAAGGCTGATGTGGGTATAAAAGATGGAATGATTTTTGAAATCGGTAAAGCTGGCAATCCTGATATCCAGGATAATGTAGATATTGTTATTGGTGCATCAACAGAAGTAATAGCTGGAGAAGGCCATATTCTTACTGCAGGTTCAATAGATACCCACATTCACTTTATCTGCCCCCAACAAATTGAGACAGCACTAGCCTCCGGAATTACAACCATGTTGGGAGGAGGAACTGGACCTGCAACTGGGACAAATGCTACTACTTGTACTCCGGGTTCTTTTCATATTTCAAGAATGATTCAATCTGCAGAAGCATTTCCTCTGAATTTAGGTTTTTTTGGAAAAGGAAATTCAACAAACGAGAGAAATCTTATTGATCAGGTTGAAGCTGGTGCGTGTGGATTGAAGCTTCATGAGGATTGGGGAACGACTCCCTCGACAATAAATTCTTGTCTTAATGTTGCAGATAAGTTTGACGTACAAGTATGTATTCATACTGATACTTTAAATGAGGCAGGCTTTGTTGAAGATACCATCAACGCTATCGCAGGAAGAACTATTCATACTTTTCATACCGAAGGAGCAGGTGGAGGTCATGCGCCAGACATTATTAAAATTTGTGGAGAAAAAAATGTTCTTCCAAGTAGTACTAATCCAACAAGACCCTATACGAGGAACACATTAGAAGAACATCTTGACATGTTAATGGTTTGTCATCATTTAGATTCTAAAATCCCAGAAGATATTGCATTTGCCGAATCAAGGATCAGAAGAGAGACTATTGCAGCTGAGGATATCTTGCACGATATAGGTGCCTTTTCAATTATTGCTAGTGATTCTCAAGCTATGGGAAGAGTTGGTGAAGTAATTACAAGAACTTTTCAAACCGCTCATAAAATGAAAGTCCAAAGGGGACCGCTATCGCAGGATTCTGATAGAAACGATAATTACAGAGTAAAGAGATATATTTCAAAAGTCACAATTAATCCTGCAATAGCTCATGGTATTGATAAACATGTAGGGTCTATAGAGAAGGGTAAAATTGCGGATTTGGCATTGTGGAAACCTTCCTTTTTTGCTGTAAAGCCTGAATTAGTTGTTAAAGGAGGATCTATAGTTTGGTCTCAAATGGGTGATGCAAATGCTTCAATTCCTACTCCAGGGCCTGTACATGGTAGACCTATGTTTGCAAGTTTCGGCCAATCTCTAATTAAGAGCTCTTTTACCTTTTTAAGTAAAAATTCAATTGATCAAAATATTCCAAACAAATTAGGCTTACAAAAGAAATGTATTGCCGTAGAAAATACCAGAAATATCAATAAATCACTCTTAAAACTTAATAGTAAACTACCAAATATTTCAGTTGATCCTCAAACTTATGAAGTTTTTTCTGATGGGGAACTTCTTACTTGTGAACCTCTTGAAGAAGTCCCAATGGCTCAAAGGTACTTTTTACTTTAGAAGTTTTTAATTAATTCTTTTTCAGTTGTTTTTATATCTCGTGACCCAGCAATTGCTAAATCATCTTGCAGTTTGTTCTCACAAGATAAAACTCTTGACCAACTTGGTAACTGCTGTGTTGTTGGGCAAGCTAAGTAATCTTCTGTAGCTGGTCTCAATAGTTTCGCAAATTTTTGTACTGATAACTCTTCTTCATGCCTATCGTATGGAAGTTGATTAACTGCTGAATCTAATCCAAATTGTTTTACCCGATCTTCCCCTACTCTTTTGTAAAGAACTTCTAAGGTTGCTAATTGAGTACTTGTTAAGGTCTCTGCTTGATGCTCCATGAGACCCCTTAAAACACTTGAAAGAATTTCTGTGCACATTTTTTGCAATCCTTCTTTAGATGAACAACCAATATTCTTATGTTTATGATCAAATAAACCTAAGTCAACTTGAGCTATTTTGGAGGTTCTTACGTTTCTATAAACCTCTGATAATAAACCTATCTCTAAACCCCAGTCACAAGGAATTCGTAGATTCATAGCAAGGTCTTTAGTGAACGCAAACTCACCTGCTAATGGATATCTAAATGATTGAAGATATTGTAAAAAGGGACCTTTCCCTACTAACTGCTCGAGACTTGCCAATAAGGGACCCACAAATAATCTTGTTGCTCTACCTTGCAATTGATTGGTCTCTAAAGATAATCTACTGTAAAAAGCCTTTACATATGATATTCCATATGATTCATCCAAAAGTGGAAGTATCATTCTTGAAGGATACAAATGACTAAAAGTTCTTATATCAGCATCAAAAAGAGCAACAACTTCTGATTTTCTCGTCGCAACTCCTATTCCTTGCCAGACAGCCCATCCTTTTCCTGGAGTTCCTAAAAGTTCTAAGCCATTTTTTTCTTGGCTTTTTAAAAGTTCTATTACAGATGGAGAATTAGTCCATTGAACGTGAACTGGAAATGGCATTGAGTCAAAAAATGATTTTGCTGCTTTAACTTGCACAACAGTTTTTGCAGATAGAGCAATAACTAATTCATTTAAGCCTGTGAGGTCTTTTAAAACTTCTCTTATGTCTTTTAATGCTGGGCGCTCAAATTCTTCATATAAGCAAGGTATTAAAATGCTAGTTGATCTTTTTTTAAGACTTTTGTTTAATTCTTTAAGTAAATTTCTTGTAACTCCATATTCATGTATTGTTGTGATTAAACCTTGTTGAAAGTCCATTTTCTAATTGATGTGCAGAATAGTATTAATACTTCGTTGATTTTTTCAAAGTGAAGCAAATTGATTCAGAGAAAAAACTAGATAGATTAAAGATCGAAAAATTGTTAAAAACAATTTATTCAAATAATACTACAGAAGAAATTAATTTTATTTCAAATCAATTATTACAGATTTTAGATGATTTCTCAGAGAAATCTGCTTATGAAGAAATAAGAGAGAAGGAAAGGTGGAATGAATCTCATTCGGTTTTGATAACTTATGCAGATAGTATTTATAAAAATGGCGAGGCAACATTAATAATTCTAAGTAAGTTGTTAAGTAAGCATTTTGGCAGTCTTTCAAAAGTTGTACATATTCTTCCTTTTTTGAAATCTACAAGTGATGGAGGTTTTGCAGTCTCAAGTTATGATTCCTTAGAAGAAAAATTTGGAAGTTGGGATGATCTCAAAAGTATTTCTAAAAATCATGATTTGATGGCTGATTTAGTATTAAACCATGTCTCATCATCTCATCCATGGGTTCAACAATTTATTAAATCCCAAGAACCGGGCATATCAAATGTTTTTTCACCAAAACAAAATCTTGACTGGTCAAATGTAGTTAGGCCAAGAAGTTCCTCTTTGTTTTCTCAAATAAATACTGAACATGGCCCTAAACAAGTTTGGACAACGTTTGGTCCAGATCAAATTGATTTGAATTGGCATAATCCAAAAATGACTCTTGAGTTCTTAAATTTAATTATTATTTATTTATCTAATGGAATTAAATGGTTCAGGCTTGATGCTGTAGGTTTTATTTGGAAGGAATCAGGGACAACGTGCTTACATTTACCAAAAGCACATTCAATTGTGAAACTCTTAAGAGTTCTTTTAAATAATCTTCTTAATGATGGAGTTTTAATAACTGAAACTAATGTCCCTCAGAAGGAAAATCTATCTTATCTTATTCCTGATGATGAAGCCCATATGGCATATAATTTCCCATTGCCTCCTCTTCTTTTAGAGGCAATTATTACTTCAAGAGCTGATATTCTAAACTCATGGATTTTTGATTGGCCTATATTACCTGAAGGTACTACTTTATTTAATTTCACTGCATCGCACGATGGTGTTGGGCTTAGAGCTCTCGAGGGATTAATGAATGAGCAGAGAATTAAAGATTTATTAATTAATTGTGAGAAAAGAGGGGGGTTAGTTAGTCATAGACGTTTATCAAATGGTGATGATAGACCTTATGAATTGAATATTAGTTGGTGGAGTGCAATGGAAGACTCCAGTAGAGATGCTAAAAGATTTCAATATGAGAGATTTATTTTGAGTCAATTATTAGTAATGGCGCTAAAAGGGGTCCCTGCATTTTATTTGCCAGCATTACTTGCTTCAGAAAATGATATCAAAAGTTTTTCTATGACAGGTCAAAGAAGAGACCTTAACAGAGAAAAGTTTAAATCAGAAAATCTTTTAGCCGTTTTAAATAATCCTGAATCTAATGCTAATAAAAACTTAAAATATCTTCGTAAGGCTATGGATGTTAGATCAGAATTAAAGCAATTTCACCCTTCTTCGGAAATGAAATGTTTGTCTAAAGGTAGAAGTGATATTGTTGTAATAAAAAGAAGTAAAGGTCCTGAGTCTGTTTTTGCAATCCATAATATGACTGAAAATAAAATTAATTATCAATTGAATGATAATGATCTACCAAAAATAATTGATAATGATTTCAATACCTATGATTTTTTAACATCCACTAAATACAATTGTAAAAATATTAGTCTTGATCCTTTTCAAGTAATTTGGCTTAGTGCTTTATAAAAATGATAGAAAAATCTTCTATTTGGGTAGTAAGTGATGTAGATGGTACTTTAATGGATCACTCATATGATTTATCACCTGCTAAAGAAACTATAAAAAAACTTCAAAAATTATCTATTCCTGTAATTCTTTGTACAAGCAAAACCGCCTCCGAAGTAAAAGTTATTAGAAAGGAACTTAACTTAACGGATCCTTATATTGTTGAGAATGGTGCGGCAATATATGGTGAATCTCTTAAAAGAGTAAATGGAGAAATTATTCTTGGTATGAAATACGAATATCTTGAAGAAATCTTATATTTTATTTCCAATGAAATCGATTATAAACTTACTCCTCTTAATAATCTCACTGATCAAGAAGCCACTCAACTAACAGGATTAGAAGGTAAATCATTGAAGTTAATGCGTGATAGGCATTGGAGCATGCCTTTTTTAAATCCGCCAAATTATTTAGAAGAAAAAATTAATTTCTGTTGTAAAAAGTTCAATGTTGATATTTTTAAGGGAAATAGAATGAGTCACTTATTATCTACAAAATCGAATAAAGGTAAAGCAATAAATGCTCTTAAAGGATATTCAAGTGTTCAAAATATTGAAATTATAGGTTTAGGCGATTCTCCAAATGATTTGCCTCTACTTTTAAACTCAGATATTAGAATTGTTATCCCAGGGATAGATGGACCTAACTTAAATTTACTAGATAAATTAAAATATTTGGAATATACTTTAGCTTCTGAACCAAATGGATATGGTTGGAAAAATGAAATCAATAAATTGATAAATAAGCGAGAACTAAGTTAGAAAGATGAAAGATTTAGATATTAATTTTCCTCTTGATAAATTTGAAAAATTAATTATTGATATTGGTTGGGAATCCTTGGATGAATGGTTCAATTTTTGGAATAATCAAAGAAACATTCTTTCAATTGATCAATATTGGAACAATAAAGTAAATGATGATTGGATTTGGGGCTTGGCTTTACCTCTTTTATCTCAGGCTTATAAATTTAAAAATAATTTTTCTAATAGAAAAATTATTGGAATCTCAGCTTTACCTGGCACAGGTAAAACAACACTAGGTAAATGGCTCGAAGCTATATCGTTAAAATTAAACTTCAAAATTGCAGTTATTTCAATTGACGACTTTTATCTTCCATCAAATGAAATGAAATTAGCAATTAAGAATAACCCTTGGAATGTTTCCAGAGGGTTTCCTGGTAGTCACTCAGTAAAATTAATGTATGAAAAATTATTAAATTGGAAGATAAATGGAGAATTAAATGTACCAGTTTTCGATAAATCTTTAAGAAATGGTCTAGGAGATAGATCTCATTGGAGATTAGATAAACCTGATTTATTAATTCTTGAGGGATGGTTTTTAGGAATTAAACCTTATTCTATTGACATAAACTATCGACCCATAAATACAACAAATTTGAGTCTTCATGAATCATCTTATTTATTAAAAATTCAAAATAACCTAAAAGAATATTTAGAAATTTGGACTTTAATAGAAAATATTTGGCACTTAAAGCCCTTGAAGATTGAATATATGAATATATGGAAAACAAATCAGGAAAAAGAAATGTTTTTAAAGAAAGGTAAGGCCCTTCAAGATGAAAAATTATCTAATTTCTTGAGAATGCTTAATGTCTCAATTCCTCATAAAAGTTATGATATGATTGATTCCTACGCTCTTTTATTAATTGATCAAGAAAGAAATTTAGTTGAGGCTGGATTAAATATCTAGATTTTTCAATATTTCTTTTTTTTCAGTAATTTTTTATACATTTTTTTTAGTTTTAAATAGTGTTTAATTGAATAAATTTTTGCTGTTTAGAATGGTTGAGTTTTCATACAAAAATGAAGGAGGTAGGATGGTTGTCTTGAGATGTATTGGCCCATCAAATTTTTTCTTAGAGAGAGTTTTATTTCCAACTGATATTCTTACTTTTATGGCGCCTAATGATTCAAGAGTTGAAATCTGGGGAAATGAATTATATGGCCCCAAGTTGGAAGAAAGAATAAGAATTTCTGCTGATAACGAAGATTCAACGTTAGTGGCTTAGAACAGATATTGTCTAATTGTCTTCGAGTCAAAATTTTTTACAAATACCTAGTTTTTATTGATATTATCTAACTAGTTTAGTTTTATAGATGTATTATTTATCTTCCTTTGCAATAGGAGGTTTTGTTCCTTCTGCGGCTATTGCTGGAGTTTTACTCTTGGTTGGGTTAGGAGCCTTCTTTTATCTTGGTATTAAAGGACCTACAGACTATTAAAAATGAGTTAATGAAGAAATTGTAATTTTAATTTTCATAAACCTCTTGAATAATTCAATACTATGGATTTAACAACTATTTTATTTATATTAAGTTTACCTTTCGTTTTATTAACGGTTTATTTTGGGACAAAAAATGATTTTTACGAGAGCGAAAACTATAAAGGAGATGGTTGTGCTCACGATGTTAAAAGGTAACTTGATTACTAATCACCTCTAAATAAACAGGTCCATCTACTATTAAAAATAAACAGCTCCATCTACTATTAAATTGCCAACCAGGTTTTATATTTAATTAATAACTTTTCACCTACCTTAATACAAGTATCTAAATCTTTAATGGGAATTGAATG
Source organism: Prochlorococcus sp. AG-347-C10 (assembly GCA_003281705.1). Classification (GTDB taxonomy): domain Bacteria; phylum Cyanobacteriota; class Cyanobacteriia; order PCC-6307; family Cyanobiaceae; genus Prochlorococcus_A. The sequence goes on from QCBF01000022.1 coordinate 8,390, forward strand.
TAACGAAGGACTTGTTATTCCACTAAACTATTGACCTCCTCCAGGCCCTTTTTTAAAATTTCTAATTAGCTAATAGTTAGCTTTCACAGAATCAGAAAAGATTAAAGATGAAAGAATAAATATTAAGGTAGATTTTTTTCATTTTTATTTACCAGTTTTTAATTTTAAAATGTAAATTGCTATTAATTAATTATGTAATTTAATAATTTTTTGGATTATTTAAAATTTGTTTTATATGGATTAATTCAAGGGTTGACGGAATTTATTCCCGTAAGTAGTACAGCTCATTTAAAAGTAATATCCCTTTTTTTAGGTATTGATGATCCTGGAGCATCTTTGTCGGCTACTATTCAATTTGGAAGTGTTCTTGCCATAGCTTGGTATTTTAGGAATGAAATTTTTAATTTCAGAAGTCAATATTCCATAAAATTTCTTGAATATCTCTTACATGAAAGATTATTAAGGTCTATTTTGATTGGTACTATCCCAATTGTTTTGCTTGGTGGGAGTATAAAAATATTTATCCCTTCTTTTTTTGAAAATGTTCTTCGTTCAAATTTATCAATAGCATTAGTCTCATTTCTAATGGCTTTTTTGATGTACATGGCAGATAGTTCAAAAAGAGGTTCTATTAATATAAAAAATCATAATTATTCAGATAGTTTTTTGATAGGTTTCTTTCAGGCATTTGCCATTTTCCCGGGTGTTTCAAGATCGGGGGTTACTATTTCTAGCGCTCTAATAGCAGGATGGGAAAGAGGCGATGCTGCTAAATTTTCTTTTCTTTTAGGAATGCCAGCTATCTTTCTTGCTGCGATTGTTGAGTTTATTTCTTCTTTTAATGATTTTCTTTCATTGGGTTTTCTCCCTCTATTTGTTGGTCTTATTACGACATTTTTGTCATCTTTATTTGCTATGGATTTTTTATTAAAGTATTTTTCTTCCAATGGGTTAAAAATATTTATTATCTATCGAGTTATTTTTGGTGTTGTAATTCTTTTGAATTTATAATTGGATGTGAAAAATTTTTTTTTTACAATTGTGTTAAGGTTTTAAAAAAAATTCTTTCTAATGAACATTTTTATATCTTTCCAATTAGGAGAAGTTGAAGTTTCAAATTTTACAATTTTGGTTCTAGCTTTTTTTTCTTCTTTTACATTCATAGCAGTAGGTATAAGTTCATATAAACTTTACAAATCCCTTATAAATGAAGACGAAAAGTGATCGGAACGGCGGGATTTGAACCCACGACCCCCACTACCCCAAAGTGGTGCGCTACCAAACTGCGCTACGCCCCGTCTCTTAACTATAAAGATAAGATTAATTTAAATGTTGTTCTTTATAGGATTGTTATCAGATCTCAATACACACTTGTCAACGTCCCAATTAAAGTTTTCCCATATATTGTCCTCTAATTTATAGTTGCTTCCAGTAAAAACTCCTAACTTAACTTTCGTAGGTGAAGCAGAACAATACTGCCTGCTCCCAGATGATGCAAGATATTGTTGATGATATTGTTCCGCATAAAAATATGAATCAATCATTTTTATTTCCGTTTCAATTAAATCAAGATTTTTTTTGTTTAGTTCCTTTTGATATTGTTCCTTACTGGCTAAAATGGTTTTCAAATTATTTTCATTTTTGTAATATATTGCTGATCTATATTGGGTTCCGATATCATTCCCTTGCCTGTTTTTTTGAGTAGGGTCATGACATTCCCAAAACATTTTTAATAAATCACTTATATCTATTTCCTTTTTATCCCATATAACCCTTACAACTTCTGAATGACCAGTTAATCCGGAACATACTTCATAATAAGTTGGATTGTTTTTTTCACCACCAGCATAACCTACAGAAGTTGTGACAACTCCAGGAAGTTTCCAAAAACATTTTTCAGCTCCCCAGAAACAACCACATCCAAAAATTATTTCATCTTCTTCTACATTAGGATCTTTTTTAATATCTGTTTTTAATATTCTATGTAATGAATAAGCATTATCAGTTAAATTTACTTCCTTATTATTCATAATGTTTTTCAAGAATTTAAACATAATTTAAATCTTTTTATTATAAGTAAAAAAATTAATTTTAGCTCTTGACAATTTTGGTAGCTAGTTCTCTCTCCCAAAGTTTTTTATATAGCCCATTAACTTTTACTAAATCTTTGTGAGTCCCTTCTTGTACTATTTCTCCTTTATCCATTACTAAAACTCTGTCACAGGTAGCTGCAACAGAAAGTTGGTGACTAATCATTATGATTGTTTTATTACTTCTATCACTCATTTCATCTATTATCCTTGCTGCTGTTTTATTATCTACGCTTGCTAAAGCATCATCAATAACAACAATAGGAGAATTAACAAGTAGTGCTCTTCCTAATGCAGTCCTTTGCCTTTGTCCACCACTTAATGTAATACCTCTTTCACCAACAATAGTTTTAAACCTTTGTGGAAAACTATTGATATCATCAATTAATCCAGCTTTTGTAGCGCTTTCTCTAACTAAATATTTAGAAGCTTTGGGTTCTCCAAAACTTAGGTTTTCTGAGATTGTAGAAGTAAATAAGAATGCTTCTTGAGGAACTATTGAAATATTTTTTCTAAGATCACTTAATTTTAAAGTTTTTACATCAATTTCATCTAAAAATAATTGATTGTCTGGAATTTCAATAGTCCGTCCCAGAGACTTTGCTAATGTTGTCTTGCCACAACCAACTGGGCCAACTATTGCAATAAGTTCTCCAGGATAAATTCTAAAATTGAGACAATTTAATGAATTAAATTTTGAGTCTGGATACCTTATTGTTAAATTCTTTGCTTCTAAGAATCCTTTAATCTTTCTTTTTAGAAATTTAGTTTCTGCTCTATCTAAAATATTTGGATTGTTCTGAAGGATTTCTTCGACACGATCTAAACTTACTTGACCGAGTTGAAAAGTATTTAAGGTAAAACCTAAAAGAGCTGTGGGGAATACAAGTCTTTCTACGTAAAGAATTAAAGCTACTAAACCACCTATCGAAATAAATCCACTCTCTAGTTGAAAAGTCCCTAATGATAATAAAATCAATAATGAAATTGAGGAAATACCTTGCAGCAATGGGAATAGGGTGCTCGCCGTTCTTGCAAGTTTTATCGCTGAATTTCGATAGGCATTGTTATGTATGTTAAATTCTTTTTTCTCAGCATTCTCTTGAGCATAAATTTTGATGGCACTTATACCAGAAAGATCTTCTTGTATTAGATCACTAAGTTTTGATAATGATTCTTGTTGAGCTTTTCTTTGATTAACCATTCTGCCGCCAAATAGACTTACAATTCCAAGGATTAATGGAAATATCATTAAAGCTGATATTGTTAATGTTTTATTAATCGAAAACATTGAAGGAATAGTGAATGAATAAGCTAATACAATGTTGCACAAGCTCAAAACAGTAAATCCTAAAAGTCTTCTTATGTTCTCAACATCGCTTGTTGCTCTGCTTATAATGTCTCCACTCCCTTTTTTTTGGATCCATTCTGGATCTTGAATAAGTAAATGATCAAAAAGTTTTTGACGAAGATTTACCTCTACTTTTCTACCTATGCCGAAGACAATTTGTCTTGAAAATAATCTTATTAAACCCATACAAGTTGCTAAAAATATTAACCACAAAGATTTAGAAATAACAAAATCCGAAGAAAATCCATTTTGTAATTGATCAATTATATTTTTTACTTCTAATGGTATTACAACACTTAATATATTTACTATTAAGAGAGCCACAGCTCCATAAAAAAATTCTTTTTTGTAAGGTCTTAGATATTTAGATATAACTTTTATTTTTAAATTTTTCATTTTATTTTGCCGATATGATTAAGATAATGTTTCATTTTTGAATATGTGAGCTAATTTGATAAATGATTCAGTATTTATTTATGAGTAACGTACAAACTCATCCATTACATGTAACCGACAAGATCATTATAGATTCCCTTATCACTAAAGAAACACCAGAAGATCTTGACTATATAAATTTAGCAAGATTAATAAATCGATATACCAATTTCCCTGGAGAAATTGAAATTAAAAATGATATCGAAAAAATTTTTAAATTTTGGAACATCACTAAAAATGAACTTTTTTCAAAAACAAAAACTATTTGGTCAAAAAGCTTCAGACCTTCTAATACAAATAAAGATTTAGTTGGCTCAGGTTTTGATACCTCAAATTGACTTTTACCTGAATAAATTTTTATAAAAAAATAAATAAATGTCTTCTGATCTATCAAACGCTGAAATCCTAAATAATTTGTTACTGGGAACGAATCTTGATGATTTAACTTCTAGATCTTTAATGCAAAGATGGCTTAATGATGAAATCTCTGATGTTGAAACAGGTGCTTTTTTGAGCGCTTTGAGAGCTAAGAGCGCTACAGGAGTGGAACTAAGTTCTATGGCTGAGGAACTCTTAAATGTTTGCGAATTGCCAGTAGCGAGACCAAATTTTTATTTGGTAGATACTTGTGGAACAGGAGGGGATGGGGCTAATACATTTAATATTTCAACTGCAGTAGCATTTGTAGCTGCATCTTGTGGGGTAAAAATTGCAAAACACGGAAATAAAAGTGCTAGTGGGAAAGTTGGCTCTGCTGATGTTTTGTTAAATCTTGGTTTAAATTTAAATTGTTCATTAGAAAAAGTAATTACAGCTTTAAATGAAATTGGGATAACTTTTTTGTTCGCACCTGTTTGGCACAAATCTTTAATCAAACTTGCTCCATTAAGAAAGACCCTTGGAATAAGGACAATATTTAATCAACTTGGACCGTTGGTAAATCCCCTAAGACCCAATGCGCAAGTTTTGGGTGTTGCTTCTGAGGATCTTTTGAAACCTATGGGAAGTGCACTTTTAAAAATGGGTATGAATAGAGCAATAGTCGTTCATGGTTCTGGCGGCCTTGATGAAGCTTCGCTTCAAGGAGACAATAAATTAGTGTTTGTTGAGAATGGTGAATTACGGTTTTCAGAGATAAACATTTCAGATTTTAACCTTGAAAATATTCCTAACGAAAATCTTGTGGTTTCTGATCATGAGTCTAATGAGGAAATATTAAAGTCTGTTTTAAATGGTTCTGGAAAAAAATCTCATATCGATGTTGTTGCTTTGAATGCTGCTTTAGTGCTTTGGGCCGCAGGAATTGAGGATGATTTAAATGTCGCATTTAATAAAGCTTTATTTTCGATTAATCAAGGAGATCCTTGGAAAAAGTTTTTACTCTTAAAAAATTATTTATCTACAAATTAATTAATTTTAAATTGATGACTAATTCATATAAGAAAAACGCGAAATTAGTTTTAAGTAATGGAATTGTTTTCCCAGGATTCTTTTTTGGCACTTCTGGTACAGCAATTGGTGAAATAGTTTTTAATACTGGAATGACGGGATATCAAGAAGTTATTACTGATCCAAGTTATTGTGGTCAGATATTAACATTCACTTTTCCAGAGATTGGGAATACTGGTATTAATTTTGAAGATTCAGAATCTAATACAAATGTCAAAGGGATAATTGTTAGAAATTTTTCATCTAATAACAGCAATTGGAGATCTAAAAAGAATTTTGATCAATGGCTAATTGAGAATAACATTATAGGTCTTTATGGAATTGATACGAGGGCTCTTGTTAAAATTTTAAGATCTAGTGGTGCGATGAATGGAGTTATTACCTCTCTAGATAAAACTGATGAAAGTTGTTTAAAGTTAATTAATGATACGCCAAAGATGGAGGGCTTAAATTTATCAAAAGTAGTTTCAACAAAACAACAATATTTATGGAAAAGTCATACCCATACAATCTTTGATTTAAGAAAAAGATATTCTGAATCATCTAAAAAATTAAAAATAGTAGCTATTGATTTTGGAATTAAAATTTCAATTCTAAATAGACTTGTATCCCATGGTTGTGAAGTTTTGGTTTTGCCTTCTCGATCTTCTCTAAAAGATGTTTTATCTAACAAGCCAGATGGTATATTTTTCTCAAATGGTCCAGGCGATCCTTCTTCAGTTTCTGAAGGTATAGAGTTAGCTAAATCACTTATTGAATATGGTGAAATACCTATGTTTGGAATTTGCCTTGGACACCAAATATTTGGATTGGCATTAGGAGGTTCAACTTATAAATTACTTTTTGGACATCGTGGTTTAAATCACCCTTGTGGTGAAAATAAAAAAATTGAGATAACTAGTCAGAATCATGGTTTTGCTATTGATCCTAATTCTCTCTCAAAGGACATAGTTAGAATATCCCACTACAACCTTAACGATAATACTGTTGCTGGCCTAGAGGTTAAAAACAAGCCAATATTTAGTGTGCAATATCATCCAGAAGCAGGACCTGGCCCGCATGATTCCGATTATTTATTTAAAAAATTTGTTTCTCTAATGTTAGAAAGATGTTGACATATTGTTTTCATTTGATTTGATAATTACATTTGATACATTAATTTTTTGGAGGTATTAGATCATAGAAGATTTCCAGAAGTTAACGGTTTCTTTAAGAGGAAACCTTGAGTTTAAAACAAACATTATTGTTTTTACTTTTAAGGGCCAACTTGATGCTTTCTCAGAAAAACAATTTAAAATTTTTGTTACTAATAATTTAAAAAATGACCTCCCATTCGTTATTGATCTTACAAAAATTGATTTTTTAGATTCTTCGGGTCTTGGAGCTCTCGTTCAAACTGCTAAAGAATGCAAAAAGTCGAAACTTGGCTTCTCTGTCGTTGGCAATTCGAGAGTTGCTCAAACAATTAAACTTGTTCGTTTGGGGGATTTTCTTAACTTGAAGTCAAGCCTTGAAGATGCATTAAATTATTTAAAGAATTGAACTATTGGATTCAAAACTTGGTTCCATATGGATCTCCAGATGATATAGGTGTTATTCAACTTGCTTGGCTTGGAGATTCTGTATGGGAGCTCCACCAAAGACTAAGGTATGTTCATTTCCCTTTAAAATCTAAAGACCTCCATTTATCTGTAGTAAACGAAGTAAAAGCAAAATCTCAGTCAAAATCATTAAGTCAAATTGAACATTTATTAAATTCAAATGAAATGGATCTAATTAGGCGTGCTAGAAATAAAACGAAGAGATATCCAAAATCTTCAGACCCCACCATATACTCTAGAGCAACAGGTTTTGAAACTCTTATTGGCTGGCTATTTTTAAAAGATCCTCAAAGATTATCAACACTTTTTGAATATTTAGAATTAAAAATGAATTGAATCTATGAAAAACTCCTCAAATAAATTTCGCGGAAAAAATAATAAAGAGTACAAAAAAAATTCAGAATTTGGTTATTACTCAAAAAATACAAATCGTTCAGAAAAAAATGATAGATTTTTGAACAATTCCGCTAAAAATAAGAAAGTTAAAAATTTAAAAGAAAATAATGAAAATAATACTTTTTCTTCTTTAAAAAGAAGAAATACAAGATTCAAATCTAATACAGAGTTTCCTAATAAAAATTCTGATATGCATCATGAGTTTACTAATAAGAGAAATTTTGAAGATTGGATATGGGGTAAACATTCGGTTTATGAGGCTCTTAGTAGTGATAGAGCGATTAATAGGATTTGGTGTACTACGGAAATTTTTTCTTCAGACAAATTCTATATTTTGCTTAAGGATCTTAAATCAAAAGGAGTTCTTATTGAAGAAGTTTCTTGGAACAGGCTTTCGCAATTGACATATGGTGCTTCACATCAAGGTGTCGCATTGCAGTTAGCATGCTCTAAAACAATATCCCTAGAACAATTAATCGATTTTTCTAAACACAATTGTCCATATCCTATAATAGTCGCATTAGACGGTATAACTGATCCCCATAATGTTGGTGCGATTATAAGATCAGCGGAAGCATTTGATTGTAAGGGTGTAATTATTCCACAAAGAAGGTCTGCGGGTTTGACTGGAACAGTCGCCAAGGTAGCTGCAGGAGCCTTAGAACACCTTCATGTAAGCAGAGTTGTTAACCTAAATAAAGCACTTGAGGAACTTAAGAAAAATGGTTTTCTTGTTGCTGGCTTATCTGGAGATGGTCAAATATCTATCTCAAATTTTCAAGAAAAAGCACCTTTGGTAGTTGTAGTTGGCTCTGAAGATAAAGGTATTTCTTTGCTTACTCAAAAAAAATGTGATTTTATCTTAAGTATTTCTCTTAAAGGTAAGACTTCGAGTTTAAATGCGTCCGTGGCGGCCGCCATATCCCTATTTCACTTGACAGGTAAATAATCTTATTGTGAGTTATCACTGTTTTTAAAGATCACTTATATGTTGTTGTTTCAATACATTTATATGATTAATAAAAATTTATTGAATTTTCACTACAAAATTGTATAGAATTTGACAAGAATTGATGGTCTAATAGGCCAAAAAAATTGATTAGAAACTTTGGAAACAAACTCGGTTTAGCCTGGTGGGCAAAAATTGAGACAGAACAACCTAGTAGCACCTACTGGTTCGGCCCATTTATTACTAAACGAAGTTTAAAAGAAAATATGTCTTCTTTTATTAATGATCTTTCTGATGAAGGGTTTAAAAATTGGAATCATTAAAGAATGTTTTGAACACCCAGGGCTCAATCCAGAAGTTAAGGAATCTGTTCTTTCTGGAGTTGATAGATTCCAAGCTTTAGGGGCTGAAATTTTCGAAGTTGAATGTCCAAGATTTAACGATGGAATTGCGACATATTATGTCATTGCGCCATCTGAAGCCTCCGCAAATTTAGCTAGATATGATGGGGTTAAATATGGCTACAGATCTAATGAAGGTTCAAATCTTATAGATATGACCTCAAAAAGTAGAGCTGAAGGTTTTGGAGATGAGGTACAAAGAAGAATTTTGATAGGAACTTATGCTTTGTCAGCTGGATACAGTGATGCCTATTACAAGAAGGCACAAAAAGTTAGGACACTTATAAGAAAAGATTTTGATAATGCTTTTAAGAAAGTAGATGTTTTATTAACTCCAACTTGTCCAACCACCGCATTTTTAAAGGGAGATTTTGTCAATGATCCACTTTCAATGTATTTGTCTGATCTATTAACTGTTCCTGCTAATTTAGCAGGCCTCCCAGCAATAAGTATTCCTTGTGGTTTTGATACTAAAGGATTACCTATAGGAATGCAAATAATAGGCAATGTATTAGAAGAAGATAGAATATTGAATTCCGCAAATATCTTTGAAATTGATGCTCAGGTAATTAAGAACAGACCTTTATTTTAAATTTGTATAAATAATTAATTTGTAATCACAAAGTATAGATCTTTTAGAAATTTTCTCTATCTTATGTATATAAATTATTTGAATATGGGTTTCGTTCCGCTTCATAATCATAGTGACTACAGTTTACTTGATGGTGCCAGTCAAATTTCAAAAATTGTAGATAGAGCTTGTGATCTTGGAATGGAATCGATAGCTCTTACCGATCATGGAGTTATGTATGGTGTTCTTGATTTGGTCAAGAAGTGTAAAGAGAAAGGTATAAAACCAATTATTGGTAATGAAATGTATGTGATTAATGGTTCTATTGATGATCCTCAACCTAAAAAAGAAAAAAGATATCATTTGGTGGTGTTGGCAAAAAATTATACTGGTTATAAGAATCTAGTGAAGTTGACAACAATTAGTCATCTAAATGGTATGAGAGGTCGAGGCATTTTTTCTAGACCATGTATTGATAAATCTCTTTTATCCAAATATAGTGATGGTTTGATAGTTTCTACAGCTTGTCTTGGTGGAGAGATACCTCAAGCTATCTTAAAAGGTAGATTAGACGTGGCAGAGGATATAGCTCTTTGGTATAAAAAATTATTTGCAGATGACTTTTATCTAGAAATCCAAGATCACGGCTCTATTGAGGATAGAATTGTTAACGTTGAATTAATAAAAATTGGGAAGAAGCACCAAATAAAAGTTATAGCCACCAACGACGCCCACTATTTATCAAGTATGGATGTTGAAGCACATGACGCTTTGCTTTGTGTATTAACAGGAAAACTAATAAGTGATGAAAAAAGATTGAGATATACCGGTACAGAATATATTAAAAGTGAAAATGAAATGCTTGAACTTTTTAAAGATCATATTGATGATCAATCAATTATTGAGGCAGTGAACAATACAGTAGAAATTTCTCAAAAGGTTGAAGTATTTGATTTGTTTGGTAATTATAGAATGCCAAAATTCCCTCTTAACGAAGATACAGATTCATTTTCTTTCCTTACACAATTATCTAATAAAGGCCTTTTAAAAAGACTTAAAAAAAATGATCTTACAGAAGTTGATGAAAACTATAAAAAAAGACTATCTTCCGAATTAAAAATTATTAAAGATATGGGCTTCCCAGATTATTTTTTGGTTGTTTGGGACTACATCAAATTTGCTAGAGATAACTCTATTCCTGTAGGACCTGGAAGAGGTTCTGCAGCAGGCTCACTGGTAGCTTATGCTCTTCAAATTACAAATATAGATCCTGTTGAGCATGGATTGTTGTTTGAGAGATTTTTAAATCCAGCAAGAAAGTCAATGCCAGATATTGACACAGACTTTTGTATTGATAGGAGAAATGAAGTTATTGATTATGTTACTAATCGTTATGGAGAGGATAAAGTTGCGCAAATAATTACTTTCAATAAGATGACTTCTAAGGCGGTTTTAAAAGATGTTGCAAGGGTTCTAGATATACCATATGGAGAGGCGGATAAATTGGCTAAGTTAATACCGGTTGTAAGAGGGAAACCTTATAAATTAAATGAAATGATTGATAAGAATTCGCCTAGTAATGAGTTTAGAGACAAATATATTAATGATAATAGGGTGAAAAAATGGGTTGATTTGGCTTTGAGAATTGAGGGAACTAATAAAACATATGGAGTTCATGCTGCTGGAGTTGTTATCGCATCAGATCCTCTTGACGAACTTGTACCTCTTCAAAGAAATAATGAAGGACAAATAATAACCCAATATTCTATGGACGATGTCGAATCACTAGGATTATTGAAGATGGATTTCTTGGGTCTTAAGAATCTTACGATGATTGAAAAGACAGTTTCTCTTATTAATCAATCTACTGGAAAGAAAATAAACATTGATGAGTTACCTCAAAATGATGGTAAAACCTTTGAGCTTATTGGGAGAGGAGATCTTGAAGGTATTTTTCAACTTGAATCTTCTGGCATGAAACAAGTCGTTAAGGATTTCAAACCTAACTCTCTAGAGGATATCTCTTCCATACTGGCTCTTTATAGACCTGGTCCTCTTGATGCAGGCCTTATACCTAAATTCATAAATCGAAAAAATGGGAACGAAAAGGTTGATTTCCCTCATCCTTTTATTAAATCAATTCTTACT
>QCBF01000023.1:0-19615 GCA_003281705.1 Prochlorococcus sp. AG-347-C10
AATAATAAATTCTTTTTGGTATGAATTATTTTTCCAACTTCCTTTTTTCATATAATTTTTTAATTTGCATACATAGACATTTGTTAATGGATCACTAATCATTTTGTAGTTGATTGCCGTTTTTTCCATATTCTCGGAACAATATAGATTTTCTAAATTTAAACTACAAAGAGAAGCTGCAATTGGGAAGGTACCAGTACCAGAAGTAGCAAGATTTTTTGCTCCTACTAGTGTTGCAAAGTCTTCTTTAACAGAATTAGATTGAATTTTAACTTTAGGATTATCTTTTAATTTATTTATTACTGGATTAATTTTATCTTTCTCGGTCACAATCAAAATCTCATCATAAAATTTTATTAGTTTCAGATAGTAAATGTATGGATTAGGAATAAAATTATAAAAGTCCATACCTTTAGCGAATACATCTCCTGATCTAATATGTATTACTAAAGTGCCCTCTGGCATAGATATTTTTGGTATATCCAATTTAGGAAGAATATATGTTTGACATATTTTTTGAACCTCTTTGTATAGCTTATATGATGAAATATTTGGTGACCTAATATACCCATTCCAATAGAAAAAATCATTTAAATAAATTGTGCTAAGATCATTTTTTTTATTTTTCCTAAAATCAAGATAAATTGGTTTGATAATATCATGCTTAAGATTTTGAAAGGTATCATTTCTTTGCTTTGCGATTAATATTCCAACTGCGCATTGCTGAATATTATTACCTAATCTTCCATACCATTTTGAAATTCTAATAGGCATGGTTTTTTCTTCCGAGAAACAAATTTAGACAAATATTAAAAATCTAATAACTCTGGTTAAAGAAAATCAGAATCTTAGATTATTATCAAATACCATAATCCTTTAAACTTAGCACTAGCAATTTTTTTTAAGATAAATTAAAACCTTTGATATAAAAAAAAATATTTATTCTTTTAAAAAAACAAATCTTTTTCTTTCCTTTAGACTATTTTCATGAAAAATCATTTACTAGGGAGTAATTTTTTAAAGAAATTTAAAAATTTGAAAGAGCTTATTATCATTTTGCGAGTCCTACTTTATCTATGAAAAACAAAAGAAAATTAAATATATTGTAGATTTTAGTAAATTGCCTAATTATGGTTTAATAAGTTATATATTAAATTTGTGCAAAAAATCTAATTAATATAAAATCAAATCAATACAGTTTAATTTTTAATAGCTTAATTTATTGCTATTATTTTAAAAATAGAATTTTATAAAGAGTGAATTCAGAGATGGGTACTAAGGAGGAACAATTTTATAAAAAACACTTTAATAATCTTTTTAAAGAAGGTGATTTAAATGATTTTGATTCATATAAAAATCAAAGTCCTCATCATTTTGACAAATGTGGTAGATATAGAATTTGTATTGATTCTTTAGATAAAAATACAAATTTAAAAAAAAATTTAATTGTCGAGCTTGGTTGTTCAACAGGCGTAACTCTCAAATTTTTAAAAAATAATTATGGATTTCGAAATGCTATCGGCTGTGATTTCATATTTAATGAAGAGATAAATCATGATAACTGTAAATTCTTTTCAGCTGATCTTAATCAAAAATGGCCAATCCCTGATTCTAAAGTTGATTGTTTTGTGGCAATGATGCTTTTTGAGCATCTTTTTGATCCATGGTTTTGCTTCTCTGAAGTCAAAAGAATACTTTCGGAAGAAGGTAGAGCTTTTATAAACCTTCCATTAGTAACTGGTTTTAAAAACAGATTAAGATTATTATTTGGAAAACTTCCAATAACAAGTGTTCCATATAGAAATTGGGCAAAAGAAGGACATTGGGACGGATTTCATTTACATTATTTTAATTTATCTTCGCTAAATGATCTTGCTAAAAAAAGCGATTTGAAAATTGTTAGTAAAAAAGCAGTTGGTAAATACTGCAAATTAAAAAATGTTTATCCAGATTTACTTTGTGGTGAAATTAGTTTGGAACTAAAACATGCAGATTAAAATCTAATAGGTTTCAAAACTAAATATTTTCTACCACTTTTTTGAATATATTGTTTTTTTAATGCCTTCATCAAAAGTGTATGGTGGACTCCAATTCAAAATTGTATAGGCATGATGATTATCAATTACCAAGTTTCCAAATAATTTTTCAATTAAATCTTTTTTTCCTAATATTTTCAAAACAAAAATTAAAAATAATTCCGGTAAAAAGAAAAAAAATATTTTTTTATTTAAATAAAATGCTAATTTTTCTACTAAATCTTTAGAAGATATAACAACATTATCAGAAATCAATAATGTCTGACCCGCTGCTAAAGGGGAATAAATAGACTCAATTATAAAATCAATTAAATTACCAATATAAATAAAAGATTTTTTATTTTTTATATTTTTCAATGGCAAAGGTATACCTAAATTAATAATTTTGATTAATTTTTTAAAGTTACCTTTTACTCCGGGGCCGTATATCAAGGGTGGTCTTATTATTACTAATTCCATTTTGCCATATTTGGCAATTCTTTTAAGTTCGTTTTCTGCTTTTTGTTTTGAGATACTATAAGGATCTTTAGGATTTTCTTTATCTGTATTTTTAAAAGGAATTTCATAGGATAATTCTCCATTTACTTTGATTGAACTTATAAAAATAAAACGCTTTACACCTTGTTCGGAAGCAAGTTTAGCTAAATTTACGGTACCTTTATAATTGACCTCATCATATAAAAGATTAGATTGGGAGTTACTCTTATTTTGATGAGCAAGACCTGCACAATGAATTAATATATCCACGCCTATTAAAGCTTTTGAAAATTTAGTATTTGGTTCCAAAGAGTCAATTAAAAAAGCGTTATCTTCTTTTTTTCGTTGTATTCTTCTATGATTAATTTTCCTCAATGATAATTCTTGACAGAGAGCCCTCCCAACAAAACCATTTGCACCGGTTATGGCTATAAGACTTTTGGATTTATATTTTTTCAATAAATCTTTCCCACTTCCTACTTAAACTATATTCATTGTAATTTTTTCTAATATTTTTAAACGAATTTTCTCTAATTTGAAACAAATATTCTCTATTTTTTATTAAGAATCTTAGCTTATCAATAATAGGCGAAACAATTTCTTTATTTGATTTAGTAGGTTCATAGTAATGAGTATTATTTTTGGAATATTCTTTAGGAAAATCTTCATTACCAGAATTATCAAAAACCCAACCAGCTTGATTTTTTGTAATCAAAGTAGCCAAATCTGACCATTTTGGAGTTATAGCTAAAATTGCCAAACCTCCAGCCATCATGGCATATGTTTTGCTGGGTAGACATACAGTGGCTCCACCAGGGGTTAGAGAAACAATACCAATATCAAAATTCTTTATATAGTTCCTCCATTCCAAACTTTTCATAGTCGAGAATATCTTAATTGGATAGTTTACTAAAGCTTTCCTTAGATAATCTGCTTTTGAGCCGCTAATTGTGAAGTTAAATTCAATATTTTCAGATATATCAGAAGAATAAAGGGATTTTACCAATGAAATGATTGAATTGGCATCGTGTAAATTTCCCAGCTGTCCTCCATAATGTAATTTAATAACCTCATTGGATGAGTGACGTGAAATTTGATCATCAAATAGAGTTAAATCTGTTGAAATATCTATAACTTCTGATTGTCTACATTTTCCCCATCTGGATTCCGCATGTCTTCTCAAATAATCTCCAAGAAAAATAGTTCCTGAACATTCTTTGAGAGAATAACTAGTTAATAGACCTATCTTTTTGGAAATAAAAGAATTAGGATTTATTAGACCTGCAACTTCAATGGCATCTGGATATAAATCGTAAAGCATATGAATTATTTTATTGCCTTTTAATTTTAAAATTATATTCATTAAAAAAGGCGCAAAAAACGTATTACTTGAGACTATAAAAATACTACTTTTGTCACTTAATAGCCCTAGAATTAAAATATAAATAGGATAAAAAAAATACATTTGTATTCTTAAATATAATTTTTTAAAATTAAAACTTTTTGAACTTACTCTATAGGTTGATTCTGAAATCAAATATATGGGTTTTACGTCATAACCTAATCCCTTTAATATCTTACAAAGAAAGAAAAAATAATCTATTGAAACATTACTAGTAATATAAATTTTTTTATTTTTTTTTTGCATTATCTTTCAATCCAACTCATATATATATCTTTAAAAATTTGTTTAAGATCTTTTTCTATTGTCCAGTTCGGATAGTGTTTATTAATCTTTGAGAGATCACTGTAATAACATATATGATCACCTATTCTATTTGATTCACAATAACTATGATTCATACTTTTACCACTCAACGATGCAATCAATTCAAAAGCCTCGATAATTGAACACGTATTTTTTTTACCTCCACCAATGTTATAGACTTCTCCAGAGCGTGGATTTTTAATAAATTCATCTATAAAGCTTGCTACATCGTGTGAGTGTATATTATCTCTTACTTGTTTCCCTTTGTAACCCATAATTTGATAATTCTGATTACTTAAATTGCATTTTATTAAAAAGCTTAAAAACCCGTGAAGTTTAACACCACTATGGTTTGGTCCCGTCAAACAAC
Source organism: Prochlorococcus sp. AG-347-C10 (assembly GCA_003281705.1). Classification (GTDB taxonomy): domain Bacteria; phylum Cyanobacteriota; class Cyanobacteriia; order PCC-6307; family Cyanobiaceae; genus Prochlorococcus_A. The sequence continues at coordinate 4,592 of QCBF01000023.1, forward strand.
CTCCTCTCAATACAACTGTTGGCATATCAAAGTATCTTCCATATTCCTGCACAACTATGTCCGCAGCCAATTTTGATGCCCCAAATAAAGAGTGAGTACTTTGATCTATTGTAAAAGTTTCAGGAATTCCATTAATAAAATTTTTATCATCAAATTCATAACGTGTTTCTAATTCTTTTAATTTTAATCTATTTGGAGAATCTCCATAAACTTTATTAGTAGAAAAATGTACAAATGGTATATTTTTATTAAATCTTTTAGTTGCCTCTAATAAATTAAATGTTCCCACAGTATTTATATCAAAGTCATCAAAAGGTATACTTGCAGCCTTATCATGACTAGGCTGCGCAGCGGCATGCACAATAGCATCAGGTCTTATTTTTGGAATAAGAGCTAGTATTTCATCCCTATCTCGAATATCAATAGAATAATGTTCATAGTTGGGGACATCTTTTCTTAATCTTTCTAGATTCCATTTTGTATCTCCAGATGGTCCAAAAAAGTCCAATCTTTTATTGTTGTCTAAGCCATATATTTTCCAGCCTAAATTAGCAAAGTAAATACAAACCTCGGATCCAATTAGGCCTGCAGATCCAGTGACAAGAATTATTTTCACTATATTAATTTTTAAATAACATTTAATTCATTATCTAATATTAAATAAATTTATATTTAAAAATTAAAAATTATAAATAATAAATTTTATTTTTTTAGAGTTAACAATATATAAGTATATGCATGATTTATCTTTATTTAGTCAATTAAAAGCTGTTATCTTAAAATTTCTAAAAAAAGTTTTTCTTTCTTTGGAATCCTTAATAAGGCAAAACTCTTAATAAATAAAAAAATTTAAATTTAAATTTTAATATTTAAGAATATTTTTCATAAATTTAATGCTATACATTTTACTGATTTCTTCAGCTCCTTTTAAATTGAAATGACAACCATCATATCTATATTTTCTTCCATAAATTGAATCACTATCAGCTGATATAAAAACCTTATGTCTTAATTTGGTTGCTTCTTTTTGGGAATCTGTAATGTAATGATTGGGCTTTGTACTATAACATTTTGAAACTATTGACAACCCAAAGTGACTTTCTGGAAAATAAACTCTTGTTTGATCAATTATTTTTAATAAGTTAAAAAGATACATTTGTGAGTAATTGGATTTTTCAATTTTTTTTGATAAGTTCCTTACAACAAAAGCATCAGACTCTCCTTGATGAAAAAGAAAAAGTTGTACTTTAATTTTTTTACTTTTAAGATTATCTAATAAGGTTCTATGAAATAAACTATTATCTCCTTCAGACCATGACTCTATATTAGTATTACCAATTCCATATGGAATTATTAATAAATTATTCTCAATATTATTAGCTAATGAGATAGCAAATGGAGTAATAGAATTTCCTCTTATATCTGTAGCTCCAATAAGAGGTTCTTTATACATATAACATTTATTATCTTTCCAATTATATTGATACAAATTATCTGGGATATGTAATTTACTTATTTTATTTACACTATTTGCAGAATTACTTTGTCCAAAATATGCTATGGCAAAGTGGGATTTTGGACAGTCAGTTTTTTGATATTGTTTTTCATTAGAAATTTTATTTTTTTTGTAAAAATAAAAAAATAATGTAAATAAAGAAATTACTATTAAGGTAAAAAATAAATTTCTTGAATTTTTAAAAAAAAATTCCATTAAAAAATAAAAAGAAGCAAGCACTATAAATTTTTTAGAAATCAAAAATATTTGAATTTTCTAAAAAAATTATATGAAGGAATTTCCACAAATTTCCTCATTAGAATTCCTAAAGTAATAGTGCTAATAATAGATATAAAAAATGAAATAAAATACATGAAATAATAGTCATTAAAAGTGATTAAATTAATCAACCTTGAAACTTTCAAAGAAAATGAGATTGTTAAAACTTGTGCTAGATAAATTGAATAAGATGAATCAGCTAAAAAAAGAATAAAATCCGAATTGAAAAATTTAGATAAAAATTTCTCATAATTTATTAATATAAGAAAAATAATTCCAAGGAAAAAAGAAAGTGGATTAAAAAATAATCCTACTAAAAAAGATAATATAAGAGTAATAAAAACTATAGATTTGTATCTCTTTGGTGAGAAAATTTGAATCAGAAAAACAGTAATGCCTACTATAAAGTCATTAATATATTTTGATGATGTTATGTAAGAAAAAATTAGTAATAAAGAAATGAAATATATAAACAAATCATTTTTAGCTATTGACTTAAAATTATTGATAATTAATGAGAAAACAATATAAAAAATCATCTCATAAAATAAAGTCCAACCTACATGAACGTAACCTGTAGATTTGCCAAAGTTAAAGAAAATAGCATTTAACATTTCTGTTAAGTTGAGATTTTTAGATGGTAAGAAAATTATTGAAACGATAAAAATTAAAAATGTAAACAAATAAGCAGGATAAATCCGCACGATTCTTGAATATAAAAACTCAAAACATTTTTTTGGGTGCATATAACTTGAATAAGCAATTACAAATCCTGAAAGACAAAAAAATAAACTTACCCCTTGCTGACCCCAAATAAATAATTCAATGTAATTATCAATAGCCCAATACTTTCTGTTAATCCCTTGTTCTATATGGAAAAAGACTACTGAAAGCGAGGCAATTACTCTCAAATATTGTAGTGAATTAATTCTTATAAACTTATCAATTCTTGAGATTGAAAAAATATTCATTATTTACTTAAAATTGATAATTTAATTTTATTATTTTAAGTTAAATTTATATAATTTACTACTATTTGATGAAATAAATCTCTTTAATTTTTTATAGTTGTCTATGACTAAAATTTTTGTTAGTTATTTGTTTAAGATCAAAAATTTTTTCAAAATTCAGATTTTTCCAGGCTATAAAGAAAATTGACATTCTTTCTTTTAATTATCGTTACATGAGTTTCAGATCTATCTAAAAGATTTTTCACTTCTATTAGTCATATTCTAATTTTGCATTTGTAAAAAAAGAAAAGTTTTAAATGATCAAACTTCTAAAAACATCTGAACAAAATTAAAAAATAGAATAGATACAAGCAAATAAACTAATTTCAATTTATTTTGAAAGCAAATATCAAACAAATATAGAGCTATTTTATTAAGCAATTTTTCTACATAATATTGTATTAAATTTATATCTTCCAAAACTGAAAAACTAATTTAATTAGAGGAATTATATGGCTTACAATCTTCATAAGACCTAAATCCTTAATTGAGCTTTAAGTAAGATTTATATTTTTTTCTTATTTTTGTCTAAGTTTTAATATTATTTAAAATTCCCAAATAATTCTTACTTGTTATCTTTGATAATCTTTTTAGCTTACTATATATTAAAAATCTAAAAAAATTTTATATTTTAAAAAAGTATTAGAATTATATTGGAGAGATATTTTTTCATGACAAAAAATAAAACAAAAAAGAAATTCATTGTCATTCAACTTGGACCAAGAATGAATTACGCAGTGCCAGCATTTTTAGCTCAAGGCAATTATTTAGCTGCTTTTTATACAGACATACACTCAAATCACTTTATTTTTAAATTTATAGAATTTTTAATACCCGCAAAATTACAATTTAAAACATTAAAAAATTTATTAGCGAGAAAACTACCACCTGAACTTAATAAAAAATTTGTAAAAGATCAGATCATCTCATCATTAGTTTTTAATAGGATTAAAGGTGAGAGAAAAAGAACAGATATACTTTTTCGAAGGGTATTAAAAGAAAATTTTTCTGGAGCCAATGCTATATATACAAATTTCATTAATGATGATATCGACTTAATAAGAAAGGCAAAAGAGATGGGATTAGAGATAATTCATGAAGTAATAATTACTCCAACTTCTGGATTAGATATGCTTGAAGAATATAATTTATATCCAAATATTGAATCTAGTAATGATACTCCTGAAAAAGTTAAAAAAGGGATGGATTTAGATCTCATAAAGTGGGGACTTTGTGACAAAATCATTGTCGCTTCCAAAATGGTTTTTGAAACTGTTGTGAAATTAGGTGTTGATCCAAAAAAAATATTTTTAGTTCCATATGGCTTAAACCAAGATTGGTTTAAATATAAATCAAAGCCTAAGAAAGGAAGGATTTTATTTGTTGGATTAGTTGGATTAAGAAAAGGCGTACATTACTTAGCAGAAGCAGCAAGAATCATTTCTAATAAAGGATATGATTATGAAATTGTGGTGGTGGGTAAAGAATTTGTTGACACAACGATTGATTTATATAAAGGCCCGCAATATTTAGGACATATTCCTAGGAGTGAAATAATTAAAGAATATCTTACTGCAGATGTATTTGTCTTACCAACTATTGCAGATGGCTTTGGATTAGTACATCTTGAAGCAATGGCTTGTGGGGTGCCTGTAATTACAACTGAAAATTGTGGTTCAGTAGTAGATCATAATAAGGATGGTTTGATAGTCCCTATTAGAGATCCAATAGCAATAGCAGATTCCATATTAAAGATTGTAGAAAATCGAGATTTAAGAAATAAAATGAGTAAAGCTGCAAAAATCAAAGCAAGAAAATATACATGGAGCCAATATAAAAAAAGATTATTTGAAGTATTAGATGCTAAAGTTCACTAGTTTTTAATTAATTAGTTTATAAAAAAAGTAACCAGAACTAATTTTTTCTTATGAATAAAATTAATAATATATTAGCTTAGATTACCCTAAAATTTAAAAAAAATTTTTTATTTTTGCTAAGTAATTTTAAATATCTCCATAATTGATGAATTACATTTTAAAAAATATTATGTTGAAAAATTTATTTTTTGTTTTTAATTTTTTTAAGGAATATTTTTACTATTAAACTTACATCAAAGCAATTTTCTTTTTTATCGAAAATGTGCCATAAATTTTTACTCTAGTAATTAAGTTTATTAATATTCAAATCAGTAGCTCCAAATGCAACAAATAGCCAATTATTTTAAAAATCTAACTCGTTTAAAAAAGATCTTATCAAAGTTGCGATTTAGGAAATTTTTTTATTTTGAACAAATTCATTAAGTAGTTATTTTTTTTTAATTAACCAATTCAAAGCGTCATTAATTCTTTTTTTCTAATAAATCTCAATAATGAGAAGCTTTAATTAACATATAATTAAATTATTAAAGTAAATTGCTAATCAATGCAAGGTTAAATTATCCAGAATTAAATCATAAATCAATAAGCTTTGATTTAGGAGAACTAATTCGCAGGTTAGAATTCTGACGCAATGACTCTTTAAAATAATTCATAGAATATTATCCCAGACACGCTTTTTTTGTTGTGAAGTTTTAAGAAATTGATTTTTCGAAATTACATATCAGTTATTTTTGAAAGTTCTGCTAGAATAAAATTAATTTTTTAAAGGAATTTAAGGAAAAAATTTAATTGAAAAAAAATTTTTTACTTGGGATATCTTGTTTTTATCACGATAGTGCAGCTGTATTAATACGTGATGGTGAAATCATATCGGCTGTACAAGAAGAAAGATTTTCAAGAAAAAAACATGATTCAAGATTTCCAGAAAATGCTATTAAGTATTGCTTAAAATCCAATAATTTAGATCTAAAAGATATAAAAAATATAGTTTATTATGAAAAACCTTTACTAACATTTGAAAGACTATTAGAAACTTACCTTGCAGTTGCTCCTAGAGGAGGAAGATCGTTTATTGCAGCAATGCAGGTTTGGTTAAAAGAAAAACTCTTTTTGAAATCAGAGCTAAAGAAAAGTTTCAAAATTATTCAGAAAGAAATCATTAAAAACGAAGATGCACATATCCCTGAGATTCTTTTTGCTGAACATCATCAATCACATGCAGCTGCAGCTTTCTATCCAAGTCCTTTTGAAGAATCAGTTATCCTTTGCATGGACGGTGTAGGTGAATGGGCTACAACATCTACATGGATAGGCAAAGGCAATAAAATAAAACCACTTTGGGAAATAAGTTTTCCTCATTCCTTGGGACTTTTATACTCAGCCTTTACTTATTATTGCGGATTTAAGGTAAATTCTGGTGAATATAAATTAATGGGATTAGCTCCTTATGGAGAACCCATTTACGCAAAAAAAATTAAAGAAAAAATTATTGATATTAAAGATGATGGCACATTTAAATTAGATATGAATTATTTCAAATACCATCGAGGTTTTCGAATGACTAGTCAAAAGTTTCATAAACTTTTTGGTTCATCTCCTAGAAAGGCTGAAGAAGAGTTAACTCAATTCCACATGGATTTAGCATCATCTATTCAAGCTGTTACAGAAGAAATCGTTATAAAAATTGCCTATTCTCTCAGAAAGGAAACAGGTATTAAAAACATATGCCTTGCAGGTGGAGTGGCTCTAAATTGCGTAGCTAATGGCAAGTTACTTGAGAAAAAAATATTTAATGATATTTGGATCCAACCGGCGAGTGGAGATGCTGGTTCTGCTTTAGGAGCCGCACTTGTTGGTTGGCATGAGTACTTAAATAATCCAAGGAAAGTAAATCCTAACGATTCCATGAAAGGCACTTATCTAGGTTGCAATTTTTCCAATGAAGAGATAATTAATTACTTAAAGAATATAAATGCTCCTTTTGAGGCATATCAAGACGAAGAACTTTTTGAAAAGATTGCCTTACAAATTGAGCAAGGGAAAGTAATTGGCTGGTTCAATGGCCCTATGGAATTTGGACCAAGGGCACTTGGAGCAAGATCAATTATTGGAGACCCTAGAAATCAAGGGATGCAGAGTATAATGAATTTAAAAATAAAATATAGAGAAAGTTTTAGGCCATTTGCCCCTTCAGTTCTTGAAGAAGATATAGCTAGTCAATTTGAGATTGAATGTAAAAGCCCATATATGTTACTAGTTTCACCAGTAAAAAAAGAACTTTGCACTGATATGACTGCTGAGCAAAAAAAACTATTCGGTATAGATAAATTAAATATTCCACGATCTACATTACCCGCTATTACTCATGTTGATTATTCTGCAAGAGTGCAAACAGTGAGTAAAGAAACTAATCCTCGTTATTACAACTTAATCAATGCTTTTAAAAACCTAACTAATTGTCCATTAGTAGTTAATACATCATTTAATGTAAGAGGGGAACCAATTGTTTGTACTCCACAAGACGCATATCGATGCTTTATGAGAACAGAGATGGATATATTAGTACTCCAGAATCAAGTCCTTTATAAGAAGGCACAATCCCAAATAGAAAAAGATGAAACTTGGAAACAAGAATTTGAATTGGATTAGTAATGAAAAATAATATCCCCAAAAAAACACTCAGAGAATTCGGGTTCCTTATTGGTATAGCATTCCCATTTATAATTGGATGGGCTTTACCTTTGATTGGTGGTCACTCTTTTAGGACTTGGACTTTATTTCTTGGCATCCCTTCATTAATTTTAGCGATTTCAAAACCAGAACTTCTTTTATACCCATACAGAGGATGGATGAAGCTTGGGCATATTCTAGGATGGGTAAATAGTCGTATAATACTAGGATTAGTTTTTTTAATTGTTCTTCAACCAATCGCATTAATTATGCGAATTCTTGGCCATGATCCTCTCAGAACAAAAAAGGTTGCTCAAAAATCTTATAAAATAATTAAGACTAATCATAAAGTTAATTTAAAAAAAATTTTCTAAATATGGAAGCTTTCTTAGAACTAGTTAGAGATGTCTGGGATTTTTTAAAAGCAAGAAAAAAATATTGGTTAGCGCCTTTAATTATTACAATTATTTTAATGGGCGCTTTAATTGTTTTCACACAAGGATCAGTTGTAGCTCCTTTTATTTATAGTATTTTTTAATTAATTATATTAGTTCTTTGAAGACCATTTTTATAAAGTATATTTATTATAAATATTTAATTCAATAGAAATCTTATATTAGTCCAAAAATAGTATTATTTAAATGAAATTATTTGAATCCACTCCCAAATTATTTCCTATTCATAAACTATAAAAATACAAAGTTTTAAATTAATCATGGATAAAAAAATATTTTACGCAGAGGCAAGTTACTCAAAAGAAGAAATTATAGAAGTTAACAAAGTTCTTGAAGAAGGAAGACTAGCCTTAATGGATGGCCCTAAAGTTCAAGAACTTGAAGCTAAGGTTGCACATTTATTTAATAAAAAATATGGATTAATGGTTAATAGTGGATCATCAGCAAATCTATTAGGAATATTATCATTAGGATTAAAAAAAGGTTCAAAAGTTATAACTCCTGCACTTACTTTTTCCACCACTGTTTCTCCAATAGTTCAGAGCGGTTTAATTCCACTTTTCGTTGATGTAGAAAAAGATACACTCCAAATAAATACTTCAAAGCTTAAAGAAATTAATCTTGAAGATGTTTCAGCTATTTGTGTTCCAAATCTTATTGGTAATGTAGCTAATTGGAATGAAATATATAATTTTGCCAAAGAAAACAACTTAAAAATAATAGAGGATTCAGCAGATACTATTGGCTATTCATATGAAACTTCTTTATCAAATTGGTCAGATATATCAACTACAAGTTTTTATGCATCCCATGTTATTACAGGCGCTGGTTTTGGAGGTATGACTTGTTTTAATAATATAGAAAATTATGAATTAGCTCTTTCACTAAGAGGTTGGGGCAGAAGATCATCTTTATATGATAATTCTGAAGATTATGAAAGAAGATTCAATGCAAAAATTGATAATTTTTTCTACGATGACAAATATATATTTGATGATATTGCATATAATTTTTTACCCTCAGAAATATCTGCAGCATTTGCTTTAGTACAGTTCGATAAATTAGCTACTAATATTAAAAAAAGAATTTATAATTTTGAATTCTTAAGGGATAATTTAATTTATTCAAATAATTTTCATATACCTAATACTTATAAAAATGTAAAAACTGGATGGCTTGCTTTTCCACTTATTTTACAAAATGATCTTTCAGACAAAAGAAGAGAAATGCAAATATTTTTAGAAAAGGCAGGTATTCAAACCAGAACTATTTTTACAGGTAATATAATGCGCCAACCTGTTTCAAAAAAATTCAAATGGGAAAGTCATGGAACTTTTGAAATAAGTGATGAAGTAATGAGATCTGGTATTCTCTTAGGTTCTCATAATAGGCAACCTATTGAAAATCTAGAATTTATTATTAAAAAAATTAAAGAGGCTGAAAAATTAATTTAACTTTTTTTTAAATATTTTTATTAAATTTTTTAAAATTCCTATAATTTTTTCATTAATTAAATTTATACAATTTGATAGAAATTTCCTAATTCAAATAATCAAATTAATAAAACCTAAAGACATAACTCACTTACTATTTCTTCTATTGAAATATTTTGCTTAAAACCTAGTTCAGTTATTTTTTTATTATCCATCCAAAAGTCCTTACTTTGAACATTACTATGAAAAGTGGGGGCTTTAATAAAATTAATTTTAGAATTTGAATCTGTCAATCTCATGGCTAAGTCTATAATATCCTTTATTTTCTTGGGTTCCCCAGAACTAACATTATATATTTCGTTTTTTTTACCTTTTCTGCATATTAAATCAATTCCTTTGCAAACATCATGAACGTGTAGAAAGTCTCTATATACTTCACCTTCATCATATAAATTTATAGACTTATTCTCTTTAATTGAATTTATCATCCATGTAACAGCATTCTTTCTTGATGAGGCACCCTTATCCCCCATTCCTAATACATTACATAATCTAATTATTCTATACTTTACTTCAAATGAATTACAAAAAGATATTAATAAATCCTCAGCGCATTTTTTAGTGATTGAATAAAATCCTTTTGGATTACATAAAGTAGATTCATTTGCTGGAAGTATAGAATTTTTACCGTAAACGAACCATGAACTAATAAAATTGAAAGTTATTTTTTTTGATTTGCAGTTTTCTAAGACCTTACACAATAACTCTAAATTTACCTTTACATCCTTAGTCATATCATCAAAAATATTGTAGTTGTCTACAGTAGATATTAAATATAAAATGTCGTTAGTTTCTGGTAATAAAATATTTTTTTTTATTGGTATATGATTTGGATAAAGTTTTAAAAAATTATTTCCAATAAATCCTGTTGAACCGAATATAGATAATTTCATATTATGAATATGCCTTAAAATCAATAAAATTAAATCGTATCATAAATCAATACACTTGTTTGAAATGGGCTCCTTTTAATTAAGGACTATCTTACAAAAGCTAATTAAATAGTCATCTGAGATAATTTTTAATAACAATCTAAAATCCAATAGAGCCATGCGGACTAAAACAGCTAAACCCTGCATGTCATACAAAAAAATATCCCATAAATATAGAACAAGCTAACTCCAAACTAGATTTAGTGCTAATCGTATTTGATTATAATCCTCAAATCCCTAAAAAACTTATGAAAAAAAAGCGGACTCAAGCCACTGACTCCCTACATGCCATGTAGCAGCTAAAAGGGCGGCAAAGACTAGCAATTACTTTATTTATGACATTTTTTAATAAACCTCAGCGAAGAAATAAGTACAGTTTTTTCTAATCAAAAATAAGTAAGAAGAAAAATAAATATAACTAATTTTAGCAACTCTATAAAATAGACTTTGAAACAAAAAAATAGTACGCTTAATTATTAAAGAATATCATTTATAACAATGGTTCTTATTAATGGATAAAAAAAGATTTTTAAACCTTTAAGTAATATAATTGTGAAGATATTATAATTTTAAACCTAAACAAATCAAAAAAGAATTTATTTATTTAGTTTCCTAATCTATGTTTGATAAGTTAATTGATTTCATCTTTTCTGGAATTTCATTAGGGTTCATATTAAGATGCTTTATAGCAATTTTAATGGGAGGATTTATAAGTCTTTCATTAATTTTATCTGGTCAGAATTGGGCTAAAACCTTTTCTAATGTAACGACATTTTGCATATTGCCCTTAATAGGATTAGTAATTACAACGGTTATATCTGGGAACATAGCATTATCACTAGGGATGGTAGGTGCTTTGTCGATCATACGATTTAGGCATCCTGTTAAAAGTCCTCTTGAACTTTCAATTTATTTTTTATTATTAACGGTAGGAATAACAATCTCCTCAAGTGTAGGTAAGGCAATTACACTAACCGTATTATGCATGACAATAATTTATTCTTATTCTTTTCTTAGAAGAAGGCAAATCTCATCTAATAAAGGTTACTTAGATCTTTCATTTTCTAGAGAAGAACCTCAGTTTATTTTAGAAATAACTTGTTCAAAAAAAAATAAATATTTATCAGAAAATATTTTTCTCTTATTTAGTAATGAAGACTATGTTAATAACTTATTTATTTACAAACTTTCATTCTTTAATAAAAAAGAACTAAAAAAGACACAAGAATTAATATCTGGTATTGAAGAAATACAAGATATTAAATACTCAATTTCATGAAGAAAGTTTATTTAATATTTCTTTTATCAAGTACATTAAGCTTGCTTTTAATTTCTTTTTTAAAAGATAAAAAATATCAATATACAAATAAAGAAGATATAAATAGTTTAGAAACCTTAATCTCAGATTCCATAACTCCAAATTGCTCTAATAAATTTGAAGAAAACATGTATAACTCACTGAACAATATCAAAGAACTAAAAATTTCGATTCCAGAATCTAGAAAATGGTCAAAAAATCTTTTTTACGCATTTAGGGAATCTCACATTAATAAATTTGATGGGATTAGGAATATCATTTCAGGAAAATATAAAAAAAATTTTGATGCTTATATCTATTTAAATAAATACGGTGATGAAATATGTAGATTTCCTTCCAAAATTAGAATTTCAGGAGATTGGAATGATCATATACAAAATAGGGATAATGGAATTGTATCTTCATTAGATGTAAATTTAAAAAAAGGCAATATTAATGGCATAACAAAATTCAAACTTTTTTTACCTTCAACAAAGAATGGTTCTTCTGAAGTTTTTATAAGTTTACTTATGAAAGAGATGGGATACTTATCTCCAAGAACAAAAATTTTAAAAGTTAATTTAAATAATCAATCTTATGAAATGATTTTTCAAGAAAAAGCTTCTAAAGAAATGCTTGAAAATAATAAATTAAGAGAATCTGCAATCGTAGGTATTGATGAATCTCTAATTTGGGAATCAAGAAAAAAAAAGTTTGGTTCTTACGCCGGTAATATCTTCCCAAGGGTTATAAACAAAAAATGGGTCAAAAGAAATATAATAAACCAAAAAATAGGTTTAGAAGGGTTAAATAAATTCTCTAATGTCATATTAGAGAGTTGGAATCAAGGCGGGGTTCATGGCGATATTACATTTAGCGATAATCTCTTATCTAATGGTAATATCAAAAACAAAAAAATACTCTCTAGATTTAAAGCCCATCTACTTGCGTCTGGTTCTGATCATGCCTTGTGGAATCATAATAGAAGATTCTATTATGATCCAATTAACAAATCTTTAATCCCTATTTACTATGACGGAATGTCTAGTATTACAAATCCTGATAAATTAAAATTTAATTTTAATTTATATCCTAATCCAGATAGATTTCTCACGAGGGATATATCAACAAAAGATTTTGAATATGCAGTTAATGAAATTAATGGAATAGATTTCTCTAATTTTGCTTCTAAACTTAAAAATTCTGGAGTTGAAATAGAATATTCCGAATTGATAAAAATTAAAAATCAATTAATTAAAAATTTAAAATATTTAAATCAAAATAATCAAATAAAATTAGAAACTAAATTCTTAAGAGATCCATTGCAAAGAGAAATAATATCAGATTTAAATTTTGGATTAATTTTTTATTCACGATTAGATGATAATTATTATTTATGCAAAATAGAACAAGATCTTTGTGTGAAAAAAATTTTAAATCCTGATGAAATTAATAAAATTTTAATTAGTCAATTTTTTTATAATAATTTGAAGTATTATTTTATCGGGGACAAATTTGATCCAAGAATCAGGGCATACCATAATGAAGATTTCAACAAATTAGACTTAATAAATGTTGGGGAGAATATATATATTAAGAAATTTGGGGAGCCTAAAATTACATTAGATAAAAAAAGAAAATTGATAAGAGTGGAATTAAAGAATTTAAATGAAAAAATATTAATTTTTAATAGCTTACTAAGAGATTGGGAAATTGAAGTCTTTGCTAATGAAATCAATAACTATAAAAAAAGCGTAAGCAGAATTGATACTAATTTATTAACTAGCTTAGTAACTATTAAAGACTCTGAAATTGAAAATTTAAGAATTCATATTGAAGGCGGCAAACTTGAAGATAGTTTGAATATTATAAACAGCTCAGGATCAATACAAAAGATAGATATCAGAAATAGCTATCAAGATTCAATCGATTTTGATTTCTCAGATCTTAATGTAGATGAAATTAAAGTTGCAAATGCTGGAAATGATTGCATTGATGTTTCTGCAGGTCAATATTATATAAATAAATTAAATTTGAATGGATGCAAAGATAAAGGAATTTCTTCAGGAGAAAAGTCTACTTTAAAGGTATCAAATGCTGAAATAAAGAATACAAACTTAGCATTAGTTTCAAAGGATCTTTCTAAAGTAATTGTAAAAAATGCCTTTTTAGAGAATAATAATCTCTGTGTTGCTGCCTACAAAAAAAAGCAGGAATTTGGACCTTCTTACATATCTGTCCCAAAAAAATTATGCCCAAAAGATAAATTTGCAATCCAGAACTTTTCAACTCTAGAAATAAAATGATTCCACGTATTGAGCAGAAAACGGAAATAAATAAGATTCATTATTTAGATTTATTGAAATGGATTAATAGTAAAAAAGGTAAAATTCTTTATCCTGAAAGAACAATATGTTCAAGATATTTTGACAATAAAAGTTTGCAAATGTATTTCGATACAGTTGAAGGAATAGTTCCTAGAAAAAAAATAAGGATAAGAACCTATGGAACAAATTATTTTTCTTCTTCAGAAAATACTTATTCTTTAGAAATTAAAATGTCAACAGAACACTCTAGATTTAAAAAAACCAATCCTAATATAAATTTAGGATCTTTACTAAAAGATGGCTATTTTGATAATTTATATGGAGTTTGTAATCAACTTTTAGATATCTCTTACATTAGAGAATACTTTCTAGTTAAAGATATAAGAGTAACAATAGATAAAGAAATTAAATATAGATTAGTAAATTTAAATCGCCATTTTAATAAGAGATTTTTTAAAGAACAAAGCTATGTTTTTGAAATCAAAGCAGATATCAATACTAATCTGGATTTCTTGCTAAATAATTTTGATTTTCCAAGATCTCGATTTTCAAAATATGAAAGAGCTATAGATTCGCTATTAATGTGATGAAATTTTAAAAATTTTTAATTTGGTTTATGTTTAGCCACAGAAGTATTATTAGGATTTTAAAATTTTTTCAATAAATATATAGCAATTGTTTTAAATCTTCCATCAATAAAAGTAAAATCAGAAATCAAAATAATGTCTAAAGAGAGATAATATATCTAGTTTTGATTAAAACTATAAATAAATTCTTATAGATTTCAACAAAAGCAAACTTTTTTTTAATTATTTATAAATCAAGAATTATTTTCATCAAATGATCTGCTATCAATTGGTTTCCATTTTCTGTTACATGTATAAAATCAATAAAAATTTCAATATCCTTTAATTTAGAATCTGAAGTTCTTTGAAAAATCTTTGATAAATTAACACTATTAATACCTGCATCTACAACTTCCTTAAGTCTCTCTGAAAATATCTTTGAAGAAGTTCTCAATATTTTTTCTGCCCCACAAGGGATAATACTATGACTATTAATTAATTTCTTTTCATATTTGCTTAAGTAAATCTCTTCACTTGAGAAAAGATGTGGTTGTAAAGTATGGATGAAATAAGCACCTTTTTCTTGAGAAATCTTTTTTGCATTTAAAATATTATTTTTATAA
>QCBF01000024.1:0-19176 GCA_003281705.1 Prochlorococcus sp. AG-347-C10
AATTGTGCATTTCCTCTTTCAGAAAAAGCAAATGTTTTAACAGGTACGAAAGCAAAAGTTATACAAATTGAAATAACAAAAGCTAAGAAAGAACGAATTCTCATAATTAAAGTTGCAGTAAAGTTCTGTGACGATAGATTAAAGGTCATCTAAATAGTTCAGTACGGATATTACAAGGGAAAGGACCATAAAAGATAGGACTTTTAAATCCTCGAAACAACCCGTAGCTTTTTAGATTTTAAAAAACTGGAATTATTTTAGGCTATCACATTATTTTTAATGATTAAGATTACAAAAAAATACAAATTTAAAAATTTTTTTTATTTTTTTAATGAAATAATTTGGGTTATTAATTTATTTGCTAAATCAATTTTTGATGTTTTATTGATATAGTATTCCATATTGTTCTTATCGAACAGCCAGCCTTCATTTTGTGCCAAAAAGCCAAACCCTTGGCCTTCAAGATCAATTGGATTTGCGAATAGATAATCACAACCTTTCTGGATAATCTTTTCTTTAATTGTTATTCGTGCTTCTTCGATAGATCCTGTAAAAGCACAAAAGCCTACAAAAACTTGGTTATCTTTTTTTGATTTACTAATTATTTTTAAAATATCAGGGACTAGCTCAAAGTTTTTATTCAAATGATCATTAATTTTATTTTTTGGAATTTTAGCTGAAGTATCAGAGTTTATCTTGAAATCAGAGACTGCTGCATTCATGAAAAAATAATCGCAATTTGATATTTCATTATTAAGTGCACTAATTAAATCAACACTAGTTTCAATTTCATATCTTTTTATTCCATCAGTAAGATTCTTATCGATTTTCAGATACCCATGGACATATTTTACTTGTGCTCCTCTAAACCTTGCTACTTGAGAAAGAAGTAGGCCCATAGCTCCAGAACTTTTGTTAGTAATGTGTCTTGCCGCGTCAATTTTCTCTGAGGTGCACCCTCCTGTTATTAAAATTTCTTTATTAAGTAAATCTTTGCGATATTCATTTTGTTTGTGTGAAGCTATAAATTCAAGAGCTAATTGAATTAGATCATTTGGAGGTATCTTACCGATGCCAATAGCATCACACGCTAAGAGGCCTTCACTTGGTTGCAAAGACAAAACATTTTCGTAATTCTGTAAATCCTCATAATTTTTTTGGACAGCTTTATTTAGCCACATTTGTGTATTCATTGCTGGTGCAACAATAATTGGCTTTATATTTGCTATTAAGATGCTTGGGATCAATCCCTCTGCATTTCCAGTTACCCATTTTGCTAATGTTGTCGCTGTTAAAGGTGCAATGATTAAAATATCAGCCCAATTACTTAGTTCTATGTGTAGAGGTGTTGATTGACTATTTGACCATTGATCATTTTCTAAAATGCAAGGGTTTCTACTCAAGATAGAGAGAGAAAGCGGCTTTATTAATTTTTCTGCATTTTTAGATAAAACGCATCTTATTTCATAATTTTCTTTCGCTAATTGGCTAACTAATATTGGAATTCTTACAGCTGCAATACTCCCTGTTATTAATAAAAGAACCCTTATTTTGGAGACCTTACTTTTAGTTTTCATCGAAAGGTTCCTGATCTAAAAGATGGATATAATTAGTTGTTAATTCAGGTCTATTGATTGCAAGAGCCCTAAGTAAGTGCCAGTCTTTCAAACCATCAAATGGAGTATTATAGTTATCTTCCTCTAGCCTTTTAGCGAGCTCAAGGGTCATTTCTTCATCAAAAGAATTTACTAGTTCCTCGCTTATTTGATTTTCAGAAATGAATTTCATATTGATAAAAGTCAATACATTCTAATAATAAAGCCTCAAGTAATTATTTAAAATTGACATAAGTATTAAGTAAATATTTTCAAGGATATGAAAATTTTCAATATTCATAATCTTTTCAAATTTTTGTTGGGTAATTTATCTTCATTCTCAATCATAAATATGCAATCTTTCCTTTTTAAATATTCTCTCTTAATATATTAGTGTCATAATTAATATCATGTCGCAAACCAAAAGAGACCAAGTTATTAGTCACATTCGCTTTTTAAGAGAAGAGCTCAGAGAAATTCATTTAGGGATAAAAGAAGATGATCTTTTCCCTGAACCAGGAGAGTTAAGAGGATTAATGGCTCAGTTAGAAGCATTGCTTGAATTAATAGAAGGAAATACTAAAATTCAATCAAACTCTGAAGCAGCTTAGTTTAATACAAAATGGTTGTTAAACCTCAAAAGACAAAATTTCAGCTAAAAATTGTGGAAAATATACAGACATTAAGTATTTGGGCTAATAATCCATGGCGAAGATATTCAATTTCATTGATTACACTTTTAATTGGTTACTTTATTGGAAGTTCTCTTGGTATGGTAAGTGCCGTTGTGGAACTTATGGATCCTGTAGCTGCTTTTTTATCAGTAATTTTTATTGAGATTTTAATAGTTCTAAGAAGAAATTTTAGATCTGAAAGGAAAAAGAAATTTATAGTACTCTTTTTAGATTCTTTAAGATTAGGATTATTTTATGGTTTCTTTACAGAAAGTCTTAAGTTGCTATAAATTTATTTGTTGTATTTCTGTAATAGATAAAGCAAAGCCATTCTTATGGGGATACCATTTGCAACTTGATTATTTATTAAGCAATTAGGATATCGATCTACTACTTTACTACTTATTTCAATATCTCTGTTAATGGGACCAGGATGTAGAATTGGAATTTCTTTACTATTCAAAGATAATTTCTCTGAGGTTAAGCCATAATCCAAACTATATGAATCAATGCTACTAAGTAAATTCTCCATCATTCTCTCTTTTTGAAGTCTTAAAACAATAATCGCATCTGCAATTTTTATTGATTCTTCCAATGATCTAGAAATTGTTATGGAACCTCTTGATTTAACAGGATCTTCTATTTGATTTGACGCAGGAGTTTTTAAAAAATTGATAAATTCATCAGGTATTAATGTCTTAGGACCACATAAGATTATGTCTGCGCCGAATGCACTCAAAGCCCAAAGATTAGATCTGGCAACCCTTGAATGATTGACGTCTCCAATTATTAAAATCTTTTTGGAATTTAAAACCTCTGGATTCAGTGTTTTTTTGGAAAAGAATTTTATTAATGTATAGATGTCAAGCAATCCTTGGCTAGGGTGACTATGTAATCCATCTCCAGCATTAAGAACCGAAGTCTTCGAATTTATAGCATCAAGTTTTTCAGCGATCTCAAAGGTTATGTAACTTGATGAATGTCTGATAACTAATGTATCAGCCCCCATAGCAGAATAAGTTATGGCTGTATCAATTATTGTTTCGCCTTTTGTTAAAGAACTAGAGGATGGAGCAAAAGTTTGGACATCAGCAGAGAGCCTTTTGGCTGCAAGCTCAAAACTATTTTTTGTTCTTGTACTAGGTTCAAAAAATAAAGACGTTACCAAAGTCCCTTGTAAGGCGGGTATCTTTTTCGTTCCTGCATTCTTTAGTGCATCAAATCTATTAGCTAATTCAAATACTGACTCATAATCTTTAATTGAAAAATTAGCTAGTGTGTGGATATGTTTATGAGGCCAAATTTGCATTACGTTTAAAAGATAAATGATTATTGAAATTTAGGTGTTCTGTCACCTTTTAATCTTTTACTTACACTCCTACTATTTTTGAGATACCAACGCCATTTTATATTTTTTGCCTTTGATATGCCAATTCTCGTAGTTTGAATAAGATCTTTTTCTTCTAGAGTGAATTCTCTTGGAGAAATCCATAAAATTTTGTTATTAAGAACTTCCAGTGAATTAAATGAAATGTCTAAGCTGAATGTCCTAGTAACTAGGCCAGGTCCAGAAGCTATTCTTTCATTCTTTTTAGAGATAAAAACTGATCTTATTAATACACCACTAGCAAAATTTTCTTTATCAGTAACTATGTTTAAACAATGATGAATGCCATAAGATTTGTAAATATAAAATGTGCCAGGTTTGCCAAATAATGATTTGTTTGATTCAGTCATTTTTCGGTAGCCATGGCAGGCCTCTTCTTCCTGAGAATAAGCTTCAGTTTCAACAATAACCCCCTTAACTTGATCTTTCTCATTATTTTTTTTTATGATGTGACAGCCTATTAAATCAGGGGCGACAAGTTTAGAGTGCCGATAAAAAAAATTTTTTGGAAATAATTCTTCTTCTATTTTTCAATATTTATCTAATAACATATTTAGCTGAGAAAAATAATTAAGGCTATTAATTGATATTGATTTTCAAAAAGATGTGATTATTTTTATAAATTATTTGAAATTCAAAGGATATATAAATAAAATGTTCTCAATAAACTATAATTTAATAAGAAAGATATTAAAAGTATGACAAAAATAACTAAAGATGAAGTGAAAAAAGTTGCTCATTTAGCGAGATTAGAACTTAACGAGTATGAAATTAATAATCATGCTGAACAATTAGAAAAGATATTGGATTATGTAAGACAACTTGAAAAAATTGATACAGATTATGTTCCATGTACAACGAGAGCTATAGAAGTTATAAATGTATTTAGAAAAGATGAAAAGAAAAGTTCTGATTGTAATGAAGAACTTCTAGAATTGAGTCCATCGAGAGAAGATAAATATTTTAAAGTACCAAAAATTATTAATGAATAAGTAATTTAATTGCTTCCAATAAATGTTTTGTTGACTATTTTTAGTAAAAATTTTTTTATTTTAAAGCTTGGATATAAATTTATTATTTTTCTTATTTTCCCCCTCTTTTTGCTATGACTCCTAACACCAATTAATAAATCATACATAAAGTTAAAAATATCTTCTTTGCTTTCAAATATCCCAACCCTTTGAGGGGAGCCTTTTTTATCCAATAATGGCTTAGTTTTTTCATAAGCTATTTTGTATTCAAACCAAGGAATCGACGGCCAAAGATGATGAATGAGATGGTAATTTTGTCCCATTATTAATAAATTCATAAATTTGCTTGGATACACGCGAGAATTTATCCATTTATTTCTTGATCGAAATGGTCTATGGGGTAAATAATCGAAAAATATCCCCAGCGTGACTCCTACCATTAATGCCGGGCCGAACCATAAATTATAAATTAAATTCATAAAGTCAAATTTCAAACCTGCCAAGATAATTGAAACGAATATAGATCTTTCAATTCCCCATTGTAGTAATTCATATCTTCGCCAGAGTTTTCTTTGAAAGAAAAACACCTCATGATAAAAAAATCTTGGAGCAATTAGCCAAATTGGACCAAAAGTACTGACTATATGATCTGGATCATTTTTGGGGTGATTTACGTGAATATGATGTTGTAAATGAACTCTTGTAAAAACTGGGAAGCTAAATCCTAATAGGATAGCTGAGCCATGACCCATTGCTTGATTTATCCAAGGAACTGGATGAGCAGCTTTATGACAGGCATCATGAATTACAGTACCTTCAATATGTAAAGCTAAAAACGCAGTGGCTACAAGTAAAGGTAAAGGCCAAACACCTCTATACCATTGCCAAATGCTAAGAAAAGCAAGAAAATAACCGCCAAAAAATAAACCTAATGTTGGATTCCAAAAACTTGGCGGATCTACGTAATTTTTAATCTCTTTTTGCCAATTAAATGTTTTTGAAGAATTAGTATTATTGGTTGTATTTTTACTGGTTGAGTTTGAAATCGTTTCTTTTATTCTTTAAACAATATAACTAATATTTTAAGATGATTGCATGCTCAAACATAAAAAATTTTTTTTAAGAGATTTTTAATTGAATTTAATGTGTCAAATTAATCATCTTAAGAAAAAAAATTTTAAAAATAAACCTCTTTCAATTATTATTTTATCTGAGCGGTCGTGGCGGAATTGGTAGACGCGCGAGTTTTAGGTACTCGTATCTTCGGGTGTGGGAGTTCAAGTCTCCCCGACCGCACTTAAGGAAATTCTGAAAGATAGTTTGTTTATCTAAATCAACTCTTATAATTTAATTAAGTTGTTAAATTAATGAATAATTTGATATTTTATATGGGAACTTTTTATATCGTAATTGGGACTATTTTTTTAATCGTACCGATAATTTATCTTGAGCTCGGCAAACCAAAAGACTTAATAAAAGCTTTTTTAAATTTATTAATAGGTTTGATATTAATTATTAAAAATAAAACAATAGATGAATCATTTTTTGTAATTTTTCTTTTTTTAACAGTTCTATCTATTTTTTATCTAGTAGAGCTTTTTTTATCTAGATGGGATCAATTGACAGATAGCGAAAAGAAAAAATTAACTACCTTTTTAGAATTTAAAAATAACTTTTTGAAAATATTAGAGGCTATAAATCTGGTATTTGGTAATTTTACGAAACCTTCAAATTTTTTTAATTTTGGAAGTAAAAATAAAAATACAATCCCAAAAAAGTGGGTAAGAAATGATAAAAATGATAATATAAAAGTCTGAAATCAAGTACAGTGGTTATATTCAACATCCCCCAAAAAATACATGTCAATTAAAAAAGAATCTAATAAGTTAGATTTATCTAAATAATTCTTTTGATCACCAATATATCCTTTATTGTCGTATGAAATCTCAAAATAGCAAAGAACAAAAATCAGACTTTTCTTATAAGGAAACTTTAAATTTACTAAAAACTGACTTCTCAATGCGTGCTAACTCAGTTGTAAGAGAACCTGAGATTCAGAATTTTTGGGCTAGCAATAATATTGATTTCAAATTAGGCTCAAGTAACTCAGGCGAAATATTTACATTGCATGATGGCCCTCCTTATGCAAACGGAGCGCTTCATATGGGTCATGCCCTAAATAAAGTTTTAAAAGACATAATAAATAAGTACAAAACCTTAAGAGGATTCAAGGTTCATTACGTGCCTGGCTGGGACTGTCATGGTTTACCTATTGAGTTAAAAGTTCTTCAGAATTTAAAATCTGATGAAATAAAGAATATTGACACATTAAATTTAAGAAAAAAAGCAACAGACTATGCCTATATCCAAATTAATAATCAAAAGGAGGGCTTCAAAAGGTGGGGTATATGGGGAGATTGGGATAACCCTTACTTAACTCTTAAGAAAAGTTACGAATCTACTCAGATTGGAGTATTTGGGAAAATGTTTTTAAATGGCTATATATATCGAGGTCTTAAACCAGTGCATTGGAGTCCAAGTTCAAGGACTGCACTCGCAGAAGCAGAATTGGAATATCCTGATGAACATTATTCACAAAGTATTTATGTTTCATTAAAAATAACTCAAGTACCTGACATGATTCTGTTGAAATTCTGTCAAGAAAATCCCAATATCAAAAAGGATTTTTTTCTTGTTAATTCTTTTATAACTATTTGGACGACAACACCCTGGACTATACCTGCGAATGAAGCAGTTGCAGTAAATCCAAAAATAAACTACGTTTTTGCTATCGATGAAGAGAAACGAATTTACCTTTTTGCAAAAGATTTATCTTCTGAACTAAGTAAGAAATTTAATAAAGACTTCACGGTTCTTTTAGAGGTTAAAGGCTCTAAATTGGAAAATATTAAGTATCAACATCCCTCTAAGAATAAAAATTGCAGAATTGTGATTGGGGGGGATTACATTACTACAGAATCCGGAACTGGAATTGTACATACTGCCCCTGGTCATGGGGTAGATGATTTTAACGTGGGTCAAAAATATGATTTACCAATAACATGTGTCGTTGATGAAAAAGGTAACTTAAATGAATATTCTGGTCAATTCAAAGGATCGAATGTCCTGAAAGATGCAAATGATTTAATTGTTGAATACTTAAAAGGAAATAATTTGCTTATTTTACAAGAAAACTATAAGCATAGATATCCGTATGATTGGAGAACCAAGAAACCAACTATTTTTAGGGCAACAGAACAATGGTTTGCATCTGTTAATGGATTTAGATCATCTGCATTAAAGGCAATCGAAGAGGTTGAATGGATGCCAGAAACTGGAAAGAAAAGAATTTATTCTATGGTTGTTAGTAGAGGAGATTGGTGTATTTCTAGACAAAGGTCATGGGGAGTGCCAATTCCAGTTTTTTATAAAAAAAATGGTAATGACATTCTCCTTAATAGTGAGATAATTAATCATATTCAAGAACTTTTTAGTGAACATGGAGCAGATATTTGGTGGGATTGGGATGTTAAGAACTTGTTGCCAGAAAATTATGCAAAAGAATCAGATCTTTGGAAAAAAGGGACAGATACAATGGATGTTTGGTTCGATTCAGGATCTAGCTGGGCTGCAGTATGTGAACTAAGAAGTGAGCTAAAGTATCCAGCAGATCTTTATTTAGAGGGCTCAGATCAACATCGAGGATGGTTCCAATCTTCTTTGCTAACATCTGTTGCAGTCAATAATAAACCTCCATATAAGAAAGTTTTAACTCACGGTTTTGCACTTGATGAAAACGGTAGAAAAATGAGCAAATCTTTAGGCAATGTTGTTGATCCAAATATAATTATTAATGGAGGTAATAATAAAAAAAATGAACCTGCTTATGGTGCTGATGTTTTAAGGCTATGGGTAAGCTCTGTAGATTATTCGGTAGATGTTCCAATTGGTTCAAATATACTCAAGCAACTTTCAGACGTTTATAGAAAAGTTCGCAATACTGCAAGATATCTTCTAGGTAATATTCATGATTATGATCCCAAAATTGATAGTTTTGAAATAGATCAATTGCCTCTCTTAGATCAATGGATGTTGGGCAGATTAGTTGAGGTTACAGATCAAATATCAAATGCTTATGAAAATTATGAATTTTCAAAATTTTTTCAAATTTTACAAAGTTTTTGCGTTGTAGATCTATCAAATTTTTATTTGGATGTTGCAAAGGATAGGTTATATGTAAGTTCTAAGTCACAATTCAGAAGAAGATCATGTCAATTTGTTATGTCAAAAGTTGTTGAAAATTTAGCAGTACTTATTTCTCCAGTACTTTGTCATATGGCTGAAGATATTTGGCAAAATATTCCATATTCAACTAAAGAAAAATCAGTATTTCAAAGAGGATGGCCAATATTTTCGCAGTCATGGAAAAATCAAATTCTTAATGAGCACATTGCAAATTTAAGAAATTTGAGAGTTGAAATTAACAAGGCTATCGAAGGATGTAGGAACAAACAAATAATTGGAGCAGCTTTAGAAACTGAAGTTAATTATTTACCTGAAAATAAAGTTGTAAAAGATTCACTGACTTGGCTAAAAGAATTTGGTAATCAAGATGTAGATTTATTTAGGGATTGGCTTATAGTGTCAAACTTCCAAGTGGTATCAGATTTGGTGGAGAATTCTCTATCTATCGATAATAATGCACTTGGCAAAATTCAAATAATAAAAGCTCATGGTCAAAAATGTGATAGGTGTTGGCATTATGAAAAAGAAACTTTTAATGGAATCCAAAATACAAAATTATGCAAAAGATGTGCAAATATCATTAATCTTGAATTTACTTAAATCCAGTTTTCTTGATTCAAAAAGAAAAATGAGTTTTGATTTTCTCTTATAAAATTATCCTCGGTTTCTGTTAAGGGTGATTTGTAAAGTTTAAAGTTTGTAAGTATATAAGTAAATGCTATAACTCTCTTATCTAAATCTATTTCAATTGGATGAGTTGTTGAGCTACTGAAACCTTTGAAAATAAGTATTTCTAATTGTTCTTTGTGATTTTCTTTTACTATGAAACCTTCTAGTTTAAGTATCCTATTAGGTCTCTCGGAACTTATTTTTTCAAGATTTTTTATTAAATCAATTTCTGCCATTTTCGGAGAAGCAAGAGTTTCTTCCATTTTTAGGTAATTTGATTATTGACCATTGAATAAGCCCTAAAGTATAGATTAATAATGAAAATAATCCTAAAAATTTTGCTATGGACGGAGTAAAGTTAGCTCCGAATAAAAAATTAAATAAATTTTTTATAAAAATATATAAATTTGAAGAAGGCTGAAGCCATATTGCACAAGCGTCCGAATTAATAAAAGAAAAGCAGTTAAAGTTTTGTAAACTCTGAATTAAGAAATTGAGAGATATAAAAGTTACCGTCCATCTCCATATTTTTGTAGTTGTGGTAAGGGAGTAAGAAAAATCATATTCTTTTAATTCATCATTAATATCGTTCCAAAACCAAATTGAAACTGTCATTAATAATGTTGAAATATTTGTTATTACAAGAGCATAATTATAATTACCTATTAAGAGCAGAAGGCTTATAAAAAATAAAAGGGATATTTTCCAATAAATTGATAGAAGTTTATTAACTGCTTTATTTCTTTTTTTAATTGACCAGAGGGAGAGAGTAAAAGGAATACCAATAAGGAAGATTATTGAAAGTTGAAAGGATAGCCAAATAGAAAGTTGATTAAAGACGTTCAAAACTTTTTCTTTTTAAACACATAATAATTAAACATCAAACTGTTACTTTTGAAATTACTATTGTCATAGTTATGAATATTATGCATCCTATTATTACCTAGTAATACATTGATAATTTTATGAGACAACATGTTAATCCGCTTAGTAATAATTTTAATGAAATCGAGAAAATACCTTCTTTGAGCGAAATGTTTGGTGATTCTAAATTGAATCTGCATTTGGATATAGGTTGTGCTGCTGGTGAGTTTCTATTTGATTTAGCTTTAGTTAATACCAGCTGGAATTATTTAGGAATTGAAATCCGAGAGAAATTAGTCAATAACGCTAGATTAAAAGTTCTTGAAAAAGAAATCAAAAATCTATATTTTGTATTTGGGAATGCTAATAATATTCTCAATGATGCCCAAAGTAAATTTTTGATAAAAAATTTAAAAAGTATTTCTTTTAATTTTCCTGATCCATGGTTTAAAAAGAGACATCACAAAAGGCGTGTAATTCAGTCAGAATTTATAAATATTCTCGCAAATTCATTGGAAAAAGGGACCTTAATTTTTATAAAAACTGATGTAAAGGATTTATTCGATTATATGGATTGCAATATATCAAGTAATTTTTATTTTAAAAAAATAGATAAAAAAGATTTTAATTATTCCGAAAGTTTTAATCCAAATAAGGTTAAAACTAATCGGGAAAAGAATGTGATTGTTAATCAACTTGATATTTTTGAAAGGATTTATATAAAAATTTAATGGGTCGTTAATTTATTATTTTACTAATTTCTAAAAAGAGTTTGTTTGTTATTTCGCTTGATAAAGAATTAACTTTCTTGTGATTTTTAGCTTCAACTAGGACTCTCATTAAGGGTTCAGTGCCGCTAGGCCTTATATAAACTCTACAATTATCCGAATATATTGTCTGAAAAATTTCTATAGTTTGATAAATTAGGATTTTGGTTTCTGGACTTAATTTATTAATATTAAAATCTAAATTGATATTGGTTAGTTTTTGGGGAAAAGGTTTGAAACTACTTTTAAGCCAATCATTTAAGTTAATATTTTTCTTTTTACAATATTTTGAAATTTGAAGTGCAGTAAATATCCCATCTCCAGAAAAGTTATTAATTTTTGAAAGTATATGACCTGACTGCTCACCTCCCAAAATAGCTCCTTTTTCCTTAATTGCCTCATGTATATATTTATCTCCTACATCAGTTCTATATAAAATTCCTCCAATTTTTGACCAGGCCTTTTCAAAACCCAAATTTGCCATTTGTGTTGATATTAGTAAATTATTTGTGAGAACTTTTTGTTCCATAAGTTCTCTACCCCAAAGAAAAAGAATGTGATCTCCATCTAAAACATTTCCTTTTGAATCTATTCCAATTACTCTATCGGCATCCCCATCGAAGCTGAAACCCATATCTGCAGGACTCTCTCTTATTGCTTGTTTTAATGGTTCGAGGTTAGTAGAACCACAATTCATATTAATTTTCAAGCCATTTTTAGAGTTATTGATAACTCTTACATTGGCACCAAGAGATTGAAAAATTTCTTTTGCGCAAGTTGTAGCTGATCCATAGCATGTGTCTAATATTATTTTCAAACCTTTTAAATTTTCTCCAGCCATAGTTTGGATTAGGCTTTTAATATAAACATCAATGAGATCTTTATTTGTATTTAGGGGTAGCACTTTTCTAGGAACTGATATATTGTGGTTCGATTCTTCAATCAATTTTTGAATTTTATTTTCAAAATATTTGGTAATTTTTTGACCATTATGATCAAAAATTTTTATGCCATTATATTCTGGTGGATTATGACTTGCAGATATCATAATCCCGCTACTCAGGTTCTCTTTCCTGATTAAAAAAGGTATAGCTGGGGTAGGGCAAATTCCTAGATTTATAAATTTTTTGCCACTTTCGTTTATACCTTGTGTTACTGCCTGAAGCAGAATATCACCACTAATTCTTGTATCTCTTCCAATTATTATTGGACTTTTCTTATCTAAGATCGAACCTAGGGCAAATCCTACTTTATAGGCTAGAGAATAAGTTATCTCTTCATTAAATCTTCCTCTTATTCCATCAGTTCCAAATATTGATTGCATAATTAGATTTAAGGAATCAAAGAAATTTTGATAATTATTTATTTCTTATTTTATCAGTTGATTAAAAGCTTATAGATTTCAATTCTCTTTATTTGTTTAACTTATTTAAGATGTTTTTAGTTAGTTATGCTTTAAAAGTGCAATTTGAAAATCAAGACCAATTTTTAAAGACAAATTTAAAAATAATAATTATTTTGATGATATCTATTGTTCTGATTTCACTGCTTTTGTTTAGAAATTTATTGTTTAAATCAAATTATCTTCTAAAGAGTTTTGGAGAATTATCTGTTGATCCTGAAATAGCTTTTACAAATAATAAGCCTACATTTCTGGAATTTTATGCTGAGTGGTGCGAAGTTTGCAAAGAAATGGCTCCACAAGTTTCTGCATTTAAAGATGAATACGAAAAAGATATTAATTTTGTTTTTTTAAATGTTGATAATCAAAAATGGGGTAATTATATCCAAAAATATGCCGTAAACGGAATTCCTCAAGTTAATATTTTTGATAAACAGGGTAATCTATTATCTACTTTTATTGGTAAACAAGATGAAACAAAAATAAGAGAATCTATTAATAATTTAGAAAAAGAACAAAAATCGTATGAGGAAATTATTAATGCTGAGTTTTCAACAATACAAAAAAATATAAATAATGAGGTTGGTCCTCGTAGTCATGGATAATTTTTACCATTCTAAAGATTTTGATACAATCGGAAAACTTTTTTTAAAAATAGACTTGCAATTTTGGGCGATAGACTTGTGTTCTTTTTGGGTACCGTGAGCTGATCTTAAATGAATGTAATGGATCCAAGATCTGCATGATCCAGACATGTAGATTCTTGTTGGAGTCGCTAATGGTAAAACAAATCTCGCACATTCTTTGGCTACGCCTTCAGCAAGTAAATCTTCATATAATTCTGAAGCGGCCTGAAAATGTAAACTAATTTTTTCTTTGAATCTATTTCTTAACTCATCAGGGAGATCAGGGATTGAATTCTGCCTATTTTTAAAATCTTGACGCCTCAACTCTGGTAAGGGAATATTACCCAATTGGGAACTATCCGCATATCTCTGTGAAAATTCCTGGAAAGTAAATGATCTATGTCTTAAAATTTGGGCAGCAATTCCTCTGTTAGTTTCTATTTGTAATGTCATAAATGACTGTTCGAAAACACTCCAATGTTCATTTTTAATGCAATAACTCAGTAATTTTGAATAGTCCTCGTTCTCCTGATTTTTTGGGTTACTAACTCTTGCAATGTAAGCCATTGTTTTTTCTGCATCAGGAGTTAGCGAAATTAGTTCAACTTTACTCATTTTAGATCTTTGCTAGAGTCACTTTCTCTGGTTGATTTTGATATTTACCTCTTCTATCTTCATAGGTTGTAGAGCATGGATCACCTTCAAAAAAGAGTAGTTGGCATATACCCTCTTCAGCATAAATTCTGCAATCTGCACCTGAACTATTGCTAAACTCTAAAGTTAGATGACCCTCCCATCCTGCCTCTGCGGGAGTTGTATTAACAATTATCCCTAACCGTGCGTAAGTACTTTTGCCTATACAGATTACAGTAATATTTTCTGGTATTTTCATCTTTTCTAAAGCCACTCCTAAGCCATAGGAGTGAGCAGGAAGAATAAAAAAATCTCCATCATTATCATGGTGAAGAACAGTTTTTTCTAAATTATTAGGATTAAACTTTTTGGGATTCATCACAGTACCAGGGATATGTCTGAAAATTAGGAACTCTTTTGATGAAAGTCTTAAATCATAGCCATAGGATGAACATCCGTAACTTAAAACTGGTTTTTGTTTATTGCCAGGCTCAAGATGTCTTACTAAATTTGATTGAAAGGGCTTTATCATTCCTTCCGCGGCTTTTTGATTTATCCAGAGATCATTTTTTAGCATTTTCTTATGAGCGAAGTTCGGTAATTTGGTTGGCCATTAATAATAGATCTTTAGGAATATCTATATCTGTACCAGTAAGGATTACATCTCCTGATATAAATCGGTTTTCAAGTGTTGAAATCAAATCATCTTTATCGATAATTTTCATGTCAATAGCTAAAAAAATTTCATCAAGTATGACTTGGTCATTCTCGCTAGACTGTAGTTCTTTTTTGCAAAAGTTCCATAATTCAGTAGTAGATTCATAAATAGATTTTTTTAAATTTTTATTATTTTCAATTTCTTCAGAATTATATTGATCAAAAGAATGTGATGATCTTACCCAGGTTAAATTACCGCATAGCTTTACTGCATTATCAACTCCTTGTTTGACTCCTCCTTTCATAAATTGTATTAAGAGCACTTTTCTGCCAAGAGCAGCATTTCTTAGTGAGTCTCTAATTATCGATGGGTAGCTTCCTCGATATGAAGATTTATAGATATGAATTTGCCCGCTTTGTGTAAATCTTTTTACATTAATTTTATTAGCAGAATTTATGTCTACAACATCAAGATTATTTTTGGAATAATTAAGTGATGAACTAATTACCATTATTTAGATTCTTTCTACATGCAGTATAATTAGAATCTATTAACGCTGCATATAGTGTAATTTTACTTAAAAAAGGGTTCAGCAAGTGGAAACTGACCGGAAAAGGCTTGTCGACAAACTAATAAGAATTGAAAACTGTTACTGTTGATACAAGATATTTTAGAGTGTCTCCTTAAATTTTTTAATAGTCAAGATATTTATGATACCTGCTTCAAGAGGATTCAACCGCTTTAGTTCGCAACAGTCAGGACAAAGTAAAATTAACTCTGTTGGAGAACGTTTTCCAATCAATAGAACTTTAATGGAAGTTATTAAAGGTCTAGATGGTGCAAGCACAGAAATGGTTGAGAGATCTAAAACAATATTTTTCCCAGGAGACCCTGCTGAAAGGGTTTATCTTATAAGAAGAGGCGCAGTTAGACTATCAAGAGTTTATGAGTCAGGTGAGGAAATAACTGTTGCTCTTTTAAGAGAGAATAGCCTTTTTGGTGTTTTATCTCTGCTGACGGGCCACAGATCTGATCGTTTTTATCATGCCATAGCATTCACAAGAGTTGAAATGATAACAGCACCTGCAAATTCCGTTTTAAGAGCTATAGAGGAAGATGCATCAGTCGGACTATTACTTTTACAGGGACTTTCAAGTAGGATCCTGCAAACTGAAACAATGATAGAAACTCTTACTCATAGAGATATGTCTTCTCGTTTAGTAAGTTTTTTAATGGTTCTTTGTAGAGACTTTGGAGTTGCAGGTGAAAAAGGTATTACAATAGACCTAAGGCTTTCACATCAGGCAATCGCTGAAGCTATTGGTTCTACAAGAGTAACCATTACAAGATTATTAGGGGATTTAAAAGATTCAGGTCTTCTTAATATTGAAAGAAAAAAGATCACAGTGTTTGATCCAATTGCTCTTGCAAAAAGATTTAATTGATACATCATAAATTATGATGTATGGAGTATATGCAAAAGTGTGGCTTGGATTTTAATTGTTTTTTTAATATTATTAGGGGGTTTAATTGCACCATTTGGGGATATTCTTGGAACAAAGATTGGTAAAGCAAGATTTAGTATCTTAAAATTAAGACCGAAAAAAACAGCAACTATAATAACAATAATTACTGGTGGATTTATTAGTTCAATATCAATAGGGTTATTAATTTTAGTTAGTGAAGAATTCAGACAAAGGCTTTTCGTTGATATTCCTTTTTTGCAAAGAACTTTAGATGAAAGTAAAAAGGCTTTAATCCCTCTACAGGAAGAACGAAAGGAACTTGAAGGTAAAATTATTCAAAAGGAAAAGGATTTAAATCAATTAAAAAATAATATTAAAGAATTTAGGAGAGGAAATATTGTTATTAAAAGAGGACAAACTTTATTTATTGCTGAGATTAATTCTAGCTCAAATATAAAAGGAGACTTAACAAAAATCTTAAATGAAGCTGATAAATTTGTTAGGAAAATTGTTATCCCAATTAATAAAGAAGTAAAAAATATTCTTTTATGGAGACCTAGTGACATTACAAAAATTGAGACAATAGCTGCTAAAGGTGGTAACTGGATTTTATTAATTAAATCAGCAACAAATGTTCTAAAAGGAGATAATTATGTTTTTGTCTCTCCTGATTTATTAAAAAATAAATTTATAGTCAAAAAAGGGGATGTTATTACAAGTTCAATTATGAGTGAAAGTGATTTAAATCTTAAATCAATAAATTTAAAAATTAAATCATTACTTAGAGAAACAAGGGATGAAATCAAGTCAAAAGGATCCCAAATTACTGAAATTAGTACAAATGGAAATTTTGTAAAAAAAATTAGAGACTTTCTTCAAGAAAATCAAGATATCAAATTTAAGTTAGAAGTAGTCTCTTTGAGAGATAGTAAGACTGTAGAACCTATAGTCGTTGAAATTAATATTTTAAAAATTGCATCTTAAATGTCTAAGGTAATAACTATTGATCCCGGAAAAATTAAATGCGGCTTAGTCTTAGCTGAAATAAGTGAACAAAAAGTTTATAAAGCGATCATTCTTAAAAGTGAATTAATTGAGAATTATGTCAGAAACTTAATTACCGCTGAGGATATATCACAAATAATTATTGGCAATGGTACCACTAGTAGAGAAATTAGAGAAAAACTATATTTTTTTAAAAAAGAAATAATAACTTTTGAGGAAAAAAATACTACCTACAGGGCTAAAGCAAGATATTTCGAGCTTTTCCCAATTATTGGTCTGAAGTTTTTAATCCCAAGAGAGGTTTTTATTCTTAATAAAAACCTTGATGCTATATCAGCTTTGATAATTTTAGAAGATTTTTGCAAAATGAAGTTTACTTTGAATCGAAATATAGATTTTAAAACTTGGCTGAAATAGTGAAATTATATTCATTACCTGCTTCTAGTTCATAATCTTTTTTCAATAAAAATCTTAATAAGGCATCTTCAATTAATGCTCTTCCCAAAGGTGGATTTACTTCTAATAAACCTTTATTAAAGGACCATATAAAAGTCCATTTAAATTGACTAGCTTCCACAACTCCCTGAATTTGCTTTTTTGAGAAGCAATATTCCTTAACACTTACATTGGCAATTGTTTCAGGTTTTGAACGCATTTCTTAAGTTTGGTTTTTATCAAAAGAATTTAATTCGTTAATTATATATTCTTCTTTTTTAGTATTTAATTGTTCGAGAGATTTTATTACTCTCTCATACACTTCATCCAATATTGATTTCTCTTCTTGAGAAATATTACCTAATACATGTGAAATGGTATTGTAATTATTTTTTTCTTTTGTTAGAGGAGGTGACCCAATACCAATTCTTATTCTCTTAAAGTTTTGTGTCTTTAATTGTTCGATGATGCTTTTAAGCCCGTTATGTCCACCAGAGCTTCCTTTTTTTCTAAATCTTATTTTTCCAAGGGGAAGATCTTTATCATCGACTATTATGAAAATCTGATCTAAATTTATTTTGTACCAATCAACTATTGCTCGGACAGCATCACCACTGTTATTCATAAACGTATTTGGTAAAAATAACCTGAAAGTAGAATCATTGATTTGAAATTCTGAGCAGGAACTTTTAAGTTTCTCTTTCAATAAAAAATTTGAATTATATTTCTTCGACAGATTTTCAAGAAGTAAAAAACCTATGTTATGCCTACTTTTTGAATACTTTTTACCAGGATTTCCTAATCCAATTAAAAATATTTCATTCATGTTGTATTTCTCAATCTCTTTTCATTGAGAATTATAAATATATAAACAAACTATAACCCAGTAAATTAAGACAAATGATCTAAAAAAAAGATTACTTAGTAATATAAAAATTATTAAGGTAATTTCTTTGTGGGGTTTTAGAGAACTAATTTCCGTTCCAATCTACGGAGAAACCCTGTAATAGAAGTGATTGGTTATAAATTTGTAGAAGAATAACTAAAAAAACCAAAAGTAGTAGACCAATTACCGTCATAATAGGAACTGCTCCCCAACCAGGTACAACTTTTCCTTGACCTGAATTGCCAATTGCTTTTAAAAGACTTCCTAAGGCTGTTTTTTGACCCATGTTAAATTCACAAAATCGATTATTATTTCGCTATTGTATAAGAACTTATACATAAATTGTTTACAAACTTAGCAAAATTGATGCAAACTTTATCATCTGCTCCAGATCCAGCAGTATCTATCGCTGTAACAATTCTGGCATTACTTTTAGCTTTAACCGGTTTTGGTCTATGGACTGCCTTTGGACCTAAAGCAGCAAAGCTTACTGATCCATGGGATGATCATGACGATTAATTAATACTTAAAGTATTTCTAATTAATATTTAAAGTATTTCAAAATTTTCCAAAAATACAAAAAGTAAACTTTTAATCATGGTTTAATTATAAATTTAATAAGATATAAACCTGTCAGTTAATTTAATTTCATGCTCGCCTTAAAAATTTCTGTTTACACAATTGTTTTTTTCTTTGTAGGAATTTTTCTATTTGGTTTTTTAGCAAGTGATCCAACGAGAACACCAAATAGAAAAGATCTAGAAAGTCCTCAAGATTAATCTACAGATTAAATTGATTTCAGGTTTTTCCAAAAAAGTAATATTATCTTCTTTATTTTTTATTAATATATTACAAATATCTAAATCAGCTGAAATTCCACAATTTGTTAATAG
>QCBF01000025.1:0-17982 GCA_003281705.1 Prochlorococcus sp. AG-347-C10
CTGGTGATCCGTACCCTGAAATTTGAAAAATCAAGTAGAATAGGTTCATATTTAATAAAAAAATGCCAGCAAGTAGTAATTTCAATCAAGCTATTCGTGAAGCACAGACTAGTTCAATTGTTGGACCTAATGTTGTTCAAAAAGCTTTACCTTACGTAGGTGGAGGTATGGTTCTAACTTCTTTAGGTGTTTTAGCAGGTGTCTCACTAATAGCAACAAATCCTAGTCTTTTCCAGCCTCTTTCAATAGTTGCATTAATTGCAGAATTGATTTTGTTTTTTATAGCCACAAGTGCTGCAAATAATGCAAATAATGCGAAGGCCCTGCCCTTGTTGACAGGATTTAGTTTGTTAACTGGATTCACCTTAAGTGGAATAGTTGCTTTAGCAATAGGAACAATTGGTATTGGTTCAGTTGGAACAGCTGCCTTAGCTACTGGTATAACTTTCGTTATTGCCTCTTACACTGGCCAAAGAATGAGTGATAGTGTGGGCCAAGCACTAAGTGGGGTAGTTGGTCTTGGATTGATAGGACTGCTTATAGCAATGTTTGTCCAATTAATTGGAGGATTCTTTGCTCCAGGAGTTTTTGGAGGTTCAGGACTCGAATTAATAATTGCAGGATTTGGAACTGTCTTATTTGTTGCAATGTCTTTCGTTGATTTCTATACAATGCCAAGAAGATATAATGATGATCAATACCTTGCAGGGGCTTTAGGTATGTATCTAACTTATATAAACCTTTTTGTTTTTATATTGAGATTAATGATTGCACTCCAAGGCGGTGGAAGAAGAGACTAAACACATTACGTGAATAATCAACCCAAAGTGTAGATTTATTTCTACGCTTTTTTATTGGGCGATATCAAGAATTTGTTTTTTTATGAATTCTTTTTGTTCTAGGTCATATTTTATTGAATTATCAAAACTGTTGCCCCTATCATCTAAGTTTCGAAGGACTTGATTGACAGACTTTGTAACTGACTCAGTTTCTAGCAGTCTTAGAATAGCCTTACATCTTTCTGAAATGTTTTCCGATGTTATCTCATATTCACGATTATTATCTCTTCGATGAATAATAATTTGAGCGGAACTCATTATTAAATTTTTCACTACTATGTCTGTTACAGCATCACCACCTTCATGCAGTTTGTAAATTAGTGAAAAAGGAAGTTTATCCAACAAAAAACAATCTTTATCTGACAAAGCGTATGCAAAAAATCCTCTGAGTCCATTTCTTGTTTTAGTTAGTTCTGCGATTCTATCTGCTAAAACCTCTTCGCTGAGTAAATCTTCACCCCATTCTTTGCACCATTGTGCGGATATGTTTATTGCTTGCGTGAAAGAAGCTTCTTTTAAATTTATGGTTTTTTTTTTCATTTTTGATCAGAATTTTATTATTGACACATTAAAAGTCTTTGGCCAATTATAGATCTGGGTTTGTAACTTTACTAGGTAGGCCAAATGTTGGTAAATCTACTTTAATAAATAAATTGATTGGAGAAAAAATAACAATTACTTCTCCAATAGCGCAAACTACTAGAAATAAATTAAAAGGAATACTTACTACAGACAATGGGCAAATAATTTTTGTTGATACGCCAGGTGTGCATAAACCTAATCATCGACTTGGAGAGATACTAGTAAAAAAAGCAAAATCTGCAATTAATGGAGTTGATATGGTAATTTTTGTAATTGATTCAAGTGTAGAACCTGGTAGAGGTGATGAATATATTTTGAACTTTCTAATCGCAAATAAAACTGAGTTTATTGTTGCATTAAATAAGTGGGATTTGGTTAATAAAGAATTTAGGAATTTACGATTAGATCAATATAGAAGATTTTTTGGAATTAATAGAAACTTTCAAATTGTAAGTGCTTCTCAAGGAGAGGGATGTTCTGAACTAGTCGATATGACACTTAATTTTCTTCCAGAGGGACCAAAACTTTATGACGAAGAGACGATTTGCGACCAACCATTAGATAATTTATTATCTGATTTAGTAAGAGAACAGGTATTGATAAATATAAGAGAAGAGGTACCTCATAGTGTCGCAGTAAAGATAGAAAAGAGAGAGGAAATGAAAAGAAAAAATGGCAAAGTTTTTACAGCTATTTTGGCTACTATTATTGTTGAAAGATCAACTCAAAAAGGCATTCTTATTGGAAAGAAAGGTTCAATGTTAAAAATGATTGGTCAGTCAGCAAGATCAAATATGTCAAAATTAATGGATGGTCCAGTTCACCTAGAGTTGTTTGTGAAAGTTGTTCCAAATTGGAGAAAAAAAGATTCAAGGTTAATTGAGTTTGGTTATGAGGAAGATTTCTAAATGAGTGGTTTTAATTTTGATGTAATCACATTGTTCCCTAAAGCTTTTGAATTAATAAATAATTTAGGTGTCATAACAAGAGCTCTAGATAAGAATTTGATCGATGTAAATTTACATGATTTAAGAAAATATGGAGAAGGTTCTTACAGGCAAGTAGACGATAAGCCTTATGGAGGAGGAGCAGGTATGGTATTAAAACCTGAACCTATTTATAAGGCATATGAATCAATTAGAAAATTACCTAAAAGTAAAACTTTGCTGATGACCCCACAGGGTAACGTCTTAAAGCAAAAGGATTTTGTGAGATGGTCCACTTTGGATCAAATAATAATTATTTGTGGTCAATATGAAGGTTTTGATGAAAGGATTAGATGTTTAGCTGATGAAGAGATATCTATAGGCGATTATGTACTTTCTGGAGGTGAAATACCTGCTATATCAATAATTAACGGTTTGACTAGATTGTTACCAGGAACTCTAGGTGATCCAGACTCCCTAGTCGATGAAAGTCATAATTCTTCTTTATTAGAATATCCTCAATACACTAGACCACTAACTTTTAAAGATATGAAAGTACCAGATATTTTAGTTAGCGGTAATCATGAAGAGATTAAATCTTGGAGAAGACGAAAAAGTATTGAAAAAACATTGGAAAGAAGAAGTGACTTAATTTTAAATGAAAACTGCAAAAAATTCCCACAAAGTAAGAGAATAATAAAAGAAAAAAATCAATTCATGAATTTTAGAATAGGCGATGAATACGATATTTATCCTGATTGGTAGTTATTATATGGTTTCTCTATTGTTATGAAGGTGCGAAAAGAGGATAGTAAAACTGGTAAAGATCTTCTATTTGTTGCACTTGTCAGAGACCGAGAAGAGAAAGTGAAAAAGTACTGAAAAAGATGGTTTGAAGCAGGATAAAGGAGATTATTTATATCATTAATTAATTAAAAGAAAGCGGTAATGATTGGTTTTGGGATTTTTAGAAAGAAAAGATTTACTTAAAACAATTTATTTATTTTCTTGAATAAATATTTAGGTCTTATTGGCCAAGTCGCAAATATCAAATAAATATAAAGAAATATCTTAGGTTAGTAATATATAAAGTTAGAAAGTCATGTAATTATTAATTATTTTTTTTTAATAGATTTGAGTTTCAAAATTTTTTAGAGGATTTTTAATATATTAAGTGGCTAAATTTACTTTAAAATCTTGAATAGGTAATGAATATGATGCAGCATAACCAGACTGGTAAAAATGACAAGTTATCTATGCTAAGTTTAGAATTGCAGATAAGTTTCACATTGTTTTAATGTAGTTTTATACCAATGTTATGACAAAATCTTCTTCAAAATTTCGTATTGGCAATGGATACGATATACACAGACTAGTAGAGGATAGAGATTTAATTATTGGAGGTGTAAAATTACATCATCCTGATAAATTAGGATTGGATGGTCATAGTGATGCTGATGTTTTATGTCACTCAATAATGGATGCTTTATTGGGAGCACTTTCGCTGGGAGACATAGGAAAGTATTTCCCCCCATCTGATGAAAAATGGAAAAATGCTGATAGCTTGTTTTTGTTATCACAAGTAATTGACATGATAAGAAAAGATGGTTGGGAAATAAATAATATAGATAGTGTTCTTATTGCTGAAAGGCCAAAAATTATGCCACACATAATACTAATGAAAAAAAACATTTCTGAGATCTTAAATATTGATGAAAATTTAATTGGGATTAAAGCAACTACAAATGAAAAATTGGGACCTGAAGGAAGAGAAGAAGGTATAAGTTGCCATTCAGTAGTTCTACTTGAGAAAAAATGAGATTTAATTTAAATTTGAAAAAAAAATTTCAAAGATTTTGTTTATTATTAATTTGCTTTATAATTGTTATTTTCCAATCTGATATTACCAATTTAAAAGCTCTTACAATGGATACTTATCAAAGTGAAATGGTCATAGAGGAATTAAGACTTAAAGTACCTGCTGATGAAAAAGCAGCTTGGTTAAATGCTGAAAAAGAAATATGGGAGCCATGGTTATCTTCTCAAGATGGTTTTTTGGGAAGACAATTATTTTGGGATAAAGAAAAAGAAGAAGCTTTAATATTAGTAAATTGGAAAAGTAAGAAATTATGGAAAAGTATACCAATGTCAGAAGTAAATTTAGTTCAACAAAAATTTGAAGATAATGTTAAAGCTGCTCTAAATGTAGGCGAAAATCCTTTTGAATTAATTTATGAGGGAGAATTAGATAAGCAAAGATGAATTTTGATATCAAGTTTGATTTTCAAAGAAGAGATAGGCTTGGACTGATTGAGGCTATTTGGGGTCAAGATAAGAGTATCGACCAGTTAGAGAGATTATCTGAAAATGTATTAAGTAAAAATGAGTTTGTTTTCATTACTAGGATTAATAGTGAAAAGGCTAATTATCTTACAGGTTTGTACGATGATGCACGATTCTATGAAGAAGCAAATTGCCTAACAATTGGGAAAAATTTCAATAAAGTAAATACAAATAAAAAAGTTGCCATAATTT
Source organism: Prochlorococcus sp. AG-347-C10 (assembly GCA_003281705.1). GTDB lineage: Bacteria > Cyanobacteriota > Cyanobacteriia > PCC-6307 > Cyanobiaceae > Prochlorococcus_A. The sequence goes on from QCBF01000025.1 coordinate 4,883, forward strand.
CAGGCGGCTCAAGCGATTTGGCCGTAACACTTGAAGCAAAATTAGCGCTTGAAATTTATGGAGTGAATTGTCAATCTTTTATAGATGTTGGAGTAGCTGGACTTCATCGATTGATGAGTCAGTTAGAAGAAATTAATAAATATGATGTATTAATAGTTTGTGCTGGAATGGAAGGAGCTTTGGCAACGGTTGTGGGTGGATTGTTGGCACAACCTATAATTGCAGTACCGGTCTCAGTCGGCTATGGCGTTAGCAAGGATGGAGAAACTGCTTTAAATAGTATGTTGTCTAGCTGTTCTCCAGGTATTTCAGTTATGAATATAGATAATGGTTATGGAGCAGCAATGGCGGCTCTGAGAATTATAAAAAGTATTTCCTAAATAATTACTTTTTTTCTATTTCTAATAGGTTTTCTATCCATAAATTAAGTTGTTTTGATAGCATTCCTGCTTCTCTCATTTTGATCGCTTTTATCACGACTTCTGTATTTACCCACTCTGGAAATCTTTTCGACATTTATTTTTATATTCAGTAATTTTAATTTGGTACAAATTTTTATAAAAACAAGATCTAAGTAACAAATTTAATCTTTTATGTATGATTTTGTGGCTAATCTTGAAAGTTCAGATGAAGTATGTTCACTTTCTACATTTTTTAATCTTTCAATTAGTTCAGAGAGATCTTTATGTGCTAACTCACCATTTTGCTCCCATTTAAGAGACCTTGAGTTATTATCGATTTTTTCTTTCATTGTTATATTTAGGTATTAAGAATATAAAACGAAAACAGGAGAATTTTGGTTATTGTTTCAAGCCTAAACTTAAAAAATTATGAAGATTTTTAATATATAAAGAATTAATCTTTTAACCACCACCAACTATTGAAACGATTTCTAAATTATCACCATCTTTAAGCTTCACTTTTTCCCATTTCATTGAATTTATAATTAAATTATTTAACTCCACTACAACGGTGTTTGGTTTATATCCCATACGGTTAAGAGCTTTAGATAGTAGAGCATTTTCTGGATCAAGTTCTATTTTTTTTTCTTCTCCATTTACCTTAATTTTCATGAGACAACTCTTTAAGAATAATAATAGCGTCTTCTTTAGGATCTTCAGAATTCATTAATTGCGAAACTAGGGCAACTTTTTTAAACCCATTTCTTTTTAAATATGAAATATTACTTGACTTGATTCCTCCAATAGCAAACCAAGGAATATTTAAATCCTCTGTTAATATTTTGATATTTTCAATACCTAAGGGTTTTTTATTTTTTTTTGTTGTAGTTTCAAAAACTGGTCCTATTCCTATGTAATCACAACCGTCTTTAAGAGCATTTGAAATATCAATTGCATTATTTGCACTTATACCGATAATTTTTGAATATCCTAATAGTTTTCTTGCCGTTTTTAAGTCTAAATCGTCTTGTCCAAGATGAATTCCATCCGCGTTAGATGCTAGAGCTATATCAAGTCTATCGTTAACGATAAACAAAGAATTATATCTTTTACATAGGTTTTTAATCTTAATTGCTTCTTGAAGATGATCTTTATCAGTTCCCGTTTTAAATCTATGTTGAATAATTCTTACTCCCGCAATTAAAATATCTTCTATTATTTCTAATAAATTGTCTTTTTGATCTGTGATTACATATAAGTCATTTTCTTTTAATATTTCCACCGACTTCTTACACTTGCCATAACTCAATAAGTCAATTTCAATAGTATAAATTTCATATCTAATTTCCGAAGCGATTTTTGAAAGCTCATGATTATTTAGCCTTGAAAATTCTTCTATGACTCGTAATGCTTCTTGAACTCGGGCTGAATTAGAACTTATAATTTGTTCAGAGGTTTTTCTGTTGATTTGCTCTTGATGAGTCAATCCTTTACATTTGTCCTCAATGTGATTTCTAGATTGCTTATAAACTTCTAAATGATTTTTTCCTAAAATTTGTCTGAAATTTTTAATCTTTTCAACATATTTTTCTTTCCCTAAACCAAATCTAGCCCAATCCTCTAATACTCTTAGTCCTTCTCTAGCTCTATCTAGATTAGCGTCAATAATTTGATAAATTCTTAAATCTTCAGCCTCTTTACTATTGGAATTCAGCATTTGTAATCTATTTTTTATAGTTTTTAAAAATTTTTAGAGCATTATCTTTATCTTTTTTAATTTGATTAGAAAGTTGATCTATATTTTTGAACTTGATTTGAGATCTAAGTTTTTCAACTGGTTCTACAGATAGATTGAAACCATATAGATCTATATCTTTATTTATTAAATGAACTTCAACTGCAGATGGCAATAATGGATTTATTGTTGGTTGAGAGCCAAGATTCATAATAGATTCAATTTTTTGGTTGGAATTTTCTATGGTTGTCCAAGATGCGTAAACTCCTTCTCCAGGTAAAAATTTTCTGCCATCTATTTCAAGATTTGCGGTGGGCCATCCTATACTTTTTCCAATTCCTTTACCTTTAACAACCTTACCATTAAAACTATAAGGCCTATTAAGAATTTTGAAAGCATTTTTCAGATCACTTTTCTCTAATAGATCTCTTATTCTGCTGCTGCTGATTCTACCTTCCTTGTCTTCTAAAATTGGAGTAATTTTTAGTTTAATATCAGTATCCTTAATCATATTTTTTATTGTATTTATGTCTCCACTTCTTCTGAAACCAAATTTAAAATTAGCACCTACAGAAATATTTTTTGCTTGTAATTGATTTATCAATATATCTTTTACGAATCTTTCTGCACTTAATTTGGATAGTTCCATATCAAAAGGAATCAGAACTAATTGTTCAATCCCCAGATCCTCAAGAATTGATAGTTTTTCATAAGGGAGATCAAGTCTAAGACGCGTCTCTTTGTAAAGGACTTCTCGGGGATGAGGCCAGAAGCTTGCAATTGTTGGGGTATATTGATTTTCTTCAACTACACTTTTTATTAATTGTCTGTGACCAGCATGAAGGCCATCAAAACTTCCAATAGCTATTGAAGTAGGATTCTTAACTTCAGATGGCGATATTAAAGAGATCAAAAGATTACGTGCAATTTTATGGTTTTAGTGGCAAATTTGGATTGATTACAGTTTATTCAATCAAATGAATGTCTGACAAAATAGATTTTCAGTCCCTTTCATTTGGAATGCGGCGCATTGGATGGATACGCTTTTGGGTTCAGTCCATTTTAGGTGTTGTTGTTGCAGCTGTTTTGCTTTTTTCAAATGTTGTAAATAACAGCGAAGGACAGCTTGGGTTAGCGCCTGGTCTATCACTTACAACAATATCCCTGATTTTACTACTTTTTAGTCTTTGGCAAGGTTGGTTAATAGTTAGAACAGGAAGAGCAATCGCAAGCAACGCAAGACCCTCAAGAGGACAAACCGGTAAATTGATAAAACGAGGATTAATAGTTGATTTATTTGGAATTTTGTTTGGATTAATTGGATATCAAGCTCTTATGGGAGCTTTATTTATACAAGCATCCTCTCAAACAACTGGACAATTGATAACAGCGACATCTGATATCCCAATTACTGGTCTTGAAATATTATCAGTTCTCAGTAATACTCAAGTTATCGCTGCTCATTTTTTTGGGCTTTGCTTTTCTTTATGGCTTTTAAGAAGGATTTATAAATGAATTATCAATTTTAGGTAAGTCATCTAAATTGCCTCTCCAAAATAAATCTGGTTCTACAGGTGTAAGAGATATTTTATTTTCTTGTATTTGAGATACATCGCTAGGCCAATTCTTAGGACCGTAACCTTTCGATTTAAGATCTAAAACAACTTCACCTGCTAACCAATAATAATCATCACCCCTTGGGTCTTCCCTTTTGGAAAACTGATTTTTATATTTTCTTACCGATAATCTTGTCCAGGATAATTCTTTGATCTTGTTTTTTTCGCAGGGGGGTATGTTCAAATTTAATAAAAGTGAAGCTGGCCAACTATCGTCAATTGCTTGTTCGGCAATATTCATTGCAATTTCTCCAGCAAATTCAAAATTCTTCCATTTAAAACTAGCAACACTTATTGCCATGGAAGGAACATTTTCTAAAGTGCCTTCCATAGCTGCAGCGACTGTGCCTGAACAAAAAATATCTGTCCCTAAATTGGGTCCGTGATTTATTCCGGATAGTACCAGATCAGGTTTATGATCCAAGAGTTCAGATAGTGCTAATTTGACACAATCAGCAGGTGTGCCGGAACATCCCCAAGCTTCAATTCCTTGTCCAAATAACTCGTCAGCTTTTTCCACTCTTAATGGGGATTGTAAAGTAAGACCATGACCTGTAGCTGATCTTTCTTGGTCAGGACATACTACTTTTACCTTATGTCCTCTTTTTTGGGCTGATTTTGCTAAAGCTCTTATCCCCGCTGCGAAAACACCATCATCATTGCTAATTAATATATTTAACGGTTTCATTAATCAAGACATTTTATTTATGGACGATATTTAAGTAAGATAAAGCAATACTTATTTTTACTATATCAGTGAGTCAAATTGAATCATTAAGTCAAATTGAGGAAAAACTAAATAATCTTTCTCTAACAGCAAAAAATAATATAGATAATTCTAATACTCATGAAGAACTGGATCAATTGAGAGTTTCCTTGCTAGGGAAAAAAGGTGATTTATCAGTTATTTTGAAAACAATGGGTCAATTATCTGCTACTGATAGACCAATTATTGGCCAGAAGGCAAATTTAATAAAGATAAACTTGCAAGAACTAATAACTGAAAGAAAAAATAAACTAAACAGCGAAGCCTTAGATAAAAAGATTAAAAAAGAAAAAATTGATGTAACTATCCCTTCAATTGGAACACCCCCTGGGAATAAACATCCTTTGATTTCAACTCAAGACGAAATAATAGATATATTTTGTGGTCTAGGATACTCAGTAGAAAGTGGCCCTGAAATAGAAACTGATTTTTATAATTTTGAGTCTCTGAACATACCCAAAAATCATCCAGCAAGAGATATGCAGGATACTTTCTACTTAGATGAAAATCGACTTTTAAGGACTCATACTTCTCCTGTTCAGATAAGGTACTTAGAGAAGAATCCTCCCCCAGTAAGAATTATTGCTCCCGGGAGAGTATATAGGAGAGATGCAGTAGATGCTACTCATTCCCCTGTATTTAATCAGGTTGAGGTTTTATGTATCGATCAAGATATTAATTTTAGTCATTTAAGAGGAACAGTTCTTACATTTTTAAAGGCCTTTTTTGGAGATATTCCTGTAAGATTTAGAGCTAGTTATTTCCCATTTACTGAACCTTCAGCAGAAGTAGACGTCCAGTGGAAGGGTAAATGGTTAGAAGTAATGGGTTGCGGAATGGTTGATCCAAAGGTCTTAGAAAAATTAGGAATAGATTCTGAGAAATGGACTGGTTTTGCAGCAGGATTAGGAGTTGAGAGATTTTGTATGGTGAGACATCAGATCGATGATATCAGAAAATTTTATACAAATGATATTAGATTCTTAGAACAGTTCTAATTTTATTTAATTTTTAAATTAGGATTGTCCAACAAATTAGTTTAAGATAGTCCTAGTTTTAATTTTTTGATTGGTACGTAAAGCAGGACTAATCGTTAATGATGGAAAGGAACTAGCTGTTCAAACTGCAACTTCTGTTGAAAAAAAATTGGAAAAATCCAATTTTGAAGTTGTAAGAGTTAGTAGCTCTGGAGGGATGGTTGGTTTCGCAAATCCTGATCAACATGTTCGTCCTTTGGGATATACGAATTGTGTCCCTGAGGGATTTGATTCATTAATGGAATTTGCTATTGTTCTTGGTGGAGATGGGACTGTGCTTTCTGCTGCAAGGCAAACGGCACCTGCTAAAATTCCAATTCTTACAATAAATACTGGTCATTTAGGATTTCTTGCGGAAGCTTACTTATCTAACCTAGATGAGGCTATAGATAAAATAATTGCTGGGAATTGGGATATTGAAGAAAGAACTTGCTTTATCATAAGTGTAATGAGAAATGATCAGAGGAGATGGGAGTCTCTTTGCCTTAATGAAATGGCTCTTCATAGAGAACCTCTAACAAGTATGTGTCACTTTGAAATTTCTATAGGTCGACATGCTCCTGTGGATATTTCAGCTGATGGAGTAATTTTATCTACTCCAACTGGTTCTACCGCCTATTCTCTAAGTGCTGGAGGACCAGTTATAACGCCTGATTGTCCAGTCGTGCAATTAACTCCAATTGCTCCACATTCATTGGCATCTAGGGCATTGGTTTTTAATGACTCTGAGCCAGTAACTGTTTTTCCTGCAACTCCTGAAAGGTTAGTAATGGTTGTTGATGGCAATGCTGGTTGTTATGTTTGGCCTGAAGATAGGGTTTTAATAAGAAAAAGTAAACACTCAGTAAAATTTATTAGACTTGAAGATCACGAATTTTTCCAAGTTTTAAGAAATAAACTTGGTTGGGGTTTACCCCATGTGGCTAAACCTGATAAATAAAAATTACTTAAATTTATTTTTTCCCTTTTAATAGGAAAACAGGATTATTTGGTTCTAGTCTTATTCCCTCCGCAATACTTAAACTTTTATAGGTCTGAATTAAATTTAAATTTGTTTTGAAATTTTTATCTTCTAATTCCTCTTTCAATTCTTTAATAGTTTGAATATTAATTATTGGGATAACGATAATGTCTCCAATATTCATATCTTGAGCAAGTTTATTAATAATATGGAGTTTAGTTTTTTTATCACATCCTCCAATTATTAATCTATTAGGTTTTTCAAGAGAACTTAAATTATTCATATTCAAGGTGCAATTTATGTCTTCCTCAAAAATAAATTTTGGTTTGACGTCAAGCCTCTTCGAATTTTCTAGTATTAATTCTTTTGAGCCAATCCTTTTATCGATACAAAACAAATCCAAATTAGGCCTTAACTTTAGTGCCTCTAAACCAATTGACCCACAACCTGCACCTATATCCCAGATGACACCATTTATTGGGAGCTCTAAAGCAGCTAATATTTGAATGCGAACCTCCCTTTTAGTTAATAAGTTTGGTCTATCATCAAAAGTCTTGAAAATACGGTCACTTATTCCGAAAAGAGGGAGATTATTATTTGAGTAATTTTTCTTTGTTTTTTTAAGAACAACAATGTTCAAACTTGATATATCAGATGGTAATGATTCTTTAAGACTTAATTTTCTTATCTTTTCATTCTCGAAACCAATCTCTTCACATAGCCAAAAATCATAGAAGTCAATAAGATTTAATTCCGATAAGTTTTTTTTGATTATTTCTAAACTTTTGTTATTTGAATCTGTAATAATAGCCAAACTTGACGGCCTTGTTTTAAGAGCCTCTACTAACCTATTCGAATCTCTGCCGTGAATACTCACATTAACAGTATCTTGCCATGGGATCTTTAACTTACTAAATGCTAATTGAATGCAAGTATTTGAAGGGTAGAAACTTAATTCATCTTTTGAAAAATTTTCTAGTAGTATTCTTCCAATGCCAAACCAAAGTGGATCTCCTCTCGAAATTAAAATAACATCAGTTGTTTGTGATCTAAGCCAGTTAACAAGTTCCTTATTACTGTTGCTAGAAAAAAATAATTTCTTTTTTTCTAAACCATTTTCGCTCCATGATTTTATTTCTTCAAAATATGAATTTGGAACTGCAATAGAAACTGTCTCTTGAAATAGATTTTGTAATTTTAAGGATAGATCCTCAAATTTATAAGAATTAATTCCTACTACATGAATTTTTCTTTTTTTTTCAGTCATGAATATTTAATTAAAAGAAACTTATCTATTTGAATGTTTTATTAAATTATCTTATGATTGTTCGAGCTTTCATAATAAATCAATTGTCTGAAAGAAGAAAGAGATTACATGATTTATTATTAACTCTAATAAATAAAGATAGTGAATTTGAGTTAATTGAAGAAGATTCTAACGATTTAACATCTGGCTATTCTGAAAAAGACACTTTGAATTTATCTCGAGTGATAGAAAAAAATCGTAAAATAATCAAAAGATACCAAGCTATCGTAAGAACAGCTGTTACTCTAGACGCCCTGATGGATTCTGAAAATGAAGAAAATTACAAAATTAAATAAAAATATTTTTTTAAAAAAAATATTACCTTTACTTTTACTACTATCCTTTATTTTTAACCCATTAACAGTATCCGCAGAAGTTACAGAAACAGAAATAAATGGGGAATTAATGAATGCAAGCATTGAGTTTTTAAGAGATTTGGACTTTGAAACTTGGCAATTAGTAGCTTATAAATCACCTCTTTTTGAAGATAAATTAATCTTGAGAGTAATAGGATATCCAGGAAATCTTAGGATTGATCATCCCACTGACTTGAGGGTTGAATCAGGGAGAAAACAGTGGCTTTTAGATGATAAAACATTACTTAATGTTGAATTAGCAAACGATGGAAGACAAGCTGCAGCAGAATTCGATCTTGATGAATTGATTAAAAATTTAGATAAAAATAGACCATTAAGATTATCTTTGTCGGGAGTTTTTTCTGAGTTACCTGTTCCTCCTTTTGTTGTTAAAGAGTGGAGATCAATTAACTGAATTTGATTTTTGGAGATGACTGAAAAAAATGTAAGCCATACAAAATGGATGAAAAGAGCAATTTTTTTGGCTTCTTTAGGCAAAAATACAACGAGTCCAAACCCAAGGGTGGGAGCAGTGATACTTGATAAGAATGGAAAGCTCATTTCAGAAGGGTTTCATTTCAAGGCAGGGATGCCTCATGCAGAGGCAATGGCTTTTAGTAATTTAAAAAAAGATGCTAAAGGTGGGTCAATTTATGTAAATCTTGAACCTTGTTGCCACCAGGGTAGAACACCTCCATGTGTAGATCAGGTGATATCCTCTGGGATAAAAAGGGCTTATATATCTATTGCAGACCCTGATGTAAGAGTCGCTGGTAAAGGTATTAAGCTGCTAAAAGAAGCTGGAGTACAAGTTCACTTAGGATTATGTAAAAAGGAATCCTTAGATTTAAATAAGGCTTTTATTCATAGGAACATTACTAAAAAGGCATTTGGTGTTTTTAAATGGGCAATGAGTATTGATGGAAGAATAGCTTTAAAAAATGGAAAAAGTAAATGGATTACTAATGAAGAATCAAGGTCCTTAGTACACTCTTTTAGGGCAGAATTTGATGCAATAATCATTGGTGGAAACACATTACGAAGAGATAATCCCCTTTTAACTACTAGAGGTTTAAAAAATCCTGAGCCTTTGCGAGTTGTGTTTACAAAAAGTTTAGACTTGCCAACAAAATCTAATCTTTGGGATTGTAATAAGGCAAAAACATTAGTTATTTATGATTCTTCAACAGCAAATGAAAAATACCTCACTAGGATTCCAAAGTCTGTTGAAGTCGAAAAGGTATCATCAGATAATCCAGAGCTAATTTCAAAAATACTTGCTAAAAGGGGATGTAATAATGTTTTGTGGGAGTGTGGCCCTCGATTAGCTACTGCCGCTATTAAATCTAATTGTATTCAGGAAATTATAACTTTTATTGCTCCAAAAATTTTAGGCGGAGAAAATAATATGAATCCCCTTGGTGATTTTGAGTTTGGAGAAATGCATGAAATTATTAAATTAAGGGAATCTCAGCTTAGTTTGATTGGCGATGATATATGCGTTAAGAGTTTATTCAAAAATTAATTTTTAAGATATTTATTTGGGTTAAAGTACCGTACGGTTCTTACCCAAAAAAAACAATACAGATACGGAAACTGTTGGTTTAGTTTATAATAAGTTCAAATTTGCCCACAATTATGCCAATAAGACAAGACGATAATCAACCTAATAGAAGATTTGGAATTGTGAATATTATTTTGATAGGTGTTGGAGCACTACTTTTATTTAGTAGCCTTTTCCCTAATCAAAATATGCAAATCCCTAGGGTTCCTTACTCCTTATTTATTGATCAAGTTAATGATGGTGAAGTTAAGCGTGCATATATCACTCAAGAACAGATTAGATATGAATTAAATAGAGCTGAAGAAGGTGCCCCTTCTGTTTTAGCAACAACTCCAATTTTTGATATGGACCTCCCACAAAGGTTAGAAAGTAAAGGGGTGGAATTCGCTGCTGCTCCTCCCAAGAAACCTAATTTTTTCTCAACCATATTGAGCTGGGTTGTTCCTCCTTTAATTTTTATCCTTGTTTTACAATTCTTCGCTAGAAGAAGTATGGGTGGAGGAGGTGCTCAGGGAGCTCTGAGTTTTACCAAAAGTAAAGCAAAAGTTTACGTCCCCGATGATGAATCAAAAGTAACATTTGCGGATGTGGCTGGTGTTGATGAAGCTAAGGATGAATTAACAGAAATAGTTGATTTTCTAAAAAAACCTGAGAGATACACAGATATAGGTGCGCGCATACCAAAAGGGGTGCTTCTTGTGGGACCTCCAGGAACAGGTAAAACTCTTCTTTCAAAAGCTGTTGCGGGAGAAGCGGAAGTTCCATTCTTTATAATCTCAGGTTCTGAATTTGTCGAGCTTTTTGTAGGTGCAGGTGCGGCAAGAGTTAGGGATTTGTTTGAACAAGCAAAGAAAAAAGCTCCTTGCATTATCTTTATTGACGAATTAGATGCTATAGGTAAAAGCCGTTCTGGATCTATGGGAGTTGTTGGTGGAAATGACGAAAGAGAACAAACTTTAAATCAGTTGCTTACTGAAATGGATGGTTTTGCTTCAGCTGATAAGCCTGTTATAGTTCTTGCTGCAACTAACCAACCGGAAGTTCTAGATGCCGCGTTATTAAGGCCTGGAAGATTTGATAGGCAAGTTTTAGTCGATAGACCTGATTTGTCAGGAAGAAAAACAATCCTAGAAATTTACACAAAAAAAGGTTAAATTAGCAGAATCTATAGATTTAGATTCTATAGCACAAGCAACAAGCGGTTTTGCAGGTGCCGATTTAGCAAACATGGTAAATGAAGCTGCTTTACTTGCAGCCAGAGCCAAAAGGAAAAGTGTAGAACAACAAGATTTAAGCGAAGCTATAGAAAGAGTTGTAGCTGGATTGGAAAAGAAAAGTCGTGTTTTGCAAGATGATGAAAAGAAAGTTGTTGCTTATCACGAAGTTGGTCATGCAATAGTTGGTCATCTTATGCCAGGAGGTTCAAAAGTTGCCAAGATTTCAATTGTACCAAGAGGTATGAGTGCGCTTGGTTATACTCTTCAATTACCAACAGAAGAAAGATTTTTGAATTCTAAAGAGGAGTTAAAAGGACAAATAGCTACACTTCTTGGAGGCAGATCAGCAGAAGAGGTCGTTTTTGGGAAGATTACTACGGGAGCCTCAAATGACTTACAAAGAGCAACTGATATTGCAGAACAAATGGTCGGTACATTCGGAATGAGTGATATTCTTGGTCCTCTCGCTTATGATAAACAAGGTGGAGGTCAGTTCTTGGGAAATGGGAATAACCCTAGAAGATCTGTTAGTGATGCTACAGCTCAGGCTATAGATAAGGAAGTAAGAGATCTTGTAGATGATGCTCATGAAACAGCACTAAATATTCTCAGAAATAATTTACCTTTACTGGAATCAATTTCTCAAAAAATTCTTAAAGAAGAAGTTATAGAAGGTGAGGATCTAAAAACCCTCTTGGCAGAGAGTAAGATGCCTGCATAGTAGAATTTGGGTTTCCAAAGAAAGTAATATGTTAAAACCAATTAGGCTTGCTGAAAAGAATTTTTTATCAAGTTTAGATATGTCAACTGAAGAGGTTCGTCTTATATTCGAGCTTGCAAAAAACTTTAAAAATAAAGATTTAAATATTGAGTACAAGAATAAAGTCTTGGGATTAGTTTTTGATAAGTCTTCTACTCGCACGAGAGTTAGTTTTCAGGTTGCCATGGCAAGACTGGGAGGAACCTCAATTGATCTAAATCCAAATACATCTCAAATTGGGAGAGGCGAGCCAATCAAAGATACAGCTAGAGTTCTAAGTAGATATTGCGATGTTTTAGCAATTAGAACTTATAAACAATCAGTTCTGGAAGAATATGCGAAATGGTCTACCATTCCTGTAATAAATGCACTTACTGATTTAGAACATCCCTGTCAAGCATTAGCCGATTTCTTAACTATAAAAGAAGAATTTGGAGATTTAAAAGGTAAAGTCCTCTCCTACATTGGAGATGGAAACAATGTTGCTAATTCCCTAATTATTAGCGGAGCATTATTGGGAGTAGAGGTCAGAATTGCATGCCCAAAAGGTTACGAACCAAATTCTTTTTTACTAGATAAAGCTAGAAAAATTAATGATAATAAAAGCTTATTGAAAATTACTAATGACCCGTTTTACGCAAGTTTAGGTGCCAATGTTTTGTACACGGATGTTTGGTCCTCTATGGGTGAAGAAAATCAAAAGGAACAAAAAGACAAAGAATTTAATGGCTTTACCATTGATTCAAATTTACTCAGCAAAGCTGCTAAAGATGCAATTGTGTTGCATTGCTTACCAGCTTATAGGGATAAAGAAATTACTGATGAAGTAATTGAAAGCAAAAACAGTAGAATTTTCGAGCAAGCCGAAAATAGGATGCACGTTCAACAAGCACTATTATCATGCCTTCTTTCTTAAAGACTTGCGTAATAGATAAATAATAGGTACAAATGTATTAGAGTACAAATGTTTTATGGTTGCTCCTCCTGAAGATAATCTTACTCAGGCTCAGAATGAGTTATATCAATGGATTAAAAATTATTTGAGAGAATTTCAACATAGTCCATCAATTAGACAAATGATGCAAGCTATGAATTTAAAATCTCCTGCTCCAATTCAAAGCCGTCTAAAACATTTGCAAGAAAAAGGCTACCTCAAATGGCAGGAAGGGAAAGCTAGAACACTACAAATCGTAGATGAAATAGTTGAGGGCGTTCCTATTTTGGGTTCTGTAGCAGCAGGGGGATTGATTGAAACTTACTCCGATATACAGGAGAATTTAGACATGACTGATGTATTCAAAAAGAAGAATGTTTTCGCATTGACAGTTAATGGAGATTCTATGATTGATGCATATATTGCTGATGGGGATATGGTTTTGAT
>QCBF01000026.1:0-15341 GCA_003281705.1 Prochlorococcus sp. AG-347-C10
TTTATTCTTTCAACAGCTGTTAAACCTCCTTGTATTTGAGTAAATCTTTCTGCAAGTTGCCTAAGAGGTTCAAAAAGTCTTTGGGAATATAAAATAAAGGTTGTTAATGTTCCTAAACCAATATTTCCAGAAGTAACAAGATAACCTCCAACTGCTAAAACCAAGGAAACTGCGGCAAGAGAAATCCATTCTATAAATGCCGAAATACTACTATCATAAAATATTGTTCCATTAACTGCTTTCTTGTAAGCAACACCAGTTTTGGAAAATTTCTTGCTATTAAAAGCCTCTCTTCTGAACATCTGAACGACTTCTAAACCTTGAAGATTCTCTTGAAAATCAGAGTTGAGTTGAGATAATTCTTCCCTTACTTGATAATTGGCTCTTCTGTAACGTTTTTGAAGCCAAATAATAAAATATGAAACTGGGATTTGAGTCAAAAGTAATAAAATGGCAAGCCCTCTATCAATTGACAGCATTGTCAAAGAAATTACTATCAGACTTACGAAGTCAGCAATGACTCCAACTGCCCCACTACCAAAAACCTCGGCTAAAGCATCAACATCATTTGTTAATCTCGTTAACAATTTCCCTACAGGCATTTTATCGTGATATTTAAGAGATAAAGATATTGAATGATCAAAAAGCTCTCTTCTTATTCTTGCTGTCAAACGTTGTCCCACTGCTTGGATATTGTAACTTTGGTACCCCTGCAGAACTAATCTGAATAATACAGTTATAAATAAAGTTAGGATTATGGCATTTATTGACTGTCCAAAGAAAGTTTTACTTAGCCAAACATCTGTAGTTTCGTTCTTTAGAATAGTAATGGCTTGACCAACTAATAATGGTTGAATTGCTCCAGAGAAAGAAACAGGTAACAAAACTATCAAGATTAGATAAATTGTTTTTTTATCTTTTGTTAAATATTTACCTAACTTTTTAATCCTTCTAAAATCCTTAAAAAACATTTAGCTAGTCTTCTATAAAGCATTAGTTGATTCTATTGATAAAATAGTATCCCTGAGACAATTATCATCTAACCTCATAGATAAAGGATTTCCAATTAGTCTTGCAGTCGAGTAATAAAGATCATCTATTTTAATTAAACCATTCTCTTTAAGAGTCTTTCCGGTTGCAACCAAATCAACTATTGCCTCTGCCATACCTGTAATAGGACCAAGCTCGACTGATCCTGTCAAATGAACTATTTCTACAGGAATATTTAATTCTTCAAAATAAGATCTTGCTGTTTTAATAAATTTACTTGCTACTTTACAATTTGCTGGAAGATCAGTTGGTATTGAATAATTGCTATTTTCCTTAACCGCCAACGACATATGACAACCACCAAATCCTAAATCTAATAACTTTGCGACTTTTAATTCAGATTCTCGTAAAACGTCATACCCTACAATACCCAAATCAGCCTGACCATAACTTACATAAACAGGCACATCTCCATTTCTTACTAATAAAGCTTTTGCCCGTTTACAATTTGATTCGAAGGTTAATGATCTATTATTTTCGTCCAACGCATCTGAGAAATCTAACCCAGCTCTTTTAAAAGTTGAAATTGAATCTTTTAACAGAGCTCCTTTTGGTAAAGCTATAGTAAACATAGATCAATTTCTTCCAAGGATTCTTCATTCTAAGTTAACAATGGAATTTAATAAAGCTCGAAATATAATCGGACTCAGAGTTTTAAGTGATAATGTCATTTGGTTGTGGGTAAAAGATAAATCCGTTGTAGTTGTAGATCCATCAGTTCACGAACCAGTAATTAGATATATAAATGAAAATAATTTGCACTTAAAAGCTATTTTGCAAACTCATCATCATTCAGACCATATTGGGGGGACGAGGGCTCTCATAGAAAGATGGCCAAATGTAAAGGTGATTGCTTCCTCCAAAGAAAAAAAACGAATACCTTTTCAGAATGTATCTGTAGAGGATGGAGAAACTTTGAAAATTTTAGGCGAAGAAATAAAAATAATTGAAGTATTAGGGCATACAAGCTCACATATTGCCTTCTTTCTAAATGGGGAAAATCCTATTCTTTTTATTGGTGATACATTATTTTCTGGAGGCTGTGGAAGAATTTTTGAAGGAACTTATCAACAAATGTATTCTTCATTAGAAAGAATAAAATCTCTACCAAAAAATACCCTTATATACTGTGCACATGAATATACTAAGACAAATATATTGTGGGCATTGAATCTCAAGCCTAAAGATCAAGATATTAAAAACAAACTTTCGGAAGTTGAAAAAAAACTCTCTAATAATGAATTGACGATTCCATTTTTGCTTTATGAAGATATGAAAATAAACCTTTTCTTAAGAGCAAAAAATTTAGAAGAATTTACTTTTTTAAGAGCTAATAAAGATTTATGGGTTTAAATAGATAGGTATCTTCTTAAACAAATGTCCCCCAAACAAGTAATTAAAACATCAAATGCTCCAGATCCAGTCGGACCTTATAATCAAGCAATAAAAGCTGGCAATTTCATCTATTGTTCTGGTCAAATTGCCATAGATCCAGCTTTAAATGAAATAACATGTTTAGGTGATATAGAGAAGGAAACTATTCAAGTTTTAAAAAATCTTGCAGAAGTTATTAAAGCTGGTGGAGCAAAAATAGAGGATGTAATAAAAACAACTATTTACTTAACCGACTTAAGTAATTTTCAAATTGTCAATAAAATATATAGTAATTTTTTTAATGTAGAGAATCCTCCAGCAAGGGCCTGCGTGGAAGTCTCATCTTTACCAAAAGGAGTTTTAGTTGAGATAGATTGCATCGCATTTCTAGATTAATTTCTAATTATTGAGAAATTTAAAATATGGTCCAATTGTGCACCATAGTTGTATAGATTATTAGTGATATTTCATCTTTGATCTATGTCAGCAGCAAAGCTTAATATAGATGAACTAGAAGCAGGTTATCCTCTATTTTGCAAAGCTCTTAGACTATTAATTTTAAAAGGCAACTCAGTTAAAGATATAGAAAAGACAGTTTGTTGGAGTCATCTTGAAACTTTAAATAGATGTCTACCTGGCAGATATAAAGCCCCAACATATTTAATGGCTTTAATCAAAAGAGATATTGCCAAGCCAAATAATTATTAAAAAGGACTAATCTTCTAAATAAAATTTATCAATATCCCTTGAAAATTCTTTTTCGTTTTCTGATATTTCTTTATTATCTAAAAATATTGAAAGACTTACAAAATTCTTACCAAAGCTGATATTTGGATAGATATCCCTTTCTTTACATAATTTATCAATTTTCCCCATGAATTTTCTAATTTTTGAGTACTGCTCAAATTCAAATCTTTTTTCAATCCTCAAAGGTGATTCTCTTTCATTCCACATTACATTCTTTATTCAAGACTAATTACACTATACCTTCAACAAAGTTTCTCAATAAATTTTTAAAGTTAAGATTTTAGTCACTCTCCCAATAATCGATAATACCGCCAATTGTTAAATCGGTTTGAACTTCTGGATTAGGGCATGCAAATCTAGCGGCAGAGCCACTAGAAGTAAAAACCCAGTTACCTTCTCTAGCTCCAACAGGATCAACAGCAACTAATTTCTTTCCTTTATTATTTTCTAAAATTCGTAAATTCATATAACCTAAGCCTGCCACTCTTTGAGTGCATACCATCCTTCCTAATACCTTCATAATTTCCACAATTTATATCCTCCTTTTTTTATGACTTGTCAGGATCCCAATGATCAATTATTCCAACAATCGTTAAATCACTTGGATAAGATTTGCTTCCCGCAGCTTCTCTTGCAGCAGAACTTCCAACACAAATAACCCAATCTCCTGGCTTGCAGCCAACAGCATCAACTGCAACTTTATTAGAAGAACCATCTAATACAACTTGCAGATGTTTATGTTCAAAACCAGGAATCCTATTGGTAGAAACAAGTGGTTTTACAACCTTACAAATTAACATAATTAGTGAGCCTCCTCTGTTTTTTTATCTAAAGACATTCCAATAATATGGGCGGAATGAATGTTGTCCCTATCTCTAATAGTAGAACAAGTATGTAATAGACCTTGATCAACTAAATTTTTATATCTAATTGATATCGCATTATTAACTCTTTCACAATCATTTATTGCCCTCTCTTTTGCGCCGGGTACTTTTCCAGAGTAATCAAATCTTATTACTACCGGAATAGGTAAATCCTGAGAAACATTTAATCCAGTAAAAATCTTCACTCCTACATCTAAATCAGGAGCCCCCTCTTCAACTGTATCTAAATGAGCAAAATAAGTTAAATTTCTGAGATGTACTTCTTTGAAACCTATACCTACTCCAATAAACCTCTCTGCATGTCCAATATCTTCATAAGAACCATTATGAAAACTCTTAACATAATCAATTTGAGAAATATTATTGACAATTAAGTTATACGTAAATTTTTCCATTCCACTGAGTTTATCTTTTGAAGATTGCTTGGAAATTGTCTGGCAAATTTCTCTTTCCGCGTCCGCTTTTGAAAAATTAATTGTTGAATTGTAAATTTCTAATGTAGAAATAGTTTTTTCTAAATCTATACCGCCATCGCTAGTTGATAAATGTATTTTTAATGAATCAGTGTCTGTATCGAGTCCAATTAACATTAAATCCACAGAAGCTCCGCAGCAAAAGCTATTCTCTACAGCCTCTTTGAAAGCATGTAATTTATTTCTACCTTCTGCTGCAGCTAACTCGTCATTACTACAATGAGCTGCGCAACCCTGATGCAAAGGATCTACTGAACTAAAATGATAAGTTACAACTTTTAAGTACCTGGTATCTTTATGAGCTTCATTTGGAACATTCTCTCTATATCTTTTATGTTCAGTTTTTACCCATCGATTAACAGTATTTTCAATATCAAAAAGTGCTCCAGCATGGGATCTTCTTCTTACTGAACTAAAAGGTATTCTCATTACATAAGCAACTGAATGAGCTAATCTACCATCTGAACAAGGAGTTATATCAAGTAAATGTATTCCACAATCTAAAAGAAATTTTTCAAAGTCTTGCGCATCCCTACTTCCAGCAGCACCATCAAGTGGATCATTATTAAAAAAACTATCGCTAAGTTTCTCATGCTGTTTGAAAGCACACCATGCATATAAAGCTCTCATATCAAGAGGTTTTACCCAAGACTTATCTAATATATGGAGGGGCAAATCTATTCCCAAATTTTTTCTTGATATTTTCTGAGCCTTATTTATAAAATCTTCGTGATGTTGAATTCGAGCAATTTCCTTGAGAGTTGGAACAATTTCGTCAAAATCGCTTTTTATTTTGCTTTCATACCTATATAAATTTTCATTCTGGATACTGTTAGTTAATTTATGAGATTTTCCAGAATTTCTTAAATCGTTTGATTTTTTAGTTTGTGTATGAATATTTTCCGTAAAAGTTTTCATTGGAGCGGTTGGCCCCAATGTAAAGTTCTTGGCTTTTGCCAGTCCTCTTAAAGGCATTATTTAATTACCCTCGAGCACCACCTGAAAAGGTAACAAGTTGTCCCTCACGAGTATTACCACTTGATCCAGTTATCAAGAAATCTGGCTCTTTCATTTCATCATTCCTTTTTATATCCATCACTGGCATTGCACTCGTCATGCCGGGTCTTGTAGGATTTCTTTTTCTTGCTGAAGCTCCTTCAGTACCTGTTACCCTGTTTCCTCTTGCCCAATCATCCCCTGTAATCTTCAACCCAGCAGATTGACCCTCGCCAGTAATTCTGGATTGTGCTCTCTCTTTTGAAGAATCAAATTCCTTTAAATCTTTTTTTGGGGTAAGTATGGAATTTTTGCTTTTATCAAACCTAAATTGTTCTGTCCCTGTTACTGTGTCATTAGCCATATCGAATGGACCTGTAATCTTTGAGCCATTTTCATACTCATTGCCTGTTACACCATCTCTTTTTTTATCAGAGTATTTATCTCTTGAGGGAGAATTTACAGAAAATTCTTCCCATGATCTTGAATTTTTTCTTTCACTATTGGCATAATTTTTTTCAGATGAATGATTGGAACAATTATTGCCTAACTGATCTCCGCCAACATAAGGGGTGCCTGTTGGATTTAGACAAGCACCTTTGCCTGCTCCAGTCATACTTCCTCCGATACCCGGTTGTATTCCTGTAAGACGTGCATTTGAACTACCTCCTAAATAAATCTTTCCTTTATCTTTTAATTCAGTTATTAAGTCAGAATTACAATTTTCCTCAGCTTGATCTAATCCAGCATATGGTGTCCCAGTTACATTTTTGCAAGTTCCAGGTTCATCGCCAGTAACTTTCTCAGATCTTCCAGTTAAGGTGCCACTAATCTCATTAGCGTTATTTGAGAGACTAACTCCAACCTTCATTGCTTCAGCTTTTGGTTTGGATTTACAGAATGACTCGTATTGTTGGGAACCAATATATTCATCGCCAGTTACATTTTTACAGCTTCCTGGTTCATTACCAGTAACGTATTCAGACCTCCCTACTCCTGTACCAGTTAATGCATTGCCATTTAATGTATTGTATTTCCCGACTTTTTCATGGGATCTCCCTTTAGGATTAGTTTCTGAACCAAGATATTGATCGCCTGTTAATTGATGACCAGATCCTGACTCATCTCCAGTTACAAGTGCAGATCTCCCAGGTAAAGACCCAGATACTTTTAATCCCTCAGCTGTATTACTATGTTTAACCTTTGAAGGATTTTTGGTAACTTCCCCACAATATTTCTTTGACTGATTTGCAGAACTATATTCAGTACCAGTTACATTTTTGCAAGTTCCAGGTTCATCGCCAGTAACTTTCTCAGATCTTCCGACCTCATTACCTGTGACTTTATTTCCAGCTGATGTTGAAGTTACTGAGGATCTAGTTGGCTGTTTATATTCAGGTTGATTTTGGCAAAATTGATTAAGTACTTCGGATCCCAAATATTGTGTGCCTGTGACGCTTCTACATGTGCTAGCTTCATTACCGGTAGTTTTTAACGATCTATTAGCCTGTGTTCCCGTTACTGTTTGTCCAGAATTAGTTTCACTTTTACCAACTTTCCAACTTGCATCAGCAATATTCATTTTTGATCCATTTTTATTTGGACCGCATGGTCTACATTTACCACTTCCTTTTTTGGAGGTTGCTCCAGTTTTACTTCTTAATTCCCTAACTCTTTGAGATATTTCTCTGCTTGATAAATCTGGATCTCCTCTTCTAGCCAAAGATGCTGCACTATTATTTTGTTTAGAAGCTGATTTGCCATGTTTAGATTGTGCTTCTCTTCTTGCCAAAACAATATCTCTACTTGTATTGGTGATAGGTTTTCTTTTTTGAGTTACTCTTCTTTTAATTTTAGTATTTATAACTTTGTTCTCGGAATTACCGGAATTTGATAAGTCAGAGTTTTTATCTAGAGTTATTTTAATTTCATTTACTTGGATATTTTTATTAGCTTCTGTACGAGTTCTATCAGATGAACTTATGGCTGATTTGCCATGAGTTGACATTGCTTTCCTTCTTTCAATTACAAGTTCTTTGCTGGATAAATTTTTAGAAAAGGATTTTTTATTCATTTTTACTGTTGGAATATGTTTTTTTGCAGTATTTGTATCAATTGAAGATTTTATCCCAGAAATTTGCATATCATCAGATGTGCGAACCCTGTCTTTGGTAGTAGAAGAATTTGTAACAGCTTTTTTTCCACTATCACTCATAGCTTTTCTTCTCTCTAATGCAATTTCTCTACTAGTTTTCATTGACATAACCCTACAATTGTAAAACTTTTTAAAAAGACTTTCTCCAAAAAATTAAGTTCTTATGGAGAAAGTTATTGACTACGATAAGTAGCTTTAACGTCCTTGGAAAACTACAAAAGCTGTTCCTTGACTTTGAGTGTAAGCATCGTATCCGATGATTCTTACATGATGATCAGGGTATGCTCTATGGCATGCCTCTAATTCGCTCACGATCAAGTTAAGATCTTTTTCCCCAAAGAATGGGAGTTTCCAATAAGACCAATACGTTTGCATACATCCACTTGGATGAACATGCTCAATAACTGGACTCCAACCTTGAGCAATTATGTAGGCAATTTGGTCATATATTTCTTCCTGGGTCATCGGTGGTAAGAAACCGAATGTTTCCAGGGTTGCAACTGTTTGATAGTCACTTACTGTGCTCTGGAAAGGCATAATTAATCAAAATGTGAATGTAATTACTCGTAAAAACGAGATTTTAAGAAGTTTGAGGAGAATAAATCTCCTCAATTTCGAAACTTGAGTTAACCCTGAACATCAAGCTTGTCGACCGTGTCAAACTCGAACTTAATTTCCTTCCAAGTTTCAAGAGCAATAGCTAATTCAGGACTATGCTTAGCAGCTTCCATAAGAATGTCTCTACTCTCTTTTTCGATTTCGCGACCAGCATTACGGGCTTTTACACAAGCTTCTAAAGCAACTCTGTTAGCTGCAGCTCCAGCAGCTGAACCCCATGGATGACCATGTGTTCCTCCACCGAATTGAAGACAGGAATCATCCCCAAAGATCGCAAGAAGTGCAGGCATATGCCAAACATGGATACCACCTGATGCGACTGCAAATACTCCAGGCATTGAACCCCAATCTTGATCAAAGAAGTTACCCCTTGATCTATCTTCAGGAACAAATGACTCTCTTAAATTGTCAATATAACCAAGAGTTGTTTGACGATCACCCTCTAGTTTTCCAACAACGGTTCCAGTATGTAATTGGTCTCCGCCGGAAAGTCTCAAACATTTTGCAAGAACTCTGAAGTGAATACCATGCTTTGGATGTCTATCAATAACAGCATGCATAGCTCTGTGAATATGCAGAAGCATGCCATTTTTACGACACCAATTAGCCAATCCAGTATTTGCAGTAAAACCACCAGTTATATAATCATGCATGATGATTGGCATATCTAGCTCTTTTGCAAATTCAGCTCTTTCATAGAGTTCTTCAGGAGTGTTAGCAGTACAATTTAGGTAGTGACCTTTAACTTCTCCAGTTTCTCGCTGAGCAAGCTTAACTGCTTCAGCAACAAACTCAAATCTTTCTCTCCAACGTTGGAATGGTTGAGAATTAATATTCTCATCATCCTTCGTTAAATCAAGACCGCCCCTAAGACATTCATATACAACTCGACCATAGTTTTTACCAGATAATCCTAATTTAGGTTTGATGGTACAACCAAGTAGAGGTCTTCCGTATTTGTTAAGTCGATCTCTTTCAACTACGATTCCGTTTGGTGGACCACCGCAAGTTTTAATGAAAGCAATTGGGAATCTAATATCTTCTAGACGTAGATGTCTTAAAGCTTTAAATCCAAAAACGTTACCCACTAGAGATGTTAACACGTTTGTAATTGAGCCTTCTTCAAAGAGATCTAAAGGATATGCAATAAAAGCATAAAAAGCTTCAGGATCTCCAGGAACGTCTTCTATTCGATAGCAACGTCCTTTATAAAATTCTAGGTCTGTAAGTAACTCGGACCAAACTGTTGACCAAGTACCTGTTGAAGATTCTGCGGCAACAGCTGCTGCAACTTCTTCTCTTGGAACACCTTCCTGACCTGTACATTTGAAACAGGCTAGTAAATCGGTGTCTAGGGGTACATATTCTGGAGTCCAGTAGGTATCTCTGTACTCCTTTACCCCTGCATCATACTTCTTACTCATAAGGATAAATTTAGGTCTATTTAGGGAAAATAATTATTGTGCAAAATTTATAAATCTTGCTTTACTTAATTAGTCCTTTTGACCAAGAAATTCACCGTTACCTAGAGCAGGTTCAACTTCTCTATGAGGACGAGCAATAATGTGAGCTGCAACTAAACCGTCACCAACTCTTTCGCAAGCATCAGCACCAGCTCTTACAGCTGCGTTAACTGCGCCTGTTTCGCCTCTAACTAATACTGTGACATAACCGCCGCCAACGAATTCACGACCAATAAGGCGAACTTCTGCTGCCTTTGTCATCGCGTCTGCTGCTTCGATTGCAGGTACAAGTCCTCGTGTCTCGATCATGCCGAGAGCGATACCCATTGTTTCTGTAGCCATTGTCTACTAAATACTAAATGTGGAATGTTCATTTCGAAGAATGCTTCATTAGGTACTTATAAGTCAAGCGTTTTCGACAAAATCTCCATTAATGTTTTTTCTATCATTCATAAGTTAAACTTATCACCCTTGGTACTATTGATATGTCAATACTTATGCAAATTGGTTAGTGCATCAAAACATACTGTTGTGTTAAGAAAAAATTTACATTATGTTATTTCCGTACGAGACAGGCCCTGTCTATACAGGTGTGGAATGTTCAACCTTTCCTGTCTCCGTATCAAGCTTTAAAGTAAGATAATATCCACAGTAAATTTTTTTCGTTATTTTGAACCTTCCAGTTCTGACTATTGCGAGTGGCAATCAAAGAAAGGTATCTGAAATTTCAGAGATGTTGTGTGTTTTATCTTTAAAGGTTCAGAAGCAACCAGAATATTTAAATGTCGAAGAGACTGGAAACACATATTTTGAGAATGCACTTCTAAAAGCAAAAGCAGCTGCTTTAGAGACTAAAACTTGGGCATTAGCTGATGACTCGGGTCTTGAAGTAGATGTTTTAGATGGTCGGCCAGGAATTTATTCTGCTCGATATGCCAAAACTAATGATGAGAAAATTAAAAAATTAATTAATGAACTTTCTGATAGTCCTTATAGGAGTGCAAGATTTATAAGTTGTATGGTTTTGTGCGATCCCTCAGGAAACTTAGTTCAAGATACAACAGGGATATGCTGGGGAGAAATTCTTAAGAACCCCAAATATCCAAACGGGGAATTCGAATCTATTTTTTGGGTAAAAGAGGCTAACTGTGTTTACGGTGAGCTCTCACAATCACAATTAAATAAATTAGGTAGTAGAGGTAAAGCTGCAAAAATTATGTCACCTTTTTTAAAAAAAGAGATAGGTTTAAGTTAAAAAAAGGTTTAAATAAAAAAAATTCTCAATAATTTGAAATTTCTTCAATTGCTCTTATAGCAGCTGCTGCAGCCTCTTCTACATCCCCTTCTTTCCCGGCGAGAGTTAATCTACCAAAAGCTCCAACTGCCTTAACATCAACAACAGTTATATTAGATGCCTTTTCAGCTTCATTAGCTGCTTTTAAAACATAACCAGCTGGTTCAGTTTCTAATATAAACATGCTCATTCCAGATTGAATCATTGATCCACTTCTGTTTTGTCTATTTATTAAAACTGCATGATCTGGAGTAATTGCTCGAATAACCTCAGTCCAACTCGTAGCAGGTTTTGTTCTTTTTCTAACTTCGCTCCCAATCGCATCTAGAACAACATCTCCAGAATGTAAAACCGTGCTTTGATCTTTATGGTAAAGAGCAAGAGATCCAAATGCTCTTTCAACAATCATCTGACCAAGTCTTACATTACTTGCTTTTAGGGCAATATCAGTGACTCTATGAACAGCCATCCCAGGTGAAACTTCCATCCAAAGACATGAATCACCAGGAATAGGTAAAAAACCTCTACTAACAGTTCCCATATATGCTGCTAATTGAGGTTGCAGAGAATCTAAAAAAACATATGTTCTTAACTCAATTTGCTCAACTTGACTTGCTTGTCTGGATACCAGAGACTTTTCTGAATCGGTAGTAATAAAACAGCTAGCACCACTGGCCTGAGATTGCACCTCAGATCCTGTGACTAGAGAACTCCCTTTTTTTCGTTTCCCTCTGTTTAAGCTAGAAGTTGGTTCCATTGAGGCGACTATAACGGATAATGGTTCATTTTTTCTATTAAATTTACTTGCATGCTTACCACAAAACGATAACTTCAAGTAAAAGATATGCATTTTTATGGGAACTTCTCAAAAAAAAGAACCAAATGTTTCTGGTACTGAAAAAGAATTAACTCCTGATCAAACTCTTGGATTAGTTAGCCTAAGCTTGATGCAAAAACTATCTCAGAAAGACCCATCTTTTAGCTGGTTAGAAGAAGATAAAATTGAGAAAGTAAATCTTAAGAACCTTAGAGATAGATTGGAGTTAACCCAATTAGCTATAAATACTGGAGCACCTTTGACCACTTCAGAAGTAACAGCTCTAATTGGAGCTAAGCCAGGAAAATCTAAGTTTGAAAGAGCAGGATTATTAGCTACGAAAATAGCTAGAAATGTATGGAAGCTTTCAAAAGCAAGTCAAGGAAATTCCTTCTATAGAAATTAGAATATACCCTAAAAATAATTTTCATAATTTTCATTTAAGTATTTAAACATTCATATAAGTTTTTTAAATGTGTTCATTTTGTAAGAGAACTTATTAATTACTTTCTTAAATTAAAAAGTTTATGCAAGCTTGAAATATAAGCTCTTGAAAATTTTTAATGAGTAAAGTTGAATTTAATAAGGAAACTGGACCAAGGGAAGTTTTTTGTGGTTTAACTTCAATAGTTTGGCTCCACAGAAGAATGCCTGATGCGTTTTTTCTGGTAGTAGGCTCAAGGACATGTGCTCATTTAATTCAAAGCGCTGCTGGGGTTATGATTTTTGCTGAGCCAAGATTTGGGACGGCTATTCTTGAAGAAAAAGATCTTGCTGGTCTTGCTGACGCTCATGAAGAATTAGATCGAGTAGTTAATGATCTTATTGCAAGAAGACCAGAAATAAAAACTCTTTTTCTAGTTGGATCTTGTCCAAGTGAAGTGATCAAACTAGATCTTGCAACTGTCGCAGAGAAATTAAATAAAAGATTTTTTGGTCAAGTAAGATTCGTTAATTACTCTGGCAGTGGGATAGAAACAACTTTTACCCAAGGAGAAGATGGCGCATTAAAAGCTTTAATTCCATTAATGGATTCATCAAATGAGGAGAAATTATTATTAGTTGGGACTCTTTCAGATAATGTAGAGGATAGGTTTAAAAAGATTTTTAAAAATTTAGGAATTTCAAATATTGAGAGTTTTCCGCCACGGCAATCAACAGAATTACCAAAGATTGGCAAAAATACAAAAGTATTATTAACTCAGCCTTATCTAAGTGATACGGTTCGAGACCTCAAACATCGCGGTTGTGAAATAATTTCGGCTCCATTTCCTCTTGGTATCGAAGGAAGTACTGAATGGTTTTTAGCTGCAGCGAAAGCTTTCAAAATTAGTGAACTTAAAGTTCATGAAATTATTTCGCCTTTAATTAATAGAGCAAAACTTGCTCTTGAATCTCACAAAGAAATACTTAAGGGGAAAAGATTATTTCTTCTTCCTGAATCGCAACTGGAGATATCTTTGGCAAGATTTTTGCATAATGAATGCGAAATGGATCTTATAGAGGTAGGTACTCCTTACCTAAATAAAGATTTAATGAAAGAGGAGATTAATCTATTACCGGATAATACAAAAATTGTCGAAGGGCAACATGTAGAAAAACAATTAGATCGAGTGAGAGAATCTAATCCAGACTTAGTAGTTTGTGGAATGGGTTTAGCTAACCCTCTTGAGGCTGAGGGGATTAGTACTAAGTGGTCAATAGAAATGGTATTCAGTCCAATTCATGGAATTGATCAAGCCGCAGATTTGGCGGGTCTTTTCTCCAAGCCTTTAAAAAGAAATCAAATCCTAACTTCAAAAACTTTTGTAACACATTAAAAACTATGGAATTAACTCTTTGGACGTATGAAGGACCACCACATGTTGGTGCTATGAGAATTGCCTCTTCAATGAAAGACATTCATTATGTGCTTCATGCCCCCCAAGGAGATACATATGCAGATCTTCTCTTTACAATGATCGAGAGGAGGGGGCAAAGGCCTCCAGTTACCTATACAACTTTTCAGGCTAGAGACCTTGGAGGCGATACAGCTGAATTAGTGAAGAAAAATATTAAGGAAGCGGTTGAACGATTCAAACCCAAAACTCTTTTAGTTGGAGAAAGTTGTACAGCAGAACTTATCCAAGACCAACCTGGAGCTCTTGCTAAAGGGATGGGGTTTGATATGCCTATTGTGAATCTTGAACTACCTGCTTATAGCAAGAAAGAAAATTGGGGAGCCTCAGAAACCTTTTATCAATTAACAAGAACCCTTTTAAAAGAAAAAGTAACCAATTCAGAGAAAATAAGTCCTCTAAGGTGGAAGGAATTTGGGCGTAGACCAAAAGTCAATATACTTGGCCCTTCATTACTAGGATTTAGATGCAGAGATGATGTAATCGAAATCCAACGCATACTTTCAGAGCAAGGAATAGATACAAACGTAGTTGCTCCATTTGGTGCTAGTCCAGATGATATTGAAAGACTAATTGATGCTGAAATAAATATTTGTCTTTATCGAGAAATTGCGGAAGCATCATGCGAATGGCTTAAACGGAACTTTGGAATGGAATATACAAACACTATTCCAATTGGAATAAAAAATACAATTGAATTTATAAATGAAGTTCATAAGAAATTAGATCTTCCTTTGACGAATAAAAAAGAATTAGAAAATAAATCAAAACTTCCTTGGTACTCAAAATCAGTTGACTCAAATTATCTTACTGGCAAAAGAGTTTTTATTTTTGGTGATGGAACACATGCAATTGCAGCAGCCAAAATTGCTAAGGAAGAATTGGGTTTTGAAGTAGTTGGTCTTGGGACATACAGCAGGGAAATGGCAAGACAAGTAAGAGCAACTGCAAAAGAACTAAATGTAGAAGCTCTGATAACCAACAATTATCTAGAAGTGGAAGATGCTATGAAGAAAGCCGCCCCTGAACTAGTTTTAGGGACTCAAATGGAAAGGCATAGTGCAAAAAGACTCGGTATTCCATGCTCAGTAATTAGTACTCCAATGCATGTTCAAGATGTTCCTGCAAGATACAGCCCTCAAATGGGATGGGAAGGAGCAAATGTGATTTTTGATGACTGGGTACATCCTCTAATGATGGGCTTAGAAGAGCATCTTATTGATATGTTCAAACATGACTTTGAGTTTGTTGATGGTCATCAAAGCCATTTAGGACATACAGCGACCAACACAAAGGACTTTTTAAATCCTGACGAAACAAAAGAAAAAAATAGTAAAGAAGGAATTATCTGGACTGAATCTGGTAGAGCCGAATTAACAAAAGTTCCATTTTTTGTAAGAGGTAAAGTCAAAACAAATACCGAAAAATACGCAATCTTGAGAGGAATTCTAGAGATAAGCGATGAAACTCTTTACGATGCAAAAGCATATTTCAATTAATTTTTACTAATAAATTATAATTAAGTCATGAGTATTTTCACTCATAATCCAAAAGATTTATTCTTAAAAATTC
>QCBF01000027.1:0-15266 GCA_003281705.1 Prochlorococcus sp. AG-347-C10
AAAAATATCATCATTTCCTTGTTTGCCATATAAAATATCATTGCCTTTTAAACCAGTAATTTGATCCCCATAGGTTGTCCCAAAGAGAATATCATTTTTATCACTTCCTGAAAAAATTAAAAATTCATTATTAGTAAAATTATCTTTGATAAACAAATCTTGCACCAAACCCATATCAAAAACTTGGTCACTAAATCTAAGCATTTCTATATTTTCAAAAATATCAGAACCATCATCACCCTCTTTATCCACAATCATATATTGACTTTCATTAATTTTCGTAATTTCATAATTACTTTTTGTTGAAGAGAAAACTGCAATATCAATCCCAGATCCTCCGTCAATAATATCGTTGCCTTTACCGCTATTAATAATGTCATCTCCAGCCTTGCCAAGAATTTTATTGTCTGCATTATTTCCTATTATTGAATCTGATCCTGAACCACCCTTGGCATTTTCAATAATTGTTCCGGAAGCAATTATTAAGTTGCCAATTTTTCCTCCGATATTTGAATAATTTAATTTAGTTGAATTTAGTTCCGTTTCTCTTAAATCAATTAATTGATTAGATGTAAATCCACTAAAATCGAATGTATCTATTCCTGATCCATCTGCCAATGTGTAAGCATTATTGTTTATCAAACTACTCATTTCCGAATAGATAACACTTTTGGATACTGGAATATTTGTATTAAATCCGTAAGTTGTATCCCCGGTGAATGCATTTTTTGTAGAAAAACCTTCAGAAGAATAAATATTATCTAAGGCAATCCAATCTGCACTCATATAGGTGTTTAAGTATGCAAAATCTGCATAAGTTGATGTATTTTCTTCTTGTGAAAAATAAGACATAATTGACGACTGCCAACTATCATTTATGAAATATGAGTCGTCCAAATAATTCCCTGAACCATTGTATAAACCTTGATGGCCCAGTCCTAGAGAATGTCCTATCTCATGTAATATTGTCTGAAAACTATAATCTCCTAGATTACTTTTACCTTGGTTCCAATTTGAACCTATATTTATATTTACAAAATCCAACCCTGAAGAATAACTTCTCCCATCTGCGTAGGCGAAAGCACTATTTGCATATTTATCTCCAAAATTTATATCTGCTTGCTGATTTATTTTATTGAAATTAAATCCCATTGAAGCTTCCAAGATTTTGAAAGCTTCATCTACTAAAAAATTCCTATCATTTGTTATCCCATTTTTATCAAAACTATTTCCAGTTGTGTTGTATGTAATAATTCCATTTTTGGGATTGATCCCATTTTCAGAAAGATTAAATTTCCTTGGAACTGTGCCATAATCCTCCCAAAATTCAGAAGTCAAATAATTTGCTAAATCTTTATTAGTTCCAAGTACAGATTGACTTAAATTATCCGATAGATCTCCAGAATGGTTGTAATCTTTTAGGTAATATCCACACTTAATACACATAAAGATTAATTTTGTTTAAATCTTCAAAATTCTTATGAAAAATTTTAAAATAATTTATTCAAAAAAATTCTCAAGCTAAGTTTGTTTTATGTAAATAATTTTTAAAAACAAACCTCAAACTAATACTATCAAAATTTATTTTTATTAATCATTGAAATTATTAAATTTTTAACTTTATCTTCATGATATAAATTTGTTCTTCACTATCTAGATGGTTAAATCATTCTATGGCAAAAATATAAATTACTAATTTAAAAATTTAAAATTTAATTTTTACTATTTTGCTTTTTTAATTTAAATTCAAAAAATGAAATTAATAAAATTAAGATACATCCTAAGCAACTACCTATTAATCCAAAAACAATGGTAGTAAAACCATCATCATAGCCGTAATGTAATTGTGGAAAATGTGGAGATATTGGCATTATTATTTTTCAACAGAATTTTCAATATCTTCTAGCAAATGTTTAGTTGATCTACTAAAACCGTTACTCTTTAAATAGTTTTGAGCCTCTCTAAATTTTTCAGCTACTCTTTTTGCATAAGGAGTATTCATGGAATTTTGAGTCATTTTAAAAATGTAACTATTTTTATAATCTGATTTAAATGGGACCTATTTAAGTATTCAAAAATACAAGAATATAAAAATAGGATTTTTTACTCAGTAAAAAGATATTCAAACAATTTAATTATCAAAATCAATCAGTAATTGATTCGTATATAACTCTTATTAACATTCTTACACCATCATCATTTTTTAATTTTTCATAGCTTGGCATTCCTGATTTATTAAATTCCCTAAGGTCATCAAGTAATTCAGGGTGAAATTGAAACGTAAATGATCGCCTTTTATGCTGAGTCTCATAATCTGTGTAGTTAATGCAAGTTGCAGAAACTTCGGTACATAATTTACCTTCAGCACTAGTTGAACATACAATTTCAATTGAATCTGGTAAGCTCAAAAGCCAAGAGTAATCAGACACTGAAATTTTCTTCCTCACAGGTGCTATAGCTTTTTGAAGTGCTCCATAAGCCCAATTTGCAAATAATATGGCTTCCTCATTTACTTCGTCACTATGAAACATAACAATGTTTAAATCTTTTTCATACGTGACTGACTGTTCAACAATTCCTTCATTTTGTTCACTTGTTAATTCATGATGCAAAAGTAATTTTGGAAAATCTTTACTTTGATGAATGCCATTGTGAGAATAATGTAATAATTCAACTTGACCAACTTCAGGTACTTCATTTAGAGCTACAGCAAAGCATGGATCATCCCAACCTTTAGCTACTTCTATTTCAGGAACATCATCTTCTTTGTCATCATCCTTATAAATAGATAAATTTTCTCCAGTATTAATTATTTCTTTGCAAGTATTTAAAAGGTTTTCGTAGTGACACTTTGAACTCAAAACTTCTGGACTCATCAAATTTACGATCTGATTGGCTGCCTTTTTTATAAGCCTAATATGAGCCTGAGCCGCTAATTGATGGCCAAGACAAATAAATATAGATGGTGCAGTTTTGAGCCCTCTGGCAAGTATTAATTCTTCAGTTAATTCTTGTAATTCATCTAATGATATATTTAAACCTTTAAAACTATTTGCATCTTTTACTGTTGGATGACCTCCTTCAACAAAAACTGCTATAGAGTTTTGTAATAAATCAATTAATAATTTATTGTCGAGTTTTCCTGTCTTCCATAGAGGTATAAGTATTGAGTCGCAATCTGAAATGAATTGGCATAGAGATGCAATATTAGAAGAAGCTCTTACATCTTCTCCAATTATATTCTTTCCAACATGATCTGCTGGTTCGATTATGCAAATTGAATTTTTTATGATATTTGGATTCTGTATAATTTCTTTTAGATCTTCGTTGGATTCTATTACTCTTTCATAAGGTTCCCCATTATCCCATTTCTTTTCAGTAAGAATTTTGGCTTTTTTATCATGATAATCTTTTAAAAGACTTGGAGAAGTTCTATCATTAATAAAGTCTCCTAATAAAGTTTGTATAGAAGAAAAATTTGAAAATCCTGGCCTAAAGAAACCTGATTTAGTTCTTGAAAATTTCACTGTTGTTTTTTTTCTAATTTCACTCTATACAAAATAAAAATCTTAAACCACTTATATCAGTAAAAATTGATACTAAAATTTCTTTCGATAAATTCAATTCCAAAATTTAAAATGTGTTTGAATGATTTTTTAAAATGAAATAATAAACAAAGTCCAAGTCATTTTGCAAATAATATGGAGAATTTGATCAACAAGCAAATTAAATTTTCCAATACATTTCAAATAATCTATATAGAAATGAATTATTGCTTCTGCAAAAGCTAAATATGAATTACCAGTTATCAGAAAAACAATTAATCCATGAAGAGATACATGACCTGACATCCACCAAGCCCAGTTAATATTAATTTTTGAATTATTATTTGGGCATTTATTTATTGCGACTGTGTCAGTTTGAATGGCAAAATCAGCTACAAAATGCCCTAAAATTAAAGGTATTAGTTTTTCTAAGAAATACATTTATAATAAATTAATTTTAAAAAAGTCTATATTAAAAATTGATTGTGAAGCTAGAAAATATGCCATCTCCTAACATCCAGTTATTCCATGTCCCGGAGTTGTCTTTAGTGTTAATAAATTTATAAAAACCTAATTCATATATTTTATTTGCATTAATAGATCTCAATAAAATACCAGTAGATCCAGCAGAATCATCAGTAGATTCATTATTAATTTTTGTATTTACTTCTCCATATCCAAAGAAAGGAACTAACTGAAAAGCATTTTTTCCTTTTTGATACGTAGTAATAACAGTTTCAATTGTTTGTTGCCATCCACTATCTCCACTTGTAAGACTCCCAGGCAAGCCTTTAAGACCTGAAGAACCTCCTAATGAAAAACTCATCCCACTTGTTAATGGATTTAGAGCTAATTGAGCAGAAGAAGATAAGTTCACTCCAATGCCAGGTTTTATTGTCCATGAAAAATTAATATTTGATCCTATTGCCTTTGACTCGCCTGGATATATGCCATTAAGGGCAAAATCATTTAATTGTATATCTTTGCTTAAGAATGCTAATCCTTGATTTCCGAATAAACTTCCGTTCCAAGATTTGTTATTTTTAATTTTACTGAAATTTATTCCAGCTTTTATAGAACCAGTTGTAACATAACCCTCTGTATTGGCACCTGTAACTAAAGGAGTTCTTACACCTCCAAAAAAACTCTCAGTTTTGCCATTGCTTATACTTGCGAAGGAACTTAAGGTTCCTCTCTCATTAGCAATTAAAGATTTGTCAATTTGGAAATTATACTGCAAAGCATCAAATCTCAAAGTCTTCAAATCACCTTCAAATTCAACCATGTCACTTCGACTGTATGCAAAAGAATTCGTGAGATTTAATTTTTGATTAAGGGGCAGCACATAAGTTGATGAATATAGTTGCGAACCTACCTCTACATCTTTATTGGTATTTACTTCAATCATCCCTATATACATATCATTTTTTGTGAAAACATCAGTTTTCACAAAAGTACCAATATTTCTCCATTGCCCTGTTCCTGGACTTCCATCATTCCTAATATTAATTTGTCTTTGCCAATCAGATGGCAGATAAGTTGCATTAATCTTAAGAATTGCTTTAGTGGGATCACTGCCTAATCTACTAATGTCTCCAGAGAGTTGACCTACGTTTTTAATTTCTTTTGCCTCAGCTAGTTTTTTCTGAAGAGTAGGCTGATGTAATATTTTCCCATTTAATTCTTTAAGCTTTTCAAATACTTTCTTTTCTAAAACTTTGTTACTGCTTCTTATTTTTAACTCAACAATTTTCCCCATAATCACGTCAAGAGTTCCATTTTTACCTTGAAGTAATGTGTAAACCCTACTATTTGTATAACCATCACTTACAAGTTGAGCATTTAATTTTGCTGCACATGAACTTAAAGTTTCTTCTTTAGTCGCTTTTTTACATGAATTAATTATTCTTTTAATCTTTTTAGAAGAATATGGAATCTCGCCTTGAATCCTGGGTAACCAATCTAAAAGGTGATTATTAGGTAAATCGTTATCAAGATTAGTATCTTCTTTAAATTTATTATTTTTATCTTCAACCTGTTTTTTTATATTTTTTTCTTCTTTTTGTTTAAAAGGAGATGTTAAAGGCAGGTCAATTTTATTTGGTTCAAATGTTATAAGTATAGGTAAAAAAAACATAATAAATATTAATGTTGCCTAATGATTCAATGTTTTATTTTTCACATTCTTTTTCACTTAAATTCTTTCAATTATTAACATGTTAATAAAGTAAAAATTAAATTATTTACTATTTCTTGAATTTACGATAAATGCTATTTAAGAGAAAGATAAAACTTATATTCTTACCTATTTATTTTAGTTTTCTTTCTATTTCAAATTTTACTAAAGCGGAAATAAATTTAAATTCTATTAATGATACAAAAACCATCATTAATAAACCTAATAATAGTAGTTGCAAAATAGGTTATTGCAATATTTATGGCGGAATTAAATCAGGAAAAAATCTTTTTCACAAATTCAATGCTTTCGATACGAGAGGCAGAATTAAAGAAGTAAAGTTTTTTAATGAAAGTCAAAAAAATGTTATTGTTGGAGTTTCTTCAAAAAATGGAACTTTTATAAATAAGCCTATAAAGCTTGAAGGATTAGCAAATCTTTTTTGGGTTTCTCCTTATGGATTAAAAATTGAAAAAGGAGGAGTTTTTGTTAATACAAAAAGTCTAAATTTTTCTACAGCTAATTCATTAAATTTTTCAGAAAATATTTTTGATGTTTTTAAAAATAATAAATATCACCTAAAAGATTTCAGCTCAGAGCCAGTTTTTAATAATAAACCTAATAGTAAAAAAAATAATCTTAATTTAGCAAATGTAGAAATTTCTGATACGAATATCGTTGTTGACGAAAAATTATATATCCACTCACCAAATGGTTCTGTACATATAGATAATTCAAAATTAAAAACTTCAGCAAAAAATAATGGTGAAATAACAATTACTGGTGAAAGTGTTTTTCTAACTGGAAATTCTCATTTGATAAGTATGGGCAAAGACTTTGGGGGATTAATACAAATTGGAGGTAGTTGGCAAAATTCAAATAAACAAATAAGTCAATCTAATAAAACAATAATTGAAGATAAAGTTGTTATTAATGCTTCTAGTAATAATGGGAAAGGTGGAATAATAGTTATATGGAGTGATATAAACAACAAAAAAGGATTGACGAGAGTTAAAGGTACATTAATTAGTAACGGAAATAAAGGAGGGAGTATAGAAACATCTGGCGCGAATTTAGATGTTAAAGATATAGAAATAAGCTTAAAAAGTAAAAAAGGTGGTGATGGATTGTGGCTTTTAGATCCATTTGATTTCGTAATTAATAAAACCACTAAGGTAAGTATTGAAAATGCACTTAAAAAAGGAACGAATGTTATCATTACTACTTCAAATGAAATTGATTTTGAGTTATCTCCTGTGGAAAAAGAGGTAACCTTTTTAAAAAATTATTCAGATGATAGAAAAGGTGATAAAGGTAATATAAAAATTGACAATAAAATCGATTTTTCTAGTGGGCAAGGCACATTAAAATTGATAGCGGATAGTAAAATACAAGTTAATGAAGACATAATTTCTGGTCCTGGAGGTTTGCTCATGAGGGCACCTAAAGGAATAAATGGCAAAGGTTCAATTTATATAAATCCAAAAAAGAAAAAATATAAATTCAATGAAAATAATCCCAATAAAGTTGCTAATTTTTTGAGCATAGATCAAAATGTTGATTCTCAATTTAAAGGTGAAATTATAGGTAATGGCTCTTCAAGTATTTATAAATTTGGAAATGGTGAATTATCACTTTC
The DNA here is from genome assembly GCA_003281705.1 of Prochlorococcus sp. AG-347-C10. Classification (GTDB taxonomy): domain Bacteria; phylum Cyanobacteriota; class Cyanobacteriia; order PCC-6307; family Cyanobiaceae; genus Prochlorococcus_A. Next base: position 7,361 of record QCBF01000027.1, read on the forward strand.
TTATAAATTAAAAGACTTTTCAGATCCAATTTATGGTTTTAAAGCTGGAGAAATAATCTCTCTGCAAGATATATTCGAGAGTAGTGTAACAGAATTTGTACCTCCAAAAATAGTTATTAAAGTCCCTTCTGTTACACCTGTTAGTTCTCCAGGCGCTGGCGGTGGTGCAGCAGGTGGAAGTTCATCTATTGCAATGTCATCAGGAAGTTCTTCTGGAGATTCTGGCTCTAGTTCTTCTTCAAGTTCCACTGGTAGCACTTCTTCAGATACCTCATCCTCTTCCTCTTCAACAGAAAGTTCATCTTCAGCAGGAAGTGGCTCAGAAGGTGATTCGGGTTCAAGTAGTGAAAGCAGTAGTTCTGATTCGGGTTCAAGTAGTGAAAGTAGTAGTTCTGATTCTGAATCAAGTGATAGTTCAAGTTCTTCCGATGAAAGTTCTTCTAGTGAGAGTTCTTCTGATGAAAGTTCTTCTGATGAAAGTTCCTCTGATGAGAGTTCCTCTGATGAAGAATCTGACGCATCTGAAAAAGGCTCTTCAAATCAAAGTAAAAATGTTGCATCTAGAGAAAAGAAAAAAATCCAAAAAATCAAACTTTCAGCTGCACAATCTTTGGCTGGGATTTCAAATATTATCGAAATAAAAAGAAAAACTATTATCGAAAATTTGAACAAATTTGAATCGGTTTCTGCCAATAGAGCTATTAACCAATTAAATCTTGGAAATTCTTTTACTAATAAAACAAAATCTACTATTGACTTGCAACAAGCAATAATTAAAGCAAAAGAACAAATACGTTTAAGAGATATCATTTCAGAATTTTCAGTTAGAAAAAATCTTATTGCAGGATATAAAGCAAATAATTTAAATTTAAATAATTCAGAATTTGTATTCGAAAAAGAAAAATATAATCCAGCAATTATGCATATTAGCTATACACCTGCTAAAGGCAAAACGATAGATAAAAATGCAGATGCCTTTATAGATTTAACAGTTATTTTTGCAAATGGTAATGTCTCTGGTAAAAGGGTTGAAATAACAACAAAGAATTTTGCAAAAAATCTTGGAGCTTTATATTCTCAATTATCAAGACAAGAAGATCTTAAGGTTGAGAATGAAAGTTCACCTTCGAGAGTTCTACATGAAATTCTTATAAAGAGTGTTGAGGATGAATTGAACAAAGAAAAAATAACAACCCTTCTTATATCAGCTGATAGGGGTCTTCAAGCGGTACCTTTTGCAGCTCTACATGATGGTTTTGAATATTTTGGAGAAAAATATGCTTTTTCTATAACCCCATCTTTATCTTTAACTAATTTAGATATTGCAAATAATATCAATAAAAAAATATTAGCTATAGGTGCTTCACAATTTAAGGAACTTGCTCCATTGCCTTTAGTAAAACAAGAATTGAACAATATAAGTAATCCTATTAATAAAGATATAGTGCTAAATAATAAATTTACTCCAGAAACTTTTTTTAAAAAAGCTATAGATGAAAAATACGATAAAATTCATTTAGCAACTCATGCAGAATTTAAACCAGGTGGGCCTAAAGCTTCTCAATTATTTTCTGGAACAGAACCAATAAGTTTAGATAAATTTTCAATTTTAAGGAAAGGAAGAATAAATAACCCATTTGAATTAATCGTATTAAGTGCATGTAGAACGGCGGTAGGTGACCAAGAAACTGAATTAGGTTTCAGTGGTTTAGCTCTACAAGCTGGGAGTAAAAGTGCTATTGGAACTTTATGGTATGTGGATGATGTAATGACTTCAGCTTATTTTGTTCAAATGTATAGTTTTTTAGATATGGGAATACCAAAAGCAGAAGCAATGCAAATGACAAGAAAAGCTTTTGCTGAAGAAAAAATAAGATTAGAGAATGATTCCCTTATTGGTATCAATAATAAAGTACTACTCTCTGAATTAAATAACTCACAAAAAAGAATTGTTATGAATGGTTTAAGCAATCCTTTCTTTTGGGCTGGAATTGAACTAATGGGCTCTCCTTGGTAGATTTTGTTATGTTATTAATAATAAGAATTTTAAAAAATCAAAAATGAAAAAATTACTAATTTATTCTTTGATTTTAGTTTCATCGATATTGCCTAAATATCTAATGTCTCAAGAAATTAATATTGGGTCTGCTTTCCCAGGGAGGAGATTGGGAGGTGGAACACGAGGTGAGTGCAGTGCGCGAAAAATAATGCATTTGGTTCCCGATAATAATATTCTTTTTCATAATTCCAAGGGTCAAATAGCTTTAATAATAGGACCTTCAAGTTCTCCAAAGGATGTAAAAATTGCTTTTAAACCATATTCTTCTCCAGACGGAACTTATAGTGGCCCTTCTCCAGAAATTGATGACTTATTGATTTCGAATTCATCAGAAAAAATAATATTTTTAAATATTCCAAAGAAGCAATTCCCGTTTACTTGGGAGTCAGCATTTGAATGTAGTGATGATAATGAAGATAGTTTTGATGGCTTTGGGTTTAATTTCATACAAGATAATTCTCCACCTGCAATATCATTAATCGCTCCAGAATCATTTGAGAAGAGTAACAATAGTGAAGATAAAATTTCATGGTTGTCAAAATATTGTGGTAAAAATATTTCTCAAAAAGAACTTAATAAAAAATTTGAAATTAATGAACTATTTGATGAGAATTGGTCTGAAGAGATTTCCGTTGATTGCCTAACTTTTTAAATAATTAAAAAATAATTTCTTTATCAAATGTTAAAAAAATTTTTTAAAAAAATAATAGATAACTCTTTTTATTTTTTTGCTTTAGGAGGAATTACTTTTATTGGTTTAAGTGGAGTTTCGCAAAATATTGACTTACTAATTTTTGATAGTCTAAAAACTAGATATCCAAAAAAATATTTATACGATTCACCATCATTAGTAGTTGGAGTTTCTGAAAGTGATATAGAGAAATATGGTTGGCCTATTGATGATAAATATCTTTTAAAGACAATTCAAAAGCTTGATAAAGCAGAATCTTCTTCAATAGTTCTTGATTTATATAGAAACGTAGGAGTTGGAGAAGGAGCTGAATCATTAGCTAATTATTCCAGATTAAATAAAAAAGTAATCAGTATTTTCAATGTCGCAGAGGGAATTCCATCAATTCCTGATTTCCCCTTAGAAAGAATTGCTTTTAATGATATGCCAATAGATATAGATAATGTTGTTAGAAGAGATTTAGTAGGTGTTGATAGAAGAAAATATAATTTAGGAAAGGAGTTTATAAGTGTTCCAATGAGAATGTTAGAAATACATCAATTTTTGAATAAAGAAAGTTTTAACTTAGAGGATAAATTTTATAAAAATAAAATTTCTTTAATTCAAAATTATTCGGGAGGATATACCAATGTTGATTCAAATGGTTTTCAGATATTTATAAATTATCCAGAAAAGAACTATATTCCTATATACAGTTTAAGTGAGATTTTAGAGGATAAAATTCCTTTAGAAAAATTGAAAAATAAAATGATTGTTATAGGTGCAACCGCACCTTCTTTAAAAGATGTTTTTGCTGTGCCCTCAAGCAGATTTGTAACAGATAGTAAAAATCTATTGATAAGTGGAGCTGAAATTCATGCTCATAGAGCTAATCAGTTACTTTCACTACAAAATAATTCAACACTTAAAATAAAAACGATTAATCCTTTTATTGAACTTTTTGGAATTATTTTTTATGTTTTTCTTATAAGCATTTTTATAGAAAAAACTAAGAAAATAAGTATTGGACTAATAGTATTCATATCCGCTTTAGGATTATTAGCTTTAGCTGTTTATTTAGCGTTCATTATTGGATACTGGATTGAATTAGCACTACCAGTAATTGGAGCAATAACTTTTTCCAGTATCTCTTGGCTTAAAAAAGCATCTGAGCAGCAGAAGCAAAAAGCTTTAATGCAAAAGTTGTTAGGTCAAACAACATCTCCAGAAGTAGCCGAGGAATTATGGAATCAGAAAGATTCTTTACTTGAAAATGGAAGATTTCCTGGGACTGAACTTCCAGTGACAATATTATTTAGCGACACAGTAAGTTTTAGTTCCGTTTCAGAGAATATGAATCCTACTGAATTATTAGATTGGTTAAATCGAGGTATGGAAAAATTTGTAAAGATTATTTCTGAAAATGGTGGCATGGTAAATAAATTCACAGGTGATGGTTTTCTTGCTGTATTTGGTGCTCCAGTTAAAAAAAATTATGAGCAATCATCTAATGAAGCAATTAAAACTGCAATGGAAATTAGAAATGCCATTGAAAAACTTAAGGATGATTTAGAGGCTGAGGGACTACCTTTAATAAAATTACGAATTGGAATTCATAGTGGGAAAATTATTACAGGATCAATGGGAGGTTCTGAAAAAATTGAGTATGCTCTGATTGGCGATAGTGTAAACGTTGCTGCAAGGTTGGAATCTTTGAATAAAGATAATATGAAAAATAATTGTAGAATTTTAGTTTCTAAAGAAAGTCTTAATTTTGCTAATGGTTCAGACTATAAGTTAGAGGAATGGGGCCCTTGTAAAGTAAAAGGTAGAGAAAGTTTAGTAGAAGTTTTTGAGATACTTTAGAGAAAATAGTTAAGCTATTTTTTATTTGATCTAATTAACTTCTCACATAAATTTCTGGCTATAAGAGAATTAATCTTTTCAAATAATTCAGGCTTTTTAATTTTTAAATTTTCAAGGGTAGCCTTACTCCAACTGATAGCAAAGATATTATTAGAAATTACATTGGCTGATGTTTTATCTCCTGTAATAAAAGAAAATTCTGAAATCCAATCACCTTTCTTTAGTTTTGCGACCTCTACGTCATTTTCTATTGTTATGGATGCTTCACCATCTACTACAAATGCGAGATTCTCAAATTCGCTATTTTTACTAACAAGTTTCAAAGACTTTTTGTTTTTATGTTTAATAATATCTCCAAATTTAAGCATGTTTTTAAATTCAAATGGAAGAAATAAGAAAAAGTAATTTTTATATGTCTCTCTCCAACCTATTGGTACGCATCTTATAGATCTTGAATAATAAAAAAGAGAAATCATATAAATATTTAAGGAAAAATGAAGTATTGCTAGTAATAAAATAGAAACGTGCTCTGCTGTTCCAAGTCCAACCCAATAACAAAAAAAGAAATTCGCTATCGAGAGCGCTACTATAATAAATCTTAAAATTATGAGAGAGGAACAAATGAAAGAAAGACCCTCTATTGTGCCCAAAATAGCTTCTACCCAATCTGGAGTTAATACAAAATTAATCATGATTGTAAATAAATAATCTTCCGATTATTGGGTTTTGTCATTTATTAAATAATAATTAGTAGCAAAAAAATAAGATAAATTTATTGTTGAATTACCATATAACAGTTTTTAAAAAATTTAATGTTTATCATGAAGATACCTTAATTTATAAATTTGGATAATCAAGAAAACAAAATTAAAAAGCTTAAGTTTGATGATAATGAATACAATTTTGATGATTTGCCAGATAATGCAAAGTCACTTTTAAATGGACTTCAAACGGTAGATCTTCAACTAAAAATGTATGGAGATACAATAAATCTTTTGAAGGTAAGCAAAAATTCTATGCTTAATGACATGAAAAATATCCTTAAAGATATACAACCAATAGATTGAAATTCAATCTTTTTAATTACTAAATAATGTTTCCCAATTTATTAAAAAATAAAAAAAATAACTTATTGAATTGGAATTCTGAAAACGATATTGTATTTGCAAAAACTTTAGGCTCAGATTTTGAATGGTTAATTACATCAAAATCATTAATTAATTATTTTGAGAATACTGTTGGTAGAAAATTTTATGCAAAGACTTTAGTAGATGCAATAAATCATGTTTTAGAAGATGATGCGAAAAGCATAAATATTGTTGCTCATGGAAGTCCCGGTTTTATTGATATTGGTGATGGATATAATTCTTTATCTTTGGAGAAAGAACTCTCTTTATTAAAAAACACTAGAAAGTTAAATGAACATTTAATAAATCTTTGGAGTTGTTATGGCGGCTCCGTTAATGGCATTAGAGATAGTTTAGAAAGATGCCTGAATTTAAAAGTTAATGCAAGTAATGGAAAGTTAGGCAAGGGTAAAAGTTTAGAAGGAATAAAGCATTCAAAATTAACAAATCTGACAAGTAATTTACCTGAGTATTTAACTAATGGTTCATATCAATACATAACTACAAATTACACACAAAATAAAAGTGTATTGCCTCCTGATAATAACGATGATCTTGGTACGCCTATTCATTACACGACGTCTATATATGAAACCAATGCCGATTTTGCCAGTCAAGGTCTTGATAATTATTTTCGTATACGTTGGGAGACTTATATAAGAATTCCAGAAACTGGGACTTATTACTTTAAAACTTCTACTGATGACGGGCAAATACTTAAAGTTTATTCAAATAATGAAAGCGGTTCGCTCCTAGGATCTTTTACTGACTGGAATCTTCATGGAGTACAAACTCAAGAAACTAGTGCTATTTCACTTACAGAAGGAGAGGTCGTTTGGGTTAGATTTGATTTTTTTGAACATACTGGAGGGGCACATGCAAGACTTTGGTGGAATAAAAATGGCGCGGATCAGACTATTCCTGTTGATGTCATGTACCTCACTGAATCTGATGCGATAGGTTCTGATACGACAGCTCCTACCTTAAGCAGTAGCACACCAGCAGATAATGCAACGGCAGTAGCGACAGATAGTAATATCATTCTCAATTTCTCAGAAGAAGTAGATGTAGAAAGTGGAAATATTGTTATTTATAAATCTTCAGATGATTCTGAAGTAGAAACTTTTAATGTTGCATCTAGCGGTCTTATATCAGGAAGTGGTTCTACTCAAATAACAATAAATCCTAGCAGTGATTTAGAAGAACAAACCGAATATTATGTGCAGATAGCATCTACAGCATTTGATGATGCTTCCAGTAATGACTATGCCGGAATAAGTGATACAACAACTCTTAGTTTTACAACGGCAGATGAAACAGCTCCTACCTTAAGCAGTAGTACACCAGCAGATAATGCAACGGCAGTAGCGACAGATAGTAATATCGTTCTCAATTTCTCAGAAGCAGTAGATGTAGAAAGTGGAAATATTGTTATTTATAAATCTTCAGATGATTCTGAAGTAGAAACTTTTAATGTTGCATCTAGTGGTCTTATATCAGGAAGTGGTTCTACTCAAATAACAATAAATCCTAGCAGTGATTTAGCAGAACAAACAGAATATTATGTCCAGATTGCAGCTACTGCTTTTGATGATTCTTCCAGTAATGACTACGCCGGAATAAGTGATACCACAAGTCTTAGTTTTACGACTGCAGATGAAACAGCCCCAACAATAGCGATAACATCTAGTGCCTCATCATTGAAGGCCGGCGAGACAACAACAGTAACCTTTACCCTTTCTGAAGCGGCAACTGATTTTATTGAAGATGATATCAGTGTTTCTGGAGGAGAGTTATCAAGTTTTGCGGCATCATCCAGCACCGTTTATACAGCAACATTCACCCCGACTGCAGATAGTACAACTGATGGAGTAATAAGTGTAGCCTCATCAAAATTCTCTGATTCTGCGGGAAATGAAAATGCAGATGGATCTGATAGTAATAACACCTTAACTTTATCTGTTGATACTGTTACTCCAGATGCACCAACCTCGCTATCACCATCAATAACTAACGATACAACTCCAGATATTACAGGAACTGCAGAAGCTGGCAGCACTGTGAAGCTCTATAGCAATGAGACTTCAGCAGCATCATGGACACAACTTGGAAGTGATATAGATGGAGAAGCTAGTTGGGATTATTCAGGATATTCAGTAGATCTTTCTGAAGATGGAACGATTG
>QCBF01000028.1:0-13932 GCA_003281705.1 Prochlorococcus sp. AG-347-C10
AAAGGATTGTAGTCTCTTACTATTGGAAATATTTCTGCTAGTGAACATGTTTCTATTATTTTTGTTACTGGTAAAAGGAATGGCTCTAATAATGTATCGGCTTCCATTTCACCTTTTGAAATTGGCTTAGCTAAATATCGTAAATCTAATACACCTAATACATCATCTAAAGACTCACCAATCACAAAGAAGCGAGCATGTCGAGTTTTATCTACTTGTTTCATAAGTTCTGAAAAGGTTATATTTTTTGGCAAAGTTACCATTTCAGATCTTGGAATCATCACTTCTTTAACCTGTGTATCTTTTAAAGCAAAAACTCCTTCAAGAATATTCTTCTCATCTGGTTTTAAACCTGTTACATTATCTGTCTCTATAAGAGTTTCTAATTCTCCAGCAGATAAACCCGAGTTTAAAGAATCCCATTTGTTATTTAAATTGAACAAGCCTAAACAAGCGCTAGCAAAGAATTCTATTGTTTTCACTATAGGATTCATAGCTTTTCTTACAGCATCGAATATTGTGGTTAACCTTAATGCAGCAGATTCTGGATTGTTAATTACTAAAGCTTTTGGTATTAGTCCAGAAACAAGAGTAACAACTAAAACAACAAATAAAAATAATAGAAGATCATAAAATCTATTTGATAAAATATTGCTTTTCCAATAATCATTAGCGAGGTTATTGCTGAGCCATCCAATTGCAATTAATGAAATTGTTACTCCAAATTGAGAAGCAATTAATGAAGATCTAAAGCGTTTTTGAATTTTTAAAATTGAAAATGCTCCTTTCTTTTTTTCTTCTATTAACCTTAAAACTTTACTTGGCCGTATTAATAAAAAAGAGAGTTCACTCGCTGCGAAAAAAGCTGGTAAAAATAAAAGAAATAAAAGTAGAGTTATTTTCATTCAATGACAAATGAATAATGGGGGTGGCGAGGATCGAACTCGCCTTAGCCAAATTATGAGTTTGGTGCATTCACCAGATTGCTACACCCCCAAGGAAATTTATGTAATTTTAATTACATTGAATTTCAATATACAATATAAAAATAATATTTCAAAAAACACCTCATTAGGAAGTTTTTGTGAGATTTCTTTTTTTCTTCTAATCTTTAAATAGAAATTTAACTTTTAATAATGGGCAAATTTTCGGATAAGTATGATTTAATTAAAGCAAAATTGTTAAAACAGTTAATTGAAAAATCTTACAAGAAAGGAAACTTTACTTTATCTTCAGGAAAAAAAAGCAGTCATTACATGAACTGTAAACCAGTATCATTAAATGGCGAAGGCCTAAACTTAATAAGTGAATTATTTTTAGAGTTAAAGGACTCAAGAGCAAAAGCTGTAGCAGGATTGACATTAGGCGCAGATCCTCTTGTAAGTGGATTAATTGTCAAAGCAGCTTCACAAGGCCTAGAACTTAGTGGTTTAATAATTCGGAAAGAGATTAAACAATACGGTACTAAAGCTGGAATAGAGGGGCCTAAATTAGAAGAAGGAACTTTAGTAACTGTCTTAGAGGATGTTGTTACAACTGCTGGTTCAGTAATAAAAGCTATAAAAAAGTTACGAGAAAATAATTACATTGTTGAAGAAGTTTTGTCTATAGTTGATAGGCAAGAAGGGGGATGTGAAGCCCTTAATGATGAAAATGTTAAATTAAAGAGTCTTTTTACAATAAAAGACTTTCTATAAATATCTCAAAATGCAAGATATAACAAAAAAGTTTTGGCTTGAAAAATTTGATTGCTTTTCTGTTAGTGGAAAAGATGCCAGGAAATTTTTGAATGGAATAACGACTAGCAATATTCTTAATTCAGAAAATAAAGTTATCAAAACTTGTTGGTTAACTCCAAATGGAGTTCTAAGGTCATTAATTGAAATTATTTTTTTAGAAAGAAAATTAGAAGTAATTATCTTGGCGGGTAACACTAATGAAATAATTGAATACTTTAATCAAATTATTTTTCCAGCGGACGATGTACTTCTAACTAAACCTTTCTTGATAAATAGAATTCAGGAAATTGATGAATCTAGTTCATGGAGAACTTACCAGCCTATTTTCTTCAAAAAAGAAGATAAAGAATTTGAAATATATAAAAATAAAGTAAATTTACTAAATCCCAATGATTTAAAACTTTGGAAGATTAATCAGGCAATACCCTCTTTAGAAATGGAAATAAACGGAAAAAATAATCCCCTTGAGCTTGGATTACAAGATCTTATAGATTTTAATAAAGGTTGTTTTTTAGGACAAGAAACAATGTCAAAAATAAAAAATGTTTCTTCTTTAAAACAGGAAATAAGAATTTGGAAATCATTTGAATCTAATTTGAATTTAGATGTTGAAGATAAAAATTTATATATAAATTCTGCCAAGGATATTTCTGTAGGCAAAATCACTAGTTTTTTCAAGTCAGATTCTCAAATAAAAGGTTTAGCAATGATAAAAAGAAAATATTTACAGGAAGCAAGTTATTTTTTTTCAGAAATTTTTGGAAAAATTATTATTAATAAATCTGTAGGATCAATTTTTCTTTAATTGATTTTTGATCAAATATTCTGCAATTTGTAGAGTAGCAAAACAATCATCTTTGTTATATTGGATAATTTTTTTTAAAAATATTTCGTTTTCTGTAATTTGATATTGAATCCACCAATAAAGGGCTTTCGAGCCATTGACATTTTTTTGCATCCATTCAAATCCAAGCCAATTAGAAACAGTTTTTAATCCATAGTTTTTTAGTGGTAATATCCAAGACTTTCGTATTAAGGTATGTAAGTCTATAAATCTTGAGGCAAGTAAATCAATTTCTTCAAAACTAAAATTTAGGTTTTTAGCAATATTAATTATTGCTATCTTTTCAGTTTCTCCATAATGTAAAACTGGCCATTCCTTCTGTGAGAAAAGTATTTCAATAATTTTCCTAGAAGATTCTCTTTTATTGTTTTTGAGATTAAAAATTGGTTTATAAATAAGATCATCTTTTTTTGTAAATAAATTGTTTATTTTTAAAAAACCATATAAAAAGTCATGCTTATCATCTGGACTTGACTCAATATCAAATATATAAAATCCTGAACATGTTTTTTCTAGTAGATCGTTAGTATCATTTTTATTGGAAATGCGATATGGTTCCCCAGAAATATAAGCTTGTGCTTGCTTTACAAATAAAGACGCTTTTTGATACTTTTGATCGTTGAATTTAGATAATTTCTCTAAAAAATGGTCAATCGCTGGAAAATCAGAAATTATTGAAATCAATAAAAAGATAGGATGCTCTATTCCAGAGGGTACTGATTATCATACCCTTGCTGGATTTATGTTAGAAAAATTTCAAATGGTTCCAAAAATTGGCGACATTTTAGATTTTAATAACATTAAATTTGAAGTTATTTCTATGTCAGGTCCAAAAATTGATCGTGTTAAAATAATCCTTCCCAAAGGTTAAATGTGACACCCCATAGAGGATAATTAGAATAAATATATGGATTTTAAATTATGCAACCAACCTCATCACCCGTAAAGGTTGGAGTCATAGGTATAGGAAATATGGGCTGGCATCATGCTCGCGTACTAAGTTTACTCAAAGATGCAAATCTCATTGGAGTCGCAGATCCAAATGAAGAGAGAGGCAAATTAGCTATTGAGCAATTTCAATGTGAATGGTTCAAAAATTATAAGGACTTAATTCCAAAAGTTGATGCTATCTGTATTGCTGTCCCAACACTTCTTCATCACAAAGTAGGACTAGATTGTCTCAAGGGAGGTGCTAACGTTCTAATTGAAAAACCAATTGCAGCTAACGAGTTGGAAGCAAAATCTTTAATAGAGGCTGCTAATGCAAGTAATTGTCTATTACAAGTTGGGCATATTGAAAGATTTAATCCTGCCTTTAGAGAATTAAATAAAATAGTTAATGATGAAGAAATTGTTGTTTTAGAAGCAAGGAGGCACAGTCCTCATGCAGACAGAGCAAATGATGTATCTGTAGTAATGGATTTAATGATTCATGACATTGATCTTATTTTGGAGCTTGTAAACTCAAAAATACAAAAATTAGCAGCAGTTGGAGGAAGAAATAGCGAAGGATTAATAGATTATGTCAATGCTACTTTAGTTTTCAAAAATAATGTTATTGCAAGCCTAACTGCAAGCAAAATGAGTCACAAAAAAATTAGAAATTTGAGTGCTCACTGCCAAAATGGCCTAGTAGAAACTGATTTCTTAAATCACTCTTTACAAATCCATCGAAAGTCTCATGAATCATACACAGCAGAGCATGGAGAATTAGTTTATAGAAATGATGGATATGTCGAAGAAGTTAGCACAACCTCCATTGAACCTCTTTATGCAGAACTGGAGCATTTTCTTAAATGTGTTCAGGGCAAAGAAATACCTGAGGTAGATGGTGAGCAAGCCTCAAGAGCATTAAAAATTGCTGATTTTATAGAGAGTGCTGTAGATAATTCTGGAGATGCGATTTTACTTGAAAATCCCTTCTAATACAAAAAATCTAAATTAAAAGAATTTTATTTAAACCCAACTGCAGCTTGCCAAACAAATACCAATAAAAAGAAAAATAAAGGAATAAGTGGAAGAACATCAACAGTCGGAGCAAAGGCCTTGTAAGCCTCAGGCAATTCAGCAAATGTGTTAAGTAGAATGAACACCTTTTTAATAATTTAATTAATTATGATAAGACGTTACCACGTATGGTGAGCAATAGAGGATGTTTTCCAAGGAGCGAAATCATTTGTAAAACATTTATCTCTAATTGCATTAGAAATTGCATTTGTAAATCTTATTAAGTGAGCAATATTATGCAAACTTATGAGGGTTAGGCCTAATATTTCATCGTTTCTTATTAGATGATGCAAATATGCTCGAGAATAGTATTTACACGTCTCGCATTTACAAGTTTTGTCAATTGGAGAAAAGTCATTTTTAAATCGAGCATTTCGCAAATTCAATCTTTCATCATTAAAAAATGCAGTCCCATGCCTTCCTAGTCTTGTAGGTAAAACACAGTCAAATATATCGAATCCATTTGCAACAGCTAAAGAAATTTCTCTTAAGGAGCCTATTCCCATTAGATATCTTGGTTTATTTATTGGTAAGAATTTCGGAATGTAATGAATTACACTATGTATTTCTTCGACTGCCTCGCCAACACTTACACCTCCCACTGCTATTCCAGGCAGATCAAAAGAACTTGTATATTTTGCACTATATTCTCTCAATCTCGGATACTTTCCACCTTGAACTATACCGAATAATGCTTGATTGGATTTCTGATGAGTCTCGACACATTTTTGCAACCATGAATGAGTTCTTTGTAGTGAGTCCTCAATATCATTTTCGTTAGCTGTATGCGGAGGACAATGATCAAAAGCCATCGCAACATCCGATCCAAGATCCATTTGAATCTGTATTACTTTTTCAGGTGATAAAAATACATGACTACCATCTCTTGGATTTTTAAATTCCACTCCTTTATCAGAAATATTGTTTAATTTAGCCAAACTAAAAACTTGATATCCTCCTGAATCAGTAAGAATAGGCTTAGACCAATTCATAAACTTATGTATTCCGCCAGATTCTTTTACTAATTTTTCTCCAGGTTGTAAATGAAGATGAAAGGTATTCGAGAGAATCATTTCTGATCCTGTAGAGGTTAACTGCTCTGATGAAATTCCTTTAACCGTTGCCAAAGTACCCACAGGCATAAATTTTGGTGTACTTACCTCACCATTTGGTGTATGAAATATACCAGTTCTTGCCCCTGTATTAATGCAATTCGATGTAATTTCAAATTCAAACACGATAATTTATAAAATTTTTTGATCCTTTTTTATTAATCTACCCTATTATTTAATATTGAATCTATTTTCATCTCATCAAAAAATATTTAATAAAAAATTTGGCAGGCTCTTGGATTTTCTATACTACATTTCCAAAGATACCTTTAATTAAGCCCGAATTTAAAAATATTGCACAATTTGCGCCGCCTTTAGGATTTTTTATTGGAACAATACAGAGTTATATTTTTCTTTTTTTAAGAACAAACTCTTGGTCAATTTATGCATCTGCATTAATTTGTTTGGCATCAGGATATTTAATTACTGGTGGTCTACACCTTGATGGTTTAATGGATACTTTCGATGGTATTTTTGCAGGTAAAAAAAGACGTTTAAAAGCCATGAAGGACAGTAAAGTTGGTTCCTTTGGCGTTCAAGCTTTAGTTTTTATAACTTTAATTCAAATTGCTTGCATACTGAAAATTGAAAACCTAATAATTTTTGTTTTGCCTATATGCTTATTTTGGGGAAGATTTTCAAATTTATTTTTTATAGAAAAGTTTAAATATGTGAGTTATAAGAAAAAATCTATAAGTCACAAAAAGTTTTGGAAAGGATTTAAAAAAGAATCTTTGATCTCCATTATTTTTCTTTTAATTTTCATTGCATACCAATTTGTTGCAATTACATACCAAGCAATATTAATTAAATTTATAATTCTTATTTTAATTGGTATTTTTCTAAGCTATTCTATCCCAAACATACTGGGTAATAAAATTGGAGGCTTTAATGGAGATGCCTGCGGTGCAAGTGTTGTACTAGTTGAAACTGCAATGTTGTTTATGCATGCAATTCTTTTATAGGTAGTTCTAAATAGAAAATATTTTTCTTCTTAAGATTTTTTGATTTCTCAGTATTATCAATTGAGTTATTTTCCAGCAATCTCAAATCTCCTCCAATTTGTTTTGCTAATTTCCTCGCCAAAAAAAGTCCCACACCAGTGCCGTCCTTCTTTTTAGCAGCAGATCCCCTAAAACCTTTTTCAAAAATTTTGTCGTTTTCATTTTTGGTAATTTTTTTACCATCATCAAATATACAAAGTCCATTACTCGTAATTGCGAGTCCAATTTCAGCATCTATTTGGGCATATTTAAACGCATTTTCTAATAAATTGGCCACAATTTCAGCAATTACAGCATATTTTGCCTTTAGTGGCGAAATAGTCCAATCTGGCCAAAGAGAAGGTTCACTCCAATCTCTATTCTCTAAGTCCGCATTAGCTTTACCCCTTTCTAATATTGGCCTCAATAAACTCTGAACAGTTATTACTTTTTTATTATCTAAATTTGGTGGTAATAATAATCTTTCCTCTCCAATTTCCAAAGGAAGTTGAATAGGTGAATTTAATTGCGAAAAAGAATCCACATATTGATTAATTTGTTTTTGCTCAATTATCATACGTTCGACTATTTCAATAGAGTCATCATCTGAACCAAGTCTTTTTATTAGTAATTTTGCATATGTCCTAATAGCAGCCAATGGATTCCTTAATTGATGAATTATGACATTAACCTGATTTTTTAAATAATTTATTTCTTCATTTTTATTTTGACGTTCTAATTCGATAGAAACGCATTTAGCTAAAGATATTGAAAGAGCTTTTAATCTAGAATCAAGTGATACTGGCCAATTCCCGCCTTTAAAATCAGTTTCTACCCTAAGGACACCAAGTAGAATATCGTTTTCTTGAAGCGGGTACCATCTTCTATTAGGCGATGAAACTTTTAGTGAAGGATCATCTTCTATTGATTTAAGTAGCCTATCAATTTGTGGCCATTGACCAATCATTTCAAAAGATGCTTTTGTGCCTTGCTTAGCTGAAGCAAGATACATAACTAAATTAGTCACGCCCATTGAGCAACCAAAACTCTCTAGCTGTTTTATAATTAGTTCTTCAAATTTTTTGGAGAGATTCATAATTAATGAAAATTGAAAGATTTTGAGAAAAAAAAATTTGAAAAGGGCTTGTAAAATATGAAAAAAGTATTAAGATATAAAGAGGTCTGACTTTAGCCAGCCTTAAATATGATTATTTAATCATATTTTAAGCTACATCAGGGGTTGATGGGTCCTCTATGTAATTTGAAGTGAATTTAAAATCACATATATTAAGATTAGTAAAAATAAATAAGACTAATCTCATTAATAATTTCAGGAGTACCAATCAATGTCAAAAAAAAGAAAAAGAATCAGCAGAAGAAGATTGGCTGGCCAAAGAGTAATGGCACATGTACCTATTTATCATATCGAAACTGGCAAACATAAACCAGTTACAGCAGCAAGAAGATTCATAGCTGAAAATGGTCTCTCTGCGCCTTCAGTTTTCAATGTCAGAAGAAATGAACATACCACCGATAGGTTTTTTTGGGGTGAAAAAGGGTTATTTAGCGCCCAATATGCTGAAGAAAATCATTTTCTATTCCCATCATTAAAAGTTGTAGTTGAAGGAATTGGTGAAGAAAAAATTTTTGAGGGTCTAGAACTTACTGCAGATGATTGGGAAGAGATTGAAGAATACGAATATGCTTTTGTTTAAAAAATATTTCTTATATTTGAACTTATAAAATTAATTAAATTTGAATCAATTTGATGAAATCCATCGAATTCTAATAATTCACAAAATTTAGAAGACTTAGCCTTTACCTTTTCATAAATTGTCCTAGAAGCATCTATAGGTACAACGTCATCAAATAAACCATGACTAATTATCAATGGCGAGAATTTTTCTCCCGGGTCCCAGTTGGGGTGAGGATAACCACTACAAGCAACAATTAATCCAAAATTTAAATTAAATCCCGCATCAATTGCCATTGCCGCCCCCTGAGAGAACCCCAACAAAATTGTTTTTCTTAGTGGAATCTGATCAGTATCAAATTTTTTTAATGTAACTAAAAGTTTATTTACTTCAACCTCAGCTTCATTCCAATCATGTGGGTATAATCCATACCACTGTCTTCCCTGACCGTTTGGGTGTAATCCAGGAGCCCTCAAAGAAATTACCTCACAATCAAGATTAATTTTTTCAGTCATCTCCTTTCCAAATGATAAAAGGTCATCTGAATCAGCTCCCCAACCATGCATCAAAATTATTCTATGAGTTGCAGTTTGAGAGCTAATCGAGACAAATTCATGATTGATAGCATATTTCATGTTTATATTCTTAAGTAAGTAAACTTTCTCATAATGTCTCCATTAGCTTTAGTAAGTGTCTCTGATAAAAAAAATATAATCCCATTTTGTAAGGAATTGGTAGAGCAATTTAATTATAAAATTCTATCAAGTGGAGGAACTGCTAAACATCTTATAGAGGCTAAAATTCCAGTTATTAAAGTTGCTGATTTTACTAATTCTCAAGAAATACTTGGAGGAAGAGTTAAAACTTTACATCCAAAAATACACGGGGGAATATTAGCTAAAAGAACTGACGAGGAACATAAAAAAGATATAGAAGCTAACAATCTTGAGTTAATTGACTTAGTAGTTGTAAATTTATATCCTTTTAAAAAAACTATAGATCAGGGAGCTAAATGGGAAGATGCTATTGAAAATATCGATATAGGAGGGCCATCTATGATTCGTTCTGCAGCTAAAAATCATAAAGATGTTTCCGTTTTAGTAGATCCTAGTCAGTATCAAAATTTTATTGAAGAAAGTAAAAAAGGTGAATTAAAAGACTCATATAAAGCAAAATTAGCCCTTGAGGCTTTTCAACATACAGCAGACTATGACACTGCAATATCTAATTGGATAAGAAAAGAAAGAGATTTACAATCTTCCAAATATATTGAATCTTATCCACTAATCAAAACCTTAAGATATGGGGAGAATCCACATCAAAAAGCTTTCTGGTATGGTTTAAGTAACATTGGTTGGAACTCAGCAGAACAATTACAAGGTAAAGACTTAAGTTATAACAATCTATTAGATCTAGAGTCGGCACTTTCAACAGTTTTAGAATTTGGCTACGCAGAAAAAGATGACCCTACAACCGACACATTTGCTTCTGTTATTCTAAAACATAATAATCCTTGTGGTGCCTCTATAAGTAATTCAGCCTCTCAAGCATTTTTGAATGCTATGGAATGCGACTCAGTTAGTGCATTTGGAGGAATAGTTGCTTTTAATTCAAATGTTGATAGTAAGACTGCAATTCACCTCAAAGATATTTTCTTAGAGTGTGTCGTCGCTCCATCTTTTGATGAGGAAGCTTTAGAAATTTTAAAAGTTAAAAAGAATTTAAGAATTTTAAAGTTTTCAAAAGATCAACTCCCAAAAAAGAATCAAACTTCTACTAAATCAATAATGGGAGGATTACTAGTTCAAGATACTGATGATAGTGAAGAAAAAACTGAAAATTGGATTTCAGTAACTAATAAAAATCCGAGTAATCAAATTAACTTAGATCTAAATTTTGCATGGAAAATTTGTAAACACGTGAAATCTAATGCAATTGTTATTGCAAAAGACCAAAAAACTATTGGTATTGGAGCTGGTCAAATGAACAGAGTTGGAGCAGCAAAAATTGCATTAAAAGCAGCTGGAATGTTATGTTCTGATGCTGTTTTGGCCAGCGATGGGTTTTTCCCATTTGCAGATACTGTAGAAATAGCAAATGAATATGGAATAAAAGCTATTATTCAACCTGGAGGAAGTCTAAGAGATCAAGAAAGTATTGATATGTGTAATTTGAAAGGAATCTCAATGGTATTTACGCAAAAAAGGCACTTTTTACATTAAATTATGTTGACTTTGGATAATATGTAATCTTGTTAGTTTTTCTGAATAAAGATAGCCTGCCTGGACCTGCACAAAGAAAGTAGAGAGAAATAGCTCCATATATAAAAGACAATTCGAAAGCATAATTATGACCTTCGACCACTGCCAGAGGAAAACCTTCTAGTCCAGTATCAAGGAGATGAAAATAAACTGCAAATGCCATGGTGGAGAATAGACCAAGAGAAGAAAGCCTCGCAAAAATTCCTAAAGCCAATCCTGCTGGGCATACCAATTGAGTAATTGCTGCTCCAAAAGTCCAAATAACAGGGTCACCTGGCAAAAATGGGAAGTACTTACCAACTACGAACTCAGCAAAACCCTGCGGATCCTGAAGTTTCTCAAGGCCATGATGAATCATCAAAACACAAAAACCTATTCTTAAAACAAAAATAGATAGTTCTCCAAGGATATTTACTTCTGACCCTGAAGATGAATTGGCAACTACAACTTCAACTTTTTGAGGCGCTTTAGTTCTATTCATACTTGCAGTTTGAACCTGATTAGTTTGTGCTTTGTCTTCCATACTTCATAAAGTTTTCATTATTCTAGTTAATAAAGTAGATCTTTTGGAATTATCTGACTAATAAATTAAAAAAACTAAGCAAATTTATAAATGGATAACAAATTCAGGAAGCAATATCAATTAACTTTTCAATAACATCTGCAACAACCTTATCAGGAGTAGATGCACCTGAAGTAATTCCAACATTAATTTTTCCACTAGGTAGAAAATTATTTTTAAGTTCTAATTCTGATCCAAGTGGTTTATGAAGTATTGAGTTTTCTTTAACTGATATCCTCTCTGGCGTATCAATGTGAAAAGAAGAAATATTCTTAGTAATTGCTATTTCTTGTAAATGAGTAGTATTAGAGGAGTTGAAGCCTCCAATAACGACAAGAATATCAAGGTCTTCGTCAACCAAAGAAAACATTGCGTCTTGCCTTTCTTCAGTTGCATCACAAATAGTATTAAAAGCTAAAAAGTGACTATTTAAGTTTTCTGGTCCAAATTTCTTTAACATCGTCTTTTCAAAAACCTTTCCAATTTCCTCAGTCTCGCTCTTAAGCATAGTTGTCTGATTTGCAACTCCAACTCTATCTAAATCTTTATCAGGATCAAATCCATTAGAACAAGCTTTAGCAAATTTGTTCATAAACTCATTTCTATTACCTCTTCCAAGAATATATTCAGAAACGTAGTTCGCTTCTTCTAGATCAAGTACAACTAAATATTTACCTGCGAATGAACTTGTAGCGAGAGTCTCTTCATGTTTAAATTTTCCGTGAATAATAGATGTGAAAACATGTTTTTTATGTTTTTCAACTGTATGCCAAACCTTAGAAACCCATGGACAAGTTGTATCAATGATATGACAACCTTTCTCATGCAAGAGTTTCATTTCTTGAACAGTAGCTCCGAAAGCTGGAAGTATAACAACATCTCCATTTGAAACTAAAGAAAAATCTTTAATTCCATTTTTAGCTGAGATGAATTTTACATTCATTTTTCTTAAATGATCATTAACCGAGGGGTTATGAATTATTTCGTTTGTTATCCAAATATTTTCATAAGGGTAATGTCTTCTAGTTTCATAAGCCATTGCTACAGCTCTTTCAACTCCCCAACAGAAGCCGAAGGCTTGGGCCAACTTAATATTTAGTCTGCCTTTAGTGTAAGTAAAATCATTATCCCTAATAGAACTTATCAAATCACTTTGGTAAGCTTCTTCTAATGCCTTAGCTCTTTTTGTTGGAGAATCGAAACCCCTTCTATTGTATCTATCAGAATGATGAAGAGATCTTCTAAAAGCTTGAGTATCCATCTTTTTATATTACAACGTTTTAAATAATTTTTCGTAAAAAAAAGAAACCTGACATAAGTCAGGTTTCAAAAATCAATTTTTAGTTAGATTATTTAGCAGATGCAAAGTCAGGATATGCTTCCATTCCGTGCTCTCCTATATCTAAGCCTTGAGTCTCTTCCTCTTCAGATACACGGATTCCTCCGAATAATCCTCCAATTACAGACCAAGTAATCCAACATGTAACTAGTGTCCAGATAGCATAAGCTGCGGCGCCAAGAGCTTGAACTAGAAGAAGTGTAATACCTCCACCATTGAACAATCCCATACCTGCACCATCACCTTGTACTGCTGTACCCCAAAGACCGATAACTACAGTTCCCCATACACCACAAACTCCGTGAACAGAGAATGCACCTACAGGATCATCAATCTCAGCGGCATCAAGTGCTGCAACAGAAAATACAACGATAATTCCACCAACTAGTCCTGCAAACCAGGCTCCAGCGAGTGTCATATCACCACAACCAGCAGTAATACTAACCAAACCAGCAAGGATTCCGTTAATAATCATTGTAAGATCAGGCTTACCTGAAGTTAATGTTGAAACAATAGTTGCTCCTATAGCACCAGCGGCGGCAGCTAAAGTAGTTGTTACAGCAACATATGGAACCCATTGGTCCATAGCAAGTTGAGAACCGGGGTTAAATCCATACCAACCTATCCATAGAACTAATGCACCCAAAGTAGCTATAGCCATATTGTGTCCAGGCATAGCAGATGGTTTACCATCAGCGTATTTGCCAATTCTTGGTCCAAGAAGCATAGCTCCTACAAGACCTGCCCATGCTCCAACTGAGTGAACAATTGAAGAACCAGCAAAGTCAACAAAACCTAAAGAATCAAGCCATCCACCATTCCATTTCCAGCTACCAGCAATTGGATAAATAAATGCAGTTAATACAATCGCAAAAACAACAAATTCTCCAAATTTAACTCTTTCAGCAACAAGACCGGAAACGATAGTTGCCGCAGTTCCTGCGAACGCAGACTGGAACAAGAAATCAACAGTTGGGACTAATCCAGCATCAGTAACCATATCAGCGGTAACTGTTGGATCAAAAAATAAGCCTCCAAAATAAAGCCATCCGTCAGCAACGCTTCCTCCGTACATTAATGAATAGCCGATAAACCAGTAAGAAGTTACAGCTAGAGCAAATACAAAGAGGTTTTTAGCAAGAATGTTAACAGCGTTCTTAGAACGGCACATACCTGCCTCAACCATAGCGAAACCGGCGTTCATGAAGATCACCAAAATAGTAGCGATCAAAAGCCATAAATTGTTAGCAAGAAAAGCTGCATTCAACTCAGGTAAATCAGCTGCATGAGCTGAAAGATTAAAAATACCTAAACCAAACAAAGCTAGGGGAACAGTTGCAAGCCACAACATTGAGCGGTTTGAACTAAATCCTCGAATACTCCTCAAAAGG
>QCBF01000029.1:0-13839 GCA_003281705.1 Prochlorococcus sp. AG-347-C10
TTTTCTAACTTTTCTTTTTACTTAAAGTTTTTTTATTATTAATCTTTGTTTTTTTTAAACTTGCGCCTTTTTTATCTTTTAGTTTTTCTTCTAAAAGAGAAACAGCATCATCTATGGTGAATTTTTCTAGATCAGTATCTTTGGCAATCGAAACATTAGTTTTGCCACATTTTAAATAGACGCCATATCTTCCATTTAATATTTGGATTTTTTCTTTAAATTCTTTCGGTTTTCCAAAGTCTCTAATTACCTCTTGACCACCTCTACCCATTTTTGGCATCGCAAGAATCTCTAATGCTCTTTTTATATCAACCGTAAAAACATCATCATCTTTCTTTAAAGATCTGTTTTCAGATTCATTTTCATTTTTAATCCATTTAATATATGGACCAAATCTACCTCTATCAGCCTCAACAACACCTCCTTCAGGATGAACTCCTAACAATCTAGGCAAACTTAAAAGTACAAGAGCCTCATCTAGAGTTAGATCATCAGTTTTCAACTCTTTGGGTAATGAAGCTCTTCTTGGTTTAGTTTCATCTTGATCATTATTTCCCAATTGAACGTAAGGTCCATAAGGGCCAAATCTTAAAAAGACTTTTTCCCCAGTTTTTGGATCAGTGCCAAGATCTGATGGGCCACTTAAAATTTGATCAACTTGTTTTATGTCTAAATCTCCAGGAGTTATATCCATTGGAAGATTACCTTTGGCCTGAATTTCATTACCAGATTCATCAATTTTTGTACCCTCAAGCCAAGGACCGTTTGAGCCTATTCTGACTACACAAGGAAGGTCTTCGAAATCAACTTGTCTGTATGCTTTGCCATCAATATCACCCTCCGTCTTCTGAACTTTTACCTCAAGACCATTTTTACCTTTATAGAAAGTCTCGAGATATGGTAACCACTCAAGATTGCCAGAAGATATTTCATCCAATGAAGACTCCATTTTTGCAGTAAAAGTAGTATCAACCAGATCAGGAAAATGTTCTTCTAATAGAGCAGTAACAGCAAAAGCTGTAAACGTTGGAGCCAATGTATTTGAAGATATATTTGCATAACCTCTATCCACAATTGTCCCAATAATGTTTGCATAGGTAGAGGGTCTTCCAATCCCTTCTTTTTCAAGAACTTTAACTAATGCAGCCTCTGTATATCTTGCAGGCGGTTTGGTTTCATGAAAAGTAGATTCCTTATTAGTAACTTCAAGACTTGTTCCAGTTGTTAGGTTTGGGAGAATAATTTCTTGTTGTTCAAGGGATGAACTTGGGTCATCACTTCCCTCAACATAAGCTCTGAAGAATCCTGCGAAATCAATACTTTTACCGCTAGATTTAAATAATCCATCACCCACACTAATTTCGGCATTAATCATTGTTAACCTAGCTTCCGCCATTTGACTAGCTACAGTTCTTTTCCAAATTAAATCGTAAAGAGATAGGTCTCTACCAGTCAGATTAGTTTCTTTTGGTGTTTTAAATCTCTCACCTGCCGGCCTAATAGCTTCGTGTGCTTCTTGAGCATTTCTTGCAGTTGAATTAAATTGCCTTGGTGAATTAGATAAATATTCTTTTCCATACATAGAACTGACACATTCTCTAGCTGCTCTTGTGGCTTGTTCGGAAAGATGAACTGAATCAGTCCTCATATATGTTATGAAACCTCGCTCATACAGCCCTTGTGCACATCTCATAGTTTCCCTTGCAGACAAACGAATCTTTCTGTTTGCTTCTTGTTGCAACGTACTTGTTGTAAATGGAGGAACCGGCTTACGAGTGGATGGCTTTTTTTCGATTTTTGAGACTAACCAATCCTCTGAAGAAAAAGTCTTCAATAAATCATTAACTTTATCTTCTCCAATTATTAAAGATTTGTTTCCTTCTTTTAATTTACCGGTTTGTTCGTCGAAATCTGAACCGTTAGAAATTCTTTGACCGTTTAAACTGAATAATTTAGTTTCGAAAGTAATATTATCTTTTACTAGGGAAGCTTTAATCCCCCAGTAACTAGCTTTTTTGAAGGATCTTCTTTCTCTCTCTCTCCTAACAAGAAGTCTTACAGAAACTGATTGAACACGGCCAGCAGATAGTCGGGGGGCGACCTTCTTCCAAAGTAAAGGAGATAATTCATATCCAAAAAGCCTGTCCAAGATTCTTCTTGTTTCTTGAGCCTGAACAAGTTCCATATCAATTTCTCTTGTTTGATCTAAAGCTTTATTAATTGCCTTTTTTGTAATTTCATGAAAAACCATTCTCTTAGTTGGTATTTTAGGCTTAAGTATTTGCAGGAGATGCCAGCTAATACTCTCTCCCTCTCTATCTTCATCAGTTGCCAGTAAAAGTTGGGTAGCACCTTTCAAGGCATCTTTCAACTCTTTGACTACCTTTTTCTTATCTTTTGGAACTATATAAAGTGGTTCAAAATCCTCTGTTGTATTAACTCCTATCCTTGACCATTTTTCCTTTTTAACCGCAGCAGGTATTTCAGCAGCTCCTTTTGGAAGATCTCTTACGTGTCCCATTGAAGCAAGAACTTCATAATTAGAAGGCAAAAACTTTCTTATAGTTTTTGCTTTGGTGGGACTTTCAACAATAACAAGTGTGTGATCCAAGGTTTATTTCAAAAATTGGTGTTTTTGTTCAGTTAGGGCATATTATGATTAATTGAATCTTTTTCAAGTAATTTCTTCAGAAAATTTCAAAAATCATACCCACAAATTATAATCAAGTTAAGATTAACTCTTAGAGCCTTACAATCAAACATCTAATTTAATCCAATTTAATAAAGTGCCCAACGAAATCTTTACAATTAATCTAAATGCTCAAGCCATCATTCCAGAAGCTTTTATTTTACTAGGTATTGTTGGGACACTTCTTGTAGATTTATCTGGAGAAAAAACAGCCTCAAAATGGGCACCAATAATTTGCTATTTATCACTTGGCAGCTCTCTTATTAGTTTGGCATTGCAATGGAGTAATCCTGTAGAAAGCGCATTCCTTGGGTCCTTTAATTCAGATAATTTGGCAATCGCATTTAGAGCAATAATATCTTTATCAACCTTAGTATCTTTACTTATAAGTTGGCGGTATACAGAACAAAGTGGTAGCCCTATTGGCGAATTCGCTGCGATTGTTCTTTCGGCCACTCTAGGAGCAATGCTTTTGTGTGGATCTACTGACCTTATTAGTGTATTTATATCTCTGGAAACTTTATCTGTAGCAAGCTACTTACTTTCTGGTTACCTCAAGAGGGATCCAAGAAGTTCAGAAGCGGCTTTAAAATACCTCCTTGTTGGATCAGCTGCTGCTGCTGTTTATTTGTATGGATCCTCTTTTCTTTATGGATTAAGTGGTTCAACAAATTTAGCGACAATAGGTTTAGAGATTATTAATAAGCCATCATTCATTACTTCTCTAGCTCTTGTATTTGTCTTATCAACTGTTGCATTTAAAATTGCCGCTGTTCCCTTTCATCAATGGACTCCTGATGTATATGAGGGCTCACCTACACCCGTAGTAGCTTTTTTATCTGTTGGTTCAAAAACAGCAGGCTTTGCATTTGCAATAAGAATTTTAAGCACAACTTTCTCTTCTTTTGACGAAGAATGGAAACTTTTATTTACCATTTTAGCCATATTGAGTATGGCGCTAGGAAATGTTGTAGCTCTAGCTCAAACCTCAATGAAAAGGATGCTAGCTTACAGTTCTATTGGACAAGCGGGATTTGTAATGATTGGAATAGTATCTGGCACACAAGATGGTTTATCAGCAGCTGTTTTATATTTGGCTGCATATTTGTTTATGAATTTAGGTGCATTTTCATGTGTAATACTTTTCTCACTAAGAACTGGTTCTGACAGAATTCTTGATTACTCAGGACTTTACCAAAAAGATCCTCTCATTACATTAGGCTTAAGCCTTTGTCTTCTATCTCTTGGAGGTTTACCACCAATGTTGGGATTTTTTGGAAAGATATACTTGTTCTTTGCAGGCTGGGCAAATCATCAATATCTATTAGTAATAGTTGGATTAGTAACTTCAGTTATATCTATTTATTACTACATTTCAGTGATAAAAATGATGGTAGTTAAAGAACCACAGGAAGCTTCTGAAATAGTCAAATCATATCCTGAAATTAATTGGGGAATTGTAGGATTACCTCCCTTGAGAATTGCACTTTATACTTGCGTGGCGGTAACTGCTCTTGGAGGAATCCTATCTAATCCTCTTTTTAAGTTAGCTAATACAGCAGTTTCAGAAACTCCTTTCTTACAAGATATTATTGCTACAGCAAACAATATCTCTTAGAGGAATTTTTTAATAAATGTCTAAGAAAGTCGCGAGTTTAGAAAATATATCTAAAACATATGGTAAAGAGGATCTAACTGTTAAAGCCCTAGACTGCATAAACTTAGAAATTTATAAAGGTGATTATTTAGCTGTAATGGGAGCAAGTGGCTCAGGCAAAAGTACAGCTATGAATATTATTGGATGTCTAGATAGACCATCTGAAGGTATTTATAAATTAAATGGAATTCCTGTTGAAAATTTATCTGATGATGAGCTCGCGGAAATACGTAATCAAAAATTAGGCTTCGTTTTTCAACAATTTCATCTTCTTTCAGACGCAACTGCACTTGAAAACGTAACTTTGCCGATGATTTATGCTGGTATTGAGCCTGAACAAAGATTAGAGCGAGGTAAGAATGCCTTAAAAAAAGTTGGCCTTTCAGAAAGAATGAATAATCGACCAAACCAATTATCGGGAGGTCAACAACAACGAGTTGCTATTGCGAGGGCTATTATCAATAATCCTGCAATTTTGTTAGCAGACGAACCTACTGGAGCACTAGATTCAAAAACCACTGAAGATGTATTAGATCTTTTTGACAAACTGCATGAATCTGGAATAACTATAGTTTTAGTTACGCACGAAGATGAAGTTGCAAATCGCGCAAAAAAAATAGCAAAATTTAAGGATGGAAGAATAGTTGAATTAAAAGTTAATTAAATTCAAAACCTTCTAATTACCTTCAGTTGAGTATCATTTTCAATTCTTAAATTCCCATTGGAATCAATATCTTTAATTTTCCATATATGAGGACAATAACCACTAGGTAAAAAACTTTTAGTAAGAAACTTATTTGCAGATTTAATCACATATTCTTTCTTCTTATTACATTCAATTGAATCATAAAAAGCTTTAAGAACTTTAGCTGTCCAATAATGTTGATTAATATTCTTAGTTTGAAGTACTCTTGATAATGAAATACCCTCTGATGGAGTGTAATTTAAAACATTCATGCCAATTCCTACTCTTACATAGATAATTTCTTTGCCTCTTGTAATAACCCTAGGTAAAAATCCAATCAACTTTTTTGAACCAAAAAAAATATCATTTGGCCATTTCAAACAAACATTTATATTCTCTTGTCTAAGCATTTCACATAACTTAATACCTAATGACAAATTAAATATTTGACATGCAAATTCTTTTGAAAATATTGGGTAAGCTGCACTTAACCAAATCCCGCCTTTTGGAGAGACCCAAGTTTTTGAGTTTTGGCCAACCCCTGAGAACTGTTCTCTTGCGATTATCGCTAGTGGCTGATTTTTCTTTATTTCAGAATTTCCAAGCAAGTTTGTTAGCTCATTTTCGGTACTTTTACATTTTATTTTGTAAAGAAGTCTCCAGGTTGGATATTGACCCTGGATTTTTTTTAAGTAAAAAACTGTCTTAGATACAGATCCAATAACTTTCACAAATTCTTTATTAAAACAACAAGCATCTTTTTGAAGATTATATTAACTTTAGTCTTAATAAGTAAATTTTACAAATTGGACAAAAAGCATTTGCCAATAGTGAATAGAAGGAATCCACATCCATTAAAAAATTGTCTTGATAATTTCAAAAAATCATGGGAAGACTTAGATAAACTTTCTAAAATCAACGAAAACTGGAAGAACTTAATCGGTTTGGAACTATTTCAAGAATGCAAACCATTAAATATTGAAAAAAAAATACTTACTATTGCAGTAAATCATCCTCAGTGGCGCCAAGCTTTAATCTATAACAAGCATAAATTAAAAGAGAGAATAGAGAAAATTGGAATAACTTTGAATGAAATAAAAATAATACAAAATTATGAAATTAAAAATAATAATATCAACGCTAATAATGCAAAGACAGTTTGGGCAAAGCATCCAAGCAGAATCCATCAAAATAATATTTGCATTTGTACTCTCTGTAATTCCCCTACTCCTGAGGGAGAAATCAAAAGATGGGGAAAGTGTTCTTTTTGTTGGAGAAAAATAAATAACTAAATTCTTTATTTAGTTAAAATTAGTATTCCCATTTGCCCTCCCAAAATAGTCCTATATTCAGCTTTTTTAAATCCAACTTCCTTAGCAATATTTATAAGCTCATTTTTCTTTGGAAAATTTCTAATACTTTTTTCAATATATGCATACTCTGGACCTAAATTAAAAACCCGCGAAATGGTTACCACAATAAATCTTAAATAAATTTTCTGAAAAATATTGGATAAGGAACTTTTTGTTGAGTGATTAAAATCCAAAAATCCTGCCCTTCCTTTGTCTTTCAAAAGATAAAAAACTTTTTTTATTCCTTCTTCAACATTATTCAAGTTTCTAAGTCCATATGACATACAAATCCCATCAAATTTTTTTGAATAATCATTAATTTCTAATACATCTTGAATTTCCCACTTAATAAATTTATTTTTTTTTAGCTCTGATTTTTTCTTTGCAATATTTAAGATATTCTCTGCACTGTCAATTCCAGTAATTGAACCCATTGGACTAACTTTCTCAGAAATCAAGAATGCTAAATCTCCAGTTCCACAGCACAAATCAGCCCAATCTTCACCATTTGAAGGTTCCAATAAATTAACTAATTTCCTTTTCCATAATCTGTGCAGCCCAAAACTTAATAAATTATTTAAAAAGTCATATTTATAAGAAATTTTATTAAATATATTTTTGACTTCGATAGTTTTTGTGAATTTCATTTTTAAATTTTAAACTTATTTCTTTTTTGGGATTAAATTAAATTTTTTATTCATATGGTCTAATTGGAAGTTTTTTTTCGAGGAGGAAAGTTTTTATTTCTTTTAAAGTAAGTTTCTTATCATGAAGTAATGATGCTAAAAGTGCTGCTGATGCCTTGCCTTTTTTGAAAACATCATAGATATCTTTAAGAGAGCCTGCCCCTCCAGATGCAATTACTGGGATATCAACAATATTTGCAACAGAGTCTGTCAAATGCAAATCATATCCATTCTGCGTGCCATCACCATCCATTGAAGTAAGCAATATTTCTCCCGCGCCTAATTTCTCAACTTTCTTTGCCCAACTTAATACATCTATACCAGTATTTTCTCTCCCTCCTTTTATATATACCTCCCACTCACCAACCTTATTAACTTTTCTTCGAGCATCAATTGCTATAACGATGCATTGATTACCAAATTCCTTAGAACTTTCAGAAATTAAATCAGGATTTCTTACGGCTGAGGAATTCAAACTCACTTTATCCGCTCCTGCTCTTAAAAGATCATTAATAGAAGAAACAGAATCTATGCCTCCACCTACTGTAAAAGGGATTTTTACTGATTTTGCTGTCCTAGAAACAAGGTCAACTAATGTATTTCTATTTTCTACACTAGCTCTAATATCTAAAAATACTAATTCATCTGCGCCTTCATCAGAATATCTACAAGCTAATTCAACAGGATCGCCTGAATCTCTCAAGTTAACAAAATTTACACCTTTAACTACTCTGCCATTGGCGACATCTAAACAAGGAATTAAACGAAGAGCTACCATTTTAGTAAAAATTGTCCAAATGCTGTTAATCTTGCATAATAGCTTCCATTTTACCTCTTATGGCTGAAACAAAATTATTACCCAAAATCGGTAGTAAAATCAAAATTAACATTAACAAAGTAAAAGATAGACTACCAGCTAAATTAATCGATCAAATATCCTCTAATCCTAAAGCCGTAATAACAGGCTATAAGATGACAGACGGCAGGAGTATTGGAATCACCGCAAAATTTCAGAATGGTGAACATAACTGGTTTTTCCCAGAAGAAATTGAGAAAGGTTAAAGAGTAAAGTGAATGATCCAAAACAACTGTTAGGAATTAAGGGTGCATCTGAAACTTCAAGTATATGGAAACTTCGTGTACAGTTAATGAAGCCAATTACGTGGATCCCTTTGATATGGGGAGTTATTTGTGGAGCAGCCGCAAGTGGAAATTTTGAATGGACATTTAGTAATGTTTTAGCTTCACTAGCATGTATGTTAATGAGTGGGCCACTTCTGGCAGGTTATACACAAACAATAAATGATTTTTTTGATAAAGAAATTGATGCAATTAATGAACCAAATAGACCTATTCCCTCTGGAAAAATTTCAATTAAAGACGTAAAAATACAAATCTGGGTGTTACTTATAGCGGGTTTAATAGTTGCTTTTCTATTAGATTTATATGCTAAACATAACTTCCCCTCCGTCTTACTTTTGGCATTAGGAGGTTCCTTTGTTAGTTATATATATTCTGCTCCACCACTCAAATTAAAACAGAATGGTTGGCTTGGAAATTATGCATTAGGAGCATCTTATATAGCCTTACCTTGGTGGGCAGGACAAGCCTTGTTTGGAAAATTAACTGTAGTGACGGCGATACTAACACTTGCTTATAGCCTCTCAGGACTTGGCATTGCTGTTATTAATGATTTCAAAAGTGTTGAAGGAGATTCAAAGCTAGGCTTAAATTCTCTACCAGTAGTATTTGGAATTAAAAATGCAAGTAGAATAAGTGCAGGACTGATTGATATTTTTCAATTAGCAATGGTTGTAGTATTAGTCATTATTGGTCAACATTTAGCCTCTGTAATTTTGGTTTTATTGATAATTCCACAAATTACATTTCAAGATATGTGGTTACTAAGAGATCCTCTAAAGTTTGATGTCAAATATCAAGCAAGTGCCCAACCGTTCCTTATAACTGGAATGTTAGTTACAGCTTTAGCGATAGGACATAGTTTTTTAGTTTCTTAAGGTGCAAAAGATTAAATTCAAATCTTTTGTTTTAATAATTCCAATATTAATTTTTTCTGGAATATCTTTTTATTTTTTTAGTCTAATATTTAGTACCTTAAAATTTGACGTTTCTAAAAATAAAAAGTTTCGGGAAACCAAATATTCTTATGTAATATCATCTTCTGATAATAAGATACTAAGCAAATTAAGCCGCAAATTTGAAATAGATAATAGCTATCATAAGATTCCATTTTTTCTAAAACATTCATTTATATCTTCTGAGGATAAAAGATTTTATAAACATAATGGAATAGATTTAAAAAGTATTTCACGTGCCCTTATTCAAAATATTAGAAGTGGTTATGTTAAAGAGGGAGGAAGTACGATTACTCAACAAGTAGCCAGATTACTTTTTCTAAATAATGATTTAAGTTTTCAAAGAAAAATCAAAGAAATATTTATATCACTCATACTTGAATTTAGATATGATAAAAATCAAATATTAAAATTATATCTAAATAATATTTATTTGGGATCAGGAGCATACGGTGTAGACGAGGCTGCCCAAGTTTATTTTGGAAAATTTATAGAAGAATTGACATTATCAGAGATCGCAGTAATTGCAGGATTAGCTCCAGCTCCATCAATTTATTCACCTTATCAAAATTTAGAACTAGCTATTAAAAATAGAAATAAAGTTCTTGAATCAATGTATGTTGATGGATATATTTCTCTTGCAAATAAGAATAAGGCTATTAAAGAAAAAATAAAGTTAAATTATCAAACAGCTTATAATTTTTTAGATGATAAATTACTAATAAACTTTATTCTTCAGGAAACAGATAAAAAAATTGGAACTAAAAATGATTATAAGTTTTTAAGAATTAAATCTTCTATCAACAAAGATTGGCAAGAAAAAGGTCAAAAAA
The DNA here is from genome assembly GCA_003281705.1 of Prochlorococcus sp. AG-347-C10. Taxonomy (GTDB): domain Bacteria; phylum Cyanobacteriota; class Cyanobacteriia; order PCC-6307; family Cyanobiaceae; genus Prochlorococcus_A. The sequence goes on from QCBF01000029.1 coordinate 9,999, forward strand.
TATCAAGATATGCAGGGCCTAAAGAACTTGAATTAGGTCTGTTATCTATCGAATCAAACACAGGACTAATCAGGACAATGATAACCAGCAAAAATCCATCAATTAATGAATACAATAGAGTGATTTCATCTGTAAGACCTTTAGGTTCTACTTTTAAAATAATCCCTTATGCTGCTGCATTAATAGAAGGAATAAAATTAAGCGATAAATTTGAAGACTTACCAATATGCTGGGAAAGTTATTGCCCAAAAAATTTTTCAGAAGACTATAGAGGTTCAATATCTTTGATTGAATCATTTAAAAGTTCATCAAATATCGTTCCAATATCAATAACAAAAAAAATCGGCTTAAAAAATATTATTAATTTAGCGAATTCATTTGGACTAGGTTACAAACAAGAGTTTGAGGAATTCCCATCATTAGCTATTGGCGCCTACGGAGATAATCTTTTAAACATCACAAATGCATATTCTGCAATAAACAATAATGGGAAGATTCAAAGCCCTGAAATCATAGAAAAAATAGAATCTTTTAAAAAACAACCTATTTGGGAAAACAAATCTATTTCCAAGAAAATATTAGATTTAAAAATAAACAAGAAAATAAATAAACTTCTCGAAAAATCTGTAAAAGAAGGTACTTCAAAAGCAGCCTCTATAAAAGGAAAGAAAATTTATGGGAAAACAGGCACATCTGATGGAAATAAAGATCTCTGGTTTATCGGTTCCATTGATAACCTTACAACAGGGATCTGGATAGGTTACGACGATAACAAGGAATCTGAATTATCTAGTGGGAATGCAGCTTATTTATGGAAGAAGTTCATATCTGAAATTTATAAAATTCCAATTAAAAAATAAATTATATTTTTAAGATTTATAAGAAATTATTGCAGAATAAAATCCATCACCAGGATATTCCAAGCTAGGTAAAATTTGCTTTTGGCTAACCAATTTTAAAGTTTTGTTTTTTTCAATAAATCGTTCAATTAATAGATTATTTTCATCGGGACAAATAGTACAAGTTGAATAAACTAGAGTGCCATCTTTTTTCAAAAGAGGGAAAATACTCTCCAAAAGTTTTTCCTGTAAAAAAGTTAAAGATTTTATTTTTTCTTTACTTAAAGACCATCTAGAATCTGGATTCCTGGAAAGAGTTCCAATGCCTGAACATGGAGCATCTAATAAAATCTTATCAAAATAAGATATAAACTTAGGATTTAATTCAATCAAACTCGTAGCATCAGCTTTAAGGGTATTAACAGATTTCAAATTTAACCTTTCTAAATTTGATTGCAGTATTTTCAATCTTTTTGCTGATCTATCTACGGCAATGATTTCAGCACTATCATTTGTTAATTCTGCAAGGTGGGTAGACTTACTTCCTGGCGCTGCACAAGCATCTAAAATCTTTTCACCTTCTTTTGGATTTAAGAGAGGTGCTATCCACTGAGAAGATCTATCTTGAATTGTCCAAAGTCCATCACTATATCCTGGTAAATTTTTTATGGATCTTGGATTAGATTTTAAAGTAATTCCATTATGTAAATCTTTAATTATTTCAGCATCAATATTATTTTCATGGAGTATTTTCAAAAATTCATCTAAATTAGTTTTTAATTGGTTAATTCTCAAATCAATTGATGGTTTTTTATTAAATGCCTTAACGATATTTTCACCCTCGCTATTACCGACCCATTTATAAAGATCCCTCACAAGCCATAATGGAAATGATTCAAGATATGAAATTCTTTCTTTTCTATCAGAAGATAATTTCGGAAAAATTTCTTGTTCTAATTTTCTTGATGCATTTCTCAATATCGCATTGACAGTTCCCGTTAAACCATTTAAATCTGTTTTTTTAGCTACTTCTACAGTGGTAGAAATAGCTGCAGAAAATGGAATTTTATCCATTTTCAATAGTTGATATAAACCTATATGTAGAAGCCATCTTAATTTTGGAGGCTGATTTTTATGAGTAATTTTTGATGTATGATCCATCCAAAGATCAAGGAATTTTCTATACCTTATGCATCCAAAAGATAATTCTGTGATAAAAGCTATATCAAGAGGATTAAATTGATAATTTTTTAAAACCTTTTCAAGAGCATGATCAGAAAAATCACCAGAACTAACTTTTAATAAAATTTCCCAAGCTGCTTTCCTTTGTAAATATCCTATGCTCAAGATATCATTTATTTCTAAAGATAACTTTAATATACAAAAAATTTAAAAATTTAAACTACTTTTTCAATTACAGAATTGAACCAAATAAAACCTAAGATAGAAATCAGTGAAAGATTAAATCCTAAAAAAAGAAAGATATTTAGAGAATGAATTCTTTCACGAAAAAAGAATTTTTTCTTTTCTTGATATTTCATTAAAAAATAAAATCTTAATTAGGAATTCAAACGGCAACCTATATTGATAGATCCTGCATCAAGCATTCTTCCTAATTTAATTGCTATAGATTCTTCTAGCCTTGTGAAATTAGATTGATGGGTAGTTATCCAATCTAATTCAGAAAAAGTGATAATACCCGTTGAATTACTTTTTAAAAAAAGTGTTCCAATTTCCATTAGATAAATTTTGTTAATTCTAAACTAACATCAGTCTGTAATATTTCGTAATAATATTATATTCTTTTAATTTTTCAAAGACAACTGTGGGTTATTACTCTTAATTTATTTAATATCTTTTAAAAATTTATCGGCCGTTTTTAAGTGATTATTTAATTTTTCCTCTGACATTTTATCGAGATTTCTAGTTAACATCGCCAGACGATATTGCTTTCTAAAAAAGCTTTCATTATCTTTAATAAATTTCCAAAATAAGCCATCCCATATTTCACACCATGGGCCACTTTTAAAATTAGACATTTTTTTTACATAATTAGAGCTTGATATATATGGTTTTGTTGAAAAGATACCTCCATCACTAAACTGACTCATTCCGTAGACATTTGGGACCATTACCCAATCGTAGGAATCAATAAACATTTCCATAAACCATTTATAAACTTGATTGGGATGAATTCTACATAGGAGCATGAAGTTGCCAATAATCATTAACCTCTCAATATGATGGCAATAACCAAATTTAATAATATTTTTTATAACAATGTCTACTGGTTCAATTCCTGTATTTCCTTTATAAAAAGATTCTGGAATTGGCTTATCTTCAAAATTCCAAAAATTACTGTTTCGCATCTTTGTTCCATACTTTTTATAGACGAGGCAAATAAATTCTCTCCATCCAATAATTTGACGAATAAAACCCTCTAAAGAGTTAATAGGAACATTATCATTTTTTGCAAAAAGTAATGCTTTATTTACTACTACATCAGGAGTTAATAAGCCGCTATTTAAGAGAGGAGAAAGTAAACTATGCCATAAAAAAGAATTTTCTCTAGAAATAGCATCCTCATAATCTCCAAATAAGAAAAATCTATGTTTAAAAAAATCATTCAACCATTCATCTGCCTCATCAAAATTAGTTGGATATAAAAAGTTATTACTTTCTCCAATAAACTGAATATCAAAATTGGCTAACGACCTTTCTGCATTAACTACATATTTATTTTTTTGTAATTTAGGTGTATCAGGTATGTTAATTTTTTTTGGTAATTTTTTTCTGTTCATTTCATCGAAACTCCATTTCCCACCTTCAGGTGTATCATCAGGATTAACTAATATCTTTTGGCTCTTTCTTTGATTCTCATAAAATCTCCCCATAAGAGGTTTTTTTGTATTTGATGCAAATAACTCTTTTAAATCTTCACTGCTCATAAACATAGGAGAAGGCAAAATATTTAAAGCTAAATTATTACTTTCAACAAAATT
>QCBF01000030.1:0-13795 GCA_003281705.1 Prochlorococcus sp. AG-347-C10
TTCTATTGCTGCTGTTTGGGTTGTTTTAGTTTTTGTTACAGGGATAGTTTCTTCATTAGTTTGAACTTAATACCTTTTCGTGAGAGTCTATTAATATATCTAAGTAAAATTTAATGGCTATTTTTGAGGACGCTGTATTAATATCTAACCTTTTAGAAATAACGCTTACCAGTAAAGATGCTGGCAAAGAGATTGGTAAGATCCCTATGGCAGGGGTTCCCTATCATGCAATGGAGAGATACTGTGCTGATTTAATTAAAAAAAATTATTCTGTGGTTATATGCGATCAATTAGAAAAAAGTTCTGGAAATTATGGGACTCCAATTAAAAGAGGAATAACAAGAATAATTACTCCTGGAACCGTAATTGAAGAGGGGATGTTGATAGCAAAGAAAAATAATTGGATTACTGCTATTTACTTATCCGCAGAAAACTCAGATGAATCTTATGAATGGGGTATATCAAAAGCTGATGTAAGCACAGGAGAATTAATAACTTCAGAAGGCCAATCTCTGTCAAAACTATTTGATGAAATTATTAAATTAGATTCTTCAGAAATCATTGTAGGAAGCAATGCAGTAAGAAATTTATTAATTCAGGGAAATAGTCAAATTACATATACTGTTTCTCAAGAGACTAATTTTGGAATTAATGAAGCAAATTATCTAATAAAAAATTATTTCCAAATTGCAAACCTAGAGGGAATAGGACTTAAAAATTTAAACAATGCAACTAGATCACTTGGAGGTTTATTAAATTATTTAGAAAAAATTAATCCTTCAAATTTAGATAAAGATTCTTCTTTAAAAATCTCATTAGACTTTCCACAAATCCAATATGGTCACAACAAATTAATTATTGATTATCAAACACAAAAAAACTTAGAAATCAAAAATACACAACGAGAAAACAATTATGTAGGTTCGCTACTATGGAGTATTGATAGAACTTATACTTGCATGGGTGCAAGGTGTTTAAGAAGGTGGATAGATTCACCACTATTAAACGTTAATGAAATTTATAAAAGACAAAATATAATTACAAACTTTATTGAATCTAAACAATTACGTACAGATACCCAAAATTTACTTAGAGCAATGGGGGATTTAGAAAGACTTGCAGGTAGAGCTTGTGCAGGTCATGCAAGTCCCAGAGACTTAATTGCAATAGCTGAAGGTTTAAAAAAATTGCCTAGACTAAAATCTATAATTGAATTATTTAAATATGATCTCCCAGATTGGACTGATCAATTAAAAAATATTGATGAAGGACTCTTAGAATTAGCCGATATTATAAGTTTTAAACTAATAGAAAATCCTCCTCTAAATATTAGTGAAGGAGGCATGATCCACGATGGTGTTGACAATATATTAGATGGTTTACGCAATTTAATGGATGATTATTCTGAGTGGCTAAATAAAGAGGAATTAAAAGAAAGGAAAATTAGCAAAATTTCAAACCTAAAAATTCAATTTCATAAAAATTTTGGTTATTACATTTCTATAAATAAGTCAAAAGTTAATTTAGCTCCACAACATTGGATCAAAAGGCAAACACTTACTAATGAAGAAAGGTATATCACTTCAGAAATTAAAAATAAAGAAAATAAGATTTTCCAAATAAAAAGTAGAGCTTCATCAAAAGAATATGAAATTTTCTGCGAATTAAGAAATATAGTTGCTGAAAAAACAAAACAAATTAGATCAATCGCAAAATCCATAGCATCTCTTGATGCACTGCTTGGTTTATCAATTACTTCAGTAGAAAACAATTTTATAAAACCTGCATTAATACCTATAAATGATTCAATAACAAAAAATAGTACAAAAATTATCGCAGGAAGAAACCCAATTGTAGAGCAATTGTTAAGTGATAAAAAGTTTGTAGCAAACGATATCTCTTTTAAGGAGACTCAAAAATTAATTATATTAACCGGTCCCAATGCAAGCGGAAAAAGTTGCTTTATAAGACAACTTGGTTTAATACAAATTCTCACACAAATTGGGAGCTTTGTTCCTGCTAATAATGCTGAAATCAAGATTGTAGATAGGATTTTCACAAGAATTGGGGCGGTTGATGATCAATCATCTGGACAATCAACATTTATGGTAGAAATGTCTGAAACTGCATCAATTCTAAATCAGGCAACTTCTAGCTCACTTGTTTTACTTGATGAGATAGGTAGAGGGACATCTACTTTTGATGGACTTTCAATTGCTTGGTCAGTAAGTGAATATCTTGCAAAAAAAATTCAATGTAATACTATTTTTGCTACGCACTATCATGAGCTTAATTATTTAAAAAATTCAATTTCGAATATACAAAATTTTCAAGTTTTAGTAGAACAAAATAACGATCAGCTAATTTTTAGCCACAGGATTGTTAAAGGGGGTTCAAACAAAAGCTATGGCATAGAAGCAGCTAAATTAGCAGGCGTTCCAAAAGAAGTTATAGAAAAAGCAAAATCAGTTTTAAATTCTTTAGAAGAAAATAACAACTTAAATTATGATATTAAGTAGATTTTTGACATTTTTATAGAATAAATACTTTTTAAATAGTTTCTCTCAATAAGGCGTTAACCGCAGCAGCTGCCATGGCAGCACCTCCTCTAGTTGAATTCAAAACAATTCTAGGAAGATCGGTAGAAATTAATTTATTTTTGCTTTTCTCTACTCCAATAAATCCAACAGGCATTCCGATAATTAAACTAGGTAAATCTTTTGCATTCTCTAAAATATCAATTAAATAAGTTAACGCTGTAGGCGAACTGCCAATAACTACAATAGGTGATTTGCTTCCAGAATTCATAGCGGATAACTCCTTCCAACCTTCACCTAAGCCATATGCAGTTTTAGTTAAGTTTGTATGATTATTTTTTCCAAACCACATTCTAGCGGTGAATACTTTATTCCTAGTGGTATTTTCTGCCATGGATTTTATTGCTGCTGCAGCCATATCAGTATCAGTTAAAATCGGAGCACCATTTTTAAGTGCCTGAATCCCTTTTTCGCAAGCACCTTCACTAAAATTTACAAGATTTTGAACTGAAAAATCACCTGAAGTATGGACTAATCTCTCTAATACTTTTTTTTCCAAATAATTTAGATCATTGGCTAATAAATGAGATCTTATGAATCTGATACTTTCCAAAAAAATTGGATGATCTATTACCATTAAATTTAATTTGTGTTAGAAGTAATCATAGTTAATATATGGTTTTTATTGAGCTATTATGCCAATACAAATATTATGGGGTAATGATTTAAATGCTCAAAATACATTTATTCAAAAATTAATTGATAAGAAAGTATCCAAAGAATGGAAAGAAATAAACGTAACAAATTTAAATGGAGATGATGATGAGCAAGTCAATAAAGCTTTTGATGAAGTTCTTACACCTCCTCTTGGAGAGGGATACAGAATAGTTACATTGAAAAATAATCCAATTTTTACTGCCAAAAATGAGGATCTAAGAACTAAATTTGAAAAAATTCATGACAATATACCTCAAAATACTTATTTCATTTTACAAAATACAAAAAAACCGGACTCAAGACTAAAGAGTACTAAATTTTTACAAAAACTTATCAAAAATAATTTAGCTCAAGAAAAGTCATTTTCTTTACCAGAAATCTGGGATTATGAGGGACAAAAAAGATTTTTAGAAGATGCAGCAAATGAAATGAATATCAAAATTGATAAAAATGCAGCTGAATTAATAATTGATTCAGTTGGTAATGATAGCTTTAAACTAATAAATGAATTAGCCAAAGCAAAAACATACCTTTCTGCAGTATCAAGTGATTCGAATTCAAAACTTTTTCTTAAAAGTATTGATGTAAAAAAAATATTTAGTGATCATCAATCCAATATTTTCAAAATAATTGATCTTCTCTTACAAAAAAATATTAATGAAAGCCTCATTGAAATAAATTATTCCTTACAGAAAGGAGAACCTGCTTTAAGACTAAATGCAGGTTTAATTAGTCAAATAAGAATTCATACCATTATAAAATTAGCAGTTAAGTCAGGTAACGATAATGTAGAAAAGATTTGTAATCTTGCAGGCATTTCTAATCCAAAAAGAATTTTTTTTATTCGAAGAAAAGTCAAAAATGTATCTCAAGAATATTTAATTAATTTGATGAGTAACTTACTAGATATTGAATCATTACTAAAACAAGGTAATAATCCTATAAATGTTTTTACTGAGAAATTAATTAATTTAAGTTAACCAAATTATAAGTTTAAGAATTTACATTATGATTTAGATATGGCTTTACTAGTAAAAAAATTTGGCGGTACTTCTGTAGGTGATATTAAAAAAATTAAAAATATTGCAAGTAGCATCTGTCAAAGTAAAGAAGCAGGAAATGAAATTGTCGTAGTTGTCTCTGCAATGGGGCAAACTACAGATGATTTAAATTGTTTAGCGGAATCAATTAGTAAAAATCCTAATCGAAGAGAATTGGATATGCTTCTCTCAACTGGAGAGCAAGTAACCATAGCTCTTCTCTCAATTGCATTAAACGAATACGGAATATCGGCAATTTCAATGACCGGTAGCCAGGTTGGAATTATTACTGAATCAATTCATGGGAAAGCGAGAATTCTGGATATTAAAACAGAAAGGATCCAAAATTATATAAATCAGGGTTTTGTAGTTGTAGTGGCTGGATTTCAAGGAACAACATTAAGCCATACGGGTTCAATGGAAATTACAACTTTGGGTAGAGGTGGTTCAGATACTTCCGCAGTGGCTTTATCAACTGCTTTAGGAGCTGAGACGTGCGAAATTTATACAGACGTTCCAGGGGTTCTTACTACTGATCCAAGAATTGTTCCTAATGCAAAACTCTTAGATGAAATTAGCTGCGAGGAAATGCTTGAACTTGCAAGTGTCGGTGCCTCAGTTCTGCATCCAAGAGCAGTAGAAATTGCTCGAAATTATGGAATTAAATTGTGTGTCAAATCAAGCCAAAGTGACTCACGTGGGACTCTCCTAGAAAGTCAAATCCAACCTCTCCCGCTAAAAAGAGGAAGCTTAGAATTAACAAAAACAGTCAATAGTCTTGAGGTATTAGAAAACCAAGCAGTATTCAGTCTCTCAAATATTCCTGATAGGCCTGGGATTGCTGCACAAATATTTGAAAAACTTTCAGAAGCAAGTATTAGTGTAGATTTAATAATACAAGCGACAAATGATGGAAATAAAAACGATATTACATTTACTGTTAGTGAATTAGAAGTTAAAAAGACTGCAGAACAATGTGAACTTATAACTAGTCAATTAGGAGGAGAATATAACTTAAAAACAAACATGACTAAATTAAGTATTCAAGGAGCAGGCATTATGGGCAGACCCAGTGTTACAGCTGATTTATTTGATACTTTATCTCAAGCGAATATAAATGTCAGGTTAATAGCTACTAGTGAAATTAAAGTCAGCTGTGTAATTGAAATCAATAATATACCAAAAGCAATTAGATTTGTTGCTGAGAAATTTAAGTTATCCGATACACAAATATTTGTTAATCCAATCAATGAAAAACAAGATCAACCTGAAGTAAGAGGAATTGCATTAGATAAAAACCAAGTTCAAGTAAGTTTTCGGAAACTGCCTGATCGTCCAGGTGTAGCAGCATCGATATGTTTAGCATTAGCTGAAAATAATTTACTTATCGATACTATCGTTCAGTCTGAAAGAATTTCCTCTTTAAAAACTAAGGATATTAGTCTTACAATGAATAAACAAGATAGAGAAAAAGCTAACTTAGTTTTTGAGGCCTTAACAAAAAAATTACCCGGATCATACATTGAAGATGGCCCTGCTATAGCCAAAGTAAGTACTGTAGGAGCGGGAATGGCATTTAAGGTTGGAACGGCTGGAAAAATATTTAGAGCATTGGCTGACAAAAATATCAATATTGAAATGATTGCCACTAGTGAAATCAGGACTTCATGTATTGTCTTAGAAAAAGATTGTGACGAAGCAGTTAATGCGATTCATAATCATTTCGAATTAGAAAAATAAGTTCTTTTTAATTATTTCTTGCCAATTTTTGTCTTAATTTTTTGATTCTATCCCTCAAATTTGCTGCTTCTTCAAAATTTAACTCTTTTGCAGCATCTTTCATTTTAATTTCTAACTTTTCTATTAAGTCAGGCAATTCTTCGAGCAAACATTGATTATCACTGGAACTGAGAATTGCGTCAGTTTTGTTATTAACTATATTTATTAAATCTTTAGATAAACCACCAGCATCTAGCTTTCTGGAAAGTTCTAGAAAAGATAATATTGAATTTTCTATTTTTTTGCCTGCAGGTTTTGGAGTAATACCATTGACTTGGTTATATTTTTTTTGAATAGTTCTTCTTCTTTCAGTTTCAGATATTGCTCTTTTCATTGAATCTGTGAAGTTATCTGCATAAAGCAAGGCAACACCTTCAACATGTCTTGCAGCTCTTCCTATTGTTTGAATCAATGACCTTTCAGCCCTAAGAAAACCTTCTTTATCAGCATCTAAAATGGCAACTAAGGATACTTCAGGAAGATCTAGTCCCTCTCTTAATAAATTAACTCCTACCAATACATCATATTCACCCATTCTGAGGTCTTGAATAATCTCAATTCTTTCAATTGAATGGATTTCGGAATGCAAATATCTAACTCTTACTTTATTTTCAGATAAAAAATCAGTTAGATCTTCAGCCATTCTCTTAGTAAGTGTTGTCACTAGCACTCGTTGATTCTTTTCTGCTCTAATTCTTATTTCAGATAACAGATCTTCTATTTGGCCCTCACTAGGTCTTACATCAATTACAGGATCTAATACACCAGTTGGTCTTATAACTTGCTCAATAAATTCACCATCACATTGATCTAATTCCCATTGACCCGGAGTTGCACTTATAAATAATGTCTGTTTTGATTTTTCCCAAAACTCTTCACATTTTAAAGGTCTATTATCTGCAGCACTGGGCAATCTAAAACCATGATCTATTAAAACTTTTTTTCTAGATTGATCACCGTTGTACATCGCATGAAGTTGAGGACATGTCACATGACTCTCATCAACTACCAATAACCAATCTTTGGGAAAGTAATCTATTAAGCATTCTGGCGGTGAACCTTCCTCCCTGCCTGATAAATGACGAGCATAATTCTCAACTCCATTACAATAACCAACCTCTTTGAGCATTTCTAAATCATATTTTGTGCGTTGTTCTAGACGTTGAGCCTCTAATAATTTTCCTTCGTATGTAAATTTATCTAGTTGAGTTTTTAATTCACTTCTAATTGCACTTATTGCACTCTCAAGTCTTTCTTTTGGGGTCACAAAATGCTTTGCTGGGTAAACGCTAACTTGTTCCAAACTTTCAAGTATTTCTCCTGTAGTAGGGTCAACATATCTAATAGCTTCGACTTCATCACCAAATAATTCGATTCTAATTAATCTATCCTCATAAGCTGGACCAATTTCTAAAACATCACCTTTAATTCTGAATCTACCTCTAGTAATTTCAATATCATTTCTAGTATATTGATTTTCAACGAGAGACCTCAAAGAAGAACGTAGATTTATTGATTTTCCCACTTCAAATTTAACTGCAGCTTTTAAATACTCACTCGGTATACCAAGACCATAAATACAACTTATTGAGGCTACAACAATTACATCTTTTCTCTCAAATAATGAACGTGTTGCAGAATGCCTAAGCATATCTATTTCTTCATTAATTGAAGCCGTTTTGGCTATGTAAGTATCACTTACGGGTACATAAGCTTCAGGTTGATAATAATCGTAGTAAGAAATGAAGTACTCAACAGCATTTTTTGGAAAAAATTCCCTTAATTCATTACAAAGTTGTGCAGCTAACGTTTTGTTATGGGCTAATACAAGTGCTGGTCTTCCTGTTTGTTGAATTACATTCGCAATAGTAAATGTTTTACCAGTTCCAGTTGCCCCTAAAAGAGTCTGAAACTCTTTGCCATTATTAACGCCTTTAACTAATTTTTTAATAGCCTCTGGTTGATCTCCATTTGGATCGTAAGGAGCTTGAAGTTTATATTTGTTCATCAACCAAGTAGCAAAAAGGTATTGCTATACTAAGAAACTTTTTCTCTAATTATTGAATTTTTCAAAGATTCTTTTAAGCCCCTAACAACCGCAATCATCGATATTAAATCATCTAATTTATTAACTACAGATCCAACGCCAACTGCTGAGGCTCCAGAGGATATTGCTAGTGGACAAGTTACTTGACTTAATCCAGAGGCACTCATGATTGGTATATTCAGAGATTGTTTCTTAAATTCTTGATGAATAGCATAGGTAGCTGCAAGAGTTGGTACTGATTTTTCAAAAAAGCCTTGAATTCCTGAAGAGTAAGGAGTAGAACTGGTGCCACCTTCTGTTTGAATAATGTCAACACCTTCTTTCGCTAGCTTTATAGCAAGATCAACTTGTTTATCAATAGGCATAGTATGAGGAACAGTTACTGATAAAGGAACATTAGGCAATAAATCCCTCGTCTCTTTTGTAATGTTTAAAACTTTTTTATCTGAAAAATTAATGCCTTTTTCATAAAAAGTATCGTAATTTCCTATTTCAATTAATGATGCTCCTGCTTTTACAGAATCTTGAAAAGATTGAGGCACTACTGAACTAACACAAACGGGTAGTGTTGAATTCTTAAGTGCTAAATCAACTAGTTCAGGTTTACAAGCAATATCGACAAGATCTGCGCCTCCTAATGAAGCAGCCTCAACAATTATTTTCACAGATTGAACATCGAAATTATTCAATCCTGAAATAACTTTGAGTAAGGATTTGCTTCTTAACTCTTCTTTGATTTTTTGTGGCAAAAGATTAATCAGACTCATTTACATAATGAATTTATTACCCGATTGTGACATTGTTTTAGTAAAACAGTGCATTTTTTAAAAAATATTATCTGAGCAACACAAAATGACTGATAAAAAATTAACTCAGAAAAATTGGACATCATGGCATCATCAGCTTCATAAGGAGATTCTTACCAAAAAAATATTAATTCCCAAAGGATCCAATATTTTAATAAGTGTTTCCGGGGGTCAAGACTCAATGACCTTATTAACCCTAATTAATGACCTAAAAAAACTACATAATTGGTCTATTAGTGTTTGGCATGGTGATCATCAGTGGCACGAAAAATCATCACTATATGCTCTTGAATTAAAAGATTATTGTGAAGATAAAAATATTTCATTCTCTTTTGATCAAGCAAATAAAGAAAGTATTTCTTCAGAAGAAAAAGCACGAGAATGGAGATATAGTAAATTATTTGAAAGAGCCAAAACTTTATTAAATACAAGCCAGCAAAAACATAATATTTATTTGTTAACTGGTCACACGAGTAGTGATAATGCAGAAACATTTATCCTCAATTTATCTAGAGGAAGCAATTTTGCAGGTCTTAGTAATATTGAGAGTAAAAGATTAATAGAAAATCAAATTTTTTTAATAAGACCAATATTAATTTTCAGTAGGGAAGATACAAAACAATTTTGCAATGATATGAAGATCCCAGTCTGGGAAGATCCTACAAATTCAGATCTTAAATTAAAAAGAAATTTAGTAAGAAAAAAAATTATTCCTACCTTAGAAGTCATCTATCCTGGTTGTTCTGAAAGGATAAATAATTTTTCCCAAAAAATGAGCAAATACAATAATGAACGTAATGATCTTAGTGAACTAGCATATTTATATTGTAAAGATGTAAAAGGTATCGATAGGAATCTCCTAAATGGTATGTGTATTGAAGCGAGGTGCACAATCTTAAATAGATTTTTAAAAGAAATATCTGCAAAGCAATGTAGTTCTAAAAATCTGACAAAATTGGCAACTTCAATTTATGAAAAAAATAAAGGTCAATTTAATCTGCAAGAGTTTATAAAAATTGTTTGGGATAAAAACTATATAAATTTTAAAAAAAGTTAAGATGTTAAAGCAGATCTTCTTCTTCTTGTTCTACCTTCAAATGAATCTTCTGTAGCAGTCTCAACTGATGGATTCTGTGAAAATTTTGGTCTTTTTTGGGTATTTTGTGGGTTATTTGAACTATTAGGATGATTATTGTTTGATTTCTTATGGAAATTATTATTATTTCTATTTCTATTGGAGAAATTTTTCTCTTCGGTAATCTTTGGAATATAAGCACGAGTTCCACTTGGAGCAGGTTGAACTAAACACAAAATAAGTGGTTCAACTTGTAATTCTCTTCTCATTCTTCTCGATAAACCATTTTCAATTTCTCTTTGTACACCAATCCAATCTACCTCAAAATTATTCGGCCCAGTTTGTCTGGATAATTGTTTCCATCTATTTTCTAAGACCCAGCTTATTTCTCGTTCAGTCCACATAGACATTTTTCTTGGCTCTGCAGTAGTAACAACTCCTCTTAAATTAACTCTGGGAGGCGCAACCATCTTCCCATCTGTACTAATAGGAGCTAAAACAGTTACTACACCATCCCCAGCTAATTGCTGCCTTTCCTTTAATACTCGAGCATCTACTATCCCGTTTCGTGAGTTATCAAGCAGTTCAACACCAGCTTTTACAGGATCACCCTTTTGAATAGAATTAGGTGTTAACTCAACTACATCTCCATTTTCAATAATTAAAATATTATCCTTTGGAACCCCCATAGTTTGTGCACTCTTGCCATGACAAACAAGCATTCTATGTTCTCCATGAACAGGAACAAAAAATTTAGGTTTTGCGAGTGCCAACATTAACTTTTGATCTTCTTGAAAACCATGACCAGAAACATGAATATTCTCACCTTTTCCATAAACAACCTTTGCTCCGAGTTTCATTAATCTATCTATTGTATTAACAACAGAAATAGTATTGCCAGGAATTGGGCTGGCTGAAAATATTACAGTATCAGTAGTCTTAAGACGAACATGCTGATGTTCACCACGAGAGATTCTACTTAACGCTGCTAGGGGTTCTCCTTGACTTCCCGTCATTAATAATAAGGTCTCCCTATCTGGCAAATCTCTAATTTGCTTGATAGGAACAAACAAATCATCTGGACATTTCATATAACCAATATCTCTCGCCTTAGCAATAACATTTATCATCGATCTACCTAACAAACCGACCTTTCTTCCATGTTTCATGGCCAATTCTAAGATCATTGTCACTCTATGAACAGAACTAGCAAAAGTGGTAAGGATAACTCGTTCTTTTGCTTCTGCAATATGTTTTTCTAAAGAGGGAAAGATAGTCTTCTCAGAAGGACAAAAACCTGGAACTTCGGCATTAGTCGAATCACTAAACATGCATAAAACACCCTTCTCTCCGTAATGCACCATTCTTTCAATATCAAATTGCTCTCCATCTACTGGCATATGATCAAACTTAAAATCTCCCGTGAAAATAATTGTGCCAACAGGTGTTGTAACTGCTAAAGAAAAGCTATCGCAAATAGAATGGGTATTTCGAATAAATTCAACAGAAAAATGTTGCCCTACTTTTACAACATCTCTTGGATTTACTGTCTTTATAGTTGTTCTATCAGATACCCCTGCTTCCTCCATTTTTCCTCTTAGCATTGACATTGCCAGTCTTGGGCCATAAATAATCGGAATATTAAAATGCTTTAGATGATGAGAAATACCTCCAATATGATCTTCATGTCCGTGAGTGACAATCATTCCTTTTATTCTTCTTTGATTTTCTTTTAAAAAAGTTGTATCAGGCATAACAACGTTTACGCCATGCATACCATCAGATGGGAAAGCTAGGCCAGCATCAACAAGCATTAATTCATCACCATATTCAAAAACGCAAGTGTTTTTTCCTATTTCATGTAGTCCACCAAGAGGTATTACTCGTAGAGCTGACTTATTACTTTTAGATCTAGATGAATCATGAGTAGATCTATTTACAGTTGAATTTGTACTTGATTGCATAATTTTGAAATTTATGAAGGCTTGCTTGTAATCAAATAAGGTTTATTTAAATTTAATTATCAAGTTAAATATAATCCCTATTATAGGGATTTCAGGATAAAAGATAGTTGCTTTTTCATGTCATTGGTTAATGGTGACAAAGGACTTCTAGGATTTCCTACATCCCATCCCGAAAGCTCCAAAGCAGCCTTAATTGGGATTGGATTAGTAGTCATAAAGAGTGCTTTAAAAAGAGGCTGAAGTTTTTCATGAATAGCAAGCGCACTGGAAACCTCTCCACTTTGAAAGGAATGAATCATCTCTTTCAATTGCAATCCAACCAAATGACTTGCAACGCTTACTACTCCTACAGCACCTACAGATAACATTGGAAGCAACAATGAATCATCGCCACTATATACAGAGAGTTCAGAGCCACAAATAGCTCTTAATTCTGTTACTTCCTCTATTCTACCGCTTGCAGCTTTAATACTGAGAATATTTGAGAAATCCATAAGTTTCTTCACAGTATCAGGTAATAAATTGCATCCTGTCCTTCCAGGAATGTTGTAGAGCATTAGAGGCAAATCCTTTGCAGAATTAGCAATAGAACTGAAATGTTTATAAAGACCTTCTTGAGGTGGCTTGTTGTAATATGGAACAACGACCAAAGCACCGTCTGCACCAGAGTCGTAGGCTTTTTTTGTAGCTTCCACAGCCTCGCTTGTACAGTTACTACCAGTGCCAACTATTACTTTACAGGTTGCATCCAAAGATCCTTTTACCGCAATAAATAAATCATGCTGTTCCGCCCATGAAAGAGTAGGAGATTCTCCAGTAGTACCACATAGCACAATTCCATCGGAACCGTTCTCAAAAAGGTAATTTGATAGTTTTATAGCTAGTTCATGATCTACATCTCCATTTTCAGTGAATGGAGTAACCATTGCAGTCAATATTCTTCCAAATAGTGGATTATTACACTCAGTTTTGTCTGTAATCATTTTTTTGGAATTAATAACTCAGCTATTTGAACAGCATTAAGAGCTGCTCCTTTTCTTATTTGATCTCCACATAACCATAATTCTAATCCATTAGGCTGACTTATATCAGTTCTTAGCCTGCCAACAGCAACATTATCCCTTCCCATAACGTCATTTGGCATAGGAAATCTATTATTTTTGTAATCCTCAATAATTTCAATTCCAGGAGATTTTTTTAATTCTTCAAGAGCATCTTTAGGCTCAACTACACCAGCAAATTCAATATTGATCGATTCAGAATGTGCTCTCAGTACTGGGACTCGAACACATGTAGCAGAGAGCTTTAAATCAGTAATATTTAATATTTTCCTAGTCTCATTAACCATTTTCATCTCTTCTTCGCAGTAATTATTTGCAAGCATGGGTGAATTATGCAAAAACAAATTAAAAGCCAGTGAGTATGGCAAAACTTCACTTTTTTGAGGATTACCCCCAAGATATTTTTCAGTTAAAAGTTTTAGTTCCTCCATCGCCAATTGGCCTGCACCACTTACGGATTGATATGTTGAGACAACAACTCTTTGAATAGTCGAAAGTTTATTTAATGGAGCTAAAACTAATGTCAGCAAAATGGTAGTGCAGTTTGGATTGGCTATTACCCCATCATGATTAATTACGTCTCTACCATTAACTTCAGGAACTATAAGAGGTACATTATTATCTAATCTGAAAGCACTTGAATTATCTATCAATAAAGCATTTTGTTCCATAATGGTAGATAACCATTTTTTTGAAATAGTTCCACCGGCTGAAGCTAAAACTAAATCAAGATTCAGAAATTCTTCCTTAGTTGTTTTTTTTGTAACTA
>QCBF01000031.1:0-11343 GCA_003281705.1 Prochlorococcus sp. AG-347-C10
AGGTATTAGATATTGAATTAATGCTTGAAAAGCTAACTAAGAGCGATAGTAATACTTCATTAAGACCTATTGGCAGGAACCTAGATCCAGATAAACCTGAGGAATGGGATATAAGTACTAATAAATTGTTAGAGGAGGTAATTGGAAGTGATTATTTGAATAAAATTGAAGAAATTCCGAAAAAAGTAAGAGAGGCTCCATTTATTCAAGTTCCTATTGGCATAACTGAAGACAGGCTTGTTGGATCAATTGACGTCGCTGCATCATTAAGTACGGGAGAACAAGTTTTTCAACCTGGAATTTTAGCAGAGGCTCATAGAGGTGTGCTTTATGTAGACGATATAAATTTATTAGATGATGGAATTGTAAATTTAATTCTTGAAGCTACAGGAAGAGAGAAAAATAATATTGAAAGAGATGGTCTAAGCCTTTCTCATCCTTGTAAGTCACTTTTAATAGCAACTTATAATCCTGAAGAAGGCGCTTTAAGAGATCATGTTTTAGATCGTTTTGCAATTGTGCTTTCCGCAGATCAAGCTATTGATAATGCTCAAAGAGTTGAGATTACAAAATCTGTTTTATCACACGCACAAAATAATATTAAATTTTCAGAAAAATGGTCGGAAGAATCAGATAATTTATCAACACAATTAATTTTGGCAAGGCAATGGTTAAAGGATGTAAAGATAACCAAAGAGCAAATAATCTATTTAGTGAATGAAGCACTTAGAGGAGGAGTAGAAGGGCATAGGTCAGAATTATTTGCAGTGAAAGTAGCAAAGGCTAATGCAGCTCTGCGAGGCGATGAGAATGTAAATTCTGAAGACCTAAAAGTCGCAGTAAGGTTAGTTATCCTTCCACGAGCAATGCAAATACCTCCAGAAGATGATGATATTCAACCCCCCCCTCCAGAGGATCAAAGTCCCCCTCCTCCACCTCAATCAAATAATGAAGAGTCTGAACCTGATGCTAATGAAAATGATGATAATCAAGAGCAAGAACAAGAAGAAAATAATTCTGATGGAGAAGAAGAATCTTCTCCCGAAATACCTGAAGAATTTATATTGGACCCTGAGGCATGTATGGTTGATCCTGATTTATTGCTTTTTTCATCAGCTAAAGCAAAAGTCGGAAATAGTGGAAGTAGATCAGTAATATTCAGTGATAGTAGAGGAAGGTATGTAAAACCTATAATTCCAAAAGGTAAAGTAAAAAGAATTGCTGTAGATGCGACTTTGCGAGCTGCAGCGCCTTATCAAAAATCACGAAGATTAAGGATCCCTAATAAATTAATAGTTATTGAAGAAAATGATTTTAGAGCTAAGCTTCTTCAAAAAAAGGCGGGAGCTTTAGTAATTTTTCTGGTTGATGCTAGTGGGTCTATGGCTTTAAATAGAATGCAAAGCGCCAAAGGCGCTGTAATAAGACTTTTAACAGAGGCATATGAAAATAGAGATGAAGTAGCTCTTATTCCTTTTAGAGGTAATCAGGCCGAAGTGCTTTTACCTCCAACGAGATCAATAACTGCTGCAAAAAGAAGATTGGAAACAATGCCTTGTGGTGGAGGATCCCCTTTGGCACATGGACTAACACAATCAGCCAAAGTAGCAAAAAATGCTCTTTCTACTGGAGATATAGGTCAAGTTATTGTTGTTGGGATTACCGATGGCAGAGGAAATGTTCCATTAGGATTATCTCTAGGACAAAATGACGTTGAGGGAAAAGATATTGAAAATGTCAATTTAAAACAGGAGGTTCTAGATATTGCTGCAAAATATCCCATGCTTGGGATAAAACTCTTAGTAATTGATACAGAGAGAAAATTTATAGCAAGCGGATTTGGGAAAGAATTAGCAGAAGCAGCTCAAGGGAAATATGTCCAACTGCCAAAAGCTACAGATAAAGCAATCGCAGCTATGGCTTTAAATGCTATAAATGAATTCTAAATAATTCTCAGGGATAAATTTCGTTAAGGAATTTTGAAAGTCCAATCGTTAAATCTCTTATAGATTTAGTTAATTCTTTATCTTGTGTTAATTGTTCAAAATCATTACTCATATCATCTATTTTGGTTGATATAGATCTAGCAGCATTAATTGTCAACTTAATATCATTAAGGGTTTCTTTGTCATCGATAGTAGACAAAATGTTATTCAAATGATTTGCAGCAATTGTCATTTCTTTTATTAGAGGTTCAACTCTTTGAAGTTCTTGTTTTGATAAAAATATTAATTCATCAAGATTTTCTTGTGTTCTGTCAAATTGGTCAATTGAGTTGACGACGTTCTCAATTAAGTTTTCTTGATTTGTTTCTTTGAGAAGTTGACTTATTCTATTAGTTATATTTGAGAGACTTGATAGTTGTTTACCTGTGATAGTATCTCCCTGACAAATAATTAACTTGGCATCGCATTTTTCGGATATAGGTTTTGCGATGTTTTTAGGAATTGTCTTATCACTAGTTTCTAAAGCGACTTGAACATCTCCTCCAAGGAAAGAATTTGTAACTACCCTTGCAAATGCTGGCCTTGGAAGAATAATTTCAGGATTATTTAAAACTATTTTTGCTTTAATTGATTCACTCGTAAACAAGATATCTTCTATCGATCCTACTAAAATTCCTCTGTAAGTAACTGGAGATTTTTTTGATAAACCGCTTGCGTTATTGAATTCTGCAAAAAGGTACCAATTTTTTGAGGATAATCTTACTCCTCTTAGCCAAAAAGAAAAAAATGTGAATATTAAAATTCCCCCTAATAAGGAAAAACCAACTATTGAATCTCGTAAGCTTCTACGCATAATATCTAAATATCTTTGGGTTGCATTGGACCATCGAGTTTTCCATGCCTAAATTGAAATACATAGGGATCATTACTCTCTTTAAATTCATCAATTGAACCAGCCCATCTAAATTTACCTCCATAAAGCATTAAAACTTTATCTGAAGTCCTTTCTATAGTACTAAGAACATGGCTAACCACAATAGATGATCCACTAGCTTTATCATTTGTTTTATTAATTAAATCTTCAATTCTTGATGAGGCAATTGGATCTAGGCCGGCAGTTGGTTCATCAAAAAGTAATAGAGGTTTAGTTTTTGCATTAAGAGTTTGATCAGTAATTAAAGCTCTAGCAAAACTCACTCTTTTTTGCATGCCACCACTTAATTCATTTGGAAGTTTATTCTCAACATTAAATAATCCTACCTCAGCTAAGCATTCACATACTATTTCATGAATTAACTTTTTTGATAGGTTTTTATTTCTCATAAGGAGGAAACCAACATTTTCTTCAATAGTTAAAGATCCTAATAAAGCCGGGTTCTGAAAAACTAATCTTACATCAGGTGGATTATTTTGATCTAATCTCAAATATGTTTGCTTCTCACCAAATATTCTTAATTCTCCTTCGGTTGGTAAAATGAGTCCCGCTAATATTTTTAATATGGTTGATTTCCCAGAACCTGAGGGGCCAACAATAGCTAATTTCTCTCCATTATTGAGTTCAAAATTTATTTGATTAAGCACATTAACCTCCCCCCAGCTTATTGAGAGGTTCTTTGTTTCCACTGCATGCTTTGATTTCTTCAAAACTTATTTAAAAACATCTATCATTTCATTTTGCCTATTTTTAGAAATAAAAAAAGGATGTATGAATTTGATTTATAATCAATTTAGTTGATTTTTCTATTTGAAGATAATAATTAAAGAGGTTTTTAATGAATAAGCGAAAAAAAAGAGTTAGAAGATTGTACAAATACCATAAAAAGTATAACTTTCATCTGTTAAATAAAATTTCAAGAATTTTGAGTTGGCTGTTGCCAGGACTGGTAATAAAAAGATGGATGCTTACATCTGCAATAGGATTTCTTACTTCATTATTGGGCCTTTCAATTTGGACAAATTTAAGCCCCCTTTATTGGTTTACTGAAATATTTTTTGGTTTATTGAAAGGTTTAACTAAAATCTTACCCGTTTCATTATTGGGGCCATTAATTTTTGTTATTGGAATAATATTAATAGGGATTGGACAAAATAGAAGTATTAATTCCATTCAAAAAGCGCTTGTTCCAGAAAAAAATACATTTCTAGTTGATGCATTAAGAGTTAAGAGCAAATTGAAAAGAGGCCCAAATATTGTTGCAATTGGAGGAGGGACAGGCTTATCTACTTTACTGAAAGGCTTAAAAAATTATAGTAGTAACATTACAGCAATCGTAACTGTATCGGATGATGGTGGAAGTAGTGGAATGCTCAGAAAACAATTAGGTGTGCAACCTCCAGGAGATATTAGAAATTGTTTGGCAGCCTTATCAAATGAAGAACCTACTTTAACTAGATTATTTCAGTATAGATTTTCAGTAGGTAGCGGTCTGGAAGGCCATAGTTTTGGAAATCTATTCTTGTCAGCTTTAACAACAATTACTGGCAGTTTAGAAAAAGCAGTTCAAGCCTCTAGCAAGGTTTTGGCAGTACAAGGTCAAGTTTTACCTGCAACAAATACTGATGTTATGTTATGGGCTGAATTAGAAGACGGTGAAAAAATTTTTGGAGAAAGCAATATCAGCAAATCTAAAAAATTAATTTCGAGGATTGGATACTTACCAGAAAATCCTTCGGCTCTTCCTAGTGCTCTTGAATCTATAAAAGAAGCTGACTTAATTGTTCTTGGCCCAGGTAGTCTATTCACTTCTTTATTGCCTAATCTGTTAGTACCTGAAATCGTAGACGCCTTATTGCAAAGTAATGCTCCTAAGATTTACATAAGTAATTTGATGACTCAGCCAGGAGAAACAGATGGACTTGATGTTTATCAACATATCAAAGCAATAGAAAAACAATTATCAAATTTTGGAGTTAATACTAGAATTTTTAATTCAATATTATCTCAGATTCAATTTGAAAAGTCTCCATTAGTAGACTATTACGAGAGTAGAGGGGCAGAGCCTGTCATATGTAATAAAGAAAAATTATTATCTGAGGGTTATTATGTTTTGCAAGCACCACTATATTCAAAAAGAATAACCCCAACTCTCAGACATGATCCTAGAAGACTGGCAAGAGCAGTAATGTTTATATACCGCAAATTAAAGAAATTAAACTAATAAGCATCTTGCAGTTCGTAGAAATCTGGCTGAATATAATCTTTTCGCAATGGCCATCCTCTCCAGTCTTCAGGCATTAAGAGTCTTTTGGGATTTGGATGATCAATAAAATTTATACCATACATGTCATATGTTTCTCTTTCTTGCCAATCGCTTCCTTTGAAAATTTCATACAAACTAGGGATTGACAAATCGGAATCTCTTTTTAAGAAAACTTTTAGTCTGACTTCTTTAATTTTTTCAATTTTTTGTAAATCATCAACAGTTATAAAATGGTAGAAACTTACAAGATTTTTGCCTGGCCCCTCATCATATCCACCTTGACATTGGAGATAGTTGAAACCGTAATTTCTTAAGGCAGATACTGCTTCATATAATTTGCTAGGTTCCACAGAAATGTTTTCAATTCCTATGTGATCATCAGGTAAAGATTGATTTGGAATTCCATCTTTAGACAAAGATTGGCTTATAAAGCCTTCTTTTTCTATTGAAGTATCTGAGGATTTAGCTGAACCGTCTTTTTCCATTAATTTTCTACAGAATCAATAATTTCAGCTTTTTCTTTCTTTTCAGGTAGTTCAGTTATTTTTTCTTTTTTGGAGGAAGGTATGGCGCTAGCTGAAGTTTTGTTTAGATATTCACCTGTATTTTCTGAGAAAACAAGATTCATTTCATGATCAGATGTTATGTATCTGTGGGTTTGTTCAGTTTTTGTGCGCTCTAAGATTGATTCGTTGCCAACTTTTTTTCTTAATTTGATTACGGCATCAAAAATTGCCTCTGGTCTTGGTGGGCATCCTGGAAGGTATAAATCAACTGGAATCAATTTATCAACACCTCTTACTGCAGTTGTAGAATCTGCGCTGAACATTCCCCCTGTGATTGTGCAAGCACCCATCGCAATAACATATTTTGGTTCAGGCATTTGTTCATAAAGTCTCACTAGGGCTGGAGCCATCTTCATAGTTACTGTTCCTGCAACTATTAGCAAATCTGCTTGCCTTGGCGAGCTTCTAGGCACTAATCCAAATCTGTCAAAATCAAATCTAGATCCGATTAAGGCAGCAAATTCTATAAAACAACAAGCTGTTCCGTATAAGAGAGGCCATAGACTGCTTAGTCTAGCCCAATTATGAAGATCATCTAAGCTCGTCAATATAATGTTTTCGCTTAAGTCTGTAGTAACTTGTGGTGCACCAAGAGGGTTGCAAGTCCCTTCTCGAATTTCTCTTATTGCTTTTGGGGATAATTGTGGATTCAATTTTTTAACTCCATTCTAAAGCACCTTTTCTCCATGCGTATGCCAGTGCAATAACGAGTATTGCAATGAAGATTAAAGCTTCAATAAAAGCTAATAAGCCCAATCTATTGAAGGCAACAGCCCAAGGATAAAGGAATACTGTTTCAACATCAAATATAACGAAAACCAAGGCAAACATGTAATAACGAATATTAAATTGAATCCATGCTCCTCCAATGGGCTCCATTCCAGATTCATATGTAAGTTTTCTTTCCCCTGTCCTCCCTTTTGGGGCAACAATGAGATTAGTAACTAGAGCTAATACTGGAACAGCTGCGGCAATTATAAGGAAACCTAAAAAGTATTCATAGCCAGTTAATAAAAACATCTTAAAAAATTAATTTTGAATAAAAGTCGCTTAATTAAGCAAAATCTTTTAAAGTTCTTAAAGAACAATAATAAACCGTGAGTGAAAACATTCAACCAGCCTCTGAGGAAAACAAAATAGTTGAAGACTTTGAGAAAGAAAAACTTTCTGAAAATTCCGCAGGAGTAAATGTTGAACAACCTGCCCTTAATCTAGAACAAAATAGATTCGAATGTAGAAGTTGTGGATATATTTATGATCCGTCTGAAGGAAATAAAAAACTAAATATACCTAAAAATACTCCTTTTTCAGAGTTGGATGGGAATACCTTCGCTTGCCCTGTTTGTCGAGCCGGTAAAAATTTTTATAAAGATATAGGTCCTAAATCTAAACCTAGTGGTTTTGAAGAAAATTTAGTTTATGGGTTTGGTTTTAATAGTTTACCTCCTGGACAAAAAAATATATTGATTTTTGGAGGTCTGGCGTTTGCAGCAGCTATGTTCCTTTCTTTGTACTCTTTGCATTAATATATACAAATGAAAAAAATTATTACTAGTATTCCCAATCTTCTTTTATCAGTTCTTCTTTGTTTTGTATTAAGCAGTTGTTCATCTACAGGAGTAAAGATGAGTGATAGCAGCCCTTGGAAAACAATACAGTTTGAGGATCAGGCTAATGCTTTAGATATTGATTTTATAGATGATAAAAATGGATTTTTAATAGGTTCTAATAGACTTATTATGGAATCTAATGATGGGGGAGAAACTTGGGAAAAAAGAAATTTAGATTTACCAAGTGAAGAGAATTTTCGTCTCCTAGATATTGATTTTAAAGGTGAAGAGGGATGGTTAATAGGTCAGCCTTCATTAGTTATGCATACAATTGATGCAGGAAAGGATTGGACACGTTTATCTCTAGGTAACAAATTACCAGGCCAACCATTTCTAATAACAACTGTCGATGCTGGTGTTGCAGAATTGGCTACCACTGCAGGTGCTATTTATGAAACTTCAGATAGTGGTGAATCATGGAATGCAAAAGTTGTAGATGCATCTGGTTCTGGAGGTGTAAGAGATTTAAGAAGAACTAAAAAAGGAGATTATGTCAGTGTAAGTAGTCTAGGTAATTTCTTTTCTACTTTGGAAAAGAATAGTGATGCATGGATAGCTCATCAAAGAGCCAGTAGCAAAAGAGTTCAAAGTATTGGTTTTAATCCAGAAGGAAGTTTATGGATGCTCTCTAGAGGAGCAGAAATTAGATTTAATGAAGATACTAATGACCTAGAAAATTGGTCAAAGCCTATTATACCAATTCTTAATGGATACAATTATCTAGACATGGGATGGGATCCAAATGGTGATATATGGGCTGGCGGGGGTAATGGAACTTTAATAGTAAGTAAAGATCAAGGTAAAACTTGGAATAAAGATCCTATTGCTTCTGAATTGCCTACAAACTACATTAAAATAGTTTTTCTTGATAAGGAGGCTTTAGACAATCAAAAAGGATTTGTACTTGGCGAGCGTGGTTATATCCTTAAATGGAACAGCTAACTTGGAATAACTTGATTTAATAGTAAAAAAAAAATTAATTTTTGAAAGATTTAGCAACTGTCTGTAACCAACCTGTTAATTTCTTCGCGAACTTATGATTTTACACTGTAAGATCATAGGGTAAACATTTGTGATTATGGCCGCAGGTTCAACGGGTGAACGCCCATTCTTTGAAATAATCACCAGTATTAGATACTGGATTATTCATGCAGTAACATTACCAGCTATCTTTATAGCAGGCTTCTTATTTGTATATACAGGCTTAGCCTATGATGCTTTCGGAACTCCTCGTCCAGATAGTTATTTCCAATCATCTGAATCTAAAGCACCTGTCGTAACACAAAGATATGAAGCTAAATCTCAACTAGATTTAAGAACAAAATAACAATGACTAATTCTCAAGCTCCAATGCAGGCTGCAGAAGTCCGCGTTTATCCTATTTTTACTGTCCGTTGGCTAGCAGTTCACGCTTTAGCAATTCCATCAGTATTCTTTTTAGGTTCCATTGCTGCTATGCAATTCGTAGCCCGATAAATTTAACTATCATGCAAGTAAACGAAAATCCTAACAAAGTTCCAGTTGAACTTAATCGTACAAGCCTTTATTTAGGCTTATTATCAGTATTTGTATTGGGAATTTTATTTTCCAGTTACTTTTTCAATTAAATTAAAATCATGAGTAAATTAAAAGGACCTGATGGAAGAATTCCAGATAGACTTCCCGACGGTAGACCAGCAGTTGCATGGGAAAGAAGATGGACTGAAGGAACTCTTCCTTTATGGCTTGTGGCTACAGCAGGTGGAATCGCTGTTATCTTCGTTTTAGGAATATTCTTCTATGGTTCATACCAGGGCGTTGGAGCTGGAGGCTAACAAATCCTTTCCTTTACGTATTAATCACTTACATCAGATAAGCCTAATAAGAATCAGTAAATATCCTTAGTTTCTCTTTTGTTGAGCTTGGGATATTCTCTTTTTGGGTTATCAATCCATCTTTTAAGGAAAAATGAGAGTTACTTTTTGGTCTTTCTTTTTCAATTAATTTAGCTACTTCAAATATTATTTTATTAGCTACTTCAGTATTTGATCTAAGATTATCCAAAACCATCTCTACAGAAACTTCTTGATGAGTTTGATGCCAGCAATCATAATCGGTAACCATAGATAAGGAGGAGTAAGCTATTTCAGCTTCTTTAGCTAATCTTGCTTCTGTATGGTTTGTCATTCCAATTATTGAACATCCCCAACTTCTATATAAATTAGATTCTGCTCTAGTTGAGAAAGCGGGACCTTCCATTGCTAGATAGGTGCCCCCTCTATGCAATTGTCTACCTCCTGGAATATTCTTTTCTCCGATTTCACTTAATATACGCGATAAATTTGTGCAGAAGGGATCACCCATAGTTACATGTGCCACTGCTCCTTCGTTAAAGAAGGTCGCAGGTCTATTTTTTGTCCGGTCTATAAATTGATCTGGAACCACTATATCAAGTGGCCTTATCTGTTCTTGTAATGAACCAACTGCTGATGGTGCTATAATCCATCTTACTCCTATTGATCGTAGAGCCCAAATATTAGCTTTGTAAGGGATTTCAGAAGGATTTAATCTATGTGTTCTGCCATGCCTAGGAATGAACGCTATCTCTAGATTTCCTAGATTATATACTTTTATTGAATCAGAAGGTTTACCATAGGGAGTATTGATTTCTAGTTCTCTTAAGTACTCTATTTGATCCATTGAATAAAATCCACTTCCACCAATCACTCCTAATCTTGACTTTTCAATTGGTAATAAATGTTCATTATTCATAGTGATGTAAATGACTTTTAATCATCTGGTACTAATTGGAGGAGGACACACAAATGTTCTTTTATTGAACAAATGGTTAATGTGTCCGAAATTAATGCCAGAAATTCCTGTTTCAATTATATCTAGAGATTCTCATTTGGTTTATTCGGCGATATTTCCATCGGTGCTTTCAAAATTAATCACTTTAGAAGAGAGTTTAATTGATATAAAATCTATAGCAAAAAATGCAAAAGTATCTTTTATAGAAGAAGAAGTAAAGGATATTGATTTCAATTTAAAGGAAATTGTTTTAAGTAATAGACCTTCAGTGAATTATTCGAAGTTAGTGCTTAATTATGGAAGTCAAACAATAATTCCAAAAGAATTTGAGGAACTAGTTAAAAATCGAAATGCTTTTTCAATTAAACCTTTTTTAAAGGCTTATGACTCAATACAAAAAGAGGATATTTTTGATTCAGTTAAAGAACTTCCATTTGTAATAGTTGGTAGTGGCCTTGCTGCAATTGAAGTATCATATGCTTTGAGAAAAAGATGGAGAGATAGACCTTTAAAACTATTATGTGATTCAAGAAAAATTAATAATAAAATTCTAAAGAGTTTACGGAATTCCAATATTGATTTAGTTGAAAACCTTAATTTCGATTATGGAAAGATTCTTCTATGTACTGGAAATACATCTCCTTTATGGGCACAAAAAAAATTATTAGATTCGGATTCTCATGGCAGAATAATTACAAATCAGAATTTGCAATTGAAAAGTTTTTCCGGAATTTTTGCCGCAGGTGATTGTGCAGTTGTTGATTCAGCAAAAAGACCAGCATCGGGAGTTTTTGCAGTAAAAGTTGTAAATACATTAGTCCAAAATCTAAAAAAGGATGTAGAAGGGGGATCATTAAAAAAGTGGTTTCCTCAAAGGATCGGATTGCAAATAGTTAATACATTTCCAAGCCATCATTCAAAGGCTTTTGCTATTTATCGCAATTTTGTTTTTGGCCCTTCTTTTCTTTTTTGGATTTTAAAACATAAAATTGATCTAAAATTTGTAAACAAATTTAGATTAAAAAGGCTAATTATGAAAAGTAGTCAAAAAAATATTTCATTGAATGATTGCAGGGGATGTGCAGCTAAAATTCCTCAGTTTGTTTTGAATAAATCATTAATAAAATCTAATTTAGATTCTTTTGCCTTAACCCCTGAAGATTCAGTTGAGATATATCAAAATGGTGAAGATATTATCTTGCAAAGTATAGATGGATTTCCTGCTTTGGTA
>QCBF01000032.1:0-9201 GCA_003281705.1 Prochlorococcus sp. AG-347-C10
AAGTGGTCCCTCAAGGAGAGCTGGTTTAAATTTTAAACTTCCATTTGTTCAGTCTGTATATCCATTTGATATAAAAACCCAAGTTCAACCAGAAAAATTTGAAACTTTAACTAAAGATCTTCAAGTTATAAGAGCTACAGCTACTGTGAAATATTCAGTAAAACCTAATGAAGCAGGAAGGATCTTTGCGACAATCGCAAGCAGAAATAGCGATGTTTATCAAAAGATTGTTCAGCCTTCTTTGCTAAAAGCTCTAAAATCAGTATTTTCTCAATATGAGCTGGAAACAATTGCGACTGAATTCGCGGTAATTTCTGAAAAAGTGGGAGACACTGTTGCACAAGAACTAAATTCATTCGATTATGTAGATGTTAAAAGTTTAGATCTTACTGGCTTAGAGATTGCTGAAGAATATAGGGCAGCGATTGAACAAAAGCAAATAGCAGGTCAGCAATTACTAAGAGCAAAGACAGAAGTAGAAATTGCTGAACAAGAAGCACTTAGATATGAGACATTAAATAGAAGTCTCGACGATCAAGTACTTTTCAAATTATTTCTCGACAAATGGGATGGTAGTACACAAGTAGTTCCCGGCCTACCAGGTTCAGAAGGAGGTAGCCCTCCAGTAATAGTTGGGGGTAAAAGATAATTATTAAAAAGTAATCTTTATAAAAGTCTTATTTACTCGTTTTTCTTAAAACAAAATAAGTAAATGATTATTTTTTTATCACACTAAAAGATTCGTCAAAAGCCTCGATAGTTTTATCAATTTCTTCTTCGCTGTGAGCTAATGAAGTGAAACCAGCTTCGAATGGACTAGGCGCTAGGTAAATTCCTCGTTGAAGCATTTCTCTATGCAACTTACCAAAAAGATCTGAATCATTTGTTTTGGCTTCATCAAAGTTTCTAACTGGCCCGTCACATAAGAAGAATCCAAACATAGCGCTTACATTTCCCCCGTATATAGGGATACCGTTATTTTCTGCAGACTGAATTATCCCCTCAATTAATCTAGAAGTTGTTGAATCAAGTTTATCGTAGGTCCCTTCTTGTTTGAGCAGTTCAAGAGTTTTTATTCCAGCGGTCATTGCGAGCGGATTACCGCTCAAAGTACCTGCTTGATAAACCGGTCCTGAAGGGGCTACCATTGACATTATTTCTTTTTTGCCTCCATAAGCTCCAACAGGTAGGCCTCCACCAATTACTTTCCCAAGAGTAGTTAAATCAGGAGTAACCCCAAACTTTTCTTGAGCGCCTCCATAACTTATTCTGAATCCAGTCATTACTTCGTCAAAAACTAATAAGGATCCATTCTCAGTGGTTAATTCTCTTAAACCTTCTAAGAATCCAGGCTCTGGAGTAATAAATCCAGCATTGCCAACAATAGGCTCAAGTATAACCCCCGAGATAGCATCAGGATTTTCAGAAAATAATTTTTTTACTGCTTCAAGGTCATTGTATGGAGCAGTAAGTGTATTGGCAGTTGTTGTCCGTGGAACACCTGGAGAATCTGGTAAACCTAGAGTAGCTACACCTGAACCTGCCTTCACTAAAAACATATCTGCATGGCCGTGATAGCAACCGTCAAATTTAATAACTTTATCTCTTCCAGTAAATGCTCGCATAAGTCTCAAAACAGCCATGCATGCTTCAGTTCCACTATTAACAAATCTAACCATTTCTACAGATGGGACTGCATCTACAACCATTTCAGCAAGTTTGTTCTCTAGAACGCATGGAGCTCCAAAGCTAGTACCTTTCTCAATTGCTTCCTGTAATGCGGTTGTAACTTCAGGGTGGGCATGTCCACATATAGCCGGTCCCCAACTTCCTATGTAGTCAATATATCTATTTCCATCAATATCCCAAGCAAAAGGACCTTTAACTCTATCAAAAACAATTGGCTGACCCCCTACAGACTTAAAAGCTCTTACTGGAGAGCTAACTCCCCCTGGCATTAAATTTTGGGCGGCAGAGAAAATTTCTTCTGATTTGGTGTTATTTAATATGTCAGTCACAATTTAGCTAAATGATGTTTTGAGAAAAATCTTGTCATGTTCTAAATTAGAAATAAGTAAAAATTTTGTCAATTCAGTTGAAATTCTACATTATGATATTTTTATTGCGATAGTTTGGATTGTAAATTATTACTTTTAAAGAAATAATTAAAAAAAATAATACTTCTTTAGATAACTCTCTATTAATAAGCGTTCTCAGGAATTCGAGAAATTCAATTTATCTAATTTATATTTCGAAGAAATTATCCTCATCCTCAAAAAAATCTATATTTATGTCGTTTAAGTTAAGATCTATCATTACCGGAGCATGATCGCTTGGACGTAAATTACCCCTAGGTGAGCTGTCTATGACACAACTTTTAAGTTTAGATGAAAGTTCTCTACTGATATATATATGGTCTATTCTCCAGCCTTTATTTAATTCAAATGCATTATTACGGTAATCCCACCAACTCCAATGGCCAGTATTTTTTTCAAAAATCCTGAAAGAATCTATTAATCTTTTTTTCAGAACATTTCTTAGAGCTTTTCTCTCTAATTCAGATGCCATTATTCCTCCTTCGTATTTCTTTGGATCATGAATATCCAAGTTAGATGGAGCTACATTAAAATCACCCAAAAGACAAATTAATTCTCCTTTTTTTTCTTGCTCATCTAAAAATGTGGCTAAACAATTTAACCAGTTAATTTTGTATTCAAACTTACTAGATTCTAGAGAAGATCCGTTTGGAACATATACATTTATGATTTTAATACCGTTAATATCAGCAGAAATCAATCTTTTTTGATCTAAGAAAATTTCGATATTTTTGTAAGAGTCGGAACAACCATAGAATCCTTTTTTTACATTTGCTGGCTTTATTTTAGAAATTATAGCGACACCATTGTATGATTTTTGTCCGTAGACCTCTACTGAGTATCCTAATTTTTCAAAAGGCTCAAAAGGGAAACTATTATCTATCACTTTTGTTTCCTGCAAACATAGAATATCTGGACTAACTTCATTTATCCAATCTATTATTTGTGAGAGTCTGGTTCTTATAGAGTTAACATTCCAAGTTGCTATTAACAAATTTCTACCAAATTATGTAAAATTAAGTTAGCAGAAAACTTTGACACTAAAGAATTTTGAAATTAAATAAAATGAAAAATTATTTCTGCAAAAGCATTTTAAAACCGATAACTTTTGTAATTTTTTTTATTTTGTTAATTCCCGTAACAGGTGAATGCTTAAATGCTGAATATTTACTTAAAGAATTAGAAATCAATAGCTCAACTAAAACGAAAGAGAATAGTTCAGTTATTCCATCCAACCCTTTTGAACTTGTAGAAATGCTTCGCAGACAAAGTAGTATGAATGATGCTACAAATCCTTCTGATGCTATTGACGATGCGTTAAAGTCTTTTAATAGTTTGGAGGAAAAATAAGAAATTTAATACGATAAATTGTTATTTTCAAATTTTTGACATGTTAAAAAACCCTATCCCAAAAGTTACTAATCAATTGCAGTACAGAGCAATAGGTATTATTAATGGTAAATTCACTCCCCATGGTAGTGAGCAAATAAATAGAGGCTTTTTAATTGATAATACAGGAGAAAAAATTGAAACTGTAGTACTAGGCAAAGCATTGTCCCTTTTTAAAAAGCATATTGATTTAAATAAAAGTTATTATTGGATCGTTTACCCAAAGAATAAAAATACTCAAAACCTCCATTTACAGGTTGCAGGAATTTGGGATCCCTATCAACTGAATGATTTCCCAAATGATTCTTCAGAAACGAACTTCTCTAAATTATTAGAGGAATTAGATCTAAAAGATAATTATTTTTCTGTGAGAGGAGAATTAGTTTTTGTCAACACTCAAAAGAAAGAAATTGTTATTAAAATCTGCCCTGCTGTAAAGTCAAAGAATTTAAAAAATAAAAATTTTAAATTAGTCATAAAAGGAGAGCTTTCTCTTGAACTTCTGCATAGCTTTGTAAATTTAGATATCAACAGAGATGGAAATTCTTTGCAATTAATAAAGTACGAAGTGATCGAAAAAAATCTTTCTAAAAATAACTAGAATGAAAGGTTGATTTCCACCGCAATTTTACCAGTTAAGAAATCTTTGATTTATGGATGATGTTTTAATTGAATGTTCTCCTGGTATCTCTGGAGATATGTTGTTAGGAGCTTTTTATGATTTAGGGGTGCCTAAAAAAGTTATAGAACAGCCACTTATTGATCTTGGATTAAAGGATCTATATCAACTAGACTTTAAGGAATCAAAAAGTTGTTCAATCCGAGGGATCAAGGCTAAGGTTGAGAATATTGACAGTAGTCCTATTAAAAGAACTTGGAGAGGTATCAAAGAACTTATTTTAAATGGCCACTTAGAAGATAAATTAAAAAAAATAATTTATGAAGTATTTGAATCTTTAGCAATTGCGGAAGGAAAAGTTCATGGCATTAAATCTGATGAAGTTCATTTTCATGAAATTGGAGCTATAGATTCATTGGTGGATATAATTGGAGCATGTGCTGCATTGAATTACTTAAATCCAAAGAGGGTTTATTGTAATGAACCAATGTTGGGGAAAGGTTTCGTTCAAACTGAACATGGAAAATTATCTGTACCACCTCCTGCTGTAATAGAGCTAATAAGACAAAAAAATATTAAAGTTTTATCAAGCCTTAACTCAATAGATGGTGAACTCTCAACACCAACTGGCATTGCTTTACTTGCTAATTTAGTCGACTATCTTGAACTTCCTTCAAAATATTCTATTAACTCTTATGGAGTCGGCATTGGTAATCTAAAATTTACATTCCCTAATTTGGTAAGAGTTTATAAAATTACTTCATTTGAGGATTTTTCTATTAACGATAATGAACAAATTAGTCCAAAGTGTGAAGAGATATCTATTCAAGAAGCATGGATTGATGACCAAACGCCCGAAGATATATCTAATTTTGTGGAGAAACTGAGAATTGAGGGAGCTTACGACGTTTCCTATCAAGCTATCAATATGAAAAAAAATAGAATTGGATTTTCTATTAAAGTAATCTTGCCCGTAGAGAAAAAAGAAATTTTCAGAAGATTATGGTTTGATTATTCCAACACTATTGGGGTTCGTGAAAGGACCCAATCTAGGTGGATATTACTTAGACGCAGAGGAGAATGTTCAACGACTTTTGGAAATATAAAAGTTAAACAAACTTTGAAACCAGATGGATCAATAATCATGAA
Source organism: Prochlorococcus sp. AG-347-C10 (assembly GCA_003281705.1). GTDB lineage: Bacteria > Cyanobacteriota > Cyanobacteriia > PCC-6307 > Cyanobiaceae > Prochlorococcus_A. Next base: position 5,254 of record QCBF01000032.1, read on the forward strand.
ACCAGAAAATGATGAGGTTTTGAGATTACAATTAAAGCATAAAATATCAACGCACGAAATAAGAAAAATAATAAAAGAATCAAGCAAAAAATTTAAAGCATTTGAAAACTGGAAATGAGATTTAACTCAAGTAATCAACTATATCTTAAATTCCTTAAAAAATTTAATTTTGGTTGTCTAAAGAGTATTTTCTTTATTACAAGCTTGTCCTATTTTTGTATCTATTTTTTTAAAAATATTGATCAAATTTCTTTTGATGTCAATTTAGAAAGAAATGGAATTTATCTATTTTTATCATTTTTATTTTGTATTTTAAGTATTTACCTGAACGCTTATGCATGGAAATATATTGTTCGATGGTTCGGGAAAGAATTTAAAAGTAATAATCTAGTTTCTTTTTATGTTTTAACCAATATTCTTAAATACGTTCCAGGAGGGGTTTGGCATTTTGTAGAAAGATTTAATTTTATAAAAAAAATAAGCAATCCACAGATTGCTTTGTATTCGACACTTATAGAACCTTATTTTATGTTGAGTGGATCTTTTCTCTTGGCATCGATGGGATTGATTTTTTCACCATTTTATATTTTTTTAATTGTTCCTTTGGTATTCCTAAATAGGAAATTTATTTTTCTGATATTAAAAAGACTAGGGTCTCTTAAGGGAAAAGTATTTGAGGTCTTGAGACTTCCAAATTCAAAGGACCAATTTGAAGAGAGAATAAATATAATTTCATTTTTCCCTACTAGAGCTTTATTTCTTGAAATTGGATTTGTTTTATCTAAATTTATTGGGTTTTATATTTGCTTAAATACTTTTTATGCGAGTAATACTCTGAACATTATATTTTTATTGGTAATCTTTTCTTTGTCATGGTCTTTAGGCTTGGTAGTCCCAGCAGCTCCAGGAGGAGTTGGCGTTTTTGAGGCTTGCCTCCTTTTATTGGTGGGCAAAAGTATTCCACAAAATATAATTATCATTAGTTTAGTTTATTTTAGGATTATATCTACCTCGGCAGATTTGTTCTTAAGCCTACCTTTCTTAATAAGAAAACTTTATAAAAGAATTTAGTTTTTTTTCTCTAAACTTGGTATCAATGAAATTGAAGCAATAAGGCCTAAGGTCATAATAAGAATGGCTGGTAATATTGCCTCTACCATTCTTTCATCTCCAGCATATTGATATATCCTCACAGATAATGTATCAAAATCAAATGGTCTTAAAATAAAGGTCATGGGTAATTCTTTTATCGTGTCTACAAAAACTAAAAGTGATCCTACGAATATTGGTCCCTGAAGAAGAGGTAGATGAATTCTTTTGATGATTCCCGGCCAATTCTCTCCTAGTCCAAGTGCAGCTTCATCTAGAGTAGGAGAAATTCTCTCAAGACTCGAATCAATAGAACCCTTAGAAATAGTTAGAAATCGAACAAGATAACCCCAGATTAGTAAGCAAATAGCAATGAAATTCAATTTTGGAGAAGAAATGCTTATTAGAGATAAAGCTAATACAGTGCCTGGAATTGCATAACCTATTCCCGCAAGGTTTGTTATTAGTCCTAGTAATAAGCTTTTATTTGGACGTCTTGCTAAGGAAATTATTAAGGAGAATAACATAGTTATTAATGCAGTAAAAAATCCTAGACTTATGGTTCTGAATGATAAGATAAGTAATTCTACAGATAATCCTTTTTGAATTTGATCGATATTGAGTAGAACCCAAAAACATGGAATTCCAAAAGAGAAAATTGGAGGAAATAAAGATATTGTTATGGCTAAAAGAGCTCTTATTCTTTTTAATTCCCACCCTTGAGAATCTTTTGATGCAGGATTTTCGCTCCACCTCTTTGATTTTCTTCTCGAGAATTTTTCAAAAATAATTAAAGTGAAAATTATTAATAAAGCTACCAAAGATAGTCCAATAGCACTTTTTGGATTACCCTCAATTATCCAATTTTCGGCTATACCTGTAGAAATACTTGGAATATTTAATAATGCAAATGTACCTAACTCATTCATTACTTCCATACACATTAAACTTATTCCTGTTATTAGTGCTGGTAACGCCATTGGAAAAGCGATTTTAAAGAAGCTCCTCCATGGACCAACTCCTAATCCTCTACTAGCATTGATTTGATTAACTCCAAATTTATTAAAACTTTCGTTAGCAAGAATGAATACATATGGATAAGTAGAAATTGAAAGTATTAATACCCCCCACCATAAACCGGTTACTTGATATCCAAAAATACTGCCTAAATCCTGCAAAATAGCTGTTATTAGGTATGCTGGAGCGGCTAGTGGAATGAGCTGACAAATACGGAGAACTTTTCTGAACTTAAAATCACAATTTGAAAGTAACCATCCATTTAAAGTCCCTAATCCTCCTCCAAAAAAACTTGTTAGTACTAAAACTTTTAACGTTTCTAATACCTCTTCTCCTCCAGCAACGCCTAATGAAAAATTCCTACTTACAACATATTGGACTCCTTCAAGAAGAAAATTGGAAATGGGAATGATTACTAAAAGTGCAACAATAAACGACGTAAAATAAAAAAGTTTTAATTCGGTTAATGCTTTTTTAAATCCTTTAATAAGTATTTTCAAAAATTAATTAAATCCTAATATGTAAACACTAATCTGTACTAAATCTACATGATGAAAGTTGATTCTTAATAGTTTGATGATCTAAGTTTTTACCAATTAATACTATCTTGTTAGATTTTTCTTTTTTCCATTCTTCATCATCTAGAGAAAATCGTTTTCCAGATAGGTGAAAAATGTGTTTTCTATCACTTTCAACAAACCATAATATTCCTTTCGCCCTAAATACATTTTGTGAGATTTGATTATCTAAGAAATATTGAAACTTCCTTAAGGAGAATGGTTCAGATGTCTTATAAGAAACTGATGTAAAACCCTCTATATTATTCAAATCGTGAGAATGGGAAGAGTGATCGTGAGAATGGGAAGAGTTATCGTGAGAATGAGAAGAGTGATCGTGAGAATGAGAAGAGTGATCTTGGGCATGAGAAGAGTGATCTTGGGCATGAGAAGAGTGATCGTGCGAATGAGAAGAGTGATCGTGAGAATGGGAAGAGTGATGGTTGGAATTGTCTTCTACATCTTCTTTATCCTTATCGAATTTAAAAGTGTCTGTTTCAAATAGACCTACACTCATTATTGTTTGTAATCCAACTTCACTATTGGTTGATCTCAATATCCTTGGTTCTTTTTTTATTTTGTTTATAAATTTTTCGACTTTCTTTAATTGTTCCTCGTTTACTAAATCACATTTATTTAGGAGAAGGATATCTCCATATAAAATCTGAGCATAGGCGACACTTGTATTATTAATTTCAAAATCAAAATTTTCTCCATCAATAACAGTGATTATTGAATCTAATCTTACTTTTTCTCGAAGATCTCCAGCTGCAAAAGTCATGGCTACAGGCAATGGATCTGCTAGCCCAGTAGTCTCAACAATCAAATAGTCTATTTTTTCAGATCTTTCTAATACTTTAGAAACTGTATTTAATAATTCACCATTAATAGAGCAACATATACAGCCATTATTTAATTCAATCATATCTTCTGAGCCTTCTATTATTAAGTCATTATCTATTCCTATCTCACCAAATTCATTTACCAAAACAGCTGTTTTAAGACCAACCTGATTTTTTAAAATATGATTCAAAAGCGTAGTTTTGCCAGAACCTAAAAATCCACTAATAATAGTAACAGGTAATAACTTTTTAGACATTTTGACGAATTTTTTGAATGAAAAAATTTAAATTTTTATTTTATTGATCGAAAACTTTATTTATTTCTAAAGCTAATGTTTGATCCAGATTTGTTATGCCCCCCAAATCATGTGTACTAAACCTAATTATTACTTCCGAATAAACGTTTTCCCAGTTAGGGTGATGGTTATATTTTTCGCAGATTA
>QCBF01000033.1:0-9059 GCA_003281705.1 Prochlorococcus sp. AG-347-C10
CTATGCATGGTTCAGCTTCAAATTGTATGGCTGAGATTTTTGCTTCTAATGATTTAGGAGTTATTTCAGAAATCAGGGAAGATGCTGATCCTTTTTTTGGAGGAAAACCTCCTGAACCTCTTTTAAATTATGCAGATGATCTAAATCAAATACTAATGAAAAATTCAACAAATGAAGTGAAAACTCTAGGAATTATATTTGATGGTGATGGTGATAGAATTGCGGCAATTGATGAAAAAGGAAGATACTCTAGTACTCAAGATTTACTTCCATACTTTATTAGCTATTTGGGCGAAATTAAAAATAATTCTTATCCAGTTTTAAAGACTGTTAGTTGTTCAGATATTATTAAAAATATATCAGAGAGTCAAAATAGAGATGTTTTTGAACTTCCAGTTGGCTTTAAATATATTGCTGAAAAAATGATTAAAGAGAAAATATTTATTGGAGGAGAGGAATCTGGGGGAGTTGGTTTTGGTGACTTTATGCCTGAAAGAGATGCTCTATATGCAGCGATGGTTTTATTAAATGGAATTGCTGAAAAATCTCAATATTTATATCAAACACTAGATGAAATTCAAGAAGATTTTGGACCAAGTTTTTATAAAAGAATTGATATTAAATTTCCAAATCAGTCAGAAAAAAATAACGTCAAAGAATTTATCATAGATAATATTCCTGAGAATATTAATAATCACAAGTTAAAAAGCATCTCAAAGATTGATGGAATAAAGTTGAGAATTGATAAAAATTTTTGGCTTCTTTTTAGGTTTTCAGGAACGGAACCTCTTTTAAGGTTATATTGTGAAGCACCAAAAGAATCTTATTTAGATGAGTTATTAAAATGGGGGCAAGTATTTATAAATTTGGCAGGAAAATAAGGATGAAAAATTTATATTTAGCGAGTATGAATAAGGGTAAAATTGAAGAATATAAGAAATTGCTTGCTGGAGTTAAATGTAAATTATTACTCCAGCCAGAATCAATAGAAGTTGAAGAGGATGGGCTGACATTTAGAGATAATGCAATTAAAAAAGCGAGTGAAGTTTCGAGAAAGACAAATAATTTTTCAATAGCAGATGATTCAGGCATTTGTATTGAAGCATTAGATGGTAAGCCTGGCATTTATTCATCTAGATATGCAGAAAATGATCAAAAGAGAATTGAACGAGTTTTAAGAGAACTTGATGGACTTCAAAATAGGAATGCTTTCTTTATTGCCAATATTTGTGTTTGTTCCCCAAATGGTGAAGTGATTATAGAATCTGAGGCCAAATGTCATGGAAATATTATTCTAAAACCGAGAGGAAAAGGTGGTTTTGGGTATGATCCAATTTTTGAGGAGAGTTCTACCAAATTAACTTTTGCAGAAATGAATAATGATATTAAAGAATCTTGTAGTCATAGAGGTAAAGCATTAAAAAAAATGATTCCAGATTTAATTGAAATTTTTTCTTAAATTCAATTAACCCAAGATCCATGAAGGCCATGAGGAATTGAAATAGGTAATTCATAAACAGCTAATTCTTTTAAGTCTTTTGCGTCTAATATTACTAAATCGCTTCCTCTTCTTTCTCCGTTCCATAGAAGTATAAATAAAAATCCCTCATCTTCTTTTGAAGAGTTTTCTGATGGAACCATAATTGGTTCACTTACGAATCCACTTGGACCTGCTGACCAAGAAATCTCTTCTTTAGAAGTTAAGTTTATTTTTTTTATTGCTTGAAGTGGAGCGTTCCCGAGCTTTTGCGATGTGCTTGCCATCCAACTAAAAGTTGCTTTTAATCCTAAGTTTTTAGGATTAACAACTGCAAATTCACAACATTGTTCACTTAAAGTTTCAAGTTCACTAGTTTTTTTCTTTAGATCGATAATTGATCTTTTCAATTTTCCTTCTGGATATTTATCAAAGTCAATATCCCTAAAATTCTCATCTGGACCAACTGATGGGAAATCATCATAAAAAATACTATCTAATACGATTTTGGAATCTTTTTCAAATGCATTTACATGATGAAAAACGAATCCTTCTGGAGCATCTATTGTTAACGGTGGCTGACCTCTAAATAATCCACTTTCTCTAGGGATGATAAAAAACTTTGCCTTTTTATTTGGATTTGACTTTAGACATTGTGCTGCTCCTCTTTGACCCATTACAAATGGAAGAGGATTGAAATCAATAGCATTCTGTAAAAATATTGCCCAATTAGTTGTAATTGCGAAATCATGAAGGAATGCAAAGCCACTAAAGGTATCTTTTCTGTCAAAAATGAGCTCTCCAGAATTTGTACCAGAATTATTAAATTCCATTAATCTAATGGTACTTTTTGGCCCGGTTTGTACTCCAAAAGTGACTAAAAGTTCTGAAGATGCATTTGAGTTTAGGTCTGTTTTGGGATGAGCACTGAATGCTTCGTTAGGCTTTAGTACCCCTTTTAATGTTGTTAAACCAATAGTTTCAAGACTATCAGGGTCCATTGCATGTGGTCCGGCTGCTTCCCATAATGCGAGAATTTCATCTCCTAATTTAATGACATGAGTATTTGCGATATTCTTGAATTTTAGATCTAATGCATTATTTAAAATTCCTCCATTTTTTTGTGTCCCAAAAACACCTCTATAAATAAATTTATTTATTTTTTCTTCTTCCAAATAGCCTTTAGTTTTAACAAATCTATTTGTTAATAATGGCTGACCATTTTCGAATTTTATGGATGTTATCATTCCATCACCATCAAATGGATGATGAACCCATTGTCCACCTCTCTCTAATATTCCTGGTCCATTTCTTAATAATGTTCCATTTAAATTATTAATATTATTACCTTTGCTAATTGTTAGAGGTTCTTTAGTTAGCTCCTTTTTTACATTTTGATAAGCACTTGACCAATCTTCTTTATTAAAAATTTTAAATACATTAATTTTTTTATCTTGTAAATTAGTCACAACAAAATAATCACTTTATCCATTTTCGCCAAAAATCAACTGAATTGTGGCTGATTCGAAAAAATTTCTATTTTATTGATTTTCTAACATTCCTTTACTGCTTGGAATTGAATCAGATCTTCTTAGATCTATTTCGGTAGCCATTCTCATTGCTCTTGAAAAAGCTTTAAAGCACGCCTCAACTATATGGTGTGAATTACTTCCTCGTATTTGATTAATATGCAGAGTAATACCGCTGTTATTTACAAAGGCAATAAAAAACTCTCTTACTAGTTCAGTATCATAATTTCCTATTCTAGGGGCTTTTAATTGAAGATCATAAGATAGATGCGGTCTACCAGAGCAGTCTAGAGTCACTTGAACTAATGCTTCATCTAATGGGGCTAAGAAATGTCCAAATCTGCTTATTCCTTTTCTTTCTCCCAAGGCTTTTGAAAATGCTTTGCCTATTGCAATTCCTACATCTTCATTTGTATGATGATCATCAATATGGGTATCTCCAATTGCTTTGATTTTTAAATCGAACAAACCATGACTGGATATTTGATGAAGCATATGATCTAAGAATGGTATCCCGGTATCAATCTCGGAAATCCCATTTCCATCTAAGTTTATAAATACAGAAATATCTGTTTCATTCGTTTTTCTTTTTATTTCAGATTGCCTTAAAGATGACATTTTTATGCAAAAAAACTTAGTTTACATTCCATTAATGCAGTAACCCGCATCAACATAAATTGTTTGGCCTGAAATGCCGCTAGAGAGATCACTCAATAAGAAAGCAGCAGTATTACCGACTTCTGTTTGAGTGACTGTTCTGCGTAAAGGAGCCTTTTCTTCAACATTATGAATCATATCTAAAATGCCACCTATAGCAGAACTCGCAAGTGTTCTTATAGGCCCAGCACTTATTGCGTTAACTCTGACTTGTTTTTCGGGACCAAGTTCTGCAGAAAGATATCTTACTGAAGCTTCTAAAGCTGCTTTAGCAACTCCCATCACGTTATAGTTAGGAATCGCCCTTTCTGATCCTAAATAAGTTAATGAGATAACTCCAGCACCATCACTAAAAAGTGGTTTTGCTGCTTTACATAAAGGTGCTAAAGAATAAGCACTTATATTAAGAGCCCTATCAAAACCCTCTGAAGTGGTAGCACTATAATCACCAATCAATTCATCGCGTCCTGCAAATGCTAGGCAGTGAACTAATCCATCAATTTGCCCCCAATTGTCTTTTATATTCTTAAAGATTTCTTCAATTTGAGCTGGATTTTGAACATCAAGAGGCAAAAATAATGATGGGTTTAAAGGTTCAGTCAGTTCTCTAACTTTAGATTCGAATCTTCCCTTATCATCAGGCAAATATGTGATTCCAAGTTCTGCGCCAGCTTTTGAAAGTTGTTGAGCTATACCCCATGCTATTGAACGATTGTTGGCAATTCCTGTAACAAGAATTTTTTTGCCAGTTAGATTTAGAAGCATTTTGTTTATTATTTCTATTATTCTCCTATATAAAAGTACCTATCTTTACGGATTACTGCAAAATATACAATAATTTTCAAATATCAAAGAATTTTTAACTTGAACATGGTCAGAACAAATTCTATGGTTTTGGAATTAGGTTTTCAATTACCTAATTTCCAAATGTTAAATGCTAATTCTTCAAAAAATGAATATTTTAATTCTCATAATCTAGATAATCGGCATTTACTTTTAATGTTTATTTGTGCCCATTGCCCATTTGTTAAATATATTGAGAATCAAATTTTCACCTTAAGTAAAGAAATTGAAAATACAGTTCAAACAGTTGCAATCTCTAGTAATGATATTGTCACTCATCCTTCAGATTCTCCTAAAAATTTGAGATTACAAGCACAATCACAGGGATGGTGTTTTCCTTATCTATATGATGAGAATCAAAATTTTGCTAAGGAATTAAAAGCGGCTTGTACCCCAGATTTTTATCTTTTTTCAAATGAAGGAGATGGTGATTTTTTATTGTTTTATCATGGCCAATTAGACGATAGTAGACCAGGTAATAATATCCCTCTGTCTGGAAAAGATTTGCGCTCTGCTGTAAAAGATTTGAATCAAGATAATTCTTATCCTTCAAATCAGATGCCTTCTTTAGGTTGTAATATTAAATGGACTCCTGGTAAAGAACCAAGTTGGTTTAAATGAATTAAAATTTTTTTACCCATAGAAATATGGTTTAGGGTTAATATATTCACTATGCAGATACCTTCATTTACCTTAAATAGGCAGTACCAAGAAATTGGCTCAGAAATTGAGAGTGAGGTTTCTAAAGTTTTAAAAGGGGGCCAGTATATTGGAGGACAAGAAGTTGCCAAATTTGAGGAGAGTTTTTCTGATCTGATTGGTGTTGGAAATACTATTGGATGTAATAGTGGAACTGATGCTTTAGTATTAGCTTTGCGCGCATTAGATATTGGTGTGGGTGATGAAGTTATTACCTCATCTTTTAGCTTTTTTGCGACTGCAGAGGCTATTAGTGCAGTTGGTGCTAATCCTGTTTTGGTAGATATAGATCCAGAAACTTATCTCATTAATACTGAACTAATAGAACAAGAAATAAATTCTAATACCAAGGTAATTATGCCAGTTCATCTATTTGGGAATGCAGTGAATATGACCTTAATAAAATCTTTGGCCAACAAATATGACTTAAAAGTAATCGAAGATTGTGCTCAGGCAACTTGCACAATGTGGAATAATTCCAAAGTTGGTAGTATCGGGGATATAGGTTGTTTTAGCTTTTTCCCTACTAAAAATTTAGGAGCTGCTGGAGATGGTGGAGCAGTAACAACTTCAGATCAGAAGATTGCCAAAAAAATTAGAGAACTGGCTGTTCATGGCAGCCCAATAAGATATCACCATACCCAAATTGGATATAACAGCAGACTTGATACCATTCAAGCTGCCATATTAAACATTAAAATTAAATACATTTCTAAGTGGATTAATAATCGCCAAAAAATTGCTAAAAATTACCTTGATTTATTAGAAAAAAATCCATTTATTAGTTTTCCAAAAATTAGCTCTGATTCAATTTCCCATTCTTGGAATCAATTTGTCATCAAATTAAGAAACGATAAATATTTTTTAAATGAAGATTTTTCAAATCTATTTGATACTGATTGCAAAAAATACTATTCCTTAAGGAATTTGGTAAAACAACAACTTTTTGAAAAAGGTATTAATTCAATTATTTATTATCCAATTCCAATACACGCACAAATAGCTTACAAAAATAAAAATTTTTCTAGAACAAAACTCATAAATACAGAGAGAATTTGTACAGAAGTTCTTAGTCTTCCAATTTTTCCTGAAATTTCTTATGAAGAGCAAGTTTATATAGCAGAAAATTTAAATAAAGTTTTAAAGAATTGTATAGATGAAATTCAAATTTCAGCATAAAGTGATTTAAATAATCTTTGTTGTATGTTGTGATTGACAATAGGGCTTGAATAATTATTTTTTTCTAAATTAGAAATCTCCCCATTTAATAATTCTGAATTTGAAACTTTAGATAATTCAGGAATCCAATATTTTATATATTCGCAAATAGGATCAAATTTTTTTGCTTGGGTATATGGATTAAAAATTCTTAGCGGTTTTGGATCCATCCCGCTACTGGCGCTCCACTGCCATCCCCCATTATTTGCAGCTAAGTCTCCATCAACCAAGGTCTCCATAAATTTTTTCTCGCCCATTTGCCAACTGCATATAAGATCCTTTACCAGAAATGAAGCTACTATCATCCTACATCTGTTATGCATCCAGCCAGTACTATTTAGTTGACGCATTGCAGCATCAACTATAGGTACTCCGGTCTCTCCGTTGCTCCAATGTTGAAACCATTCATCATTGTTTTGCCATGGAAAGTGATCCCATTTTTTTCTATATGGACCTTTCTCTAGCTCTGGGAAATGGAATAAGCAATGTTGATAAAATTCACGCCAAACAAGTTCTTTTTGCCAAGTTTCAATTGATAGGTAATTTTCTTGATTTGCAAAATCTGAATTTAAATTTAATGTGGCGTTCCAAACTTTTCTAATGCTGATGGTGCCGAATCTGAGAGATGCACTTAGAAATGATGTCCCATTATGGGAAGGAAAATCTCTTGCAGAATTATAAGAATGTATTTTTTTTTCGTTAATGAAGTTTTCTAATAATGTTTCTGCAGCATTTTCTCCAGGTCTACATGGACAAATATTCGAACCAGGAAATTTGATATTTTTGATAAAATTCTCTAGAACCGAATCAGATGAATTTATTGTCTTATTTTCTTTGAGTTTATTACCTATATCTTTAAACTGGAAAACAACTTTATCTTGGTCATATGAACCTAATAAATTTATTTTTGATTTAAGGTTTTTATAAAAAGGTCCATAAACTGAATAAGGATTATTATTCCCTGAAAATATTTTTAAAGGTTCTACTAATAAGTGATCCCAGGTCTCAATAACTTGAATATTTTGTTCTTTTAAATTTTTTTTTATTTGTAAATCGCGATTAATCTCATAAGGTTCAATTGATCTATTCCAAAAAACAAATTTAGCATCTATTCTCTTTGCTAATTGAGGAATTATTAATACCGGATCTCCTTCTTCCATAACTAATCTACTACCCATTTTTTTCCAATTATTTCCTAATTCTTGAAGCGAATTCCCTAGAAACCAAGCTCTTGAAATTGCATTGAAATCTTGTGAGTAATTTTTATCAAATATATAAGTTGAAGTAATAGCATTTGATAATGAAAATGCTTTGATTAAAGCTTGATTATCAAATATTCTTAAATCCTTTCTATGCCAAAAAAGTATTCTAGGGTTATTCATGATTTATCTAAAAATTGTTTAGCTCTAAACCAAGCCGTCACGGTTTTTGCATCAAGAATTTCATCCCCACTAGAAATAAGATTATCTAGTTCGTCGGGATCTAAAATTAATACTTCTATATCTTCATCTAAATCTCCTTCAACATCGGCATTGAGTTTGTTTAAATCACGAGCTAAAAATAAATAAATTTCTTCATCTGCATAACCAGGAGCAGGGACAAGAGTTCCTAATTCATCCCATTTGTTTGCACTGAATCCAGTCTCTTCTTGTATTTCTCTTTGAATTGAATTAATAGGTGTTTCACCTATTTCTAATGTACCTGCTGGAAATTCTAATAAATACCTTGAAACAGCAAATCTATATTGCCGAAGAACGATCACTTTATTGTCTTTTGTGATAGGTACCGCTAAGGCAGCGCCAGGATGCTTAATGTATCCATATTCTCCTTCATGTCCATTGGGAAGCTCAATTTTGTTTATTTCGAAACTAAATTTTTTAGATTTTAACTCAGATATTTTTTCTTTAAAAATGGATCTCTTAATGAAGTTTTTATTGCCCATAATTTTTAAATAAAAACAGCTTAACAGTTATTTTTTGGTTTTGTAAATCATTTAATAGCCCATTTCGGATCATCAAATTTTTTGATTATTTGGCTTCTACTTAAGATCTCAGATAGTGGTGTAATAACGAAATTCCGATTCATGAATCTAGGATGAGGTAATGTCAATTCCTCGTCAATCATATAAAAATCCTCCCACCAGAGAATATCTAAATCGAGACATCTTGATAGCCATCTCTTACCTTTTGGCGTCTCTTCTCGTCCGAAAAATCTCTCTAAGTCTTTTAGCTCTTTTAAAAGTAATTTCGCCTTTTTATTTGATGGTTTTGGAAAAGAATTACTTTTTATAAGCAATAGAGTATTTAAATAATTTGGCTGCTCATTTTCAACTCCATGAGGTAATGTCTCATAAATTGAAGACCAAAAAAAGTTTGCATGAAATTTTCTTTTCTCTTCTTTTTTTTTGTTGGAGTGATCTCCCCACTCATTTATTATTTCTTCTATTTTTGGTTTGCAAATTAATAGTGACTCAAGAGGGCTTCCGAATTTACTATCAATATTTGCTCCAAGGGATATACATAGTCCATTTTTGATATTAAGATTTGATAATTCCACTACAAAAAACAAAGTTATTGGATAAATTCTATATCAGGCATTTTTAAAGTGATTTTGAACGAGGAGTTAAAAGAAAAAGA
>QCBF01000034.1:0-8396 GCA_003281705.1 Prochlorococcus sp. AG-347-C10
GTAATGACAAATTATATGGAGGATCTAGTTCTGACAAGTTATATGGTGGATCAGGGAATGATTATTTGAAAGGAGACTCTGGTAATGACAAACTTTATGGAGGATCTAGTTCTGACAAGTTATATGGTGGATCAGGGAATGATTATTTAAAAGGAGACTCTGGTAATGACACTATCGTAGGGGGGAAAGGTAAAGATACTATTTATGGTGGAAGCGGGAAGGATATCTTTAAACTTACAAAAGGAAGTGGTTATGACAGAATAAGAGATTTTAAAAAAGGTCAGGATAAAATCCATGTCAAGGGTTTTAAGAGTTTAAGGATTAAAGATGTTGGTAGACATGCAAAAATTTATAATGGCAAAAAAGACTTATTAGCCATAATATATAACGAAGATAATTTAACTAAATCTGGTAATTATCTTGTTTAGTATTATTTAAATTAATTATCTACAACTAAAGACCACTTGAAGGTAAGTTGAGAGAGAATATCTTTTTGAGGAAAATTTTATTAACTGAGAGTTACTTTTACTAAATTAAGAAGCGAAATTTGGCATGAAAAATAGATAGATATTTTTTTGCTGTTTTTAGAAAAAAAGATTTAATAAATGAAAAACCAAAAAAGATAAACCTCAATTTGGAAGAATTTTATAATAGAAAATATTTTTGCAGAGGGACATTGAGGAAGTTTTGCATCGACAAAATCTATTAAGTGATTAAAGAAAATTAGAATGTTTTTATTGCGATTTTTTAACAAATTTCAAACTTTAATACCTAGTTCATTAAGATAGTTCCAATTTTCATCTGAAGATGGTTTATATATCCAGCTATATAGATGGTAAAAAGGGTGTCAATACATTAAATGGGTTTTCAGATGATACCCTTGATTACTTTAAAGAAATTTTTGAGAAGTATTCTACTTTAAGTGGATATGACGGATTTAGTGAAGAAAGAAGTAACGGAAATTTCTGGGCAGATCTAGATATCTCATTAACTTCTAAAGATAGTGATAGTTTTAGTTCCATTTTACTTTCTAGTTATTGGATTGATGGGGTAAACAATAACGATAGCGTCTACAATCTTTATTCCTTAACTTTTGAATTAAATGAGGAAAATAAATTCAATCTCACTGAGAAAAATTTATACGAGGATATCGGAAATTACGTAAATTATTATGATGGAACTTCTGCATTCTTTAATTTTTATTCAGATGAAGACATAAAATCACTAAACCTAGAAACTGGCAACTATAAAACAGAAAGAGTATTAACTAGTAATTTCGAGATTTATCTTGGTGACGAAAATGACGCACGTATAACTGATTTTCAGCAAACGAATAATTACGGTTTAATTGCAGGAATTAATGATCCAGAAGAAAATTTAATTATTGTACAAAATATAGAAAACGAAAATCATTCCGTATTATTTGAGATTGAACATGATGAAAATAAAAATTCTTATATTGATGATATTACTGAAAATAAAAATGGTACTCTTAATTTAGTTGCTGGTAAAAGTATTTGGAGCTATTCAGAGGACTACAGTATCCAGGAAGCCACAGAGAGTTATGAATTATATACTTACAATAAAGATGGAACTTTAAATGAAATTGATCTTGGGACATATGAAACTTACTACGAATACAAAATAACCGATAATAGTTGGGAAATTCTTAAGAGAAGTTATACTTCTTTTTTTCTATGGAATGATGATGATTATGATACTTGGCTAGTAAAGGAATATCAATACGAGAACCATACCTCAAATGAAGCATATAGTTATTATGAGGGTTACGTTTTAGATGATGATTTTAATATAAATAATGAAGCAAATTTAACCCTTAGACTTGAAGAAAATTTAGATTATGAAAATTACGTCAATATAAATTCAAGAGCGGATAACCAAGGGTTTACTTTTGGCTTTATCTTCTCTGAAACTCAATCTCAGCATGAGTACGTAATTGAAAAAAATGATCGAATTACAAAAAAAATTCAGGAGGCAAATAAATGGGATAAGATCAACTACAGTACTTATGACTGGTCTGAAGTTGATTATGATTCTTTCAATGAGGATGACACTGAAAATATAAAGTGGAATAAAGTAGATTTAGTAAACGTTCTTGAATCCGAGAATTTCAGATTTGATGCAGTTGACTGGCAAGAAATTAGTGAAGATGGCGGAATAAATATAGAAAAAGCTTACGATTTAATTAATAACTTTGATTTTGATGAAGATAACGATTTAATAAACCTTGAATATCTTTCTTCAGTTGAAAATATAAAAGCTGGAGGAGGCAATGATTCTGTAACAGGCAATTCTCTGAATAATATTTTTTATGGTCAAGGGGGTAAAGATACACTGAAGGGTGATGCTGGAGCAGATAAACTTTATGGAGAATCAGGTGAAGACAAATTATACGGAGATAGCGGCAATGACTATTTAAGTGGTGGTTCTAGTGCAGATAAACTTTATGGCGGATCTGGTAAAGACACCTTGAGAGGAGGTAGTAGTAATGACTATTTGAGTGGCGGTTCTAGTGCCGATAAATTATATGGAGATAGCGGTAAAGACACCTTGAGAGGAGGTAGCAGTAATGACAAATTATATGGTGGGTCCAGTGCAGATAAATTATACGGAGATAGCGGCAATGACTATTTAAGTGGTGGTTCTAGTGCCGACAAGTTATATGGTGGTAGCGGTAAAGATAAACTTGTTGGAGGAACAAGTAATGACAGACTTTATGGAGGATCTAGTTCTGACAAATTATATGGAAACTCAGGAAAAGATTATTTAAGGGGAGATTCCGGTAACGATAAATTATATGGAGGTTCAAGCAACGATACCTTGATTGGAGGAAAAGGTAAAGATGATGTATATGGAGGAAGTGGAAGAGATATTTTTAAACTTACAAAAGGAAGTGGTTATGACAGGATAAGAGATTTTAAAAAAGGTCAGGATAAAATTTATGTCAAAGGGTTGAAGAGAATAAAGATTAGAGATGTTGGCAAGCATGCAAAAATTTATAGTGGTAAAGATCTTTTAGCAGTTATATACAATGAAGATAATATTTATAAATCAGGAAAAACTTATCTAAAGTAGATATTTTTTTGTAAGTTAAATATTCCTAAAAGCTTAATTAATTTTGAAAGATAATAATTTAATTAAGAAGCAATGTATCCCTTATCCAAAAATTGAAAGTATAAGTTTTTGATCTTTAATTCTTACTTTGGGCATTTTTGACCTAAAAATTTCTTTGATATCATTTTTAAAAATTATTCTTAATGATACTCTTTAGTAATAGTTAAAAATATCTAATTAAATAATTAATCTAGTCAAAACAAGAAGTGATTTATTTGATAATATTTTAATAATAGTATTCTTTATTTAAATGTATATCTAGTATAAATTATTTTGTTTTTCGCTTTTAAAGATAATGGATAATGAACAATTAAAATCAGAACAAATTCTCAAGGAGGTTGATAAGGAAGTAATTAATTTACTAAAAAAATCAAATTTCCTAAGACCATTAATAAAGCATTTCTTAATTAATAATCTTATAAGTGATATTAATCTTACGAAGAAAGAAGTTAATGATGAAATTAGCAATTTCTATGATAAAAATTCAATAAATGATAATAATGATCTTAATAAGTATTTAAAATTTTATGGAATAACAGAAGAAGATTTACGACATCAAATATTGCTTCCATTAAAAATATTAAAATTTGCAAAAAATATGTTTCAAAATAAAGTTGATGCACACTTTCTAAAAAGAAAAGAAAGTTTAGACAAATATACTTACAATATCCTACGTTTAGATAATCCTGATTTAGCGTCTGAATTATATTTCCAATTACAAGAAAAAGAATCAGATTTCGCTAGTCTATCTCTTGAGCATTCTATAGATAGCAATATTTTTCCTAATGGGGTTGCGGGTCCTACAAGTTTAATCGGAACACATCCAAAAATTGTTGAGATTTTAAAGACCTTAACTCCAGGTGTTTTAACGGAACCTTTCAAAGTAGAGAGATGGTGGTTAATAATAAGCCTTATTGAGAGAAATCAAGCTACTTTAGACTTTCAAAACTCAAAGTTAATGCTATTAGAAATATTTGATAAATATATAGAAGAGGAAACAACTCTTGCGTTAAGTGAGGAATTAAATTATTTATAATGACTAACTCTAATAAACAAAAGAATTTCAAACCCTTAATTGATCATTTCAAAAAATTTGGTAATGAGTTGAGATTCTCAATAGGACAAACCATTTGCACAGAAAATTACCTCCCAGGTCAAATCTTTTTAATTAAAGCAGGTAAAGCTAGATTAATTACAAAAATCGACGGTAGTTTTAAAACCATAAAAAAATTACTACCAGGAAGTTTTATCGGGATTGCATCTCTACTAAAAGGTAATTCTTGTGAAGAAGTTAGAGCTTCTGAGGAATTAATAGCCTTATCTTTAACTGATAAAGAATTTATGGATTTATATAAAAACAATTCCCTAGTAAAAAATTTTTGCGATACAAATCTCTTAGATCCCGAACTAATTTTTCTTATAAAAAAATTTTCTAACTTTAATCATAATAAAACTAATCTTGCAGATTTTATAACAACCATTTCAAAAGAATCTAGAATCATTACACTTAAAAATTGTGATTTTGAAAGCGATATTTTTAACGAAAACATATTCTTTCCTGGCTCATTATTGGGAGACTCAGAAGAGGTATCTGATATTAAAAACAAATCAGAATTAGAAACCTTTTTGAAAAAAGATAATTACTTTTCACCAAGAATTATTTCCATTAAAAAAAATTTTTTAGAAAAGAAATTTAATAAACCAACAAAATCTAAACTTAATGAGAAGGTGGATATAAAAGAAATTTCATTAGGGCCAAGCAATCCTTCCAGAAGCAGTTTTAACCAATTCGTGGAGAATCCAAAAATACTAGCAAGAGGAAAGGGTCAAGTAAATAGCACAATTGCTTGTTTTGAAATTTTATCTAATATTTTAGATTTTCCTTTAAGAAGAGATGCTATCGAGAAAGGTATTAGGGAATTCTTGAAAGAAAATCAATCAATTTCTCTTCAATTTTGTGGAAAAATTGCACTATATCATGGCTTTCAAATTAATATTTCAAAAATAGATCTCCAATTAATAAATAGATTAAAAACACCCGCATTAATTCCATGGGAAGGTAATTTTGCTGTTCTTTTAAGTTCTAATCAAGAAGGAATAAAAATAGCTACGCCCTCAGAAGGTTTTTTAAATATTCAAACTTCAGAATTTAAAAAAATTTTTAAAGATGGAATTGAATTTCTAATAATTGAGAAATCAAACTTAACCCCAAACAAATTATTTGGAGTTAGTTGGTTTCTGCCTTCAATAAAGCAATATAAGGGAGTATTAATTCAAATATTGATTGCTGGTTTTGTTGTTCAATTATTTACATTAGCTAACCCACTATTAATACAAGTCATTATCGACAAGGTTATTTCGCAAAGAAGTTTAGATACTTTACAAGTTTTAGGATTCGCTTTATTACTAGTAACCTTGTTAGAAGGAATCTTAAGTGGATTAAAAACTTTTCTTCTGTCTGAAACCACAAATAGAATTGATCAACGTTTAGCAGCTCAAGTTATTGATCATCTTTTAGGGTTACCTTTAAAGTTTTTCGAAAAAAGGCCTACAGGAGAATTATCTTCAAGAATTGATGAATTAGAGAAAATTCGTGAATTTTTAACAGGCCAAGCATTTACAACTATCTTGGATGCTGCTTTTTCTATAATTTATATTTTTGTGATGATAATTTATAGCTTATCACTTACGTTAATATCTCTTTCAGTATTGCCAATTCAAATTGGTCTTACTTTGATTGGGGCACCTTTATTTAGAAAACAATTTAGAAATGTAGCTGAAGCTAATGCCGATTCTCAAAGTCATCTTGTTGAAACACTAAACGGTATTGAGACGGTTAAAGCTCAGAATGTTGAACTCAATACGCGTTGGAAATGGCAAGAACTTTATAGTAAATATATAAACCGCAGTTTTGAAAAAACCTTAACAGGAACAACACTAATAGAAGTTAGTCAAGTCTTACAGAAGATTTCCCAATTATTTGTATTGTGGGTTGGAGCGGGTTTTGTTCTCAAGGGGCAAATAACTTTGGGTCAGTTAATTGCATTTAGAATTATTTCTGGATATGTAACTCAACCTTTACTGAGACTTTCAACTATTTGGCAGAATATTCAGGAACTCAAAGTAAGCTTTGAGAGATTAGCTGATGTTATCGATACTCCAAGAGAATTAAATGAGACAGAAAAAAATAAAATTCAAATGCCAAAGATTTATGGAGCTGTAACTTTTGAGAAAGTATATTTCAGCTTTAATAAAGGGAATGAGACAGTTTTAAAAAATATAAATTTGTCACTTGAAGCAAATAACTTCATAGGGATAGTAGGACAAAGTGGGAGTGGCAAAAGTACGCTTATGAAACTACTTCCTCGCTTATATTCCTCCGATAAAGGGAGGATTCTAATTGATGGATACGATATACAAAAAGTTGAACTGGACTCACTTCGAAGACAAATAGGAATAGTCCCTCAAGATCCATTACTTTTTAGTGGGACAATCAGTGACAACATTGCTCTTTCAAATAAAGAAATTAAGCAGGAAGAAATTATAAATGCTGCAAAAATAGCAGATGCACACGACTTTATAATGGAACTACCTGATGGATATAGTACAGAAGTAAAGGAGAGGGGGAGTTCATTGAGTGGAGGGCAGAGACAAAGGATTACTATTGCAAGAACTTTAATTACAAAACCAAGATTATTAATTTTAGATGAAGCAACAAGCTCATTAGATTATGAGAGTGAACAAAGAGTCTGCAATAATCTTCTGAATAATTTATCAAATTGCACAGTATTTTTCATAACTCATAGACTGCCAACAGTAAAAAAGGCAGACAAGATTATACTAATGCATAAAGGAGTAGTTGAGGAAATAGGAGTCCATGAGACATTAATGAATAATAAGGGACGTTATTTTGCCCTCTATAAACAACAGGAGGAATATTGATTTGAAGTATAAATTATTTCCAAAATTATTTCTAAAAAAAATCAAGACAAAATTATTAAGCAAATTACCGACTGTTGATTTCGATCAAAACGTCCTTCAACAGAGTCCTTTTTTCATAAGGTCCCTCACCTGGGCTTTAATAACCACAACAGGTTTGGGCATAACTTGGTTATTTTTAGCTTATACAGACGAAGTCGTTATGGTTCAAGGAAAATTAGAGCCAGTTGGTGATGTCAAGAAAATTCAAATCCCTGAAGGAGGAGTCATAAAAGATATTCTTGTTGAAAATGGGAAGGAAGTTTCAAAAGGAGAAATTTTGGTTGTTCTTGATAAAGAAATTTCTCTACAAAACCTTAATTCATTACAAACAAGATTAGATCAGAAGAAAGAACAATTAGCTTTAAAAAATCTCGAAAAGGAGAAGACTATTGAACTTTTTTTGAGCAAAATAAAAAATCTAAAAGAAATATATGAAATTGAGAAAAACATAGCAAATCGTATGGAGTTATTGTTAGAGGAGGGAGCAGTTTCAGAAATTTATCACCTACAACAAGTAAGAAAGGCCAATGAAATTGCTAGTGAAATAATTGAAAATGAAAAAAATTTACAAAGGCAAAAATTAATTATTGAACAACAAATAAAAGTAATCAGTTCAGAAATTTCAGATCTAAAAGCTAAAAATACAGAAGCACTTGTAAAGTTGAAATACAAAACAATCACAGCACCTTTAGATGGGATAATTTTTGATTTAAAGCCAAGAGTTTCTGGATTTGTCGCGCAATCTAGTCAACCAATAATGAAGATAGTCCCATTTGATAAACTTGAAGCAGATGTCAAAATTCCAAGTAGTAAAATTGGATTTGTAAGAGTCGGTATGCCTGCCGAAATCAGTATTGATTCTTACCCAGCAAATGATTTTGGGTCTCTAAAGGGTGAGGTTGAGTCAATAGGTTCTGACGTAATAGAAAATGATAATTCTCCAAATCAGAGAGAATTATTTTTTCCAGCAAGTATCTTACTTGAAAATCAAAATTTAGTTTTGAAAAATGGAAATAGCCTTCCCTTACAAGTAGGGATGACACTTCAAGCAAATATAAAATTACGCAGAGTTAGTTATTTAAAATTGTTGCTGGGTACATTTAGGGATAAGTCAGAATCTTTGAAAAGAATTTAACTTATTAAAGAACCAGTAAAATAAAACAAAATATTATTTGATTAAAATTCAAATTATTTTTTATTTTATCCAAACCTAAATCTAATTACATAAATGGACTTTTATACATTAAACAAAAACTCCATAACGTCTCCTTCGTTGACAA
>QCBF01000035.1:0-6128 GCA_003281705.1 Prochlorococcus sp. AG-347-C10
AAAATTCATGGTAAAAAGGAGACTAAATTTCCTTTAAGAATCAAAAAATAATGATTTTTTTAATAAATTTCTTCCTAGTTATCTTTTCATTTTTTATAAGTAATAAATTAATTAAATTATTTGTTTTAAGGCTTAAAGAAAAATTTATTGATCTCCCAAATTCCAGAAGTAACCACATAGATCCTACCCCTAGCGGAGTTGGTATAGTTTTTGTATTTTTAACAATTGCTTCAAGTCTTATTTATTTATTTATTTTTGGTTATTCGAATATATATATAATTCCTATTTTATGTCTTCCTTTAGCTTTAATTGGGATACTAGATGACCTTTATAAATTATCATCATTATTAAGGTATTTTTTTCATATATTAACTTCCACATGTATTCTTTTATCTAGTAACTTATTTATTGGACTAGGATTTGAAAATATTTATATTAGCTGCTTATTCTTTATTTTAATAACTTTTATTTTCACAGCTACTATAAACTTTATAAATTTCATGGATGGAATTGATGGAATCATAGGAGGTTCATTATTTGTTTCTATTCTCGCATGTTGCATTTTTTTAAAAGTAGGTCAACCTTACTTATTTTTACTTAGTTCATTAGCTGCATTCTTAACTTGGAATTGGCACCCTGCAAAAATATTTATGGGTGATACTGGAAGTACTTTTCTAGCTGCGATAAATATAGGCTTAATATCACTAACGAATAACTTTTCAGATGCTCTTGGTTTAACATTAATCCTGACTCCAATTTTAATAGATCCTTTTGTATGCGTAATAAGAAGATACTTTCACAATCAAAATATTTTTAAAGCTCATTCTTCACATCTTTATCAAAGACTAAAAAAAAGTGGGATTAAAGAAGCCTATGTATCTCTTATTTACATTACTTTAACAGCTTTATTATCAATTGTTTTTTTAAATTTTGGTCTCTTGGCTACTTTTGTAATTTCTATTCTTGTTATTATGTTAGGATTTTATTTGGATCAAAATGTTGCTTTATCGTTCAAATTGAGTAAAAAGAATTGCATAGTTAATAAATGAATAAATTATTTCAGACAAAACAAAATAAATTTTTTATGAATTTCTTATTGAAATTTATTGAATCAAAAAAATTTTATAGAAAATTAATTTTAATCTTATTTGATTATTTATCTATATACCTTTCGTTCGAATGCTTATTTTATTTAATAGGTTACAAAAGTTATTTATTTTTAATTTATTTTGCGATAATTTCATTACCAACTTATCTTATTACAAGACAATTCAAACCACTTACAAGATTTATTGGTAGTACATCTTTCTATCAAATACTTTTTAGAAATTTTTTTATTGGTACATTAGCATCTATATTTGCAAATTTAGTTAATTTCATATTAATTGGATTTAAATATCCCATAATGTTCTCTCTATTTGTATTTGTATACCAATCAAGTTTAAGAATTATCATTAGGGATTTTATAAGAATATTATTGAGATATAAATATTCTAGAAATTGTCTTACAAGAGTTGCTATTTATAAAGCTGATCACTTAGGTGTGGAATTTTCAAATATTCTCAAATTAGATGGAGATTGTATTGTTGAAGTTTTTATTGATGATAATCCAATAATGGATGGCTGTGCAATAAACAATATTCCTATCGTATCTTTAAAAAACTTTAAAAATAAAAGAATTTTTGTAAATAAAGTAGTTATTGCTTCTGAAGATATATCATTTAAGGAATTAATCAAGTTAAAAAGTTATTTTAAAACTATAAATACCGAGGTTTTAGAGATAAATCCTTTAAAACAATTAAAAGATAATAATTTATCTTATGATCCTTTAAAAAACTTTTCTTCAAATAACATCCTTGATAGAGAAATAATTAATTCTTTTAATAACATCAAAAAAGAATTTTTTAATAAAAAAATATCTATTTGTATTACTGGAGCAGGAGGTTCAATAGGAAGTGAATTGTGTAGGCAAATATTATCAATGCAACCCTATAAATTAATAATAATTGATTTCTGCGAATTTAATTTATACAAAATATATGAAGAGTTAAAGGAACTTAATAATAGTGAAACGAAATTAGTTGCAAAACTATTAAATGCAAAAAATCAAATTAAATTGGAAGAAATATTTAAAGAACATAAAATTGATATTGTTTATCATGCTGCAGCATATAAACACGTACCATTAGTAGAAATAAATAAAATTGAAGGTATAAGAAATAACCTTGCGACAACAAAAGCAGTATCTATGGCTGCAATTACAAACAATATAGAAAAAGTAGTTTTGATTTCCTCAGATAAAGCAGTTAGACCAACAAATATAATGGGAGCAACAAAACTTCTTTCGGAATTGATGATTAAAGAATTATCATCATTATCCAATTGCAAAACTATTTTTTCAACAGTAAGGTTTGGTAACGTAATTGATTCCTCCGGTTCAGTAATACCCCTTTTTAGAAATCAAATTAAGTCTGGAGGGCCATTAACAATAACTCATCCAGAAATGGAGAGATATTTTATGACAATTTCAGAGGCAGTAAATTTAGTTCTTGAAGCTTCAGTCATTATGAAAGGTGGAGAAACTTTTATATTGGATATGGGAGAAAGAATTAAGATAATAGACTTAGCAAAAAATATGATAATTTCCAGCGGTTTAGAACCAAAGACCATTAATAATAAAAATGGTGATATCGAAATAAAAATAACTGGAATAAGACCTGGAGAAAAAATAAAAGAAGAATTAACTATAAATGGCTATACAGAAAAAACATCACACCCTTTAATTAATAAAGCTAGAGAAGAATTTAATATTTCTAATAATTTCTTAAGTAATATAAATCAATTAATCTTGTTAATAGAAAATAACCAA
Organism: Prochlorococcus sp. AG-347-C10; assembly: GCA_003281705.1. Classification (GTDB taxonomy): domain Bacteria; phylum Cyanobacteriota; class Cyanobacteriia; order PCC-6307; family Cyanobiaceae; genus Prochlorococcus_A. The sequence continues at coordinate 2,870 of QCBF01000035.1, forward strand.
GAAAATAAAGCACTAGAAATATTTAACGATTTATATAAAAAAATCATAAATAGCCAATAAAAAATTAATATTTTACAAAGTTAAATAATCTAATTTAAAAAAGTTGAAATTAATTTTTTTTACTTAAATAGGCTCAATAAAATAAATTATTAAAATTTATAATTTCTAACTTTTTGATTGAATATTCCAAAGTTCTGAATATATTCGATTTAGATTTAATAGTGACTCATGATTCCCTCTTTCAACAATTCTTCCTTGATTTAAAACTAAAATATTATCAGCTTCTTTAATTGTGCTTAATCGATGAGCCACGATCAGAATTATTTTTTTATGACTTACTTTGGATATACTTTCTTTTATTAATTCTTCATTTTTAGAGTCTAAAGAACTAGTTGCTTCATCAAAAATCAATAAAGTACTTCTTTTTAGAAATGCTCTAGCTATTGAAAGTCTTTGCCTTTCTCCACCACTTAATTTAAAACCTCTATCACCAATAATTGTGTTATACGAATCCGGTAAATTTTCAATAAACTTGGATACTCCTGAATAGATACAAGCTTTTTTTACATCTTGAAAGCTAATATTTTCTAGACCAAATTTCAAATTATTCATTATTGAATCATTTAGCAAAAAAGTATCTTGATTTACGATAGAAACTTGTTGTTGCCACTTTGTGGTATTAAGCTCATTTAGATTCTTATCGTCTACAAAAATATCGCCACTGGTCGGTTCGTAAAGACCTATTAATAAATCTAGAATAGAGCTCTTACCCGCACCACTAAAGCCCACAATTGCTGTTATTTCTCCAGACTTGAGGGAAAAATTTATATCTTTTAAACTAAATTTAGCTTTTTGAGAATAATTAAAATTTACTTTTGAAAACGTTATTTGTTTAAAAGGAGAACTAATAATTTTTCCACTAAATTTTCTATATTTGGTTTTTTCTTCTTTAAAAAGCTTAATTAATCTATTTAATCTAGGACTACATTGCGCAAGTTCTGAAAAACTATCAGAAGCAGCAATAATCCTATTATTAAGTCTTTGTAATGAAATAAAAAGCACTCCCAAAATAGAAACTAGATCGCTCCTATCTGAAAAAAAGGAATAAAAAATTGCAATTAAAGCTAAGAAAATAGTTGGAGATAATGAAATTATTGTAGGCAATAAGAATCTTTTAATAGAAGTTTTTTTTAAAGAATCTTCCAACAAATCTACCTTTTGATTAATATCATCTACCACCAATTGATTTAATCCATTTGAAAATATAAACCTCATTCCTTGGAACCTTTCAATAATTTTCTTGCTTAAATCAACAGTTCTATTAAGTACTTTTGAAGAAAGAAATCTTATCTTGGGGGTTATTATTGCTCGTAATTTATTTGATACTATAAATATAAAAAATATTAAAGGTATATTCCAAACTGAAAGTTTAATCAAGACTACTATATAGACAATAGAAATAACACTGTTCAATATTAATCCATTTATTCCATTAATATATGCGTTTACTGTCGCTGGAGAAGCATTAATATAATCAGCTAAGTCTCCTATTTTATATTTAGAACTATAAATATATTTTGAATCAAAAATATGACAACAAATTTTTTTTGTAATTAAATTCAAATAAGCAGCTCCAATGTAACTCGTACTTAACTTATTAATGTATTTTGAAAATACTTGCAATATTTGAATTAATAAAGTCAAAATTATTGCAGTAATAAAAATAGTTCTAAATGGAAGACTATTAAGAAAATTAATTAAATAATTAAAATCTTGTATGAAATTAATATTTTCCCAATTTATAAATCTTTTATTATCTAACGTTATAATTTTAAGAATAAAATATATCATTGATACTGTTATTAATTCAAACAAAGTATCTAACAAACCTGATAATAAATAAATTAAAAAATATGATTTTCTTTGATTTAAAAGTTTAAATAAAAAAATCAAAGGTTCACTATTAGAAAATTTTTGAATTTCAGAATGCAATATTGTGCTATTTAATTTCATTTTTATATATCAATCACATTTAGTAAGTTTTCACTATATCTATCCCAAGAATATTTCTTAGCTAATTTTTTGCATCTTATACTCATTTTTTTTCTTAAATCTCTATTTTCAATAATTTCTTCAATCCTAGAAGCTAATATTTCAGGATCTCTAATAGGTATAATAAATCCTTCCTTTGAATCTGAAATTATAGAACCACAATTAGGAGTAGTAATAACGGGAAGTCCAAATGCCATAGCTTCAACATGAGCTATGGCCATGCCTTCTACAAGTGTCGGCAAAACAAAAATATCAGCATTTAAGTATTGATTTATCATTACATTTCTAGGTATATGGCCAAGATATGTAACACCCTTAAAGACAGAATTATTTATATCTACCTTAATAGAACCAGCAGCTACAAAATCGTAATTCTTACCTCTAGCACTTAAAATTCTTGAGGCTTCAGCGAAATAATGAGATCCTTTTCTCAAACTAACTTCACCCACAAATAAAATTCTACGTTTTTGAGGATTTGGTTGAAAATTAAAAAAATCTTCATTAATACCATAATTAACTAAAAATAATTTTTCTGATTTAGCTCCCATAGATATTGCATGATCTTTGCAATATTTAGATGGAACTAAAATTTTATCGCTTAAATCCCACTTTATTTTATCCAAAATAATACCTCTTTCTATATCTTCCAATTTTTCATTATTTAAGCTTATATTTGGGAATTTCATATTCTCTTCATACATTACCAATCCAGAATTAGGGGAAATAATCATTTCATGAACAATATAAAGGCCTAAATCCTTTGCCTTTTTAATATATTCAATATCATCATTTATAAAATTCGTATAAATAGCATCCGCTCCTGAGAATCTTTCTTTTAGAGCTCTATCTAATACTAAACTATCTTTTTTTTTTGGATTAAAATAAAAAATAATAGATAATAAAGGTAAATCTTTTACAAATTTCTTTGACAAATTTGCTGGTAGTTTTCTTGCAAAAAGATTTTTTAATTTTAATGGTCTAAATCGTTTTGGAATTATTAATTTAAGAAGTTTTAAAAAAAAATGATCTGAATGTATATCTGTATAAAACACCGAAAGCTTTTTATTTTTTAAAAGAATAGATGGAATTGCATAGTGCATACGAGCTCCAATCTGAAGAACAGCAAATTTTCTTTGTTTAACAACACTTTTTTTTTCAAATTCCATTTGACCTTAATAAAGGAATATATCCCATTATCTTAAGTGTA
>QCBF01000036.1:0-5070 GCA_003281705.1 Prochlorococcus sp. AG-347-C10
AATAACCATAAAATTCTTCTTCGAGCAATCGTAAACAAACTACTTTGGAAATAATCATCTTCATCTCCAGGTTGTACTGCCCCCGCAGCATAAATATCTCTTGTTGCTTCTTGCTCTATGACATCAATTAAATCATCTACAGTTACTATCCCAACAAGTCTTTTTTCCTTATCAACAACTGGGAGAGCTAAAAAATCATATCTTTGTATTGCTCTAGCAACCTCTTCTTGATTCGTATTAGTAGAAATATTAACTACATCTCTTGTCATAACGTCTCCAATTGGCTTAGAAGGATCAGCAGTTACAAGGTCTCTTAAAGAGAGAATACCAGTTAAATGTCTTTCTTTATCTGTAACATATAAGCTATAAATAGTTTCAGTGAATGGGGCTTTTTTTCTAACTAGAGAAAGAGCCTCTTCTGCTGTTTGCATCTCTTTAAGGTCTATAAATTCAGTTGTCATTAATCTGCCAGCAGTTTCAGGCTCATATCCGAGTAATTCAGCTGTAACTTTCCTTTCGCCAGGACTAAGAGCAGACAAAAATTTTCGTACAACTTTTGCAGGTAATTCATCAAAGAGTTGAACCCTATCATCAGGAGACATTTTTTCAACAATTTCTAAAACTTCTCCTGAACGAAGTCTTTCTAATAAAGTTTGCTGAACTAGTGGATCTAAATATTCATAAACCTCAATTGCTTCATTTTTCTTTAATAATCGAAATGCTAATGCCTGCAATATTAGTGGAAGGCTTCCAATAGCATCTGCAATATCAACAGGTTGGGAAGGCTCTAAAAGTAACTTTGCCTCATCATAATTTCCCTCAATGAGCAATTCCTCAAGTTGAATAGTAATATTTTCTCTTTTACTTAAATCTGAAGATAACGATGAAACTGTTTCAAGATTATTTTCATTCATAAATATAATCCCTTATCAAAGTAACAACACCATTATAAGAAATCTAAGTAATTTTTCTACTTATCCAGGACCCGAACAGCATTGTTAATAAATTTACGATAATGATTAAATTAAAAAAAATTATAAATTTTATCCAATCACCTTGGTTTAAAATTTTGTACAAAAAATATATAAATCCGCTAAAGGATGTAAAGCAAGAAAAAAACCCACTAAATAAAATTTTTTCAGCTGAATAACTTAATCTTTTACTGGCAAAAAAACCCACTAAAAATGATCCAATTATTGAAATAAAAAAATTATTATTTACAAGTAATCTTAAAAAAGTAGCTAGGTAAGCAGCTAGAAGAATATAAATAAAATTATTTATTTTCACTTAAAAAAACTGAATAAAAAAATAACCTAAATAAAAAAAAAGGAATGAAAAAATTATCACTTCAATATAGTAAAAAAATAATCTCAGGAATTTTCTCTTTTTAAATAGGATAAATAGTTGATATATAAAGGAAGAAAATGTACTAAAACTCCCTAAAAAACCGCTATAGAATAAAATTAATATTTCATTATTAATAAAATTTAAAGCTACTAAAATGCCTAAAAAAAAAGATGATAAAAAATTCACTATTGAAGTATTTTGAATTGCAAAACATATACTTTTTTTAAAATTATTTTGTATAAATATTCTCAGTATTAATCCAAAAGTACTGCCTAGTAAAATTATACTTATTGAACTAAAATCCAAAATTTACATTTTTATCCAGCCTCTTAAAATTTTATTAGGATCATCTAAAAATTTATTAGAAGCTAATTCAACCCTTGCCCAAGTTTCACTTTCGCTGACTTTCCAATTACGTAATACTGATAAAGTCGTACCTAAATCAAGAACTAATAATTCCTTAGCATAAATTTCAGGACAAGAATAAAGAGAAGTATTGGAACTCAATATAATTTCATCTCTATTATCTAGGAACTTATTTTGACTTAAACTTTTTTGGATCCCACCAGCAGGTAATGTAATTGGAGCGACTAATGCAAAAGTAATTAAACAAAAATTCTTGAGAACATTATTAATCATATGTCTAAAGTTGCCATATCTAAGTTGCTACTATGAGTTTCAATAAATTCTCTTCTTGGTGCCACTTTATCTCCCATTAATATATTAAATATTCTGTCAGCTTCAAGTGCATCTTCGATTTCGACCCTTTTCATCATCCTCGTTTGAGGATTCATTGTTGTATCCCATAGTTGTTTTGGCATCATCTCACCTAATCCCTTAAATCTTTGGATATTATAATTTGCATTTTCTCCGAAACTTGCAATTGTATCCTTTAATTGATTCTCGTTATAACAGTAATTATGATTCTTACCTCTTTCAACTTTATATAGAGGGGGACAAGCAATGTATATAAAACCTTTCTCAACAAGTTCTCTTTGATATCTATAAAAAAATGTCAATAATAGAGTTCTTATATGAGCACCGTCAACATCAGCATCAGTCATAATTACAACCCTATGATATCTCAAAGAGCTCACGTCAAACTCTTCTCCTTTTATCCCTAATCCTAGAGCTGTTATTAATGACTGTATTTCTGTATTTTTATATATTTTAGTATCATCAGTTTTTTCAATATTAAGAATTTTACCCCTGAGAGGCAAAATAGCTTGAAAATTTCTATTTCGTCCTTGTTTTGCAGAACCTCCAGCTGAATCTCCTTCAACTATATAAATTTCTGATTCTGAAGGATCTCTAGAACTACAATCTGCTAATTTACCCGGTAAGGTAGAACTTTCTAAAACACTTTTTCTTCTTACCAATTCTCTAGCTCTTCTCGCAGCTTCTGCTGCATTAAATGATTGAATTGCTTTTTCAAGAATCAAGTCCAAAATTCCAGGATTGAATTCCATATATTTTGTGAGAGCCTCTCCAATGAGAGAATCCACAATTCCTCTTACTTCAGTATTTCCTAATTTAGTTTTCGTTTGCCCTTCAAATTCAGGATCTGGAACTTTTACAGATAAAACTACAGTTAAGCCCTCTCTAATATTTTCGCCAGCTAAATTTTTTTCAATATCTTTTCTTTTGCCTCTCTTTTTTGCAAGATTATTGAAGGTTCTTGTTAGAACAGTTTTTAAACCTTCTATATGAGTTCCTCCATCAATAGTTCTAATATTATTTGCAAATCCTAAAATATTATCTGAGTATACATCTGAACACCATTGCAAAGCTGCTTCTACATATACATTTTCTTTCTGTGAGTCAACATAAATAATTTCAGGATGAATAGAATCTTTTTCCGCATTCATGTATTCAACATATTCTTTAATACCTCCTTGATATAGATAAATTTCTTCTTTAAAAGAACCATCCGATAATTGATTTCTTTCATCTCTAAAAACAATTTTTACTCCACCATTAAGATAAGCTAGTTCTCTTAACCTAGATGAAAGAAGAGTATATTCAAATTCAATTCCTCCAGAAAAAATCGTTTTGTCGGGTTTAAAGCATATAGTTGTTCCCTTCTTAGATGGTTTACCAGACTGCTTCTTAGTTTGTAATTCACCCTTTGATACACCTTTCTCAAATCTTTGATTAAATTCGCTACCATCCCGAAAGACAGTCACATTAACCCATTCGCTTAGAGCATTGACTACAGATATTCCTACTCCATGCAAACCCCCTGAAACTTTATAACCACCACTTCCGAATTTACCTCCTGCATGAAGAACAGTTAGTACAGTTTCTAGGGCACTTTTCCCTGTTCTTGGATGAATATCTGTAGGAATACCTCGTCCATTATCAGAAATTAAAGCAGAACCATCTGCTCGAAGAACTATTTCTATGTGATCACAATGACCTGCAAGTGCTTCATCAACGGAGTTATCAACTACCTCATATACCAAATGATGTAATCCTCTTGGCCCTGTAGAACCTATATACATCCCCGGCCGTTTACGAACTGGTTCTAAACCTTCTAAAACCTGAATCTGTTCTGCGCCATAATCATTAGAGATTTTATTAGATCTTTTGTCCTCACTCATTTAATATAAAAAAAATATTAAACTTTTAAAATTTTATTTTTAAAAGGTCTTTCATTTAATTTACCACCGCTATAAGATAAAAGCTCAAAGTCAATGAAAAAATTACTTCTTTAATTATATAGCGAATATTTTTTTCTTCAGAAATTCATATGTCTTTATATCCACCTCATGTAATAATTTTAATTGGACCCACAGCAAGTGGAAAAACAGAATTAGCTATTGAAATTGCAGAATATTTTAAAACTCGTATACACAATATCGATTCAAGACAAATTTATAAGTTTATGGATATTGGAACAGCTAAACCATCTAAAAACCAACAAAAAAAAATAAAGCATTTTTTAATAGATATTAAGGAGCCGATTCATCAGATTAATGTAAAACAATTTCAAGAAATTGCCCAAAAATCAATAAGAGGAGAGATTAAACAAGATTATTTACCTTTTCTTGTTGGAGGGAGTGGGTTATATATGAACTCAATAACAAAAGGTTTTTTTGTACCAGATGTTCCTCCACAAAATAATTTAAGAAGACAATTAGAAGAACTTGGTCAGAAAAAATGTTGGGACCTCTTAAAAAATTGTGATCCACTATCAACAAAAAAAATCAATATTGCTGACCAAATTAGAACAATAAGAGCTTTAGAAGTCTTCTATGTAACAGGTAAACCTTTGTCAACTTTGAAAGTTCAAAAACCGCCTGAATGGAGAATACTAGAACTTGGATTAGATAGAGAAAATTTAAAAGAAAGAATTTTACAAAGAACAAAAAATATGTTTTTATCGGGAATTATTGAGGAGACTAGTCACCTTATCTCTAAATACGGATTTGATTTGCCAATATTAGAAACCATCGGTTATCGAGAAGCTAGGGAAGTTTTAAAAAACTATTCAACAATTGACAAAGCGATTGAATTAACCACGACAAAAACGATCCAATATGCCAAAAGACAAAAAACCTGGTTTCGTAATAAAAATAATCCTATTTGGCTTAATAACAAAAACCTGCTAAAAGATGCAATAATTAAGATAGAGTCTTTTTTAAGCTAACTTTATAAAATAGATTTTGTTCATCATCCAAACAATTTATTAATCAACTGAATGCCCCCACGCCCACGCTT
>QCBF01000037.1:0-4809 GCA_003281705.1 Prochlorococcus sp. AG-347-C10
AAAAAGAAAAAATCGCTGCTGATAAATTAAAGCAAGAAGCTTTAGATTTCCAAACTGCATTATCTACAATAGGTAGGTTCACTATCAAAAAACAGGTTGGAGAAGATGGAGTCCTTTTTGGAACGGTTACCAATGGGGATGTTGCCGAAGCGATAGAAGCGGCAACTAAAAAAGAAATTGATAGAAGAAACATTACTGTTCCCGATATTCATAATTTAGGTGCCTTTACTGCAAAAATAAAATTACATCAAGAAGTAAATGCAGAAGTAAATATTGAAGTAACAAGTTAATCAATTTGTTGCATTATTTTGAAAAGTAGCCAGAGTATATATCTAAGCAACTAAAGATATGGTTTCCGTACCTTTTCCAAATAATGGGCAGAATAAAAATTTTAAAAAGGATTTTAATAGTGAAAATTCTGGATTAGTACCTCCTCAAAACGTTCAAGCAGAGGAAGCTGTTCTTGGTGGCATACTTCTTGATCCAGACGCGATTGGAAGAATTGCAGACTTAATTAAACCTGAAGCTTTTTATATAAATGCCCATCAAGAGATTTATAGAACAGCATTAATGTTGCATACCCAGGGTAAACCAACTGATTTAACATCAATGAGTGCTTGGTTAGCAGATAATGGATCTCTAGAAAAAATTGGAGGAAATAGCAAACTTGTAGAACTAGTTGAAAATGTTTCCTCTACAGCTTCCATAGAACAAGTTGCTAATTTAATTAACGATAAATTCATGAGAAGGCAACTTATCAGATCTGGGAATGAAGTAGTTCAACTAGGTTTTGATCAAACTCAAGATACTAATGAAGTTCTAGATAAAGCAGAGCAAAAAATATTTGAAATCAGTCAAGAAAAACCTTCAAAAGGCCTGACTCAAGCAGCTGAAATCCTTACAAGTACTTTCAATGAAATAGAGTCAAGATCATTAGGTACTTCAGTAGCTGGAATTCCAGTAAATTTCTACGACCTTGATGCGATGACTCAAGGTTTTCAAAGAAGTGATTTAATAATTGTTGCTGGAAGACCTTCAATGGGAAAAACTTCAATGGTTCTTAATCTGGCTAAAAATGTTGCACAATCTCAAGATTTACCTGTGTGTGTATTTAGCCTTGAAATGAGCAAAGAACAGTTGACATATAGATTACTCTCTATGGAAGTTGGAATCGAGAGTGGCAGGCTAAGAACAGGAAGATTACAGCAAGATGAATGGCCATTACTCGGAGAAGGTATCAATTCATTAGGTCAATTACCAATATTTATAGATGACAAGCCTAACTTAAGTGTTTTAGAAATGAGATCTCTGTGCAGAAGATTAATAGCTGAACAAAAAAAAGAACTTGGATTAATTGTGATTGATTACCTCCAGTTGATGGAAGGATCAACCCCTGATAATAGAGTGCAAGAACTTTCACGAATAACAAGAGGTCTTAAAAGCATGGCCAGAGAATTAAAAGTGCCAGTAGTAGCTTTATCTCAGCTTAGTAGAGGGGTAGAGTCTAGAACGAATAAAAGACCAATGTTAAGCGATCTAAGAGAATCAGGATCTATTGAACAAGACGCAGATTTAGTATTAATGATTTATAGAGATGAATACTATAATCCAGAGACTGAAGATAGAGGAATTACAGAAATTATTGTCACTAAACATAGAAATGGACCCGTAGGAACTGTTAAATTATTATTTGAACCTCAATTTACGAGATTTAGGAATTTAGCTAATTAAATCGCTCCTAAAATGCAAGATCATCACTCAACAAATGAATCTTTTGACGTCATCGTTATTGGAGGAGGACATGCGGGATGCGAAGCAGCTATAACAACAGCAAAATTAGGATTTTCTACAGCCTTATTTACAATCAATTTAGATAGGATTGCCTGGCAACCTTGCAACCCTGCTGTTGGAGGCCCGGCAAAAAGTCAGTTGGTACATGAAGTTGATGCATTAGGTGGAATTATTGGTAAATTAGCTGATGAGACAGCTATACAAAAAAGAATATTAAATGCAAGTAGAGGTCCAGCTGTATGGGCATTAAGAGCTCAGACAGATAAAAGAGAATACTCAAAAAAGATGATTGAAATACTACAAAATACAGATAATTTATCTTTAAAAGAAGCAATGATTACTGAACTAGATATCGCAAAAACTGAAGAAATTGGATTGAACTCAAAAAAAATCTTAAAAAAAAGAATAAAAGGTGTAAGGACTTTCTTTGGTAGTTATTATTCAGCAAGATCAGTCATCATAACAGCTGGTACGTTCTTAGAAGGAAGAATATGGATAGGAAATAAATCAATGTCAGCTGGTAGATCGGGCGAACAAGCAGCACAAGGTCTGACTCAAAATTTGCACGAAATTGGTATCAAAACAGAACGTTTAAAAACAGGTACTCCAGCAAGAGTTGATAAAAGAAGTATCATTTTTGATGAATTAGATATTCAACCAAGTACTGCAGCAGATAAATATTTTTCGTTTGACCCAGATATAAAAAATAATATGCCCCAAGTTAGTTGTCACATCACAAGAACAACTACCAAAACACATCAACTCATTAGAGACAATTTACATTTAACTCCCATTTACGGAGGTTTTATTGAAAGTAAGGGGCCAAGATATTGTCCATCAATTGAAGATAAAATCGTCAAATTTGCTGATAAAGAATCACATCAAATTTTCTTAGAACCAGAAGGAATTCATACCCCTGAAATATATGTACAAGGATTTTCTACAGGTTTACCCGAAAATATTCAATTAGAACTTTTAAGGACCTTACCTGGATTAGGTGAATGTAAAATGTTGCGACCAGCATATGCTGTGGAGTATGACTATATACCTGCAACACAGCTCCAAACATCACTTGAAACGAAAGAAATTGAATATTTATTTAGCGCCGGACAAATTAATGGCACTACTGGTTATGAAGAAGCATCAGCACAAGGATTAGTTGCAGGAGTCAATGCGACAAGAAAATTAAACAAAAAAGACCCAATAATCTTCACTAGAGAAAGCAGTTATATAGGAACAATGATCAATGATTTAATTACCAAAGATCTCAAAGAACCATACAGAGTTCTCACTAGTAGGAGTGAATATAGGTTAACTCTTAGAGGAGATAATGCAGATAGGAGATTAACACCATTAGGTTATCAAATAGGGCTAATTAATGAGAAAAGATGGTCGGCCTATCAAGAAAAAATGAAACTCCTCGAGGAAGAAAAATTTAGATTAAATAACACTCGTTTAAAAAATACTGATGAAATATCAAAAAAAATAGAATTAGAAACGGGATCAAAAATCAAAGGCTCAACAACTTTGAAAGAACTCTTAAAAAGACCAAACTTTCATTATTCAGATCTAATTAAATATAATTTGAATGAGAGAAATCTAGGTTCTTCAATACAGGAAGGTGTTGAAATAGATATTAAATACGAGGGTTATCTTAAAAGACAAAAAAACAACATTGAACAAATAAATCGTCAAAGCTGTAAATCTCTTCCTCAAGAAATAAATTATGAAAAGATAGATACATTATCTTTAGAAGCTAGAGAAAATTTGAATAAGATAAAGCCAAAAAATTTTGGTGATGCTTCAAAAATTCCTGGAGTAAGCAAAGCTGATTTAACTGCATTACTTGTTTGGCTAAAAATAAGAGAAATAAAAAAAGAAAAGGCAAATATTTTTGTCGAAAAAAAGTTATCATCTTAAAAGCATTCCGTCTGAGCACTGAATAATAAACTTTTTAACTCACCAAAAATTTTATGGGAAGAAAAAGCCTCTACTTTTTTAGTGAAAAATTCATTACCAAAAATATCTGGTCCATGGAAATTAATGCTGCTTGGAGATGGAAGTCCAACTAGACATTTGCAGCTTTTAACTAATCAAGAGACGAAAATTAAATTAATTTCAATGCGAGTAGATCCTCTATTCATTGAAGAAGGTCCTAAAGAATTAAATCAGTTAAATGGACCTTTAATTAGAAGACAAGTATGGATTAAAAACAATAATAAAAACCTAGCATGGGCTGAAAGTTGGTGGAATGCAGAACAAGTGAATGAAAATTTAAAAGCCAAAGAAGAACCAATTTGGAAGAATTTGACACAAGACAGATCAGAATTGTTTAGAGAAGTTGATCGAATATCACTTGTTAATTCAAATTGGTTAGAGGATCAATTTTGTTTTAAAGGTCCATTCTGGTCAAGAAATTATAGATTTTTTCGAGACAAAAAACCCCTAACAATTATTAGAGAAGTATTTAATCCACATTTAGAAAGTTTATTAGGCTATTCAGGAATTAAAGAATTTATGAAACTATATTCTTCTTCTTCTTGATCTGGGAAGATTTCTTGATTTTGATTGAACTTTTTGGTTTGATTGATCTCTCGAAGTATTATTCTCTTTTTCTGAAGCTCTTTGCCATCTTTCAACTTTGAAATCCATTTCATCTGGCCAATCTTCGTCCTTACTCTCTTTCACATAAGGTAATTTTTTTTGCTCAGTTGTCTGTAAATTTTTTGGTTGCCTTAAAGATATTGCTTCTAAAGGTCTTTTTGAGTGCTGTTTAGCAGATTCATAAGAATTTGATTCTCTGGAAAATGTCTTAAAATCGCTTTTATCATCGTAAAAATTCTCATCATTCCAATCATCATTATCTTCATCAAAAAATAAATCCACTTTTTCAGAGACCCATCTTCCTACTTTTTTAACACTCTTACTTGTTATTCCTTGAAAATCAGAGTTCCTTCTTTTTCCTGGCCTAGCACCAGATACTCCATCAACAAATTGTCTACCAGTTTCGAAAATTTT
>QCBF01000038.1:0-4626 GCA_003281705.1 Prochlorococcus sp. AG-347-C10
TAATTATCCTTTATAAAGATAATTTTTTTTAGAAAATTCTATAAATAGCTCTCCCAATTATTTCTCTAATTGCTTCTGAACTTGATTTCAAGTTGTTAGCAGTAGGCAAAAATGATGTTGGATTTTTCAATGAATTAAAAAAACTTTTACTTGTCCTAAAATCAACAGGGTAAGGCTGCACAAGAATTCCTTCTCTTTCAAAGAGCTTTTTTGCTCTTTTCATATGGAAAGCACTAGTAACTAATATTATTTTATTTTTACTTTTTGTTTCTTCATTATTAAGTAATTTACTAATTGCTTTGGCTTCCTGAAGTGTATTAAAAACAGGTTCAGTTGTATAAAGATTTTTTTTGGGAATACCCATTGTGATAGCTTCAGAGATATATATATCACCTTCTGGAGGTAAATTAGAATTAAATGGATTTGCTCCACCAGTAAAAATTAGTTTATTTGATTTTTTAGCTCTAAAAAGTCCTATCCCAGCAAAAAATCTATCAGGATCTGACCACTCAATTATTTTTGACTCTCCAGGAGGTAAATGCCTGCCTCCACTTAAGACTACTATTCCATCTGCGAAATCAACTAAAGAATAATCAATTCTTTTCCATGGATACTCTAATAAAACCCATAATGTTTTAGAAAAAAAATAATTACTGAAAGTTAATAGAAAAATAATTGCCGCATAAATATATTTTTGTTTTTTATTAATAATAAAAAAAGATAATAAAATTAATATGATCCCTAAAGGAGAAAAAATTATTGGTAGTAGCTTACTTAAAAAATACGTAATAATAAAAATAATTATTTGTAATTTAGTTCAATTGGAAATTATGATAAATTCATTTTTTGCGAATCAACACTTTACTTTGATATCAATTTTTATTATTTGAGATTAAAATTAATTATTAAGTATTAGTAGTTTATGCCATTTATTGGCAATATTTTTTGAATTAAAAAAATCTTTTAAAAGAAATGCTTTATTTGCAATTTTTCCCATTTGATCTTTGTTTTTTATTAATCTTCTTAAATTTTTTGTCCATTCATCTATATCTTTTGGTTTAACTAAAATTCCGCCTTTACCCTCAAATAATATTTCCCTGCATGCTGAAACATCAGATGCAATAATTGGTACTTTTGCTGCTATTGCCTCTATAAGAACCTTGCCAAAGCCTTCCGCTTCCGTCGTTGAAAAAGCAAAGATATCAGATTCTGCTAAAATTAAAGGAACATTGTTACTTTGACCATAAAATATTTCTTCTTCATTTAATAATAATTTTCTAGAGACTTTTTTTAATGAATTCATATTAGGGCCATCCCCAACAATTTTTAATTTCCAATGAGGTTCTTTCAATTTTGAAAAGGCTTTTAATAAGGTTTCATGATCTTTGATCTTATCAAGTCTTGCTATCATTACTATATTTTTTATTTTATTTTTCTTCTTAAGATAAGATTTTTTATTTTTTGTTGATACTGAATTAATATAATTAAAATCACAAGAATTATAAATTATCTTAAATTGATTGAGATTTATTTTTGATTTTGAAAAAGAATTAGCAATAGCCCTTGAAGCAGGGACAAAAAAAACTCCTAATTTATTTAGTATATAAAAGATAATTTTGATTTTAAAAATAGTTAAACTTTTTTTATCATATAGTGTATTTTGTAAAGACATAAATATTTTTTTAATCCCAGCCAGCTTTGCACCTAAGGCAACATATAACATTTTTTTATTAGCTGGATAAATAATAATATTGTCTATTTTATTTTTTTTCACAAATAGAAAAATTTCTAGAATTATTAATAATGAAATTTTTGTTTTGATATCTGTAATTTTATTAATTTTATTGTTTTTTTCTAACTCTAAAAATCTATTTCGGATATCTTTAATCTTAGAATAAGTATTAATTAAAAAAGATTTATTGCCCTCAGGATAATTTTTTATTATTTCATATGCTTGGGTTTCAACTCCTCCAATATGATAACCATCTAATATATGAAGAATGTTCATTATTTATTTAGAACTTATTTAATCTTAGTTTTAAATTATAAGAAAAACTTTTTTTATACTTTAAGATGTAATAAAATAAATTTGAAATAATACGAGACATTTTACTTTAAATTATTTTGATTTTTAATAAAAGAAAATTAATATGCTACGGCAATCCTAACGATATTAATACTGCTAGTGGCACGCCATACTATATTTTAAAATATGGAAAGAAAATTGGACTTATCAATAATGCTATAGATTTAAGCCTCTCTCAAAACAAAGCAAAAAAATATCTATGGAATCTCATCCAGTTTTTGAAAACTGGTAAGTATGGAGGTTATCAATATTCTTTACAATCACTCAAAAAATTACAACGAATTATTTTTGCAGATTTTTCTGAATCAGAAAATAAATATATTCTTAGTCATCATCCCTCTATCCCTTTTCACCCATGGCCAAAGAATACATTTGTTGATTTTTATATAGATGCTACTAATTTACAAATATTTAATAATTATGGATATGGATCGAAAATAGATGAAAATTTTAAATTAGAAGTTATTAAACGAGAAAGAGCAGCTTATGAATCTGCAGGAAACATTATCTGTATGTGTCAATGGGCTGCAGATTCTGTAATAAAAGATTATGGTATAAATCCTAACAAAGTTCATGTAGTAGTAGGGGGAGCTAATTTAGAGGAGGAATTTGTAAATAATAAAATCAATCTTTTCTGCCCAAAACAGCCTTCCGATTCGGTTCCTTTATTTATTGGTTTTTTAGGAAAAGATTGGAAAAGGAAAGGCGGGCAGTTTGCTTTTGAAGTTGTTAAAAACCTAAACTCTTGTGGCATTTGGTCAGTATTAAGGGTAATTGGCACAAGAAAAAACGATATATCAAATAGTCGATTTGTAGAATATCTTGGGTATATTAATAAAAAGAAAGATTTAAATAAATTTGTTAAAGAGTTAAATAGTTGGCATTTTTGCTCTCTTTTTTCTGAGCAAGAGGCATCACCGAGATCAAATTTAGAAAGTATAAGATTAGGTGTTCCTATAATATCTCATAATATTGGAGGCATAAGCTCGACCTTGATTGAGAATTCTTATAGTAAATTATTTAATCCATTCCCATCTGTTCGTGAGGTTACTGAATGGATTATTTCAGAAATAAAACCATATGAAAAGTATTACCAAAAAAGATTATCATCAATTCAATTTAGAAATAATATTACTTGGGAAACAGAGCTTTTAAAAATTAAAAATATATTAAATACTTAAAAGTTTATAATATTTTAATCTATTATATGTTTTTGGAAAAACCAATATTTTGGAATTTTTACGAAATTATACTTATTTAAAATAAATTATCTTTAATAAGATCTATTAAATATTTATATTAAATTAACCCATCATAAACTGTTTTTAATTCTTTAGCTAAATCTTCGGGAGACCTTGGTAAAGGTATATTTGATCTTAAATAATCTATTATATTAGGATCATTAATCACACTGATTATAAGATTAGCTAAAGCCTTATGGTTGTTTAATTCAAATAATAATGAGTTAAATTCATGGGAACATATCTCTTCAATTCCCCCTAGTTTTGTTCCGATAATTGGTAAATTCATAGCAAATGCTTCATAAACTGTGATGGGTCCAGTTTCAAACCACGAGGATGGTAGTAAAGCCAAATCACACTTGCTCCCAAGTTTAAAAATAGAAGTTTGATCTAATGCTCCATGAAAAATTATTTTTTTATTATTTTTATTTTCGGAATTAAGTTTTTTAAAAGTATGATCTCCAGAGTTAGTGTCTCCAACAATATGAATCCTGTATTTATAATTTTTAAGTAATTTGATCGCTTTTCTCATAACAATCATACCCTTACTATCTATTAACCTTCCCCAAAATAAAAAGTTAATATTCTTGCTTTTATAAGAAAATTTTTCTTTTACATCATAAGGTTTTTTATTAGTATATAAGTCCCAAAAAACATTAGAAAGTGATGGCCTTATTAAAACAATTTTATCTTTGTCAAAATTGTTTATTAGTAAAACTTTTCTAACCCAATCTGCTCCAATACGTACAATATCAAAATAATTAGTCATCAATTTTATTGAATTATAAAATTCATAACTATATTGTCTTGAACTTAATACTCTATCAAGTTTTTTATTATTAAAAAAATCAATAGGAAAGTTTCCAATAGTTCCAAAAATATTTGAAATAAACTTATTTTTAATTGATCGGTTTAATCTGCATGCTGTACATTTGTTTACTGAAAATTTTCCATCGCAGGGTTTTTTTGACATATAAAGTAGCTCGTGTTGCATACAGGTGATTGAAGGCACATTATGCCAAAGAACAGTTTTTATATTTAATTCCTTACAAGCAAATAAATGAGACAATCCCCACTCCTCAGTAAAGCCATGAAATTGAACTAAATCGGGTTTTATTTCTTTTAATTTCTCCTTGAAATATTTAGGATCATTTAATTTACCCCTTGAAAAAAAATTAATCACATTATCTTTTTCATTTGTATTAATTTCTTTATTTTCTTTATAATTTAGGATCTCTACATAATTTCCTTTTCTCACGAATTCGTCATATATTATTTTTACAATATTTTCTGTGCCCC
>QCBF01000039.1:0-4403 GCA_003281705.1 Prochlorococcus sp. AG-347-C10
TCATTAATAACTTGATCATTACTATCAACTATTACAGGTACTTGTTTTTGACCTGATAATTTAAAGATTTCAAATTGGCCTATTCCAGGTGTTACTTCTTCAACTCGATATTGTAGTTTTTTTGCATGAAGAGCCATTCTTGTTTTTAAACAAAAAGCACTATGCCTAAATTGATATAATGTAATCATGCTGTTAAATGTTTGTTAAAACTTAGCTAAAAAAGTAATCAATTTGTGGAGCTGATGGGCGAATTTTTCTCTAATGTTGCAAGATATCCAAAGTATTTGATATCCATCATTGTTGGGGGACTTGTTGCTTTGCTTGAACCTTTATTCAAGAATAGATCAAATCCACTTACAATAGTAGGTTTGATATCTTCTGTCTTAAGTGCTTTCATAACTGTTTATTTTGTCTTGCAAGCGATGACAAACCCAATAAATTTACAACCATAATGCCTAATAATTACCGTCTTGCAAAAGTTTCTTCTCTTTTGAAGAAAGAAATAACCCTTATTTTGCAGAATGATTTGGAAAATGATCTTATTAGAGATCATTTCGTCAATATTTCTAAGATTGATTTATCAGGTGATTTGCAACACTGTAAAATTTACATAACTTCAACTGCTCAAGAGAAAGTGAGGAAAGAGATTGTAGCAAACTTGAATACTGCTAAAAGCTCTATAAGGCATAGTTTAGGAAAAAGAATAGAGATGAGAAGAGTTCCAGAGATAATTTTTAAAGACGATGTTGTTCTTGATAAAGGATTATCAGTCTTAAAACTTCTCGATGAATTAAAAAATAAAAATCAAAATAATAATGTTGAGGACAAGGATGACAATAGTTGATCTACCCCTTGATCAAAGAAATATAATTATTACTCGATCAAAAGAAGGTATATTGGATATAAAAAAGATATTCACAAGCAAGGGCGCTAATGTATTTGATTTGCCTGCAATAAGTATTAGTGATCCTGATGATTTGAATCCTCTTGACGAAGCTTTAAATCAAATAAATGATTTTCATTGGATTATTTTTTCAAGTAGTAATGGGATCAAATTTGTGGATAAAAGACTTAGATACTTTAATAGTTCATTAAAAGAATGTTCTAAAAAAACAAAAATTGCTGTAGTCGGAGAAAAAACCTCAAAAACTCTTGATGATTTTGGGATTAAGGCTGATTTCATACCTCCAGAATTCGTTGCTGAAAGTTTAATTGATAATTTCCCAGTATCTGGCTATGGACTTCGAGTCTTTGTACCAAGAGTTCAAACAGGTGGTAGGGATCTAATTGCAGATCAATTTAGAAAGGCTGGTTCCCGTGTATTTGAGGTTGCTGCATATGAAACTAGATGTCCAGACTCAATTCCGGAAGAAACAATTGATATTATTTCTAATCGAAAAGTAGATGCAATTATTTTCTCAAGCGGCAAGACCGTAGTGAATTCTGCTTTTTTACTAGAAAAAAATCTGGGTAAACAATGGTTAGAATATTTTGATCAGATTAAGTTGTTAACTATTGGACCTCAGACAACAAAAATATGTAACAAAATTTTTGGAAGAGTTGATAATCAGGCACAAAAATATACTTTTGAAGGACTGCTAGATCTGGCAATTAATATTTTTAGTTAGAAAAATTTTGTGAATAGTTCTTTTCAACTAAATCTTTGAACCTATCAATATTGACCTGTAATTCGTTTGTAACCATTTTGCCTAAGATATTTTCTTCCATAAAACGCGCAATCATTTTAGGTAGCTCATAAGTTATTGCTAAATTTACCGTTGTGATTTGATCAGTTTTACTTTCGAAAACTACTGATCCCTCAGTTGGTAAACCTCCTATAGATTTCCATTTAAGTTTGCTTTTTTCGACCCTTTCAGTAATTTGAGCTTTCCATTTAAACCTAAAGCCATTTGCAGCCAAAGTCCATTCTGTTAAATCTGGTAATGTATCAGTCTCTTCATCAACTGTTTTTACAGACTCAATCCAGCTCATCCAAAGTGACATTGAGTCTAAATCGCTCCATGTATCCCAAACATTTTCAAGAGGCGCATTAACAACTGTTATTACGTCATGTTTTAGCCAAGTACCCATAAATTAACTTACTGCGAGATTTTTTGCTAATTCTGCTTTCTTCTCTAAAATTGCAGCAGCAGCCAAATGCCCACTCATTGTAGCTCCCTCCATAGAGTCTATGTAATCTTGTTTTGTATAACTACCAGCCATGAAGAAATTAGTTATAGATGTTTTTTGATTAGGTCTGAAAGGTTCCATACCGGGAGCTTCTCTATAGAGTGATTGTGGAATTTGTACTACATTACTCCAAAGCAATTTAAGGTTTTTTGAGGATGGGAATAGACGACGAACCTCTTTATCTATTTCTTTTGTAATTCTTTCAGTTGATCTTCCCATCCATCTATCGCCAGGAGTTAAAACGCATTGTAGAAGTGATCCCATATCTTTTTTTCTATAATCTGCTGGACTTGCTAGTGCTAAATCAGCAAAACAACTGAAAGATGCATCAGCAGAATAAAGAAGGTTATCTAGTCCAATTGGTTCTTTTCCAGTATTATCTTTTTGTAATTCAGTAACCCAACCGTCATACCTTAATTGGATTGTAGCAACAGCGACAGCTCTAAGTTTTTTTAAACCTTCAAATTCTTTAAATTGATACCATTCTTTTGGAATTATTTTTTTTATGCCAGGGACATCACAGGCAGCTAGAAATTTATCTGCATACACTGCCTTAATTCCTTCAGGAGAAGATATTTTTAATTGATTAACTGAATAAGAGGAAGATTCCTTTTCATAAATGATTTCTTCTACCTTATGGTTAAGATGTATTTTTGCTCCTTTGTTTATGATGTAGTCGACAATAGGTTGAGTTAACCACTTATGTGGAGAACCTTTTAAAAGATTCAGTTTTGAGGCTTCTGTTTTTGAAGCAAACATCATGAAGATAGTTAGCATGCATCTTGCTGAAATATCTTTGCAATTAATGAAACCTAAAGCATATGCGATAGGATCCCACATTCTTTCTAAGCTTTTTTCACTTCCACCATGATTTAAAAACCATTCTTTAAAACTAATTTTATCTAGATCTCTAATTATTTTCATTGCGCCTTGATAGTCTATTAATCCTCTAACTATTGGGCTTGTTCCTAAAGCTAAGGCATTTCTGAACTTATCTACCCAAGTAAGTTGTTCGGTAGTAAAAAAAGCTTTTAGTCCATTAAATGGAGCACCTAAAGGAAATCTGAAGTCTAAAGATTTTAAATTACCACCATTATTGATAAATAGATGAGTATGATCTTTCGGTAGTAAATTGTCTAAAGCTCCCACTTTTTTCATCAACTTAAAAAGATTTGCATAATTATAAAAAAATACATGTAAACCCATTTCTATATGGTTGCCATCTTTATCTTCCCAACTTCCTACTTTTCCTCCCCAAAATGACCTACTTTCATAAATTTCTACTTCGTGCCCTTCATCAACTAAATTAACTGCTGCTGTAAGACCAGCTAATCCAGAACCAACTATTGCAATTTTCACTTTTTCTTAAAATTATAACAAATCAAGTTTGGATAATGTTTGTTCTATGCATCCTATCGATTAAGTTTTTATATTATAGATAGTAGAAATCCTTTGTTTATGGAAAATGTAGAATTTAAAGAGGAAATAAGGCATTCTGATGATGGCAAAGGTATTTTAATTACAAATGATGCTATTGAACAAATTTCAAATTTAATCAAGAACCAAACTGATAAAAAAGTACTGAGGGTAGGAGTAAGATCAGGCGGTTGTAGTGGGATGAGTTATACGATGGATTTTATAGGAACTAATGAAATAAATACCGATGATAAAGTTTATGATTATTCTTTAAAAGTTGATCAAAGCTTTCAAGTAGTTTGTGATCCTAAAAGTCTCTTATATATTTATGGAATGCAATTAGATTTTAGTAAGGAATTAATTGGGGGTGGCTTTAATTTTGTAAATCCCAATGCTTCTCAAACTTGCGGTTGCGGAAGCTCCTTTGCAGTTTAATAAATAATGAATAACGAAATTAATCCTATCGAAGAGGATTTTAATGCAGCTTTATCAAGATATAAAGCAGGGCAAGATTTAATTCCAATCGTTCAAGATTTTCAAAAAATTATACAGCAAATTCCAAATCATTTTGCTGCCTGGACTTGTTTATCATGGCTTCAATTACTTTTGAAAAATAATGAAGAAGCTTTGTCAGCTGCTAGACAAGCTGTTCGATTAAATCAGCAAGATCCACAAGCAAGAATGAATTTGTCTTTAGCTCTTTTGGCGACTAATAATAAAGGTGTTAGGGATCATATTGAGTTAATAAAAAAAATGTCTATGATGATGCCAGATGTGAAAAGTGAGTTGAAAGAATC
>QCBF01000040.1:0-4264 GCA_003281705.1 Prochlorococcus sp. AG-347-C10
AAGAGATTTAAATATTTCTTCTCTTCTCCTAGCAGCTAAGGTTTCAAGCTGCAGAAGCTGTTGACTAACATCTACTTCTGAATCTCGAGCTAATTCTTTAATTTGCTCAATCTGCTTCTCAAGTTCAACAAGAGGCTTTTCAAAATCAAGGAGGTAACGTTTAGCCATAATTCAAACAGTTAATACTTTAGGCTGCTTATCAAGTCCAATCGCAGAAAAACCATGCTTTAAAGATGCTGTCCCAATAAACTCCATCTTTTCAAGGGAAATGTTATTTCTTCCCCAACTAAAGTTTGTATGACACTTTTCAAATTCTAAAATCATAGCTTCTGCAAAGCAAGCAAACATCTCTCGCTGAGGGTTTTGCATTTCCGCAAGTTCCATCATATTCCAACCAATATCATTGAAAAACTCTACTATACCTCCTTTTAAAACATGAATATTTTCACCCTGAAATTTCTCATCAAGATTTTTGGGGTATCCGCCATCAATCATTAAACATGGTTTTTTTAAGTTATCTGTATCAATTTCAATAGTTTTAGGCATACTTGCAACCCATACGACAATATCCGCCTGAGGCAATGCTTCATTTAAGCTTGTTACGATACCACCATCTAATTCTTTTTGTAACAGCGCTAGTGGTTCTTGTTGTCTTGCTACCATAAGAAGTTCTGAAATCCCAGTTTTATTGATAAGCCATCTACAAACAGCACTACCAATATCGCCTGTAGCACCAATTACAGCAACGGTTGCTTTTTTAAGGTCTATCCCAATGCGAGGCGCATTAACTTCTAGTTGTCTACAAATAACCCAGGCAGTATGAGTATTGCCAGTAGTAAACCTTTCCCACTCTAATGAAGTATTTCTAATTTGTTTATGCTGTAGAAGATTAAAATTCTCAAAAATAATAGAAGTAAATCCTCCTAAAGCGGTAATGTTAATCCCTTTTTTCTGAGCTAGTTCCATAGCATTTAGTACTTTTCTTCTAGCCGTTTTAAACCTAGAAAGCATTTCAGGAACAAAGCACGAATCTATATAAGAACCTTCAATAGATATTCCAGTAGCACTCTTAACTTCTACATTTTCAACAAGTTGAGGTGGAGCAGTACACCAAACATCCAAGTCGCCATCAGCAATATGATCAAAGCCTAGCATCGAAGCTTTTCTTTTTGCATCTTCAAAACTGGTTGAGTGGCCTATTAACCCAAACATTTAAAATTTATAAATGGTTTCTATACGATGTTATGAACAATAGCACAGAGGTTACTACTTAAATAGGATTGATTAATTATTAAAATCCTTAATTAATTAGAAATGTAATTAGACGATAGCTGCCATAGCCATTCTTGCAATTTCTCTATTATCTAGGCCTATTTCCATTAATGTATCTTGATAAGCAATCATAAATTCTTCCATTAATTCTTCTCTATCCATAGCTAAAACTGATGCGTCATCTGCTACTTCATCTAACATCTTTTTAATTAACGGAAGATTAACCTTATTAGCTTCCATTAATTCCTCTTTACAAGTAGATAAATTCTCTTTAAGCCACTCTTGACCGTAATTTAAATGAAGATATTCATCTTTAACCACTCCCTCTGTTATTTTTTTTGCAAAAGGATCCGCAACTCTTATGTAGACGTTATAAGCAGAAATTGCAAATGCTTCAATTAAGATAGCTTGTATTAAAAGACATGTTGTTAGATTTCCTTTTTCAAGAGCAACTTGAAAATTACCATGTAATTTAGAAAAGAATTTTTTAGCAAATTCCATATCAGCTACTACACCTAAATTTCTTCCGCATGCAGTAAAGCCTTTTTTATGCTTCATTTCCATTCTCGCCAATTTAGTTAACTCCTCTAACTCATTTGGAATTAAGGTTGCTATTGAAATGTAATTATCATGAGCCTCTTGCTCTCCCTCAATAACAATTGCATTTATTCTGCTGTATGCATCCTTATAAGAATCTGTAGAGAAGTCGGGCAAATCTAAAGAAATCGGATTAATCGATTCTTCAATAATTTTTTTATTTGATTCTAGAGTTTGCATGTCAGTAATCTTTTGCTCATTATGCATGAATATTACACGATTATAGAGAGTTTATTTAAATATCATGAAAATAGTTTCAATTGTTAAGTCACATTTTTTACTGAAACTTATTTAAGAATTGTTTGGCCAATCTGATTGCATCAGATTCATAATCAATTTGAACCAATGATTAATCAATAATTCCTTTAAATTTTTCCCTAAAGATTCATTTGCTCCTCTACTATCTCCAATAACACCAGATTTACTGAATTCGTCAGTAAGCCAAGCAGTAGGCGCATTGCCCTCTAGACTCCAACCTTCAGGGATCTCTAATTTATTTCCCTCATTTGGACGTTCATCACCTACTAATTCTGGTTTCAAAGCCAGCATCAAACTTGTTTCAGCTAAAGAAGCATGAAGCCCGTCCTCAATCTCAGTTTTTGTTAACAATTCACTCAATCCATTCACCCCACTCCATAAGAAACAAGGGAAAACTGCCATCCCTGGCGCGACACTTCTTAGCTCTCTTGCCGCTGTATTTAATAGTGAAATTTGACCTCCATGTCCATTAATTAATATCAATCTTTTAAAACCCATTTCAGATAATTGAACTCCGACTTCCTTTATCATTGATGTTATTAAATTTGAGGAAAGTGAAATTGTCCCTGCAAAACCCTTATGTTCTGGAGAAAAACCAATATATTGGGTTGGAAGTTTTTTTAATGGAATATCAGCAGAGAATAATTTAAAAACTTCGCTAATAATTTCATCAACAAAAATACTGTCTGTAGCAAGAGGCAAATGCGGCCCATGTTGCTCAACAGCACCGAATGGCCAAATCACTGTTGATCTTTTGTTTTTTGCAACACACTCAATTTCTTGCCAATTTAAATATTCAAATTTATTAGGTATTGGTTTAAAGTTCATTAATTTTAATTTTGAGTACTAACATTTAAAGTATGTTAATAATTAATTATTCTTATTTTACCTACGATGGGAGTCAGTAATAAAAATGCCCAAGATAAAATCCAACCAAAGGGCAATAAAAAACCTCTTCAGGTACTTCACATTAGCAAGAAAGATACTCAAAAAATAGATAATGAGCAAACCAATTCGCAACAAGAAATTAAAAAAGAAGATATCGCGATCAAACCGCAAATCATTAAAAATGATTCAGTAAAAAAAATTGAGGGCAATAATGAAATTACCAAGGATTTTGATATTTCTCAACAAAATTTAACTCAACAAGACTTTAATAGACCCCTTAATTTTTCTGAGAAAAATACAGATTTTCAATTAGAAAGAACAGTTGATGAATTCGATTTTGATGAAAGTGCTTTTTTGGAGGCTTTAAATGCAAATGAGCCAATTGGGGCTACAGGAGAAACAATTTCAGGTAAGGTTATAGCAATCGAAAGTGATGGACTATACGTTGACATTGGCGGGAAAGCACCTGGTTATATGCCCAAAAAAGAATGTGGTTTGGGTGTCATCACTAACTTTAAAGAAAAGTTTTCCATAGGTCTTGAAATGGAAGTTTTGGTTATCAAAGAACAAAATGCTGATGGAATGGTAACAGTGAGCGCTCGGGCACTAATTCTCAGGCAAAGTTGGGAGAAAGTATCAAGTTCCGCAAAAAATGGAGAATTAATTAACGTTTTAATTAATGGATTTAACAGAGGTGGGCTTACGTGTGATGTAGATGGATTAAGAGGATTCATCCCAAGATCCCAACTTGAAGATAGTCAAGATTATCAATCTTTTGTTGGCAAAACTCTAAAAGTAGCGTTTCTTGAGGTGAATCCAGAATCCAGAAAATTAGTTCTCTCTGAAAAGAAAGCATCATTAGTCTCCAGACTTACAACTTTAGAATTAGGTCAATTAATTGAAGGAGAAATTTTAGCAGTTAAACCATATGGCTTCTTTGTAGATTTAGGTGGAGCTAGTGGACTTCTTCATCAATCCTCACTAACAAATGGATCGATTCGTTCTTTAAGAGAAGTTTTTAGAGAAGGGGAAATGATAAAAGCTTTGATATCTGAAATAGACCTCGAAAAAGGTCGTATTGGTCTCAATACAGCACTCCTAGAAAACTCTGCGGGAGAATTAATTATTGATAAGCAAAAAGTTATGCAAGAAGCAACAGAGAGAGCGCTAAAAACTAAAGCACTCTTCGATAAAAAAGAACAAGATTAATGAACATTAATAAGAAAATGGAGTCAAGTCTTAAATTAAA
>QCBF01000041.1:0-4122 GCA_003281705.1 Prochlorococcus sp. AG-347-C10
GTTTTTAAAGAATAAGAGTTTTTATAAAGAATTTGATTTTTCTTTCCTCTCTTCCAGCCAAAAGTTGAAAGAGTGTTTACATTCGTTGCAATAATAATATTTGAAGGATTTGCTAGTTCATTTTTAGCTAATTCTTTCAATAAGTAATCAATAGTTTTTACACAACCATGAATATCTTTACCTGATCTTCCTGCATTAACAGAGACTGTACCAGTAATTCTTGAAAAAATATCAGGAGGCCTCTGGCCATGCCATACTAGGGATGCTTCAGTTGTTGAACCTCCACATATAATTGAATCAACTTTCCCTAAAGCAATCCCTTTCTCCATATCTGAAGGCTTTATGGTCCCATATCTGTCCGTCTCAAATTTGCTATGTCTAACTTTAGTTTCTTTATTATATTCAAATAAGAATTGATGAGCATTATGTTTTTTTATATTGGTTCTTTGAAGACCATTTTTGACTGGAACATCAATATGGTCCATGAAGGCAAAAAGTGGATAAAGATATTCGTCCCCATTCATTAGTTCCCTCTTAGTAGCCAAAAAAAAAGCTTCAACAAAAACTAGAGGAAGACAATAAATGAAGACAAAAAATAAGTTCTTAAAAATGGCTTTAAATTTCATAATAACTTTAAAAAATTAAAGAAAGCCTAACTTCAAATCTTTGATTAATTATAAAAGGTATAGTGTCAATTTTAAAATTCGCTCAAGTTAAATTAATACATATTTAGAAGATAAAAAACCTATATCAAATGGAATAAAATCATTCAGAATGATTGTTAAATGAAAGGTAAATTTATAAAACCTGCGGAATTGTGGACACCAGCAAACTTTATGCAACAGACGTTAAATAATATATAAGTCTTATCACTATGGAAAAGGTTATAAATTATTAATGTAATATAGTTTTCAAAATTATTACGAAGTTTTGGTAATAGTTTATATGGAGCAAAGCGGACTCTAACCGCTGACTCCCTGCATGCCATGTATGTAGATCACTAACTAAGCTTTATCACAGATTTTAAAAATATTTTCGATGATTAGCTCGCAGAGAAGTTTTTATTACAATGATTAAAAAAATAATTATTATTTATTTACTTTCTCTTCTCAAAAGTAAAAAGTAATTAATGTCTTAAAATTCGCTTTTAACTTTGGTAACCAAAATTATGTTATTACATAATGATGGGAATCTATTTGCCAAAATATTTGATAGATTTCTAAGTAAACTAAATTTGTGAAGTCTCATTGGAAGGAAATTTACCCCTATGCATTTGATTACTTCATAATTATGAGATTCTAAATGTGACTTTATCGTTGGGACTGTATACATTCTTACGTGATGAATAACATTCCTATATTCCATACAATCTGGATATTTTCCAAATAATAATTTCAACCTATACCTTAATGATGCAATATTAGGAGTGGAAAAAATTATGTAACTATTATTTGCAGAAATTTTCTTGCAATTTTCTAAAAAGTGATCAGTATCAATCATATGTTCAATAATCTCTAAAGCAAAAATAGTATCGAATTTTTCGTCAGTTGGCCAATTCTTGGAGAGATCTAAAATTTTATGTATCCATTTTTCTCTATAATTTCTTTTTTCTGCTCTAATATCAACGTGATCCCAACCTTGTATTTTTGAATTAGTAATGCCTCTCTCAAAAAGAGATCTTTCTAACCAGCCTTGAGCACATCCTAGGTCCAAAGTATTTTTGTTATCTAGATCAATTTCTAACTTTTCTATTAAATTTAAAATTCTAGAATTTCTCCACCATGGATCATGGTACTCCAAAGGTAAATTCTTTAGGATATGTGATATTGGACTTTCTTGAGGCATAAATATCTATCTATTTTTATAAATTCTATATTATAAATCTTAAACAATTAGTTAAATTATTTAATTTTTGCTTCTTTACATAGTAAACACAAAAAATTTTTTAAAATATAAAAGCTCGTAGATTAGCTCGCAGAGAACCCATAATAACCCATATTTATCCATTATTATCCGATACGGATTATTGTGGATTATTAACCAAACTAATTGGTATAAATAGCGAAAACCTTGATGGAGCCAAGCGGACTCGAACCGCTGACCCCCTGCATGCCATGCAGGTGCTCTACCAACTGAGCTATGGCCCCAAGAAAACTTTTCTTATAATATAATATCAATCTATTTACTCGTACTTACCTTTTCAATTATCAAAGTTGATATATATTACTATTAAGTTTAAAAATCAATTATGGGAATAATCATCAGAGAATTAATGCATATAGAAAACAGATAAATTGAGGATGAATTGATCTAAATAATAGGAAAAAATAACAATTTAAATATCAAAAATTATGCACAAAAATGTATAACAAAACTAAATTATTATTTTATTTCCTTAATGATCTTTGACCATTCTTTTAAGTTTTCAGTGTAATTAAACCAATGATGGGCTCCAAAAGGCTCTCCAGAAGAAATCTTTTTTAAAAGATTCTTTACATTCCAATCTATACAAAAATTTAATGATTGATTGAAGTTTCCCACTTTAAATTCATCACAATATTTGGGCAAATAATATGCATAAGTTACATCTTCATTCAAAATAATAAATAGATTCATAAACCAACTTGTAAGTCTATGAGTTTTAATATCTCTTTTTAAACGATCTTTTCTAAACATTTTGGTAAAAACATATTTCAAAAAGATTACAAATTTTCCTTTAAAGTTTGCTTTCTTAAAATATCTTTTTAGGTCATTGAACTTAAATATTATCGGATTTTTCTCTAGAAGTTTCAAAGTATTATCTATAGACCTAAGAGAAAAACCTCCTACCCCACAAAAAAACAAATTACTTGTCCAATAATTATCATATTCGTAACAAGGTGCTCCAATATAATCTAGTTCAGAATTACACCACTCTAAAAGACAATCTGAAAAAGTATAAGCATCCATGTGCGCTATTAAAATATGAGAATATGATTTATAAAATTTGTAAAAACTCGGACTAAGTAAAAGATAATTGTAATGCTCATATCTTTCTAAGCAATAATCGTTGACTTCATGAATTCTATATAGAGAATCTGGGATATTATTTTTACTTAAATTTAAAATTATCTCATCTTTTTTAGATTTTGGAACTAGCAAAAAAATATCATGAGCCTTTAATTTAAATATATGACTTTTAATACTAATTATTTCGAAATTATTTAATTCTGACTTATATATTGGAATACATACAGAAGGCTTTAACTTTTGATCTTTGCGCATCTTTAAATATTAATTTCTTTAATATAAAACACAATTAAAACTAAAGATATTTATGTAAAGATAGTCAAAAAATTAAGAACAATTTAAGTAAATTAAATATATTAAAAAGTTAATTTATTTTTCATTCTTAGCCAATCCTGATTTTTAAAGTACCATTCTATCGTTTTTTTTAGCCCATTTTTCAAATTAATTTTATTTTCCCAACCAAGTTCAAGGTTTATTTTTGCAGTATTTACAGAATATTTCTTATCATGACCTGGCCTATCTACCACAAAATTAATTAAATCTTTATGTAAATAATTTTTGGGATTAATTTCATCCAGAATTGAACAGATAATTTTTACAAGTTTAATATTTGAAATGGCTTCATTTCCTCCAATACAATATCTTTCTCCTAATTTTCCTCTATTAGCGGATAATAAAAGAGCATCAATATGATCTTCAACATATAACCAATCCCTTATATTCGAACCATCTCCATAAATAGGGATTTTTTTACTATTCAGAGCATTATTTACTACCAATGGGATTAATTTCTCAGGAAATTGCCAAGGACCATAATTATTAGAACAATTAGTCATGATAACTGGTATTCCATAAGTATTGAACCAAGCATTGACTAAGTGATCACTTGAAGCTTTTGATGCTGAATATGGACTCCTTGGGTCATATCTAGTATTCTCTTCGAACTTACTATTATCCAAAATTTCCCCAAAAACTTCGTCAGTACTAATATGATGGAATCTAAAAATATTTTTTTTCGAAGGAGAATAACTTTTCAGTAATATTCTTACAGACTCAAGTAAATTAAAGGTACCAATAATGTTACTTTTCAGAAATTCTCTTGGTTCATTTATA
>QCBF01000042.1:0-3304 GCA_003281705.1 Prochlorococcus sp. AG-347-C10
CCAACTGATACTCTAATAAGGTGCGAGGGTATACCAAAACTTTCAGCCCAATCCAACTCGTCATAATGAGCTAGTAAAACATAAGGACAAACTAGAGTAAATTTTGTACCTAAACTAGGTCCTTTAGATACTTTTAAAGAATCATAAAATTTTTTAGCTTTGTTCAATCCTCCATTTAATTCAAACGATAATAAGCAGCCGTATCCCCCATTAGAAGTAAGTAAAGAATTAAAATTTGGACAATTTTCAGGATGGAAAATATTTTTAATCTCGCTATGAGTCTCTAATCTTTTTTTTAATTCTAAACATGCTTTATTTTGTTCAAAAACTCTTTGATTTACATCTCTACTAACTTTCTCTAGATAAACTATATCTCCATCGGAAAGTATTGGAATATTAATCTCGTTTAATGCATTTCTAAACTGATCAATCCATTTGCTTTTTGGATTTAGTATTAATGATCCGGCAAGAATATCACCACTACCTGAAAAAATTTTTGTAAGTGAAGTAAAAACTATATCTGCATGTTCTATGGAATTTATATTTAAATTCGAACCAATTGTATCGTCAACAATTAACGGAATATTTAGCTTTTTTGCAATTTTTGAAATTTTTTTAATGTTTACACATTTGAGCATTGGATTACTTGGAAGTTCAATAATTAATGCTGATGGATTTATTCTTTTGATTTCTAATTCAATATCCGCGCAATTTTCTTCTGTAATTAACTTTGCTCCATGAAAGATTTTCATTGGTAATTTAAGTACATCTACATATGGAAAACCAACTTGGAGTGTTGGTTTAGCTGGAAATAATTTATATATGATTTCTAATGATGTATGCAATGCAGACATTCCAGATGAAGTTAAGTGAATATCATTAGAGTCAATTTTTGTAGATTTAGAAATTCTATTTTTTATTCTTTGAGAACATTCATTTACGTAAGATTTTGGAGGAAAATCTTCAAGACCTAGTTCTATAGCGGCAGCTCTTGAAGATAGACCAAGACCAGTATGTTGCCAAAAATATTTTGCATAAATACTTCCTTCTTTTTCAGTTATTAAGAAAGCTAAATTATTTCTTTTTTCTATTAACGAGAATTGCTCAGAAGTATTTCTATCAATGTATTTTTTAGCTTTAAAAGCTATGCTTTCATTCGGATATGGCCAGATACTTTTATTGTTGTAGTTATTTTGCTCTTTTACTTTTTCGCATAATCTTTTCACTATGGGGTTTAGCCCGAATCGTGGGTAAATGGACTTCAATAAATTTATGCATTCTTGATCTTTTTCCTCGTAATTTATTACATCATTCCAAGTTGGTAATGCTACAGAAACGGCATGAATACTATCAGGAATTGCATATCCCAACTCTAAATTTTTCCATATAGGTTTTTTAAGTAAATCTCTCAATTTTCAGAATTTATTTAAAGCAAATAAAATGTCCGAGATTAAATCGTTTGTATCTTCACATCCAATTGATAATCTGACAAGAGCATCATCTATCCCTAGTAGATTTTTTGTTTTGTCATCAACAGAAGCATGAGTCATCGTTGCAGGGTGACAAATTAAACTTTCAACTCCTCCAAGGCTTTCTGCTAGAGAGAAATATTTGAGAGATTTGCAAAATTTAAAAGTATCCTCTTTATTTAAATTTAATTTTAGGGTGATCATTGAACCTCCAGATTTCATTTGCGATTTTGCTAAGTTAAATTGCGGATGTTCTTGATTAAAAGGGTAAATAACTTTACTAATAATTTTATGATTACCTAATTCTTTAGAAATAAATTCTGCACTTTTAGTTTGTTGTTCGATTCTTAAAGGAAGAGTTTTTACTCCTCTCGTAATTAGCCAACTATCAAAAGGAGATGGTTGAAGCCCGAGAGCTTTTTGAGAGAAAAGCATCTTACTATTCCATCCCTCATTATTTGTCAGTACTGCTCCGCCAAGCGCATCACTATGTCCATTAATGAATTTTGTGGTGCTTACAACCGATAGTGTTGCACCAAGGTCCAATGGTTTTTGAATAAGCGCTGTAGAAAATGTGTTGTCTACAACTACTGGTATTTCGAGTTTATTCGCTTCATCACAAATTGCCTTAATATCGAGTACCTTCAAAAGTGGATTAGTTGGACTTTCTAGCCATATCAGGGTTGGCTCGTAGTTTGAAATCTTTTTGATATTATTTTCGTTTGTAAAATCTGTGTATAAAACTTGTAGTCCAAATTTCTTGAAAACTTTTTCGAACATCCTCACTGTACAACCATAGAGATTTGACTCGCAGAGTATCTTGTCACCTAATTTTAGTGTTGATGAAATTGCAGTTACCGCGCTAATGCCAGATCCAAAAACTGTACAGTATTTAGAATCTTCTATTGATTTAAGGATGTTTTCTAGAATTCTAAAGTTTGGATTGCCTGATCTGGTGTAGTCGAAATTATCTTTATTTCCATGTTTGAAAGTAGATGTAGAAAAAATAGGAGGCATAACGCATCCAGTTTCTTCAGCAAATGTTTCCCCATGGTGAATAGATAAGGTCTTAAAACCTGGCTTTTTGATATTATTTTCCTTATTTCCCATTATTTTTAAAAATAAGAATTAAATTAAATCTCTCTTTTAAAAAAGAGAGATTTAATAATCCAAAGAAAAGTAGTATTAAACTTTTCTTGAATAATATTCAACAACTAGTAGTTCGTTTATTTCAAGAGCCACCCACTCTCTATCGCATTTCCCATTTATTTTTCCCGTTAATTTAGGTTTGTCTAAATCAAGATGAGGTGGGACATTTGCTAAGCCAGGGAATTCTATATTACCTTCTACAAGTTTTTTGCTTGCTTTGTTTTCTTTTATTCCGATTACATCGCCTGATTTGCATTGATAACCAGCAATATCAAGAACCTTCCCATTAACGGTTACATGGCCATGATTTACTAATTGTCTTGAGCCTGGGATTGTACCTCCAAAACCTAATCTAAAACAAACATTATCAAGTCTGTTTTCTAAAAGTCTTAGTAGGTTAGTTCCTGTAGATCCATCTTGAGCTCTAGCTTTTTTTACATAACGTACTAGTTGTTTTTCAGAAACTCCATAATTAAATCTAAGTTTCTGCTTTTCTTCTAGACGAATTGCATATTCTGATCGCTTGCGACGGGCTTGGCCGTGCTGACCTGGAGGATTAGACTTCTTTGAAGCTTTCCTGGTGAGACCTGGTAGTTCTCCCAAGCGACGCGTAACCCTT
Organism: Prochlorococcus sp. AG-347-C10; assembly: GCA_003281705.1. Classification (GTDB taxonomy): domain Bacteria; phylum Cyanobacteriota; class Cyanobacteriia; order PCC-6307; family Cyanobiaceae; genus Prochlorococcus_A. The sequence goes on from QCBF01000042.1 coordinate 3,238, forward strand.
AATCTGGGGCCGCGGTATCTTGACATAATTTTAAATTAAAAAGAAATTTGCAATAAATTGGATAATT
>QCBF01000043.1:0-3017 GCA_003281705.1 Prochlorococcus sp. AG-347-C10
CTTTTTCTCTCTTTTGAGACCACTGCCACCAATCAGCCATAATTAAACTCAGTCAAGCCTAAACATAAAGATCAGCCCTAGGATAGCCAATTCTCTTTTGTCTATCTATTCTACTCTTATATAGAGCCTGCCAAAGTGCACTTAAAAGCAAAAGGATACCAAGTCTGCCCACAAACATTCCGACAATAAGAATAAATTGGCCGAAATGATTTAATTTTGCAGTTAAACCGATATCAAAACCAACAGTTGCAAATGCAGATATGCAAGTGAACAAAATTTCTAGGAATGTGAAAGATTCTTTCTTAACAAATGTATTTGTTGTACTTAGCAACATTGCCATTAAAAGAACAAATAGCAAAGATCCAACTGTGATTCCAACTGCTTTTAGAATAACTTTATCTGAAATTAATCTATTGCTAATAATTACATCTTTCTGACCGCTTAAGGTTGATCTAGTTGCAGCCATTAAAGCGATAAATGTAGTTGTTTTTATGCCTCCACCAGTACCTCCCGAACTTGCTCCAATAAACATTAAAGTCATTAATAATAATAGACCAGTATCTGATATGGAGTTCAAGGAGATTGGGTAATTTGTAAAGCCTGCAGTTCTTGCACTTACTGTTTCAAAGACTGATGACATTAACCGTTCAAAAAAATTCAAATCATTGAAAAATTGACTATTTAGCAATGATTCAGTGATAAATAATCCTAATGATCCAAATACTATTAGAGACAAACTTGTCCTAATAACTAGTCTGGAATGAAGGCTTAATTTTTTATAAGAAAGATTTCTTTTATTACTCCAAATATCATCAATAACCCGCCATCCCAATCCACCCATAACAATAAGAAAAATAAAAACACTATTAACCAAATAATTTGCTCTATAGTCTTGTAGACTACTTGACCTTAAAGAAAATCCTGCATTGTTATATGCCGATATGCTGTGAAAAATTGAGGACCATAGTCTTTCCCAATTATTTTGAATATCTACAAATCCAAAAGAATATAAAACAATTGCACCCAAGGATATGATAGTTACCGCAGTAATAGCAATGCTTTTAAAAGTTCGACCAATTCCTCCAACTCCAAATTCATCTAGAGTCTTTCCTTTGTCTAATCTAGTTCTTAGCTTTGTCCCCTTTACAACAAACCCTTGTAAAAATGTTGTAATAGCCATTAATCCCAGACCGCCTGATAAAAGCATAAAAGCTAAGAAAACTTGGCCAAAGAAATTTAAATCAACACCAATATCTATTATGGTTAAGCCAGTAACAGTTATTGCAGAAGTGGATGTAAAAAATGCTTCCCACAAACCAACCTTTGAAGATGAACATAATGGTGAACTCAAAATTAAAGTTCCAAGGCAAATAATAAACAAGCCTGTAACAATAGTAAATTGTGGTACTGATAGCTTTTTGTAAGCATCTTTGATCTTATACACCTTACTTATAAATTTCACGATATTACCCGTAATTTAGAATTATCAAAGCTGGCACAGTAAATGACATTATAAGTGTTAATCCAGCTCCATATTTTGCGATATCAAAAAATCTATATCTTCCAGGACCATAAACCATTAAATTTGTTTGATAACCCATTGGAGTCAAAAAAGATTGACTTGCGCCGAACAAAACAAGCATTATTAAAGCGCTTGGTGAAATGCTTAAAACATTTGAGAATTCAATAGCAACAGGCAAAATCAAAGCAACCGAAGCAGCATTACTTATAAATTGTGTAAGAATAACTGTCGATATAAAAATTACTACTAGCGCAAAATACAGAGGCATTCCATTAAGGACAAAGTTAAGATTGACTGCTATTAAATCCGCTAATCCTGTTACTTGCATAGCCACACTAAAGCATGATAGAGATCCCAACAATAAAATGACATCTAACCTAATTGATTTTTGTATCTCTGCAGGTCTTAAACATCCACAAGCCACCATGGCAATGACTGCTAAAAGTACTGAACCAACTAATGGAATATTAGAAACCGAAGGCAAAACAACCATTCCTATTGCAATTGCTATCGATATAGGTTTTTTTATCAAGAAAGGTAAGTCATCTTCGAATTGATCTAAAATAAGCAAATCATTACTAGCTTGCAAACCTCTTATTGAATCTAAAGGGGCTTGCAATAATAAAACATCTCCAGCCCTTAAAACAGCTTGGCCTAATCTCTCCTGAACAGTTTGTTGACCTCTTCTTAGTGCCAAAACTGTTGCATTATGACGCTGCCTAAATCTTAATTCTCTCAAACTTGCACCAGCTAGAGTTGAGCCAGCTGGTAACAAGGCTTCAAAGGTCTTAGTACCTTCATCATCTGAGAAAACATTAGCTCCATCGAAAGATGTTTTGTTCTCGCCTAACAAAATGGTATGTTCCTGCTGCAGCCTAAATAAGTCTGCCCTTGTAACGCGGATTATTAATCTATCATCCGGTTCAATCTTTCTATCAGCCAAAGGTGGAAGAATAACTTTTTCATTTCGTTGCAATTCCAGAACATCAACGTCAAATCGTCTTTGCAATCTACTATTTCTGACAGATTGTCCAACTAATTCTGAAGTAGAGGGAATAGTAACTTCAGTAAAATAAATATTCATATCACCATTTTTAATAAATTCCTTATCTCTTCCTCTATCTGGCAAAAGCACGTCAGAAACTAGAATCATATAGGTTGTACCTATAAGCCATACAGGAATTCCGATTGACGTCAAACTAAATAATTCCAAAGCTCCATAACCTAATTGTTGACTAATATCACTTACAAGAAGATTTACTGAGCTCCCCAATAATGTCAGGGTTCCGCCTAGTAAAGTAGCAAAAGAAAGAGGCAATAAAACTTTTGATGGTGATATGTTTCTCCGCTCGCACCAACCTTCAATTAAGGGTAACAAAGATGCTACTACTGGCGTATTAGGTACAATTCCAGATATTGGAGCAATCAAAAAAGCTATTAAAGAAATTAATTTCCTTGGTGTTCTAATACTTTCAGAAGAAATCAATTCTCTTAC
>QCBF01000044.1:0-2646 GCA_003281705.1 Prochlorococcus sp. AG-347-C10
GGAAGAGAAAGTAAATAACGACTCCCTCAGTAGCGGCGAGCGAACGGGGAACAGCCCAAACCGATAGTCTTGACTATCGGGGTTGTGGGACAGCAATATGGATCAACAAATCTAGAAGAAACGTTTGAATGGCGTGCCACAGAGGGTGAAAGCCCCGTAATCGAAAGATAAGTTGACCTAGCTGTATCCCGAGTAGCACGGAGCACGTGGAATTCCGTGTGAATCTGCGAGGACCACCTCGTAAGGCTAAGTACTACTGTGTGACCGATAGTGAAACAGTACCGCGAGGGAAAGGTGAAAAGAACCCCGGGAGGGGAGTGAAATAGAACATGAAACCGTGAGCTTACAAGCAATGGGAGCCCGACTAATCGGGTGACCGTGTGCCTGTTGAAGAATGAGCCGGCGACTTATAGGCACTGGCGGGTTAAACCGGAAATGGTGGAGCCACAGCGAAAGCGAGTCTTAATAGGGCGTTTGTCAGTGTTTATAGACCCGAACCCTGGTGATCTAACCATGGCCAGGATGAAGCTTGGGTGATACCAAGTGGAGGTCCGAACCGACTGAAGTTGAAAATTCAGCGGATGAGCTGTGGTTAGGGGTGAAATGCCAATCGACCCAGGAGCTAGCTGGTTCTCCCCGAAATACGTTGAGGCGTAGCGTCTAGTGCTCCAGCAGGGGGGTAAAGCAACCATTTCGGTGCGGGCTGCGAAAGCGGTACCAAATCGATATGAACTCTGAATACCCTGTGTGTAACTAGGCAGTCAGACTGTGGGGGATAAGCTCCATAGTCAAGAGGGAAACAGCCCAGACCGCCAGCTAAGGTCCCAAAATTAACGCTAAGTGATAAAGGAGGTGGGATTGCCCAGACAACCAGGAGGTTTGCCTAGAAGCAGCCATCCTCAAAGGAGTGCGTAATAGCTCACTGGTCGAGCGATCCTGCGCCGAAAATGAACGGGGCTAAGCGTTATACCGAAGCTGCGGATAAATTTATTTATGGTAGGGGAGCGTTCTATGTAGGGTGAAGCGTTAGCGTAAGCGGACGTGGACAGCATAGAAGTGAGAATGTCGGCTTGAGTAGCGAAAACATGGGTGAGAATCCCATGCCCCGAAACCCTAAGGGTTCCTCCGGCAGGCTCGTCCGCGGAGGGTTAGTCTGGACCTAAGGCGAGGCCGAAAGGCGTAGTCGATGGATAACAGGTCAATATTCCTGTACCAGATGTGTTTTGAGAAGGGGGACGGAGAAGGCTAGCCAGGCCAGATGTTGGTTACTGGTTCAAGCGTTCGAGGCTTTGAGAGATGGAGAAAACATCTTGAGCTAAGGCGTGAGTACGAGCTGCTACGGCAGCGAAGTTGGTGATGTCATGCTTCCAAGAAAAGCCCTATACTCGTTAAGACACAAATGCCAGTACCCTAAACCGACACAGGTAGGGTGGTAGAGAATACCGAGGGGCGCGAGATAACTCTCTCTAAGGAACTCGGCAAAATGGCCCCGTAACTTCGGGAGAAGGGGTACCAGCGAGAGCTGGTCGCAGTGAAGAGGCGCAAGCGACTGTTTACCAAAAACACAGGTCTCCGCTAAGTCGCAAGACGATGTATGGGGGCTGACACCTGCCCAGTGCCGGAAGGTTAAGGAAGCTGGTTAGCTTTTAGTGAAGCTGGCGACTGAAGCCCCGGTGAACGGCGGCCGTAACTATAACGGTCCTAAGGTAGCGAAATTCCTTGTCGGGTAAGTTCCGACCCGCACGAAAGGTGTAACGATTTGCGCGCTGTCTCGGAGAGAGGCTCGGCGAAATAGAATTGTCTGTGAAGATGCGGACTACATACACCCGGACAGAAAGACCCTATGAAGCTTTACTGTAGTTTGATATTGTGCTCGGGCTCTGAATGCGCAGAATAGGTGGGAGACGTTGAAATAGTGCTTGTGGGTACTATTGAGTCATCGGTGAGATACCACTCTTTTAGAGCTAGGGTTCTAACGCTTTCCCGTTATCCGGGAAGCGGACAGTATCTGATGGGCAGTTTGACTGGGGCGGTCGCCTCCTAAAAGGTAACGGAGGCGCACAAAGGTTCCCTCAGGCTGGTTGGAAATCAGTCGTTGAGTGCAAAAGCAGAAGGGAGCTTGACTGTGAGACCTACAAGTCGAACAGGGACGAAAGTCGGTTTTAGTGATCCGACGGTTCTGCGTGGAAGGGCCGTCGCTCAACGGATAAAAGTTACTCTAGGGATAACAGGCTGATCTCCCCCAAGAGTTCACATCGACGGGGAGGTTTGGCACCTCGATGTCGGCTCATCGCAACCTGGGGCTGAAGTCGGTCCCAAGGGTTGGGCTGTTCGCCCATTAAAGCGGTACGCGAGCTGGGTTCAGAACGTCGTGAGACAGTTCGGTCCATATCCGGTGTATGCGCAGGAATATTGAGAGGATTTCTCCCTAGTACGAGAGGACCGGGAGGAACGCACCTCTGGTGTGCCAGTTATCGTGCCAACGGTAAACGCTGGGTAGCCATGTGCGGAGTGGATAACCGCTGAAAGCATCTAAGTGGGAAGCCCACCTCAAGATGAGTATTGCCATGGCTTAAGCCAGTAAGGTCACGGGAAGAACACCCGTTGATAGGTTCTACGTGGAAGCTTGGTAACAAGTGCAGCGGA
>QCBF01000045.1:0-2621 GCA_003281705.1 Prochlorococcus sp. AG-347-C10
GAGAAACTTTGCCTAATTATTTGGATAATTTGAGTTTTAATAATCTTAAATTAAAACTTGGACCAGAATTTAAACTTCAATATTCAGAGATAGTTCAAGCTTATTTAGATACCAAATTAGACCTTACTATAAATGGCGAGGTAGGAAAAGATTTAAATGCTAGGGGTCTTATTTACCTTAAGAAAGGTAGAGCAAATCTATATACTACCCCGTTTAAACTTAATAAAAATAAAGATAATTACATTTTATTTGCGTCAAGAAGTGGTGTGGTTCCATTTATTAATTTTTCTCTAGTCAGTAAAGTTCCAGATTCTATAATACCTATAAGTGAAAATAAGCAGGATTTAAATATCTCAGGTGATGTTAATGTGGATGCTAATTCAAGTGGCTATGGGGCATTTGGAATTGGTAATACTAGACTGATCAAAATTGAAGCTTCTTATGAAGGATTTTTAGATCAATTATCCTTTGAAGATGAAAATAAAAGAATCCAATTAAGAAGTACTCCAAGTTACAACAGGTCACAGATTATTGGTTTAATAGGAGGTAACTCTGCAAACTTAATTAATAGAGCATTTATTTCTCAACTCAACAATGCGGATGCTTTTAGTGAAAGATTTCAGTTGTCTTTATATCCAGCCTTAATTGAAAACAACGATTCTTCAAATAATATATTCTCCAATGAAAATTTAGGAATAGCAAATGGTGAACAATTATCATCTAATGAGGAATTTTCTTCTCAAGCTTGGGTAGCTCAAATAGGATTTGATATTACTGATGCAATAAATTTTGCCTTCCAAACTGTTCCAGGTAGAGAAGACCTCTCCCCTCTAGGGATTTTGACTTTTCAGGCTAATCCTAATTTAGAGTTATTGGGTTCTTATGATTCTAATGGAGATTGGAAAAGTCAAGTTCAATTATTTTTTAGATATTAATTCTAAAACAAAGTTAGTTTAAAGAATCGTTAATTTGAATTAATATTAGATTAACTAAAAACTATTATGGCCAATATTTTTGAAGTTCTTCAACCAGGAAGTGATCTTTTAGAAAAAGCTGATCAAGTTCGTTTGGCATCAATAAAAATAAGTCAGACTGAAAATCACAATAGAATTAAAGCCTTAAATTTTATGGCTGATTACCTTGAAAAAAATACTCAAGAAATATTAGAGGCTAATAATGCGGATTATTCAAATGCAGAAAAAAAAGGTATTTCCAGGGCTTTACTCTCTAGATTAAAGTTATCAAATGAAAAATTAAATTCAGGAATTGAAGGAGTAAGAAAAGTTGGAGACTTAGCTGATCCTGTGAATCAAGTTCAAATTAAAAGAGAGCTTTCAAAGGGATTGATCTTAGAAAGAAAAACTGTGCCAATAGGAGTCTTAGGGGTTATTTTTGAATCAAGGCCAGATGCTGTGATGCAGATTAGTTCTTTAGCAATAAGATCAGGTAATGGGGTAATGCTAAAAGGTGGTAGTGAAGCCAATTTAACAAATACCGCAATAGTTAAAGCATTACAAGAAGGTTTAAATGAATCAGGTCTTGATAAAAATTCAATATGTTTACTTACAAGCAGAAAAGATAGCATGTCGATGTTAAATCTTGAGAAATATATTAATTTAATAATTCCTAGAGGAAGTAATGAATTAGTTAAATTTATCCAGGAGAATACGCGAATTCCTGTGCTGGGCCATGCTGATGGAATTTGTCATTTGTTTATTGATAATGAGGCAACTCTTGAGATGGCTTTATCAGTTGCATTAGACAGTAAAATTCAATATCCTGCAGCGTGTAATGCTATTGAAACTTTATTAGTCCATAAAGATATTGCACCGGCTTTTCTTGAAAAGGCCATACCTTTGTTTAATTCTAATGATGTTAAATTAATTGGAGATAAAAGATCTATTGAATTAGGGTTAAAGTATGAGGCTAGTTTAGAAGATTGGCAAACTGAATATTTAGATTTAATTTTATCAATAAAAATTGTTGATAATCTGGAGGAGGCAATAACACATATTCAGAAATATAGTTCAAAACATACAGATGGAATAATTACTGAAAATTTAAGTACTGCACATAAATTTATGAATGTAGTTGATAGTGCAGGTGTTTTTCATAATTGCTCGACTAGGTTTGCCGATGGCTTTAGATATGGATTCGGGGCAGAAGTTGGTATATCTACTCAAACTCTTCCACCAAGGGGACCTGTAGGTCTAGAAGGTTTGGTAACTTATAAATATTTCCTAAAAGGCGATGGGAATATAGTTGATGATTTTTCATCTGGAAAGGCTATCTATACACATAAAGATCTTTAAAACTTTTAAAGATGGAGACTTTCTTAAAAATAGAGAATATTAAACTTTGGGCTAGGGTGGGCGTTCTTGATGAAGAAAGGGAATTAGGACAACTATTTATTTTAGATATATTTTTGTGGACTGATTTTGAAAAATGTACATTAAATGATGATGTAGAAAAAACAGTTGACTATTCAAAATTAGTTCAAATTTTAAAAGATCAATCAAAGAAAATATATTGTTTCACAATCGAAAAATATTCAAACGCAATTTTAGAAATCATTGCTAAGGAATTTAATCTTTCTAAAATTAAAATTATTTTGACAAAAT
>QCBF01000046.1:0-2563 GCA_003281705.1 Prochlorococcus sp. AG-347-C10
AGGTACAAAATTGATAAGCACGATTATGATGTCCGCATAGGTCAAGCTATTAAATTTTTAAAATCGGGAGACAAAGTAAAATGTACTGTGATTTTTAGGGGTAGAGAAATTCAACACTCAAATTTAGCTGAAACACTTCTTTTGAAAATGGCTACTGATTTAGAAGAGCAATCAGAAGTTCAACAAAAACCAAAAAGAGAAGGGAGAAACATGATTATGTTTTTAAGCCCTCGAAAAACTCCTCTAATTAAAAAAGATGATGGGTAAAAAATTGTTATCAAAATATATGACGAATGTTAAAGTGTCACTATGATCAAAAAAAAATTATTCAAGGCTTTACGACGTGAGATTCCATATTCAACAAGAAAGTGATATCCCAGCATCTACGCAACTATATAATCAAATTTGCTTTGCAATTGCAGCTAGACATTATCCTCCGGGACATAGACTTCCCAGTACAAGGCAACTTGCAATGCAGACTGGACTACATAGAAATACTATAAGCAAAGTATACAGACAACTAGAAATAGATGGGGTTGTTGAAGCAATAGCTGGATCAGGTATCTATGTAAGAGATAATCTTACTAAAAGAGAATTCAACAAATCAGTTTACTCAAAAGATAAAATAAAAAAACCACCAGATCAAGAAGCAAAAAAGGTAATTGACAACTTAATAAATCTTGGATGCACTTTACAAGAAACACGAGATTTATTGACCAATGAAATTGATTGGCGTATTAAGTGCGGCTCAAGAATCATAGTAAGTACTCCTAGAGAAGATATTGGCGCTTCTATGTTAATAGCAGAAGACCTTTCTCCAACAGTGAATGTACCAGTAGAAGTTGTTCCTATGGAAGAATTAGAAAAAGTTTTGAGTAATTCAAATAATGGTACGATTGTCACAAGCAGATATTTTTTACAGCCTCTTGAAAAAGTTGCAAAGCAGCATGGAGTCCGAGCTATTGCGGTTGACTTAAGCGACTTTCAAAAAGAATTGAAAATTCTCAAGGAATTAAATGCTGGAAGCTGTGTGGGTATTGTTAGCATAAGTCCCGGTTTATTACGAGCAGCAGAAGTAATTATACACAGCATGAGAGGTAGTGAATTAATGCTTATGACGGCAATCTCAGATAATAACAGTAGATTACTTTCACTTTTAAAGGCTTCGAACCATATTGTATGTGATGGACCTAGTTTATCAGTTGTAGAAAATACTCTATTAAAAAATCGTTCTCAGTTTATAAGATTACCTCAAATAATATGTGCTAAAAATTATTTAAGTAACGAAACGATAAATCAATTAAAAAAAGAAATAGGAGTTATTAATTAAACCATGATATTGAAAACTTTTAAATCAGATATAGAAATTATCAGAGAAAGAGATCCCGCTGCAAGAGGAATAGTAGAGATATTTCTTTGCTACCCAGGTTTTCAATCTATAGTTATACATAGGTTCACACATAAATTATGGCAATTAAAGATTCCTTTGATTCCCCGCCTACTAAGTCATCTAAATAGACTAGCGACAGGTATAGAAATCCATCCTGGAGCAAAGATTGGCAAAAGGGTTTTTATAGACCATGGAATGGGCGTTGTTATTGGTGAAACAGCTGAGATCGGTGATAACTGTTTACTTTATCAGGGAGTAACATTAGGAGGTACAGGTAAAAGCCATGGCAAAAGACACCCAACATTAATGGAAAATGTTGTAGTAGGAGCAGGTGCAAAAGTTCTTGGATCCATTACGGTAGGATCTAATACCCGTATTGGTGCTGGTTCAGTAGTTGTACGAAATGTTGAGGGGAATAGTACTGTGGTTGGAGTACCTGGCAGGGTTGTACATCAAAGTGGAGTCAAAGTAAATCCATTAGCTCACTCTGCCTTACCAGATGCAGAAGCTAATGTGATAAAAAATTTAATGGATAGGATTGATTCACTTGAAAATGAAATTCTTAAATTACAAAAAACTCTGCAATGTATAGCCAGCTCAGAATCTATTGATATTTCTAAACTAGGTGATTCTCAAAATATTAAAGACAAAGAAATTTTTGAATTTCTTGGAGATGATTAAATATTGATTTAATTTTTATCATCCGTGTCAGTCTTAGGTTGAAACATAAACATTGAATAAATAACATTTCGTCTCATATTAGTCATCATTTCGAGAAACATGTCATATCCTTCATTTTTATATTCGATTAAAGGATCTTTTTGACCATAACCTCTCAATCCGACTGATTCCCTCAAGGAATCCATGGATTGAAGATGCTCTCGCCATAAATTATCGATTTGCTGCAAAATGAAAAATCTTTCAGCTTCTCTCATTAATCCTGAACGAATCTTTTCAATTTGTGATTCCTTCAGGTCATAAGCTATTCGCAACTGCTCTTGAAGATAGTTTTTTAATTCTTCTATTGACAGTAAATTAACATCATCAGGTTTTAGATCATCTAATAAATATATAAATTCTTTGACTTTAGAAATTAATTTATCAATATTCCATTCTTCAGGAGGAAGATCAGGGTTAATATAAGCATCTACAATTTCACTCATTGTTCTTTCT
>QCBF01000047.1:0-2496 GCA_003281705.1 Prochlorococcus sp. AG-347-C10
GAGATTACTCCCAGAAAAATTTTCTATATTCGAAATTTTAAGTGGACCATTTTCATTATCTATTGTTAAAAGAAAATTCTTTTTTGTCTCCGATCCTAATTCAACTAAAACTCCCCAAACTTGATTGCCGATTTCAGGTATCTCCTTTAATTTTAATTGATAGAGGATATTATCTATTTCTAAAACAACGTTAGATATTGCCCAATCAGCTTGATAAATAGTTAGTCCTTTAAACCTGATTGGGTGATTTACTTTGGCGGTTTTTATTTCATTTAAATTTAGATCTTCAGAAGAAAAATTTAACTTTGAAATAAACTGTTTGGGTATACCATCACTTTCTCGTTCTATAGAAAAATCGACTAACTTTATATTGGCTTTTGAGTTTGCGCTCTCATTAACAAGATCCAAACTTTCTCCAGGCAGTAAATATTGTTCTTTTGATTGACTTGTAAAACTTCCATATGCTGAACCTATAAGTAAGACTATTAATCCGATATGTACAACTAAAGGACCGATTTTTCCAATTAAACCCTTTCTTGCAGAAATATGACTTTTAAATTTGTATGTTTTCCATCCTCTTTTTTTAAGTAATAAATCTACTTTTGATATATAGTCGCCATCTTGATTGATTGGGAGACTTATAGATAGTTGCAGTTTGCTAAATTTTTTTTCGCTCTCGTATTCAATCCATTTTAATGAAGCTTTTAATGAAGGGATTTGCCTTCTGAAACTACAAGCTCCTAGAGAAATGCAAAGAAGAATTAATGTAAATAAAAACCAAAAGCTTGTATATATATGATCCAATTGAAGTTTTAAGACTTTTTCTCCATCTAAAACTCCAAAAATGGGAGAACTATCGAAATTATCAATATAGAATTTATTATTACTACCTTGAGGAATAAAAGTACCTATGCCACTTGTAATAGCTATGAATATTATCAGTGATATGGCGAATTTTAAACTTGATATTTTTAAAATTAGATTCTTAAAAATAATCATTTAAATCCAATTTGAAAATAAATTTAACAACCCCAGGGAAACCAAAAATATCCCACTTAAAGTAGGAATTATTTGACTAAATTTTCTAAGCGCTAAAAATTGTTTTAAGTTTTCTGCAGTAGCTCCTGCAATGATTAATGGGGTTACTTGGCCTATCCCAAAGAAAAATAAAAGAATAATAGATATTGTGGGGTTTTTAGCTTGCGAAACCCAAGCCAGAAGAGTTGCTAAAACTGGAGTAATGCAAGGAGAAGAAGCTAGCCCAAAAGTGGTTCCTATGGCAAAAGGTGCTATAAATGTTGGTATTTTATTTTCAATTATTTTTATATCAGGTCCATTTGGAAACTGAAACTTTAGAATTCCTAATAAATTTAAACCCATTATTATTGCTGTTAGGGCAACAAATGCAGTGTAATAAGATGGGATTTGCCCATATATTCTACCTAAGAATCCACTAGCAGCACCAAGCATAACGAGTGAAAAAACGACTCCTCCTGAAAAACTAATAAGTTTAAATTTATTTTTCTCTGTTCCTCCTATATAAGCAATAGTGATTGGTAGTAATGATAATGAGCATGGGCCAAGACTGGTTAAAAGTCCTGCGCTGAAAACCAAAAATATTGTAAATGGGCCAGGATTATTAAGACCATTCTGCATAAGCAGATTACCCTTTTGGGATAATTCTGAAATAACTAGATTAAATGATTCGATAACTTGACTTAAATCTCTTAAATTCTAACTAATTAAGAGTCTTTCGTGTACTAATCATACCTATGAATCCTGTTGATTCTAATGAACATCTCAGTAACATCCCTGCAATAAAAAAAGAAGCGATTAATGAATTACCACCATAACTAATGAAGGGTAAAGGTAACCCTGTAGTAGGCATTGAACCTGTTGCTACAGCAATATGCATTATTGATTGACCTGTCAACAATACACCACATCCGATGGCAACTAATTTTGTATAGTTGTTTCTGCACTTAAGACTAATTCTTAGGCTTATATAAGAAAATACTGCTAAAAACCCTAAGAATAAAGTACACCCCAATAAACCAAATTCTTCTGCAAAAATAGCAAAAATAAAATCTGTATACATAAAAGGCAGATACTGTAATTTTTGTATAGATAGTCCAAAACCTTCGCCAAATAGACCACCTGAACCTATAGCTAATAAACTCTGAACCAATTGAAATCCACTTTCCTGTTGATCTTTCCAAGGATTAATAAATGAAGTAACTCTAAGTTTTTGATATTCGTTACTAAGGATACTAATACATCCAGTGATGAATCCCAATGAAGCAAATGAGTAAAGAGAGCTAAGTTTTACGCCTCCACATAAACCCATAAGCCAAAAAAGAATTCCAGTTAATGATGCAGTACTTAAATTGGGCTGCTTAAGAATTAGTAAAATTAATAAACCAAAGGAGAATATTGAAATTAATTTTTTATCATTCTTTATCAGATTCCAATGAGCAAAAAGGTTAGAAGCTTCAA
>QCBF01000048.1:0-2470 GCA_003281705.1 Prochlorococcus sp. AG-347-C10
ATTAATACAAAAAGCCGACGACGAAGTTATGCAGGTACTTCAGGAAGTTATTGAAGGCCATCCAATTCTTTTAAATAGAGCCCCTACGCTACATCGTTTAGGAATTCAAGCGTTTGAACCGAAATTAGTTGGAGGCAGAGCAATACAACTTCATCCTCTAGTATGCCCTGCATTCAATGCTGACTTTGATGGAGATCAAATGGCAGTGCATGTTCCTTTAGCTTTAGAGGCACAAACTGAAGCACGCATGCTTATGTTGGCCAGTAATAATATTCTTTCTCCTGCTACTGGGGAACCAATAGTGACTCCATCACAAGATATGGTTTTAGGATCTTATTATCTGACGGCTTTGCAACCAAATTATAAAAAACCAGAATTTGGCGATAATAAGATTACCTTTGCTTCATTAGAAGATGTCATTTTTGCTTTTGAAGATAAAAGACTCAGCCTACATGAATGGGTTTGGGTAAGATTTAATGGAGAAGTTGAAGATGAAGACGAAATGGGTAAACCACAAAAAACTCAAGAGCTAGAGGATGGCTCAAGGTTAGAAATCTGGAATTTAAGAAGAGATAGATTTGATTCTAGTAATAATTTAATAAGTAGATTTGTGTTGACAACTGTTGGGAGAGTGGTTATGAACTATACCATCATCGATTCTGTATCTAAAACGTAATCTTTAAAAACTAATTTTCATTTATTTAAAAATCATGACTTCATCTAAACCTAAAAAAACATCCAGAGTCCGTAAAACAACTAAAAACTCAAAAAAGAACAATCTTGTTACAATGCCAGCTCTAGTTAAAACGCCGCCATCATTTAAGAATAAGGTAATTGATAAGAAAGCCTTAAAAAATTTAGTCTCTTGGGCTTATAAAACTCACGGAACTGCTATAACTGCTGTCATGGCAGATAATCTTAAGGACTTAGGATTTAAATATGCCACCCAAGCTGCTGTCTCTATTTCAGTAGATGACTTAAAAGTTCCTGAAGCTAAACAAGATTTAATAGGACAAGCTGAAGAACAAATATCTGCTACTGAAGAATGCTATAGACTTGGTGAAATTACCGAAGTTGAAAGGCACACAAAAGTTATAGATACCTGGACCGAAACTAATGAAAGATTGGTAGATGCTGTAAAGAATAATTTCAATCAGAATGATCCTCTAAATTCCGTTTGGATGATGGCTAATTCAGGAGCAAGGGGTAATATGTCTCAGGTAAGACAACTTGTTGGTATGAGGGGATTGATGGCTAATCCACAAGGAGAAATTATTGATCTGCCAATAAGAACTAATTTTAGAGAAGGACTCACTGTTACTGAATATGTAATTTCCTCTTATGGAGCAAGGAAAGGTTTAGTAGATACTGCCTTAAGAACTGCAGATTCTGGTTATTTGACTCGAAGATTAGTTGATGTCGCTCAAGATGTAATTGTTAGAGAAGAAGATTGTGGAACAGAACGATCAATAGTTGTTGAAGCTGAAGATGGTAAATTTGGAGCAAGACTTCTTGGTAGGCTTACCGCGGAGGATATTTTTGATGCTGAAGAAAACCTTGTTGTTCCTCAAAATACTGCAATAGACCCTGCATTGTCAGAAGAAATTGAGAAAGCACTTATTAAAAATGTAAAAATAAGATCTCCATTAACATGTGAAGCTAATAGATCTGTTTGTAGGAGGTGTTACGGATGGGCGTTGGCCCATAATCATTTGGTTGATTTAGGCGAGGCAGTTGGCATTATTGCTGCTCAATCTATTGGCGAGCCAGGAACTCAATTGACAATGAGAACTTTTCATACTGGAGGTGTATCAACTGCTGAAAGTGGAGTAGTAAGATCAAAAATTTCTGGTAAAGTTGAGTTTAGTTCAAAAGCAAAGGTTAGAGGTTATAGAACACCACACGGCGTAGAAGCTAAACAAGCGGAAGTTGATTTCATATTAAAGATAGTTTCCCAGGGAAATAATTCTGGAAAAGTTCAAAAAATTGAAGTTTCTAGCGGATCTCTTTTATTTGTAGATGATGGTGAAGAAATTAATTCTGATATAACTGTTGCTCAGATTACAGCTGGAGCTGTGAAAAAGAGTGTTGAAAAAGCAACAAAAGATGTTGTCTGCGATTTGGCTGGTCAAGTTAGGTACGACAAAGTTATTCAACCAAAGGAGGTAACAGATAGGCAGGGTAATATTACATTAAAAGCTCAAAGATTAGGCAGATTATGGGTTTTAGCCGGAGATGTTTATAATTTGCCACCTAATGCAAGACCGGTTATCTCTTCTGGAAAATCTGTAGATGAAGGAACTGTTTTGGCAGAAGCAAGCCAATCAAGTGAGTTTGGTGGACAAGTTAGATTGAGAGATTCAATAGGAGATTCGAGAGAAGTTCAAATTGTTACTACTTCAATGTCTTTAACTAATTTTAAATTAATTGAAGAATCTACTCACTCAGGTCAAATATATAATTTGGAATC
>QCBF01000049.1:0-2446 GCA_003281705.1 Prochlorococcus sp. AG-347-C10
TTTTTTACGCCACTCGAACGGCCTATTGCAAACAGGACAAGTTTTAGTAGAAAGATTTTTCAAAATTTATAATTTTCTTTTATGAGTAGATTTAAATCTAGTTGAATCTTTAAGCGCCATATGTTTTGTATTTCTTCCCGAAACTCTCTTTCTCCAGACTTTGAAGGATTTGGGTTTAAGATTTTGACGCATAATTTTTATCGCATCTTCCTCTTTTAAACCAAATTGATACTCGATAGCTTCAAAGGGTGTTCTATCTTCCCAACACATTTCTATTATTCTGTCTATATCGATACTTTCCATATTTATTGTTCACATTGTGAGGTACAAAATTTTTCAATATCGGATCTACCTGTAATTTGAAGTCTATATTTTGCCCAATATTTATAAACCAGTCTCAATAATGGAGATAAGAGCTTAATCTTTAAAGGATAATAAACCCAACCTAATCCAATTAATTCATAAGAATATGCAAGCACATCTAATCCTCTAATAATTTCACCATTTTCCATAATCCCATGCAGATTTGACATGGCTTCTGAATATGAGATGTTACAAAAAAGATTTTGATCATAATCCTTACTATTAATATCTATAAATAAAATTTGATTTAAGATATCTCTCTTTTTTAAAAAATTTGTTTCTCTCAAACAAAGTGGACAACCACCATCGAATAAAAAGGTTAATTTAATTTTCATATTTTTTATTCAAATATAGAAATTAAATAACTTTTTTGTGGGATAAAAAAAATTTTTTACAGTACAAGCTTTATAAAGCCTTAATAATTGCCAGTTCTAATTTAGTGAAAT
This sequence comes from Prochlorococcus sp. AG-347-C10, assembly GCA_003281705.1. GTDB lineage: Bacteria > Cyanobacteriota > Cyanobacteriia > PCC-6307 > Cyanobiaceae > Prochlorococcus_A. Next base: position 810 of record QCBF01000049.1, read on the forward strand.
TATATTATCTTATAAATTAATAAGCCATTGATTAAGGGATACATCAATGGTTTAATATTATTTATGATCAGTCATCTAATAAATGAACCCCTTCTCCTACGTCAGGAGTAAAATTACAATATCTTTCAAAAACAAGTCCAACACCTCTCATTTTTTCTCCTAATTCATCGTTAAATTTATTCCATTCTTCTGATTCACGATCAGGTAAGTTCCAACCTTGTTTTTCTACCATACTCGTTATTACTGTATAGTCCCATTCTATGTATGCCATTGAGATAATTCAAACTACCAAAATATTATAAACCAAGAGATTTAATAGGTAATCAATATATTTTGAATATAATTTAGAAGTGTGAAAAAATTATAAATGTCAATTTTACCAAGAAGATTTGAACGAATCAAAAGTGTTTTAGATTGCAGAATGAAAAACTTGACTGTTTTAGTTGAGGATGTCAATAAACCCCATAATCTATCCGCGATATTAAGGACATGTGATGCGGCAGGAGTTTTCGAGGCAAATTTTATTAGCAAAACGAATGCAGTTAAGACTTTTAATAGTACTGCTCAAGGAAGTCAAAAATGGGTAAAACTAAATAATTATGAAAACACTATTACAGCAATATCTGATTTAAAGAATAAGGGTTTTAAATTATATGGAACGACTCTTAATAATGAATCAGTAGATTATAGAAATTTTGATTATTCTCAAAATACATGTTTTGTTTTAGGAGCAGAAAAATGGGGACTAAGTAATGAAATTATATCAATGGTTGATCAATCAATTTTTATACCTATGAGAGGTATGGTTCAATCCCTTAATGTTTCAGTTGCTGCCTCCATATTATTATTTGAAGCTATTCGCCAAAGAAAAAATAAAGGTATATTGCCAGCTAATGGAGAAGGTTTAAATATAGATGAATATCAAAAAACACTTTTTGAATGGTGTTACCCAGAATTAGCCGCGGTGTATAAAAAATCAGCTAAAGAATATCCCAAGTTGAATGATCAAGGAGAACTTGATCCTATTACAGATAACTAAATTTATTCAGAATTTTGACTATCAAAAATTTCTTCAAGATCCTCTCCTATAAAAGAAAGGCCTAAAACTAAAAAAAACATTGCCAAACCTGGAAACAAAGCCGTCCACCATATACCTGTAGGTAAAGCGGCAAGAGCAAGATTTAAATCACTTCCCCACTCTGGGACATCTGCAGGAACACCAAGGCCTAAAAATCCTAAACTTCCTAATACCAAAACAGCATCCGCAGCATTTAGGGTAAGCAAAATAGGCAATGGTGTTATTACATTTGGGAGAATATATTTAAAAATAATTGTTTTAACATCAGCTCCTGAAACTTGAGCTGCCTCCACATAAGTTTCGGATTTAACCAATATTGTCTGATTTCTGATTAATCTAAAATATTGAGGAGAGTAAACAATACACAATGCCAAAGCCGCGTTAAGGATACCCTTACCCAAGACAAAAGCCACAACAACTGAAAGCAAAATTACAGGTATTGAAAAAATAGTATCCATTATTATTGATAGGCATTTATCAAAAAAACCACCAAAATATCCACTTAATAATCCCAATGGCAAACCAAAACTTAATGAAAAAAGAATAGCTAATAATACAA
>QCBF01000050.1:0-2328 GCA_003281705.1 Prochlorococcus sp. AG-347-C10
TTTTGATCTAATCTATGTTCCCATAAATACACTGCTTGCCATGTGCCAAGCATAAGATTACTGTCCTGAAAACTTAAAGATAAACAAGTGTTTGTTAGGGATGTTTTAATATGTGCTGGCATATCGTCAGCCCCTTCTTGAAAATGTTTATAAGAAATTTCTTCTTTACTTTTTGATAAAGTTAAATAGGAATTATATGGGACTATGGATTGCATATATTCTCTCAAGTCTTTTAGTACGTTTGGATCAGCATTCTCATTAATAGTTAAGCTGCAACTAGTATGAAGTGACGTTAAATTTAAAATTCCTGAATCAAAATTATTTTTTTCAATAAATAAATTTAAATCATTTGTTATGTCAATAAAACCTTCACCATAAGTTATAAATTCTAATTTTGAAAATATTTGTTCCATATAAGTAAAAACTCAATTAATTAATATTCTATTATGGATAAACGATGTATGTTTTATTCAAACATCAAAATTTTTATCTTAATATGAATTTAATTTATATATAAATTTTTGGTAGAAATTCAATGGAATAAGCTGGGGGCTTATCTAAAAGAAACTCAAATTTTAGGTTCAATCCAAAGTACACTTTATTGGGATCAGAATACTGGAATGCCCAAAAAAGGAGCTTCTTGGAGGTCTGAACAACTTACTTATATTGCAAAAATCTTGCATAGAAGAAATTCTTCTGAAGAATTTTCTAATTTAATACAATCCGCTAAAAATGAATTAGTAGATAATGAACAAAATTCCAATAATCAACTCTTTATTAGAGCTAAAGAAAGAAATATTAATCTTTTAATCAAGGAATTTAATAAGGCGAAAAATTTAGATCCTAAATTAGTTGAGTCTTTAGCAAAGGCAAAATCTAAAGGATATGAAAGTTGGCAAGAAGCTAAGAAAAAATCAGATTTTAAAGTTTTTCTCCCATTCTTTGAAGAACTAGTCAAATTAAGGATTGAAGAGGCAAAACAAATATCAGATCAATATTCACCATGGGAAACTCTAGCCCAACCCTTTGAGCCTGAATTAACTTTAAAGTGGTTGAATAAAATGTTTCAGCCTTTGAAAGACACTCTTCCAGAGTTGATTAGAGGGATTGATAAGCCTAAGAGATATAACTGGGATTTAAGTCCAGAATCTCAACATATTTTATGTTCTAAATTACTTGATGAGTTTGGGAGAGATAAAGACCTAGTTGTTGTTGGTAAATCTCCCCATCCTTTTTCAATTACATTAGGACCTAATGATTATAGAATTACGACAAGAATTGTTGAAGGTGAACCGTTATCAAGTTTTTTAGCAACTGCACATGAATGGGGACATTCAATTTATGAGCAAGGTCTGCCATCACAAAGTCATCAATGGTTTGCTTGGCCTTTAGGTCAAGCAACTTCTATGGGTATACATGAAAGTCAATCATTATTTTGGGAAAATAGAATAGTTAAATCCAAATCTTTTTCGAAAAGATTTTTTAAAAAATTTGTTTCAGCTGGATGTACATTAAATAATTATTTTGATCTATGGAAATCTATTAATCATTTGGAAGCAGGATTAAATAGGGTTGAGGCAGATGAATTGACCTATGGTTTACACATTCTGGTTAGAACCGAACTTGAAATAGATTTAATTGAAGGAGGGTTACCTGCTCAAGATATTCCTGAGGAATGGAATAAAAGATATGGTGAACTTTTAGGAATAAAACCATCTAATGATTCAGAAGGTTGTCTTCAAGATGTTCATTGGAGTGAAGGTGCGTTTGGATATTTCCCTTCGTATTTGTTAGGTCATCTTATAAGTGCGCAAATATCTTCTCAAATGGAGAGAGACATTGGCTTGATAGATGATTTAATCCAAAATGGTGAATATCAAAAAATCATATTTTGGTTAAGAAATAATGTTCATAAATATGGCAGGTCAGTTAATTCTATGGAATTGATAAGAACGGTCACTAAAGAAGAACTATCACCAAACTATTTTATTAGTCATTTAAAGTCTAAAATAAATGATTTTTGCTGAAACATTACTTTTAAAGAATTTGGTTGAGTGTGAGGATGTAAGATAAATAAAAATTATTTTTTGATGGCAAACATTAATCAACCCCCAAGCAGGGTTACACCAAATTTATTGCACATACTAAATGCTTTCACTGATAGCTCAAATATAGTAATAAATACTATTGTTGAATTGAACTCTAATACAATAAATAAATATGAATTAATTACGGAAACGGGCCACCTAAAACTTGATAGGGTAGGTTATTCTTCACTTGCTTATCCTTTCGCTTATGGGTGTATACCAAGGACATGGGATGAAGATG
>QCBF01000051.1:0-2256 GCA_003281705.1 Prochlorococcus sp. AG-347-C10
TAGAGGGTAACTTTACTTTTTTTGCAAGACCAAATTTAGCAAGAATCTTAATATGTTCCCATGTTATGTCTATCTGACCTTTAAATAATCCTTGTTTTGCCGAATTGGGAAATGCATGATGGTTATTATGCCAACCTTCTCCAAATGTTAATGCAGCAACCCACGCATTGTTTTTAGATGAATCACCACTTTCAAATGGTGCTTTACCCCAACAATGAGTGGCGGAGTTGACTAGCCAAGTTATGTGATAAACAACCACAAGCCTCAATGGAATTCCCCAAAGGACTAAAGCCCAACCTCCAACTCCTAATTTTTGACCTATTGCGTACAAAGAAAGTCCAATAGGAATTTGTAATAATAAAAAATATTTATTTAGAAATCTATAGTATGGATCCTTGATTAAATCTGCACTTAGTTTTGGAACAGCTTTTAGTGCTTCAACGTCTTTAAACATCCAACCCATATGACTCCACCAAAATCCCTTTTTACTATTGTGATGATCTACTTCAGTATCTGAAAAAGAGTGGTGATGCCTATGTAATCCTACCCAATCTATTGGTCCATGCTGGCAACTTATAGCTCCGCAGGTAGCAAAAAATCTTTCCAACCATCTTGGAACAATGAAAGATCTGTGTGATAACAATCTGTGATATCCAAGAGTGACTCCTAAACAAGCAGTAACCCAGTAAAAAAATAATAATGAAGTGACTGCAGGGAGACTCCAAAATTTTGGTTGTATAGCTATAAGAGAAAGAATATGAATTATAACCATAAAAACTATTGTCCCCCACGTTTTATGTAGTCTTGGAGGATATCTTTTTGAATGACTGGAAGGTTCCAGTAATTTTTCTGAGAGTTCTATAACTTTTTCAGCTGGAACAGGTTTTTTTAATTTTGCTGTTTCTTGGAAAATTACTGAATTCATGATATTGAAATACTATTTTCAAAATTACCGATATGTAATATTATCATACTATACTATTGATAAGTTTAATTATCTGTGAGTCTCGGATATCGCGATAAATTATCCAGAGGTCGAAGGGCTATGGCTCATTTGATACACCTCTGGCATGAAAGAAATGGATGGTCTCACAGAGTTTTGCCATTACTATCTGAAGTTCTTGATTTAGGTAAAGTTCATAATTCGCAAATTTCTAATCTTAGGAATGGGAAGTTATCTTCGCCAGGTCCTGAAGTTTTTCTTGCTTTAGCTCAAGTTAATACGATTCTTGATCAAGGTATTGAAAAAATCAGGGATCGTTTTGAAAGTGATTACCCAGAGTTATGGAAATCTTTGGAAGAGTCTGCATTACCCCTAAAAAATGATTCTGGCAATCCATTGTCAGCCGGGGAGTTATTCGAGATATTTTCAGGATTAAAATCTCTACCTTCATCTTTTGACTGGTACATAGAAGATGAAGAAGCTTCTGCTTTAAGTGATGCTCTTTCAGTGCATTTTTGTCAGAATAAGGCTTGGAGATCATGCAAAAATCAGGTAATGGAAGCCTATGCTGTCAATAAATCTGCTCGTAGAGAACGCTTTGCAGAGGTAATAGCAGGAATTAGAGATTATACGGCAGAAGAATTAGATGGAGAACTTCTTGATTTATATGAGGCTTCAAAAAAACTTTCTTATTTTCAGGGTAGGGGACCTAATGCTTTCCTCGCAGAATTAAGAAATTTAGCTTCTGAAAAATAACATGAATTTTCATAATAAATGACGCTAAACAATAACTTAAAACTGGCTGAAAACGCTGTTCTTTCTGTCGAAGAGAGTTTAAGTAAAGTTTTCCAAGAAAGGTCCAATCAGGTTTTCCAGAAATTAGAAAATATTTTGACAATTTTTAAGGAAGAAAAAGTTTCTACTAGTCATTTCAATCAATCTTCTGGTAGTGGTCATGATGATATATCTAGAGAAAAAATTGATGCGGTTTTTGCAAGATTGTTTCTTGCTGAAAAGGCAGCTGTGAGGATGCAATTTGTAAGTGGAACGCATGCAATAAGTTCTGTCTTATTTGGAATTCTTAGACCTGGAGATGTAATGTTATCTCTTACAGGACAACCATATGACACATTAGAAGAAGTGATAGGAATAAGGGGAGGAGGTAAAGGCTCACTTAAAGATTTTGAGATTGAATATAAGCAAATAAATATCTGCGAGAATTTTGATTCTTTTGAAGAAAAAATTGTTCATTCTTTTAAAGAAAATTCATGCAAATTAGTATTCATACAAAAAAGTTGTGGATATAGTTGGAG
>QCBF01000052.1:0-2217 GCA_003281705.1 Prochlorococcus sp. AG-347-C10
GTAAACTGCTTAAAGCAGATACTCTTATATACGATAAGTTAAATAAAAAAATTAATGCTAAAGGAAATATAACTTTGGAATTAAGGGATCAGTTCTTAAAAGTTGCACAATTAGAATACAGTTTTATTAATGAAAAAGGGTATTTATTAGATGTTGAAGGATCTATTAATACCGATAAATTGATGGATGACTTATCCTCCAATTTCAGCTTGTCAGACTCTGAAAAATTAGAAAGTTTACTTGAATTAGAAAAAAAAGAAGTTATAAATACTCCTAACAAGGTTCACAATTGGTTATTTTTTACAGACAAAATAACTATAGATGGGGAAATATGGAAAAGTAAGAAGGCAGTATTTAGCAATGATTTACTTGAATTTAAACAGTTAAAATTAGTAATTAATTCTTTAGAAGTTTTTACTAGTAATGAAGAACTAAGATTTAAATCCACATTAAATTATTTAATTCTTGAGGATAAAATATCTATCCCTTTTTGGTTAGGTAATAGAAAATTTGATTTAGATAAGTCTTCAAATAGATGGACTCTTGGATATGAAAATTTAGATAAGGATGGCTATTTTATTGGTAGGAAATTAAATTCTATTGATGTAGATGATGATTTTGTTATAAATTTAGAGCCTCAATTTTTGATTCAACGCTCATTAAAAGGCTATACAAATAGTTTTGTAAAAGAAGGGGAATCAATAACTTCAAAGAAGGTCAGGAGAAATGCAAATTTTGAAGATTATTTTGCTCTAAAATCACAGATAAAAGGAAGAATAAATAATTGGGATTTAGAAATAGATAATAATTTAAATTCTTTTGATTTTGATAAATTTTCCGATGCATTTAGATTGAAAACTAAATTGAATAAAGAGATTAGTTTTTTAAATACAAAATGGGATAAAAGTTTTTTTGGAGTCTACAGAGATAGGGTTTGGAATGGATCATTGGGTGAATCTGAAATTTATGTAGGTTACGGTTCAAAATTGGAAAAAAGAAATAGTTGGCAAGTTAATGGAATTGATAAAACTGAAAAATTATCAATAGGTTTTGGAAATTTCAAAGGAAAAGCTTTAAAAAGTAAAAATTTGGTTAATAGTATAAAAGGTAATGTGTTTTATTCATTAAATCAGAAGTTCCCAGTTCTTGTTGCTTACCCTCAATACAATTTTGTAGATAGTTCTTTTAAATATATTCCTAAACCTGTAACTAAAGGACTTAAATTTGATACTAAGCTAGAGCTCTATTCTTCTATTTACAAAAATGCTCATGATCAAAAATATATAGGATTTGGTGCAGGACCAGAGTTTACTTTCGGAAATTTTAAAAATAAATATTTTGACTATACAAAAGTTAGTTTAATGCCTTTTTATAGGTTAATAGGTGGCGAAAGTCCTTTTAAATTTGATAATGTAGCTGATAAATTCATACTAGATATTTCTTTTGATCAACAAATATATGGACCAATTGTGCTTAAAAGTAAAGGTATATTGAACTTGGATAGTGATGCAGAAGATTATGGTCAATTCATAAAGTCTTCAATATCTTTAAATTGGAAAAAAAGATCATATGAAGTCGGTCTCTATTACCAACCCTACAATGAAACTGGAGGGATTGCGTTTACTTTATTCGGTTTCAAATAGCTAGAAAGATTCCGCATTGAAACCTAAATAGGGTAAGTCATAAAATTTGTTTTCAATTAGATTTTCATTTTCAAGAAGTGTTGAAGTTGCATCCCATTCTCCCGTTAAAAACATTTTTCTTGAGCTTTCGTTAATTTCAAGATTGAAATTTAAATCTTTTGATTTTGCTAAGGAATTATTCAGATCAATTTCTAAGAATAAAAATTTATTATCCTTATTATTTTGAATTTCTTGTATTAATTTTTTTGGGAGCGTAAAACATGGGATTCCTATTGCAATACAGTTACTATAAAAAATATCAGCGAAACTCTCTCCTATGATTGCTTTTATGCCCCATCTCAAAAGTGCTTGAGGGGCATGTTCTCTGCTTGAACCACATCCGAAATTGCTATTAACAATTAGGAGTGTGGCATTTTTGTTTTTCTCTAGATCGAAAGGATGCCTTCCTTTTAAAGTTTCTCTATCATCTTCAAAAACAGATTCACCCAATGACTCAAAGTTTACACATTTCAAGAAACGCGCTGGAATTATTCGATCTGTATCAATGTCGTTACCAATCAAGGAGATACATTGC
>QCBF01000053.1:0-2122 GCA_003281705.1 Prochlorococcus sp. AG-347-C10
TCTCCAAATTTTTGCAGACTCTTCGTCTTCGTGAAAAACACTCACAATTATATTTTCAACAGAAAGTTGATAAATATTAGTAACTAATTCCCAAGCCCATTGGATAGCCTCTCGTTTAAAATAATCTCCAAAAGAGAAATTACCAAGCATTTCAAAAAAAGTGTGGTGTCTAGCTGTAACTCCAACGTTTTCTATATCGTTTGTTCTGATGCACTTTTGGCTAGATGTAGCCCTTTTTGATGGTCTTTCTCTTAAACCTAAAAAAACTGGTTTAAAAGGTAACATTCCAGCAATTGTGAGCATAACCGTAGGGTCATCTGGAATCAAAGATGCACTTGGAATGATTGTATGTAATTTTTCACTGTAAAATTTTAAAAAAGCATTTCTTATCTCATCTCCAGTAACTATTTTTTTAATTAGTTGAGATGTCATTTATCCAGAATAAGAAGATTAAAAATTAAAGAAAAGCGTAATTTCGGTTATTTCGCAAAAATAATCACGCGAATTTATATTCTATATAACTAAAGTTAATTTATAAAGCTAATTATTCTATGATAACCTCTGCCCAGACAAGTAATTCTAAATTGGCACAAACTAATAACAAGTTGACGGTTCAATCTCAAAACTTTGCTGATGATTCTTGTGCTATAAGATCTTTGGATTGGGATCGCAGTAGATTTGATATTGAATTTGGTTTAAGAAATGGAACTACTTACAATAGTTTTATTATTAAAGGCGAGAAACTAGCAATTATTGATACTAGTCACGCAAAGTTCGAAGAATTATGGTTCGAAGAATTACTGAAAAATGTAAATCCACAAGAAGTTGATTATTTAATTACAAGCCATACAGAACCTGATCATTCTGGTTTAATAGGTAATCTTTTAGAATTAAACCAAAATATCACAGTAGTTGGATCAAAATTAGCCCTTAAATTTATTGAAGACCAAATACATATTCCCTTTAAGCGTTTAGAGGTTAAGAGTGGAGAGTTTTTAAATCTCGGAACTAACCCTAATAGTGGTTTTGAACATAATATTGAATTCATAAGTGCACCAAATTTACATTGGCCAGATACCATATTTTCATATGATCACAGCACACATGTTCTCTATACATGCGATGCATTTGGACTCCATTATTGTTCTGACGAATTTTTTGACACTGATCAAAAAGAAATATACGAAGACTTCCGGTTTTATTACGATTGCCTTATGGGTCCAAACGCTAGAAGCGTTCTGCAAGCAATTAAAAGAATTGATAAGCTACCCGAGTTAAAAACGATAGCTGTTGGTCATGGGCCTTTGCTACATAATCAGGTCAATTTTTGGAAAGGGAAATATCTAGAATGGAGTAGCAACAAAAGCAAAGGTAATGATTTTGTGTCAGTCTGCTATATAAGCGACTATGGTTATTGCGATCGACTAAGTCAAGCGATATCTCATGGAATAAGTAAAGCAGAGGCACAGGTTCAATTAATAGATTTAAGATCTTCTGACCCGCAAGAACTTACAAGTTTAATTTCCGAATCAAAAGCAGTAGTCATTCCCACATGGCCAGTGGACTCAGATAATGAATTAAAAGAATCTTTCGGTACTTTATTTGCAGCACTTAAACCAAAACAATTTACTGCAGTCTATGATGCATTTGGTGGAAATGATGAACCAATAGATTCCTTAGCAAATAAATTAAGAGAACTTGGCCAAAAAGAAGCTTTCTCCCCTTTAAGAGTTAAAAATATTCCAGATCCCATTGTTTATCAACAATTCGAAGAAGCTGGAACTGACTTGGGGCAATTGATCAATAAAAAGAAGAATATTGCCTCTATGAAAAGCCTTGATTCAAATTTAGATAAAGCGTTAGGTAGATTAAGTGGAGGATTATATGTAGTAACAGCGAGCCAAGGGGAAGGTTCGACATTTAGACAAAGTGCAATGGTAGCAAGTTGGGTTAGTCAAGCAAGCTTTTCTCCACCAGGTATTACAGTTGCAGTAGCAAAAGATAGAGCTATTGAATCATATATGCAAGTTGGGAAAGGTTTTGTTGTGAATATCTTGAGAGAAGATAACTATCAAAAAATGTTCAGACATTTTTTAAAAAGATTTGCCCCTGGAGCTGATAG
>QCBF01000054.1:0-2076 GCA_003281705.1 Prochlorococcus sp. AG-347-C10
AATAAAAGGGTTACATAATTTTAAAGAAAATAAAATAATAATATGTACTGAAAATGCAAAAAGGAAAACAAATTTTAGAAATAAGAATCAACAACCAAATAAAGATAACTTCAAAACAGAAAGGGCGATAAGAAAAGCATTAAGACACGAAGCAACTCATGCGATACAAAAATGTAATGACAATAAAACAATAGGGGATATAAAAAAATTAGAAAGCAAATTGCATCAAAGTAAAAGAAAAGCATTAGAGTTCTCTAGTTCAAATTTTTCTGGGACTTATGCGAAAGAAGTAGAAGCTTATGTTCTTGAAGATAAACCCAAAAAAGTTAAAAACTTGATTAAAAAATACTGCCTATAAATTAAAACTTTTTATATTAACTAGCGAGGAAATTGCCACAACGTTGTTTGTCTAAGAAATTTATATGTTGTCTTTCTAGGTAATATAATTCCTGAAATTTAATGGCATCTGAGTTTAAATCCTTAAAAAGATCATCTATCTCTTTATTTGTATTTGAAGAACCTGAAGAAGGATTATCAATTAAAATAGATATACAATTTTCTAAAGTTTTTAATCTTTGAGATCCCCAAGATTCTATTAAGTGTCTACATCTTTTTAGAGAATTATATTTCTCAAGAAGAGATAATGTTCCTAGTAAATTGTCCTTAGGATTACTCAGCAATGTTAAAAACAACTCATTTGGATTAATAAAAATATTAATTTTATTTGATGATTCAGGATTATTGAGAGCTAAGTAGTCAGGCAGAAGTGAAATTAAGTTAATAGAAGAAAAATCTTTTTGAAGATTTTGACTATTTGATTGTTTTAAATCATTTAAGTAATTTAAACCTAAATTATTTTGTTCAATTTTTGAAATAGCTTCCCATAAGCTTTGAATATAACTAGTATTAAAACCATTAATTTCTCTTTTGAGAAATTCATCACGAATAAATAGCCTAAGATCTGGACAATGTAAATAATAAAAAATTATTTCCGATTCATTTTTCTCCCGTCGAGAAATTTCATTTGGTTGTTCAAATTTTTTTGATCTCCCATGCCAACGAAATCCCTTTACTTGATTTCTTAAATCTTGTTCAAACTGTATTGCTAACCTAGCTTGTCCCTTACTTAATTGTTCGGAAACTTTTTGTAAATAATGAGTTCTGGTTGATGATTGAGGTAATTTACTCAACAATTTTACCAATGAAGAAATAACACTTTGGAAAATTTCAGACTTAGTTAAATCTTGATCTTTAAAGATCTGATCAATCTCCCAATCAATCCAAAAGGATGAATTATCAATTAAATTAAAATAATCTTCAGGTGTATGACTATTCAAATATTCGTCAGGATCTTTAAAATGACTTAGTTGAAGTATCTTAAGATTAATTTGATCATGAAGTGATAGGGTTTCAACTTCTTTAATTACTCTTTTTGTAGCTAAAATTCCTGCATTATCAGAATCAAAATTCAAAATTATATTTTTATTATCTGTACATCTACATAGTTGAGAAATTTGATACTTATTTAATGCTGTACCGAGAGAAGCCACAGAATTAGTTATACCCTTTGAATGAAGAGAAATAACATCAAAGTAGCCTTCAACAATAATAGCTTTATCTCTTTTTCTAATATCACTAGAAGCTTTTTCTAAGGCAAACAACATTTTTCCCTTTTCAAATATCTCTGATTCAGGAGAATTAAGATATTTGGGTTCCTGACCATCAAGAGATCTTCCTCCAAAGGCAACTACTCTTCCCTGCATATCATGTATTGGAACAATTAATCTATTTCTAAAACGATCATAAATCTTGTCAGAATTATCTTTAGAAATTGCAAGACCTGAAGCTAATATTAAATTAATGGGGAATTTTTCAACCTTGGAAAGATAATTAAATAAATCATTCCATGAATTTGGGGCAAAGCCTAATTCAAAGTTATCAATAATCTTGTTACTCAAGTTTCTCTTAGATGTTAAATATTTCATGGCTTCAAAACCAAGAGAATTATTTAATTGAGACTTAAACCAATTTTTAGTGACTCTTAATATTTTATAAAGCTCTTCCTTTCTAGATAGT